>DEML01000096.1:0-76559 GCA_002359185.1 Planctomycetaceae bacterium UBA2671
AAAGTGCGAAAGTCAAATTTAGAGCATATTCAATAATTACCTGCAGCGCATAGCAGGAGCAAACACAGCGTTTTCAGGGCATCTGAGGTCCAAGCGACTGCAGATACCATTTGAAAATGGTCTAATACACCCATTAGTGCTTGAGCACTTGCCACCAGGACTCAATCAAAGAATTTGAGAATCGGATATCAGTCTGAGCCGCAAATGCTTTAATAGCTTATTTTCAATGACTTTGTTTACGGCCTTGTAGAATTTCTCCACGCCTCTGTCACGACCTCATTAGCTTGTGCGTTGAAATTCTCAGAGGCGCCCAAGAGCAGTTGTGCCGTGATCCCGGTCTGAAAACTCCCCTGGACTTGCCATGTCAGGATACGGCGTGAGAAATTGTCGATCACCGCATGCAAACCTTTGTCGGAGTTGCAGAACTTTGTTTTGTCGTTGAATAGTTTCCTCGTTGAGCATATCCAGTTTGACGACATCCACGGCCAATTTCTGGAGCCAAGCCCGCGCAGTCGATACTGGAACACCATATTCACGAGCCAGATCGACATGATCTTGCGATTGAACGAGTTGACGGAGTCGATGGTCGTATCGTCGTTGAGTTCTTCGGATCGCTTTCACCCATGCATTGGCAAAATCGGTGCCAAAACTGGAAAGTCGTTTTCCGATCTGGCATGAAGAAAACACGTGAGATAAAGTCCAGAATGTTATGGCAGACCGCAGGGCGAAGAGTATCGATTATGGCGAGTCCACATCGGTCTGGACGTCGTTATCCGTATCGACATCAACGTCTGTATCGACATCGATGTCAACAACAACGCCAGTATCGATCTGCACGTCTATTACAACGTCGACATCAAAATCGACATCAACGTCCACATTGGTTGTTTCCTCTGCCATTCCGACAGAATCGGTATCACTTACGGTATCCACATCAATATCAACATCGACATCAACACACAGAGTATCGATATCGACGTCGACGTCGACATCCACATCAGGATTCACTTGAGATTCGTCTGTCATTGTTAATTCCTTGATCTTCTAGAAATAAAAATTCAGTGGTTTTTCTCCGAATCCCGCTCTCTCATTGCGGGGCTGCCAGCATCGCCAGTTGTTTGCTGGTCACTTTCGGTGGCTCAGGGGAGAGCAATTTTGGCTGAAGTCCTAATATTTGATTGAACAACCAACTGGTGTCTGACTGGTCCGATGAGATGCGAAAGTCGAGACTGACTCGAGTCACACCTGAATTGTTGTAAACGCTACCATGCATGAGGCCGCCGCTGTCGAACAACAGCAACTCTCCGTGCCTGATACTGATGGGGGCATAATCCCCCCGTTCATAGTGACTTTCCACCCAAACGGAATTTGAACCGCCAACATCAACCAGAGGTATCCAGACCGTCACTTGATCGCGTCTACCGGTGACATCAATATCCCGATGCCAGGTACTGACGCTCGGAGTGCCGTGCATGTGAACACGAAATGTCGGATGGGCTGTGTAGGCAATTCGCTCTCCCAACGTCATCGCCAGTTCCTGCTCGACAAACAGCCGATACTGTTCGTAAAACGGAGCATCGTCCGGGATCTTATTCAATCGTTCTCGTAAGAGGTAATTGTCATCACTGAGCAGTTCGTTTCGTCGTCCCAAACCTCTCTGCAAATTGAGAATCACTTCGTGCATCTCGGCCAATGACGGAACCTGCAATATCTCTGCCAGAATATCATCGAAGGGAAACCGATTCCGATCATAGCGCATCAGCAATGCCTGGGACATAGCCCCCTCGGCCTCCGGCCACGCCAGACGGAATCTTGTCTCACCCCACTGCTGTTTCATGGACGCCTTTTTCAACCTCCAGAATTGATCGTACTGCCAATTCAGTCAATGGGATAATGGAACTTTGATTTGGGTCTTGACCGACTCCCGGTCAATTACGTTTTAATCACGACCACCGTGTCGGTGTCAGTGACCACATCTGTGTCAGTCACGTTATCGGTATCGGTAACCACATCGGTATCGATGTCGATATCAACATCGATATCAATGTCGACGACCACTCCAAAATCGATATCGACATCCACATCAATATCGATATCAACATCCACATCTGTATCAGTCACGACATCAGTATCGGTGACCACGTCGGTGTCGACGTCAACGTCTGTATCAATGTCGACGTCAACATCTGGTGGATCGATCGGGTCAGGTTCAGCCCCAGCCTCCACGTCGAAGTCGGAAGGGTTCATTTCGGTCGATGAGTCGAGTTCCTCACCTTCAGCTTCATTCTCTTCTTCTGCATCATCTTCCTGGTCCTGACAGGGATTGGCACCGGTAGCGAGTAGGTTTGCTTTGCACATCGAAGAGACCTTTCAATCCTGTTTACATTTCATGCAATTTTCATTCAATTCCACAGTACGGTAACCCATTCGGGCCAGAGAACGGGCCTGAACGCATCTGGAAATCAGGTATCCCATTGTTCCAAGGACTCCTATTCCGCCGATGGCTGCAAGCACAGCGATAACTGCGACCTTATCCCCTCCTCCCGTTGGTGTAACAGGGGGAGGTGTCGGTGGAATTTGCCCCTTCCAGTTAGTTCCAGAGGCAGGGGGAGAATCGCCTTGCCCCCAAAAGTTGCCCTGAAAAAACTTGGTGTTTGTTGCTGCATCTGTGCTGAATGCAATGGCAGCATTGGAATAGGCATTGTTCTCCGGAGTTCCACTATTGTCTGGCCAGGAAAGCGTGCTGTAGGAACTGTTATAAGCAGGATTCACAATCGTAACGGTGGAATCACCCGAGGAAAGCTTAATTGTCATGGAGCTACCATCGGTTGATGAAGAGATCTCTAATTCGACCGGGTCCGGCGCAAAGGTCCCATCACTTTGTTTGACACTCGTTTGATATGTTCCGGTCCACAAGCGGATGTCGTTGGTCGCGGCGGCGGAACTCCAATTTTGTGGCGTCCCGGACTGCGTCAGCGAGCCGATGAACTTGCGGGTCTGTGCAGTGGAATCATAGGAGAACGTAATATCAAACGAAGTAGTCGAATCAACCGTCGCCTGCATTCGATCGTTAATGAAAGGAGGAGTCGGACTGATTTGATTGCCGCCATAGAAAACAGCGCTCACAGCTGGTGGCGGTTCCCCTTGAATATAGAGCGCGGGCCCAGCAGCGTTCCCTAGTATAGTCGGGTAATTTCCGGAATAGGACTGCAACATGAGGGAAGCAAAAGCCCCACGGAGATTAGGACTGGTTGGCTGTGTCCCAGCCTCCCAGGTGACCCCCTGGAATGTCGGTTGATTGGTGCTGGCGTCGATTTGGAACGTCAACGAGCCGTTGGTATACCCTGCCGATCCGGTACTCCAGCTGAGAACACCGTTTGAAAAAATCGCTCCCGGAATCACGGTCTGCCCGATCGTCAGAACGTTTCTGTCCCAGTATAGGGTAATCGACGAACTCCAGGTCCCGGACTGCAGAGCCTGCCCCATGTATTGGCCACGGTAGGGTTGGTCATAGGAGGGTGTGGTTGCCCCGGTCGTGTTAGTACCACCACTCCAATATTCCGAGAGGGTTCCGGAAATCGTTTTATTGGTCGGTGTTTTGGGATCGACCGCAAACTCCAGCGAGTTGCCAGTTCCCCAAGTGTAAGTATTGTTTGCATAAGTCCCGGTATTGACAGTGGTACTCCCGACAGTCAGAAAGGGATCGCTACTGGCGCTCCCGGGTTCTGGAATGCAAACTGTGATCTCCGGTCCCTGCAGCCAGGTTTTGCCATCACCGGTAACTTGAGTTGCATATTGCCCCGTCCAAACCTGCATCGGGCTTCCGCTTCCCAAGTCCGCTTCGCTGGCTGTCAAATTGTTCGAGGAAGGCTCGTTGTCTGTGGCAGCCCAGTATTTCCCACTCAACGAACGGGTAAAGTCGGAACTGGTCGAAGGAGGCATTGTAAAGGTAATGATTCCGTTATTCGGGTTACCGTCACTCGCATTCCAGGAGAGAGTCCCGTTGCTGAAGCTGAATTTCTTGATCCGGGACAGATTCGCGTAGACGACACTGTTGGTATTGCTTACTGGATCACCAATAACGGTCAGCACAAGGGATTCGTCGCCGTTCGTGTAGACTCCACTCCAGGGCAAAAGCATACTTTGACTGACCGAAGTCGCTGCCGAAGAAAAGTTTTCGATCGTTGCCTGGTATCCCTGAGAACTGATCCACTGATCGACCGTATTCAATCCCTCGGAACTATTGTAGTTACTCTTGAGTACTGCAAAAAACGATTTTGCCAGCGAAGGTTTGGAAAGAACGGCGATCACAAACTGTTCATTTCCAGAAGGAGTCACCGTCATTCCTTTACAGGCGATTTGCAGGTGACCGTCGCGTCGGCTGGCCAGCAAGGCAATTTCCCGAGGAGTGAGTCCCGGGAAATATTGAGTGGAAACAGCCACCTTGGGAGCGAATGCATAGAGAGCCTGCAGTTTTAGATTCTGGGACAATTCAATCACAAATTCAGCAGCCCTGGTGACTCGTTGATACTGATAATCCCGGGGAACGTGGAAATCAGCCAATGCCTCGACCGCCTCTTTCTCTCTCACCCCATACTGATCTATGGCTCGAGTTTTCTTAGGCGAACCGACCTTACTATCCGGCTTTGCCAGTCCGAGTCGTATTGCCATTTCCAGATTGGTTTCCACCGAATCCTTAGGAGCGATGTAGAATGTGGAAATCCCAGTAATCTGCGATCTCACATTCGAGCGATGCAGTTCGCTCAACTTGTACCGTTGAATTGTTGGAGGAATGGTCGGATAACGTGAAGCGATATAATGGGTAACTTCATGATCAGGACCGTAGGTTTCCTGAAGATACTCAATCAATACCGGGAAAGCATCGTTAATAAAGCCTCGACGTCGATATCCCATTTCTCCTACAACACCTACTTGCCAGAGCACTACATGCAGGGTTGGATCAATTTTTCGCTGCCTGACCAGCATATCCGTAGCCTCAAAAGTCGACATCCCTGGATAACTGGGATCAACGCCCAAATCAGCACAAAGACAATCCAGTGCAGAGACCCCGGGTTTCATTTGAGCAATGTGACCCTCGCGACGGGCGATAGCAATTGATCGGTGCGTGGAAAGAACAAAGACCCCCGGATGCCCATAATAAATCCCTACGACATGCTGCCCCTGGCGAACATAGTGCAACATCGCCTCAGACATTTGGACATAGGTGTGATACCGGGGTTTGGTATCTTCGTAAAACACGTACAGGTCGTAGGCATCCGGCCTCAGTTTTTTGAGCCAGACCTGAGTAGCCGGGTCGGCCACACAATAGAACACCTGATCCGCTGATCGAATCGCTTCCACATCGAGCATCTGAAAGCCAAGGCTGCCGATCCCTGACCCAAGCACGGTTAATCGTCCCTGCCTTCTTTGTTTCGGAGCAGCAGGCTCCTCCTTGTGAGCCTGAGCCATTTCACGAGCCAGAGACTCCCAACGTTCAACAGATCGCTTACGACTGGGAACAAGCTGCGGTTTACTCATGATAGTTTCCTCAAAGGAAGTCTTTACTATAAATACCCTACAACACTTACATTCACCTGTCTTCACTGCATGTAATCAGACATTACACATCTAAATAACACTTACAATGCACATTGTATCTATAATTACACTTTAGAAATAACCGATTACTTGCACACCAAACATGCAAGATAGTTATTGCACTCTCAAAAAACGCAGTGTTTTACCTGCAAATATATATTTTGGCACTTCTGCTGAAATAGGAGATATAGGATAAATTCATTATTGAACCATCAACAACCATAGGGAATATATAACTATTTATTCTTAAAATCCATTTTAAAATATAAATTTATTAAATAATTATTATAATTCTTTTCACCCCGATATAGGGATATCTGGAAACATTCATTTCGATAAGTAATTTCCACAAGAATTCAGGCTTGGAATATAGAGACGCAAGTGGGTCTCATTTGCTGATTCGAACGGAGGTCCGTTATACCGGGATCGATTTGCCCCTTATGGATAGCCCAGGCCGGCTGGTGTGAATGTCAATCGATATGATTCTGAACCTCCATTCAATACTGTTCCACTCTTATATTGGGGACACACGCATTTCTTATGGATGATCTGAATCAGTATTCTCAACTTCGTGACTTTAAATTTGAAAAGAGTAAGCCATGCCATCTGGATACATTGTGGGATATGCAGGTTATGAAAATCCCAATGTGGCCCCCTCCGAACTGGAGGTCAGCTTGGTACCACCTCCGGTTCCCCAGTCGGGTACGACCTATCAGTGTGTCGTCAAGACCAGCACTGGTATCACGCTGGCAACCGTGACTGCTACGACAGCAATAACTTACTGCAGTCCGATTCCAGTTACGTCACTCGTGGGAACAGGACTGTCAATCGAGTTGAGTTACTCAGGCTCCTCATCAGGCTCCTTGCCGTCAATTACCATTTCCTACCCCGCTGGAAATGCAACCCAAATGGGCGGTTCAGGCCTTTGCATTCAATGGGAAAATATTGAAACCTCCTCCGCGGCGACTGCCCAAGACGATGCGACTCCGAATACCTATTTGGCCAGCTTCGATATCATTTCCAATGAACCACTCTTCTATTATTTAAGCCAGTACGATTGGATTTCCTTACCCTCCACCTCAGCACTTTTACCGCAGCAGATTTACGATAACGACAGCGGCATCGCCAATTTCAGTACACTGTTTCGGCTCGATAGCTGGGGATACACGACGCAACCTCAGACGATTGCTCTCCCGATCCCGGAATCGATGAATGTGATCCAATGCGCCTTCGCTATCAAGAATGTGATTTCAGACCGACGACCGGAATTGTCCCAATGGCTCACCGTGACATTCCAATTCGACGTAGGCGGGCCAGTGACACACTCATTAAGCGGGGGACTTCCTGTGAATGTTCAACCCTGGTCTCCTCAAAGTTTTTTGGCAAACGTTCCGAATGGAGCACAAACATGCACAATCACACTGGCTGCCAACCCGATTCCTGTATCGGGAGAACAGGCAGTTCCAGCCGGGCCAATTGTTGCGATGGATGATTTGACGATTTCATTTCAGCAACAGCCAACTCCCTTAGGGGCAGGTGTGATCGCCTATGGAGATGACCAACGGAATGTCTATCTGGTTGATGCCACTGATGGACGAGTGACTCACCAGAAATCAATGATGTATGGCAGCCTGGTCGCCCCCCCAGCCTCTGCTCAGGGACTATTGTTTTACGGTGAAAGCAATCCCAGTGGAGCTTCGTTGCTGCATGCAATCAATCCAAATACGGGAAATGACTATTGGGCTGCCGGGACGGTCAGTTTGGCAGGCAGTGTCGATTGCACACCGGCAATCGCGGGGAACACACTCTATATTGGTGTCTCGACCGGCTATCTCTACGGTTTCGATATCAGCGATGTACAAAGCCCACAGCAGTCGATGAGTTATAACGTTATGAATTTGTCTTCGGGAACACAGAAAGTCGTGTCTGCCACGCTGCTTTCTGTCGATCAAACCGAGGTGTATCTTGTGAGTGATGCCGGGATTTATGGTGTCAGCATCGCAGGTGGAACTCCTACACTGCTCTGGAAAGCCATGACAGCATCCGCATTCGGATCCTGTTCTGGCCAACTGCAGGGAAACATCCTTACGGTTTCCTCAGGCACTGCAGTCTATGCTTTCGACGTGACCAGTACTCCAGATGCTGACGGAGAACTTCTGATTCTGTGGGAATTTGCTCCCGGAGGAAATCTCTCTGCCCCAAACGCAGGTTTATCATCGGTAGTTTTAGTCGGCGATTCCCAGGGGATATTGCATATCCTCGATATCTACACTGGAAACTCTGTCAGTCAAGTAGATACCGGTCAGAGTTCCGGCCTCATCGCAACCTCTGCTACTTATGGAAACAGAGCAGTCTTCACCGCCAATACCTCAGGGCAGGTTTTTGCCTATCAGATTCAGGCTAATGACGGAAGTTGGACCGACTCTCAACTCTGGAATCCCGCTTCCCTCTCGCAAGGCAGTACTCTCCCACCGCTGATCGCCAATCAAGTGATCTACATTGCCGGTGCTGACGGTAAAATACATGCATTCAATTTTTCAGACGGAACCTCCCTATGGACTCAAACACCCACTGGCAGCCCCTCTTCATCCCCTGTCCTGTCGTATCGGCCAACAGCAGTGTTTCCGCAGGCATCGACAACGTACGATCAATGTTGTTGGCTTTGTTCTCACAATGCCTTTTCGGCATCCAGTTCCGGTTGGTGGTTTTCTCAGCAAAACGAGGGGATTGTCTGGCAGTTGGAAGTCAATGGTGTCCGCGCATTAATGCTCGATCTTTATTTGAGAGAGGTGAATGGAACATCCCAAGTTGTTTATGATCACGAAGGAGCCGGGAAGTTCCTCCATTGGAGACTCAACTGGGAACTGTTTTCTCGAAGTCTGAGAGAGATCAAGGACTGGCTGGACGCCAATCCAAACGAAGTCGTTACATTACTCCTGGAGGAACGTGTGCGACCAAGTGCTCCTGGCTCAAACCTCAATCAAAAATACGCTAACACGAAACAGTTGCTGGAAAGTGCGTTTCAGGATGCCGGATTGATGACCACAACTCCCGGAGCAGGTTATGTCTTCTGGAGTGACCGGGAGAACGCTGCTCAGAATGGACAGTTGGCCTGGAATGTTGCCAGCGATGGTTGGCCCACTTTGCAATGGATGGTCGATAGTGGTCACCGCCTGCCAGTGTTTTCCGATCGCTGTTATTATCCCGACCCAACGATTACTCCTTCAAATCAGTTACCGTCAGCAACAAATCTTGATGATGGATTTTCCTGGATTTACGGCTATGCTGTCGAAAATCATTATGATCACCGCTCGGTTCTGGACCCGTACAATGCCAGCCGACGTAAGGAGTCCTCTGAGCTATCGGACACGTCGAAAAAATTGTTTGTGCTCAATTACTTTGAAAATATCTCCAGTTATTTTTTTCCCCCCTCGACAACTTTCACCAATAACTATTTCTCACTGATGACCAAAATACGAGGAGCCTATTCTTCCAGCGGCAATGCCCAACGGTTGCCTAATTTCATTGCCTTGAATTTTGTCGATCAGCCTGAGATTTTGGGACCTCTCTCGGCCGTCGCTCAAGTCAACCAACTATTCCAGACTCATAGCGCTCCTTAAATCTCCGAAGTGGCAAATGTTGTTCTTGCGATAGATCCAGTGCATCATCCAGTCTTAATTTTGGGTAGACACGCGCCAATTTGGTGAATGCTTCGTCGGCTTGTAGTTGCCCATTGACGCCCCGCTGCTTCGCGGTAATGTGATCCGACCAAGCCACGATCTTGTCATTCAACTCGCCGATCCGACGACCGGCCAGGCACTGCCGTGTCATCACAATGAGTTCGCATTCTGCGACGTTGAGCCAAATACCGTGCCTGGGTGTGTAAGCCCATTCAATTCACTTCACTTTACTGCGGGCAACCGCCGGTTCGAAGACTTCGTAGAACGCACCCTTGGGGTATCCTGATCCAGCAGATGATATGCCTGACCAGAGTGCCGCGATTTGTCGATTTTTATAGGAGCAGTGACTCATGAAATCCATTATTGAACTTCCTGGAGAAGAACGGGCATCGCTACTGGACCACCAGTGCCAAACTATAGAGAAATCAAGACTGACTCTTCCAGGGCCGGATTTTGTTTCCCGAGTCTGTACAAATTCCGATCGAAAAGCACGGGTGCTCAGAAGCTTGGAAACGCTCTTTGCTTATGGCCGCTTGAGTCAGACGGGATACCTGACGATTTTGCCGATGGATCAAGGATTTGAACACTCGGCTGATCATCAGCAAAAGTGCGCCGTAACAAAAAATAAGAATCCGCGTTGATGTTAGCGGGGTTGTTCATTCACTCTCCTGAGTGTTCTTGGAATTGTTGTCAGGCAATATCACATATTTGAATGCGAAGCATAGAGTGCGATTTTACAATGGGCCTCGTCTGAACTCCTGGCGGCAGATGATTCACAGGTGAATGCAGACGTTCTTAGTTGCAACTGCTCTCCGCTTCACTCACATGATTCAGATGAACACAAAAAAAGCCACCCGTGAAATGGGTGGCTTTTAAATCTTCAAAATCTCTTACTTAGGCAATTGTGCATCATTATGATCGACTTTGACATCGTAACGAACTGCGATTGAGGCCAGTGGAGTATTTCGATCGAAATACAGGGCGGTTGGTTTTTTGCTGTCACCTGCAGTATCTCCTTTTTTCATCCCGCCATCCTGAGTAGAGGATTTCTTCGTAAGTAAGTAACCGGGTTTTTCCTCTGGTACCTGCCAGGCTGGGTAGAACAAAACTGTAACCAGGCCGATATTATTACGAGGTCGCTTCAGTTTGACGGCTTCGCTGTTTTCAACATCGGTTACAAGAAACTCATAGACTTCCTGATCGGTTTTGTGCCAGCCTTTCACAAGTAGCGATCCACCTTTGCCTGTCTGGTAATTCGGCTTGTTGACCAGGAATAGTTTGTTGATTTTGTAGCCAGGAATTTCTGAGTATTCGAAGACAGAGATGCCATCAATGGATACATCAACCACGACATCGTGAGCGGATTTATTGTTAACACGGATACCGATCACATCACCAAAGTTGTAGTCGACAAAGGGCTTGCCTTTGTGAAGGTACGATTTCTTCTCGACGAACTCTCCATATTCATTTTTGACCAGCAGTTCGACTGAAAAATCGCTGCCACTTTCAGGCGAGACACTTGCATTGTCGACCACAACTGTAGAAAGCTGATAATCATCGACAGAATTTTGATCCTGATAGGACTTGGCGATTTCCTTGTTGACGTATTCCTCACGTTTTTGCGACGCATTCACGCCCTCTTTGAGAGCTTCCTGTTCGATGCGACTATCTTTAAGATACTTGGTTACATCAACATTGGTGCCGGTTCCTTTGAGGGTGTCGGATTTATCATCAATGACGAGATCGACATCCTGAGTGACGGGAATCGTTGTGATCGGTTCGAAGTTTCTGCTGAGCAAGGTTGAGACGACGCGGATTTTCAAGTCGTCCCCTGCGATTGCGATACAACGGCCTTCAAGCGTCATGCCATCTTTTGTGTCGAAGCCTTTGGCTTCTATCAGAACTTTAAGAATACGTTGAATTTCAGGACCGCTACCACCGTAATAGTTTCCGATCATGACAGAGGTTTCATCCTTCTGTTCCAGATAACTGCAAACGGTATCGGCGATGACCTGGCAGGCGTCCTTAAGGGACATCCCGGCTTGAGCCGTCGAAGATGCGTTTAGTGCAACTCCAGTAATAATCAATCCGAGAAACACTTTGTTTCTAATGGTCGCGAGAAGTGAGAACATGATGTTAAGCCCTTATTGTTTGTTATAAAAGTTTGTCTGTTGATAGAACGAATGAATTCTGACTTTCTTCCTCTGAATAACTTAATATTTCAGAGTTCCTTTTCGAAGAATCGGCTGGCCGAGGCCCAGCACCTCGCAGGCTTCCTGGTAAACCGAGGTGCCGCCAACTATTGAATCCCACATCGCACGTTTGTAAACCAGGTCGGCTGGTCGATCGGCAAATTCTGGTCGCAGGAGTCCTAATCCCAGGTCGATCAAGTCATCATCATTCAGATTGATTTTCGAAGAGTTTTCATAGCCAAGTTCACAGGCAATGTCTTCAACCGTCATGTTTTTGTCGTATTGTCGAGCGACCAGTGAAATCGGTTCCGGGAAGGATTCAATCGCTTTCTCCTTATCTTCACCAACCTGCAGGAATGGTCCGATGGTTTCAACGAGCAGGAGCAAATGATCGCGACGATCTCGCTCCAGAACTTTCTGTATCGCATCGACATCATAAATTTCATCGATTAATTCGCGAGCTTTGGCGTGACGAACGGCATGCGAAAAGCTGATCACATCGTCGAATCTCTTGGTGCCGTGTTTGTGACAGGTAATGCAGGAGAGTCCATTAACAATTTCTGTTGTTCCGGAAACCCTGGCACCATCGGCAACAATGGAGGTTGGTCCGACATCGATTCTCTTGCCTTTGTCATCCGTCAGCATGTAGGCTTGAAGTCCGTTGGGAAGTCGATAAATAATTTCGCCACCATCATGAGTGAAGCAAAATCGGTTAATGGTTTCGTCGCCATGATCCGGCCCCAAAGGATAGCGCGCAATGTTTCCTTTTCCCGATTCGATCTGGAAGTCATAACTAATCCAGTAGGATCCGTAGTTGGAACGATGACGATCCATAATTCGGTTCTGGCTGGAAATTCCACTCACAAGCACCCCACCGCGAATGACCTCTCCCTTTTTCAAATCCTGAAAGCGATTGACGCCAAGACGAGCTTCCAACTCCTCAACATATTCAGGAATGTCGAGGAACATATGGTACAAGGGCGGACGAATTGCCTTGGCAACGAACCAGTCGGCTCGGATATCGGTGAAGTAATCGAAATAGCCATCCAGGTTTCGTTCGATGTCCTCAAATAGTTCGTATTCAGCTTTGTTTCGGGTATTCGGCATCAATCCATAGGGATAATGATCGAGCATTTGGGACCATTTATGAGCTGTCCAGCGATAGTCGTCCAGGTCGATGCGATAAACTGTATTGTATTTGTCGATCGCTTTAGGCAGGACAATGACATCGGAAAGACTGATGCTGTTAAGAGCTTTGGATAAAGCTGCCCGGTGCAAGCGTAAATCGTATTCAGAGATTTCCGGGTTGTTATGCAGATGAACTAAAGAAAGATATTTGGTAGTCGCTTTATCCCGACTGTCGAGATCATCCGTGTCTTCTTCAATCCACTGTAATACTTGTAATCGGGAAATATGATCTCGATCGGCTCCAGACTCTGGAATAGGAGCCCCTGCCAGAATCCAGTTCCGCAAGGTTTCTTTTTCCTCAGCGGTCAGTGGAACAGGAGTCACATAATCGTCCGGGGAAACCGGCATGTTGTCCTCTTTAATCACTTCCCAGATTTTGGAAGCGATTGGATCTCCTGATGTAATGAAGGGTTTACCAGTCCGATTGGCAAACAGAACATCGCGATCGAGGATGCGTAATCCTGAGTAGGTTTCTTCTCCACCGTGACAGCTGTAGCACTTCGCTTTAAGGATGCCGAAGGCCTGATTTGCCAGAACCTGAGGATTTTCATCAGCTGTGGCTACTGATCCGATCAAGGTGGATGTGATCATCGCTGAAAGAAAAAGAGATGTGAAAAACCGATAACTGTCCATCTTACTGACCCTATATCTACTGAATATGTGTTTCGTGGCATGTTCACTGTACCAAAGCAATCAACCAAGTCTCAATTGCTACGTCAGGTTTATTGGGAAACGAACAACAATTGATCATCTTCCCCCTGATTCTGAAATCGGATTTGAAAAATTGAAATTTTCGATAAGGCATGACTTACTGGTCAGTCGCAGAGCTTGCCAGGATTTCAAAAGTTGTAAATTTTACGATTATATCAGCGAGAATGGGAAAACCGTTTGCGATTCAAGAATGAACCTGGTTAACATCTAAACAGCTTTGTGACCGTACGAGTTCAGTTGAAAAAGAAAATGGAATTATTTTAATAAACTCGGGGAAGAATTTCTGGAGAACTGCGTTTCAATGATGTCTTCAACGACAAACGAAACAAACACAAAACCATTCTCCGAAAAATTGAAGGAAAGAACAGATGACACACACAATCAAAAACACAATGCTGCTTACGATGATCGCCCTGATGGCAGGTATTGCCGTCGAACAGAATGCTGAAGCATTCCAGGGATATCGCCAGTATTACGGTGGCTGGAGCTATAAACCACAACAACAGTACCATGTCCGCTCTTACTACTACAAACCAACCCCGAGCTATGTTGGGTATCGCTACCATTACTGCGTACATTACCCCTCACGACCACGCTACGTATACTACTACAACCCCTATTCACGCTCTTACTGGGGACGCTTCGATCTCGAAGGCAAAGATGGAGCTCACTACTCTTTGCTGAAGAATGAAGATCGCAAAGAAAATCTGGAAGACATTCCAGAAGAAGCATTCCCTGCCCCTAGCAAGATGCCTCAGATTCCTGAAGCAGAAGATGACATTCAGATTGAAGTGATGCCAAAAGATCTGCCAACTGCTACTGATACTCCTCAGTAGTTTTTAATGCCTGAAACAAGTAAAGCCGTCGATGCAGTTATTGCATCGACGGCTTTTTCTATGGATTCTGCAGAAATGACTTCAAGCAGCTTCAGTTTTGTAGGTTGGGATAGCGGAACGCGTAACCCAACGCCTTGAGATTCATTTCTTCTGCATGAAGAATCAACCCGTGTTGGATTACGCTTTTCCAACCCAACCTACATTTGCTGATTAGTTTTGATGATCGCGTCACTCTAACTCAATCCACATAACAAAATAATGAGAACCGCAGATGAACCCAGCGCGGCATAGCCGCAACCAATCACCAAATACTGAAGAAATGAACCGCCAAGACGCCAAGGGGAACAAGAAGATCTTTCATAAGAATAATTTTATGAACCACGAAGGCACGAAGACACAAAGAGATTGAAAAATCTTGAAAATCAATAAAAAACCGCCTGATGAATTTGAGGCAATTTTGTTACAGAACTCTTCGTGCCTTTGTGTCTTCGTGGTAAAAACAACCTGATCAACAAGATCCTGTTTTGATGTCACCCTCGCCCAAGCGAAAAGCAAAAGAAAGCAAGGCCGCAAAAGATTACCACTCTTCTAGCTGCAAAACACCAAATGCATGAACACTCAGTAAACAAGCCGCCTGGAAATTTGCGCAAGCGAGAAAACTTTGTCGCGTTAGTAGCACAGAATAACGCAGATGCAAAATATCTGCGTTCATCCGCGTTCATCTGCGGTTCAATTCGTAAATTGAGGTTACCGTTCATGCAGACCAGAAAGTAAGCCCTCAATTACTCGGCATCTGACTCATCGCTCTCAAAGAGTTTCCTTGTGGTTGTGCATAGATGACATTGCTTTGAGTGCGTTGACGATTCGGGTACAGATAAGCATTGTACTGGAAAATCAACTCCGCATCGAAAAGGCGAACGCCGGAAGCCTGTTGCACAAGAGGAACCGCAGCGGCTACTGTCATTGTGCCTCCATCACCCCAGTCAGCTTGAAGACCAGAGGTAACATTCAAAGAACGCAGGCGTCGATTGTTATTGCTGCTGGCAAAGAAGCGATCGGTGGTCAAATCAACGGGATCTCCGTTGGCATTTATTCCATTGAGATCCTCGATATCATACCCACCTGCCAGAAATTCAGGATCCGAGAGCAGATCGGGATTACCTGCATTGTCTGGATCGATCAGAGCAGTAGTACCGTGCAATTCGAAGATTCCTGCGAGTCCTTTGAAGCGTGTGCCTTCGACCTGACGGTGTTGAATGCCGTTGACATACATCGATTGAGGATTGACCAGATCCGGCTTGCGGAAGAACCAGTACATCATCTGGAAGTCAATCTTAGCCGTGTCCTGCTGTTTGATTTTCGCTGTGGTTCCTGTGGGTTGCGTCAATGTATTTTCACTGGCAACGAGATCCAACTGGAAATACAACTGCGTAAACAACCGGCGATTCATCTGTTGAGAAAATGCCAGGAATGGCGTGAACAGCACAGAATCGTTGCGGACAGTGATGTCGTTGCCTGGAAGGCGAATTAGACGACCAGTAGAACCACCTGGGACCAGAAAATCACTGGGAGCAACGACATAATTTGGAGGTGCGAATCCCTGATTTGCGATCGCTGTTGCGTCAGCAACATTATTCTGATCGGGAATCAGAATGTCGGAATCACGAATTCGGAAATCTGGTCCAGTCGGAATTGTCAGACCGAATCCGCCCGACATGACAAACGTTTCTGTATAGTCTTTCATAATCAAAGACTTGAGTAACACGGAAGCATTTCCCATTTGAGTTTGATAACCATTCAAACTCTGCAGGTTATCGACCCGGGCGTCCAGATCTTGATTTGGTGCAGACAGAATCGGAATTCGCACTTCAAAGGAAGCTCGTTCGTTAGCAAATGTCTTTTCGTAACCCAGATAGAAAATATCCAAGTTGGCAGAATCAAATCCATCAGCTACAAGGCTGTCGGAGTCAAGAAAAGCACGAGGATCAAATACGGGAACATTCACTCCTGTATTTTGGTATTTATCGAAAAAGAAGTTATCTAAAGCTTGAGCTAATAAGGGATCTGACCCCATTGCAGCTGCATCGAAAGCAGCAAACTGATCTCGAGTAATCGTATTGATCAGAATGCTATCTGCTACCAGTCCTGGACCTGGCCCATCAAGAGACCCAAAGAATAAGAGGTCATTCCCAACGACACCCGCTTGCGCAGAAAACGCATTACGGTAGTGATGATAGTTCAAATAAACCCGGTCCGTTGGAATCGGATTTGTGTTCTGACTGAAATCCAGTCGGACAATCCCCTGCTGAGGCAAAGTGACGTTGTTGAATCCGTTCGTATAAAAGAACGGCGCTTCGCGGTAATCCCCAATCATGTTCGGACGAGCAGACGATTGTCCGCCGGCACTGTAGGATGCCTGCTGATTGGTGTTCTGATTAAAATTTTGAGCGTTGTTCTGGTTGGTATTATTCTGTGAATTATCGGTGTCTCGATCCTGACTGCTCTGAGCATTGGCGTCATCGCCTGTGTTATCGCTGGATTTGTCATCCGTTGATTTCTGAGTTGCAGTTGCCGGATACTGGGGCCAATACTGAGGATACGGACCTCCAAATTGGCCAGGCGGAATGAAATCCGGATATTGTCCCGGACTGTATTGTCCAGGATTTTGAAACAGTGGGTGCACAGGCGGGCATGGATAGCTGGGCTCTGGCTGCATTTGCCCCAATGCGGGACTGATCGCCGAAGCGAGCATAATTGTCATTACGCTCGACATTTTTTGCACAGAGTAACGCATGTATTCGACTCCCCCGCCCCTGATCAACATTCCGAGTGGCCTCGAGATAGTTCGTCTTGAGTCAATCACAGGAGTAAATGCCCCCGTTGATTGAATGTCGTTCACGCAACGTCAACGACAGCGGAATCGCGCTGAACAATCCCACCAATCGTTATTTCGACATCTGCCAGAATAATCTGTATAGCAATTGCGATGATCTTAAAACGTAAAACCGATGTGGTCGTTATTAACGGCAAATATTTCCCATATTACCCATTTCGACATCTGTTATTCAGTTCAAAATTGAACCGCCAAGACGCCAAGTTGAGGAGAATGTGAAACTGGCGACTGTTTAGTGAAAATGCTTTTCCTTTGAGCAATTTGCGATGGGGACATGAATTCCAAAATTATTCGGAAGAATTGCCAGGGTCATGCGTTTCTTATTTTGATCTTTCACTCAAATGAAAATTTTCAAGACAGAAGAGGAGAGATCACTAAAGCAAAACTGTGAATAAATAAGGAAATCGCTGGAAATGAACTCTCAAATTATCAATTCGTTCCGAGCTCGAAGTCTCGTAGCAGAGTTGCAAATTGGAGTGAGTTTCTTAAAAATGGCTGGTATGAACATTCGTGCCTCAGCCCAGACGACCGATCTCGATCTTGTGCATGCCATTTCCAAAGGACATGCACAGGCAGAATCGGAATTAGTGCAGAAGTATCAGCGAAAGCTGGTCGCGTTTTGCTGTGCCCGTTCCGATGCCAATCGTGGACTCGATTTCGCTCAGCAGGTCTGGCTGAAAATTCTTCCTAAACTCCGCTCAGGAAAATATGACGGGAAGAATATGATGGCGCTCCTGTGTCAAACGGCTCGAAATCTGGTCATCGATCAGAGCCGCCGTGCCAGCGAAAAATCTCACAGTCTGGATAACAATCCGATCGAACCTGCTTCCACAAATTCTCGTTGCCCACTCGAACAAATCCTTGAAGCCGAAGAAATGACAGCTTTCACCGATTGTAAGCAATCACTCTTAGATAAAGAGGTCGCAGTGCTGGATGGGAATGAGAATTCGCCGGAATTGGAGTCGGTCAGCAAGCCAAGGATTTACAAATTGCGACATTTTGCAATTCGTAAGCTCAGGGACTGTATTCGCAAGAAATTGGAGCGAGGTGCATAATGTCAATTGTCATAATGGATATCCCGGATTCAAAAGAAGAACTCGGCCCCTGGCTGGATCGCAAAATTGTTGATTGTCAGTTGGGACAGTTCGTCAAAGAACTCGAATTCATCGCCGATGATTTCAATCCGCCTGGATATTCTCCAGACTCCTTGCAAGAAATTCTGGGATCTGATCGGGATGCCGTTCTGGATCGCGGATTGAAATCCCTGAATTATGATCAATGTGCTGCGTTTCTGGCGAATCCGCAAATGTTGCTGGAGTTGCAGGAACTTGTCCTGATTGAAGGTGGCAACTACTGGCAGAACATTCTCGATCAGGTAGAACTGCCATTAAGCTCGCCTCCTCGACAGAACAAAACAAAGTCAGACTCAAGCTCAGCACCGAAAGTTCATGTCCTTAAGCCGATTGAAGAATCGCCGAAACGCTCGAAGATGCCCTGGATTATTTCCGTGGCTGCATTAGGACTACTGGCAATCGTTGCTTATCAATATCAGGTGCATGTCGCAAACCCTGCGAACAATATCGTTGAAAATCCAAACGATCAGAAATCGGACACAAATCCCGACAAAAACTCCCCTGCTCCGACGATGCTCGCCTCGAACTGGGGGTGGGACAGTCCCGATGCTTTTAACGACTCGTTACCACCGGATGACTATCTTCATGAACTGGCAGATGCAGCCGGAGCCTGGTTCAATAAACGACCTGACTCCACGGACGATTTGAAGCAGCGACTGGCAGAATTCCGCCACGGATGTGAAACGCTGCTCACAGCCAAACACACGACTCTCTCCGAAGACGACCGTGAATGGCTGCGAACCAATTGCAAGAAGTGGGCAGGCGAAATCGATCAGATGCTGACGGATGTCGAATCCAAGGACATCAGCGAAGTTCAAAAGCAAGCCGATCAGACGGTCAATCAGTTGATTCGGGAAATCCGTCTCAAAGCAGATGAAGTGGCTTAATCAATTTTGTAGGACAGGCATCCTGCCTGTCTATGCCACGTAGGTCAGGCTGTGCCTGACGAATTACGTGCATTTCAATAAGAAGGTTGAAAAAGTCAAATCATCAAAACTTCTGGGGTCTGCGCTTCGCTCCGACCCCAGCCACCCATCTTTTTTGCTTAGGGCAGCTGGGCCTGACGAAACGCAATGAAAAAATTAGACGGGCAGGATGCCTGTCCTACCTTGCTTATTTGCCTTTCAAGCGGGCAGACAATTTGGAAATCATTGCCCCGCAAGCTTGTCGGGCTTCCTCAAAACCAGCTGAATTAATATTGCTGGAACGAAGATATTCCAAAACAATCTGCTCGGCATTAGCGATTTCCGCACAGACATCCGGCACCTCGCTGGCGATGGATATCGGAATGGTTGTCACTCCGTTGCAGTCCCCGTGAATCAATTCATTCGGACGAATATTTACACCGCCAACTGTCACAGGTACGTTGATATCCAGAATATGACAGTAACCATGAGCGGCTTGTGATCCAGAAGTGAAAACCGGAAAATCGAGTGCTTCCACCTGATCGAGATCCCGTCCGGTTCCCGACGTAATCAGACCGCAGGCTCCGAACGCCTGATAGGTGGTGCACATTACTTCCCCGAAAGTGGCGGCTGCAGTCGGACTATCGAGGTCCTGAAAAACAATGACCGCGGGCAAATCCATTTTTTCCAGAATAGCCGTTTGAGCGGAAAGACTCGAATAGGCATCTCCAGAAATAGGAGCAGCTGAGGAACGAAACGTTGAAGTCAATGCCAGTCCAACCATCGGCTGCAGACGAGGAAAGCAGGCTTGAATCGTTTCGTCCATGTACCCCGCTGTTCGAAGTCTCAAATCCCAAAGTTCAACAGCATTACAGATTGTCGGGGTATCGTACTGTTTGAGACGCGTAATAATTTCTTCAGTCAACATGTGGTATCATATCCCGTGCAGGAGTAGTGGTCAGTCTACAGAGCAAACATCATAATCAAAATGACGAAAATGAATACTGAGCAGTGAAAGTTGTAAAGCAGGCCACAAGGTTTACGATTTGAATTTCTCACGGTAGCCTCTATAAGGAGTCGTATTATAGAGTGAATGAAAGCAGAGGGATCATGACAAGCAGCCGAGATGAAATTCTGGCCACAATTAAGAAGAATCAACCAGCCCCCACCGAATTGCCGAGTCTGAATCAGGATTGGATTCAATATGTCAATCCCCTGCTCCAGTTTGAAACGGTTCTCAACTCTGTGGGTGGCCGACTGTTGCAGGCTGAGAATTTATCTCTAGGCCAGACTGTTATTACTGAACTTCTGGAAACTCTCAAGCCTCAGAAAATCTATTCCCGCGTACCCGACCTGCTCGGATCAAATTTTGAGGATTCACTCATTAATGATCCGCATCAGCTGGAAGATGTCGATCTGGCGATACTTCCCGGAGAAATCGCCGTCGCAGAAAATGCAGCCATCTGGATTGACGATCAGGCGATGCAACATCGAACGGTCCTGTTCATCGCCCAGCATGTGTTGCTCACTGTTTCAAAGAGTCAGCTCGTCAATAACATGCACGAAGCCTACGACCGATTAACCTGGGACAAGCGACAATTCGGAGTCTTCGTTTCGGGTCCCTCCAAAACCGCGGATATCGAACAATCCTTAGTCATCGGAGCCCATGGCGCGCGATCGTTAACTGTATTGTTGACAAAAGAATAAAACCTGTAGGTCAGGCCGTGCCTGACGAAATTCGACGTCAATTGTTATTCGCGTCAGGCACAACCTGACCTACGATTATCGGGCATCAATTGCCTGAGCGAGTGGTCGAACGACGCGATCGATCACATAATCCCGCAGGATTTCATCGCTCTCTTCCTGAAGTTCCAGCAAAATTTGTTCGTAGGTTTTTTCCGGCGGCAGGCTGCCATATTGACGGACTGTGAAATAAATGCTAATCGGCTCTTCCTGAAAATCTCCTCGTCTCACCTGATAGGCACTCGTGCGGGTCTCCACGAGCAGGCGAGCCTGGCGTCTGCAGGATTCTTCCAGCGCAATTGTCATTGAAGGTTCAAAGTTCAGCGGCAGAGCTGAAGGGATATCTTTGAGTGCCGAACACAACGGCCCACCACCAAAGACTTCAGAAACGATTTCATCGTGATTTCCGCGATAAGCGAAGTCAAAACCGATCATGAAATCGAGTGCCTCGCAATCGAGCGGGCTGACCGAAAGCATATACGGCACCAGTTGCAACACAAGCATGTGCTGTTCCATCGCAGTTTCTGCGGATGTCGGGTTCACACAGCCACTGCAAATGCGGCGGGGTTCAATCGAAATCCAGCGATGCTGCTCCTGGTCTTTATCTTCTTCGAGGATAAAATCGCCGTTGTCTCGGGTATAAAAATTCCGCATCGAGGGGTACGTTTTTTGAACCCGCTCGAAGAAGTTCAGCACGGTTTCTCGACCCGAAGGGAGTGCCATTTCCGTGTTCAGATTCATGTTGACGAAATAATCATCGCACAGGTTCCCGTATAAAGTTGACATCGGTCCCCCCTGGCAACACGTTGAGTGTTTTCTGAATGTGACTTCCCGGATATGATCAAGCATAACCGGACTGAACACCGGCAGGCAAGATTTGCCTGGAAAATTTGAATTTGTTATGAACTCGGCAAATAGTAACCCAGCAGAACGATCCGGTCAAAGTCGTCCGCATTTGCACTGACACATCCAGATGAGAAGAGGTTCCTGGTATGACAACTCCACTCTATTTCGATGCCTTTGAATCCTCACTCGGCTGGTGTGCAATTGCTGGACGAGAGGAAACAGTTTCTCGTGTCGTAATCGGCTGCAAATCTCGACTGCAAACTGAAGATTATCTCCAGCAACAATTAAAAACCTCAAATGAGAGAATCGACATTCGCGAAGAAAACTGGTTCGAAGAATGCCGGATTGCTCTCCAGAACTATGCCAGTGGAGAACCAGTCAACTTTAACCAGTTCACAGTTGATCTGAGTCACCTGACACATTTTCAACAGAAAATCCTGCGGCTGGTTCAGAAGATTCCGTCTGGTCATCTGGAAACGTATGGCAAAATCGCCATCAGAAGTGGACACCCCGGAGCCGCCAGAGCCGTTGGTGGTGCGCTGTCAAAGAACCCGGTGCCGTTAATTATCCCCTGCCATCGCGTCGTTGGATCGAGTGGAAAACTGACAGGTTTCACGGCTCCTCAAGGATTGACCCTCAAGCAACGGTTACTTGATCTGGAACAATTGGCGATCGCATAATCGATCTGAATCTCCCGAAACATAGACGGCTTTATTTCAGATCGTTACATTGATCATGAAATCCAAAAACGACTGAAACCAGGAATTTTTCCCTCATGAAATATGCACTCGTCATTCCCGATGGAGCCGCCGACGAACCTCAGGATCAACTTGATGGCCGCACACCTCTGCAGGCCGCGGTGACTCCGCATATGGATCAAGTGGCGCGGGAGGGAATTCTTGGCCGGACTGATAACATTCCCCCATCCATGCCTTCGGGGAGCGACGTCGGGACGATGTCTCTGTTCGGATATGACCCGCTGAAATATCACACGGGCCGTGCTCCTCTGGAGGCGGCTGCTCAAGGAATCGAATTAGGACCACATGATTGGGCAATTCGCTGTAATCTAGTTACGATCATTAACGAAATCATGGTCAGCTTCACAGCTGGACAATTCCCAAGTGATCTGGGACGCGAGTTGATTCACAAAATGCAGGAACTGGTTTCTGCCGATCCCCGCTGGGAATTTGTGGCCGGGGTCAGTTATCGAAACTTGCTGCTCTTCAGAAACCCGGAAACAACTGCTCCGTTTGATGAAACCACGCTCACCTTTCCTCCGCATGATTTGACGGATCAGTCGGTCACCGATCATCGCCCAACTGGTGCGGGCAGTGAATTACTGAACTCCTTAATGGGGATGAGCAAAGACTGTTTCCGCAACATCGAACGAAATGTCGCACGCGAACACGCCGGAACACACCCGGCTACCGAAATTTGGCTGTGGGGACAGGGAAGTCGCCCAGCCTTGACACCCTTCCAGGAACGCTATGGCGTTTCAGGAGCCGTCATCACTGCGGTCGATTTACTGCGTGGCATCGGTCGGCTGATCGGCTGGGACATTGTCGAAGTCGAAGGAGCGACGGGATACCTCGATACTGATTACGCTGCCAAAGGCCGAGCTGCAATTGAAACTCTGCAGAGCGATACCGATTTCGTCGTGGTGCATGTCGAAGCGACTGATGAAGCCTCCCACGAAGGCGATTGCGATGCCAAACTCGAAGCTTTGCAGCGAATCGATTCCGATATCGTCGCTCCCCTGCACGATTATCTGAAATCTCAAGGAGAATATCGTCTGCTCATTTCTCCAGATCATCCGACATTCCTGCGAACAAAGACTCATAGCCATGGTTATGTTCCGTTTGCGATTGCCGGCACCGGAATCACACCTGATGAAAATGATACCTACGATGAAATTCGAGCCGAGTACGGAGAGACGTTCAAGGAAGGTCATTTGTTAATGAATCGCTTCCTGAAAGGTTAAGTTAAAAACCTCAGTTGATTTTACAAAATCTCTCCATTTCGTCAGGCAGTGCCTGACCTACAGATGTAATTTTGCAGTTGAAACTTAGGGCACCGTTGTTGAAGAATCTGATCAAATCGTGTTGTCCTCGGGATTCAACAATCACGCTGTACATCTTACTGATGATTGCGTTCATGTTGAGAGCAGGATATGCGTTTACGCATCTGGAAGAATTAAGTGTTGATCGGGATTTCTATCTCGGGATCGGCCAGAATGTCTGGGAAGGACATGGCTTCAGAATTCCCGGCTCCAATTCGCCGACCGCTTTTCGTCCACCCTTGTACATACTGATTGTCGCCCTCATTCAAGGTCTGGCAGGGTTGAAAGGCCTGGCTCTGTTTCAGTGCCTGGCTGGTGTTGCAACCGTCTGGGCGACCTGGCATTGCGGTCGGAGATTGAAGCTCGGACGAGGCACAGTTCTCGCAGCCACTTTTGTGACGTTTGACCCAATTCTGCTTCGATACACTGCCTTGGCAATGACGGAAGTCACTTTCACAATGCTTGTTGCGTTGACCACGCTGCTGTGGCTACGAGTACCAAAATCGTTATTTTCAACGATCATTTGTGGAATCGCATTTGGAATCACCACTTTATGTCGTCCCTCAATCTGGCCAATGTTACCCGTGATCGTTGTCCTCGGATTTCTGGCGGAATGGATCGCAAGTTCAAAAACAGCAAGGAGATCATCGATTCCTGTTCGGGCCATAGTGGTGGGCCTGTTTGCTTTTCTGACGGTCCTTCCCTGGGGACTGCGAAATTATTATGAGTTGGGCCATTTCAAAATTACAACAACACACGGCGGCTACACATTTCTATTGGGGAATAATGCCACCTTTTTCGAAGCCGTCCTCCACAAGCCTCTGGGAACAACCTGGGGAGATTATCCGGTTGATCATCCTCTCAGTCAGACGAACTGGTATCGCGATTTAACGGATCAGCTTAATCAGCAAGGCTTAAAATCAGAATTTGAGCGGGATCGAGCCCAATACGAAATTGCATTTTCTGAAATCCAGCAGGATCCCACATCGTTTTGTCAGGCGATTCTTTTGAGGCAATTGCGTCTGTGGGCTCCGATTCCTCAAGGGCCTGAAGCAAATGGTTTGCCAAATTTTGTTTTCTTTGGTCTATGGGTCTTTTATCTCAGTTTGTACCTGCTGGCAGTAATTGGCATGTTTCGATTGATTCGATCACCTGAAGAATTGCCCAAATGGGTGTGGGTGCTGGCGATACTTATTACTTTCAGCACAATCCATTCTTTGTATTGGTCGAATGCGAGAATGCGGGCGCCCCTGATCCCTGCGTTAGCCTTACTCGCAGGACTGACGATTTGTGTGCGACAATCCTCCGAAAAAGAGAGCAGGTCAAATTGCAATACTGCTGTAGGTCAGGCATTGCCTGACGACAAACGGGGTGGCTCGCACATTTCCTCAGGCAAAGCCTGACCTACCCCTCTGAAGATAGCCAATCTACTTGCCATAGAGATCCCTGAGAGCAGATTCCACATCGGCATGCTCAAACGTAAAACCTTCCTCTTTGAGTCGTTTTGAGATGCAATATCGTCCATAGAGGCCTAATTCGGGATCAGTTTTCATGACAAGCGGAGCTCCAATGCGTACCATCCATTCATAAGCTGGCAAACCGATTGGCATCTTCAATGCCTTCCGCAAAGCGCGCATAAATTCTGCGTTTGAAACAGGATTGGGAGCAGTGGCCAGATAAATCCCCTGCATCGACTCATCTGAAATCCCCCGCCAGAACAGTCGGTTCATGTCGTGCTCGTGAATCCAGCTGATTCCCTGCCGACCGTGTCCGACTTTGCCCCCGAATCCCATGCGGACCAGAAAAGCCAATCGTTGAAGTGCTCCACCGTCTGAACCGATTACGAAACTTGTCCGCAAAATGACCTGACGCATTTCCGGCAGAACAGATTGAGCATAAGCCGCTTCCCAGGCACGAGCGACCGTTGGTGCCAATCCGTAACCGATTGCGGACTCTTCATCGCAGATCAACTCGGGTGGATCGCCATGTATATGAGCGGTCGACATCTGCACCCAGACTTTGGGAGGCTGCTCAACCAGTTTCAAAGCCTGACCGAGGACCATCGTTGATTCGACGCGGGAGCGTAATATTTCATCGCAATGATCAGGCGTCTTGATGCAATCCACTGTCCGGCCAGTCAAATTGACCAGAGCCGTCGCACCGTTCAGATGTGTAACCCATTCTCCTGGAGTTCGACCGTCCCAGGTTGCGTGTGTCCAATGACCAGTTCCCTGAGGACGTGAGCGAGAAAGGAGAACCACATCACATTGTTGGTTCTCCAGAAACTTCGCCAGGTTCATCCCCAGGAATCCGCTGCCGCCGGCAATTACAACTTTTTCAGTTGGGCTGAACGACGATGAATCGATGATCTGCTCCTACCTGAATTGGAAGGTAATAGACGCCCTGTGAAGAAAAGTATGTCACTCCATTCCGGGTTTCGCTCATCGCATTGAGCGGAAGACGTTCGACAATCGTCCCCGGACTCGTATTTTGAGCAATGGCAGGTGGCTGATAGGAATTGTTCTGGTTGGAAAACTGCTGCTGGGTATTTAATTGTTGAGGTGCCTGTGATGGCTGTCCATAAACCTGCGGAGGATTGGCTGGAACCTGCTGAATGACCGGTGGTGGATTCACATAGTAGATGTCGCGTTGGACAACCGGCGGTGGATAATACCCATAAGGTGGATAGGGCCTTGGACCATGATGATGAATGATGTGCCTTGGCGGCGGAGGAGGAGCCAGCATGGTAGCAACTGCTCCAATGGCAAATGCGACCGCAGCTGTCGAGCCTCCCCCGTGGCAGTGTCCATGATGTCCACGCCCAGCTAGAGCGGGTTGTACACAGAAAGTGATCAACAGTCCAACTGCGATCAGTGAACGAAACAATAATTGAGTCATCGGAACTCCCTTTCCCCGAATCCAGATCGATCTCCCCAGACCGTATCTGACCGTATGTCATCCCCTGACATACAGCATTTTTTCATGAATAGCCCTGAAATTTGGCCATTCCCCATGAGAGCGATTCTTATCAGATTTCCAGATTCATGGCGAGATCAGTTCCGAAAATCCCTGTCGACCTGAACATTTACCAACTCGTACAAC
This sequence comes from Planctomycetaceae bacterium UBA2671, assembly GCA_002359185.1. GTDB lineage: Bacteria > Planctomycetota > Planctomycetia > Planctomycetales > Planctomycetaceae > Rubinisphaera. The sequence continues at coordinate 26,887 of DEML01000096.1, forward strand.
CATAGGCATTTGAGATTAAATCAGGTTAAGAACGCTCGAATCCCAAAAAAAATTTGACAAAAGGACCGGGACTCCCCACACTTAAGCAGTTGCATATTTTTATAGGTCTGCAATCTATTCGTCTGAAGGCTCTTCTACCCATTGGGGATATACATGACTCTCGACCGGAACAACCGATCACAATTCCTCAGCTCGCTCACCTCATCTGCTTATTTCCCACACATTTCTCTGACACTACTGGGAATTTCGACTCTCCTCGTCGCCTGGTTATTCATTTTTGCAGAGAATGGAATTTACTGGGCCTCTCTGGGCCTGATTGCATTCATGGGTCTGAGTCTCGGGATCAGTCATTTGATGCTCAAACGCGAAGAGCAGGCACGGAAGAAATGTACTGAAAGAAATCCGGCAGAAGAACTGGCTCGATTACGTCAGGAACACAGCCGTAAGTAAAGCGGTTTCCAAATGGAAACTGGATTTCGGTCGTTAAAACTACTGATCGCAGTTTGGGTTAGCGGAACGTGTAATCCAACACTTTGATAAGCAAGTTCGCTTTTTTGAATGAGCCCTGTCTTGATGGGTTACGCTACGCTAACCCAGCCGACATCATAAATGAATCTGCGTGTTTACCGCTTCAGGCCACCAGACTGCAGCACTTTGCCTACGGTTACAATTCCATCGCATACTGGCCTGTGGCCTGCAAACCAGTATCTTTCGTGGGCATCAAGTCCGTAATGCGATTTTGAAGTTCTCATGCCTTGCGCAAAATTCTCTCTGAGTGACTGACGATAGCGAATTTGAGCATTGGAGAATCGTTGATCGTAGGAAATTCGTGATTGATATTCTTCACCTAGAATCAACCCAGGTGTCTGATGAGCATGATGCTGTCTGACAAATTGATCTAAAATCTCTAACGCAGGAATTTTCTCTCCGTTGGAATCGTAAAAATATATAGCCTGACCATCGCCATTGATCAGGCAGACCGATTCGAACTCCAGAGAGGTCAGCCCCGATTTTAACCAGTCTGTTTGATTGACAATCAGTTGCCGTTCAAGATCCACAGGAATCAGTTCCGGCTGAAATGAGCCTTGGGAGGACTCTTTGAGAACACGGAGAATGTCGATCAGAGTCTGATTGGAACTGAGAATTAGCATCTGCTCTGGAACAATTTGCTCATAATATTTCTGCAGGACTTCATGATAAATCGCTCTTCCCGCAAATGGGATTACCCCGCCTGATTTCCGGGCCTGTCGATTTGAAGAGATTTCTCCCAGTTTATGTATCGCGTGTAAGCTTTCCGCAGAAAGTGGCATTCCGCCTCTCCGATACAAGTCGACTCCTCCCACTTGAGACGACTCAACTCCAGTTGAAAGATACAGGCCAGCTTCAGAGCGAGTCTGGTCGACTAGAAAACTCGTGGAAGCTGTTGTCGCATTCCCAATATCAATAACCTGACACCCCTGCTCTGCTAGGCATTGAATCGCGACCGCTGTCATTTCAAATGAGAAGCCATGCAAATCGTGACCGATCACCACTTTCGGCTGAGTCACCAAAATCTGATCATCCCGTTGAATCCAGTCACTCCACAACGATTCCATGAAACCATTCAAGATGATTCTTAATTCCGAACGTTCGAATTCATTGTGAATCAATCCCCGAAAACCATCTGTGAATTGTGTCTGTTGCGGCCTGGAACGCTCCCACCAACTCTTCAGGTTCCGTTGGACTTCCGGGGAAAACTGCTCCAGATCATTCCGATGTGGGCAGATGTGACACTTCTCGAAGTGAGAGCGCAATCGAGCCAGATGAACAGAACGGGTAATCGGGCTGGTTTCATCGGGACAACAATAGTTTGCATCTTCAGCGACAAGTGATCTCAACAACTGCAGTTGATCGCTGGCTGGCGTTTCCGAATCCATTCTTTCTGGCCGTTCTTATGTGACGATCGGTTGAAGCTGATAAGACCTACCTTTTGCGAAGTCAACAATCAGAGGTTGAGTCAACTCAAGGGACAATTCTTGGAGTGGGAGCGTTGGGTAGCAACTTTGCCTCAGGTCCAAACGCTGTCAGATCGACGGTTAAATCCTGAGCGGAAGCAGCCATTTCCAATTCGGAATAGAACTTACTGACGGACCATTGATCCCATGCCAGTCTGGGGAGATATTCCAGAAAATCTCTTGGCAATTCCCGTGAATTGGTATCAAGTATTGTCGCTGAGGTGTTGGTCTCGGTTTCGATGGAATTACTTCCATTGAGCGTCATCAAATTTTTCCAGCCAGCCAGAATGTTATGATTTCCATCCCAATGTAGCAGACCTTCCAGAGTACGATTCTCCAGTCCTGCTGAAAGCTGAATCATGGGCTGATCGATACGCCCCAGGATTAAACTGTCTTCCGTTCGGATTTTTAAGTCGACAGGCTGACGGGGAATTGTCATTCCGAGATCCAGTCGAATTAATCCATCATTGAGCAATGCGGTCACGCGTGAGAGACGCAATGTGAGTAAGTCTCTTTCAGCTCGCATCGATTTATCACCATGAAACCGAATCAAGGCACCATCGAGAGTGAGTAGTGATCGGCTGACTTCTACAGTTGAATCATCAGAGGATTCCGTAGAAACCAAATCCGCAACACCACGGAAAAAACACTCTTCAAATTGAACAAGTCTTTCGACAGCTGCAGCCCCGGCCCCCTGACTCATTTCATCAATAATCTGCTGAGCCGAACGATTCATTTTCACGATGGAAGCATCCGTCTGATATCGGGAGTCGACGGTAAAGGTCGACTGAGAACAGCGAAGTTTTGAGGTTCCTTCCACCAGAAACAGAGACCAGGCTTGAGTGACGGCATCGGGAATGGCGACCTGCAGGTGCAGATTCTTGATCGTTAAAGAACCTCCATTGATGACAATAAAGTCCCGAGAGCGCGATGATGCAGCAAACTGCGAAGTATCAAACTGTAAAATCAATTCCGAACGTGTTGAACCACTGATCGTGATCGACTTATCGATGATTTTTAACTGATTGATTTTCTGGTAAGTGACCTGTCCCGGTTTGCCCAGAAATTCAATGACTCCTCCATCTGGAATGGCTTCCAGAGCAGATTCCAATGTCGACTGAAACCCAAGATCCTGGCCTTCCCGAGTAATTAATCGAAATTGTGAGCTTTCACCCAGAACGTATTTCTCAACGGAATTCATTCCGGTCGAGCCATCATCGTTCACTGAACTCCCCGAGTCGTCCTGCTTTAATTGCTCCGTGATATCAGCTCGTAGAATCCCGGCCTGCTGCTCTTCAAATGCAACCCGGCCCCAGTCAACTTCTATAGAACCGCTTTGAAAAAAACCGTCAAATATATCCTCGGAATGCACAAGATCGTTTGTAATTGGAGACGGATAGCCAGGAGGAATCTGGCTCAGCTCTTTACGATCATCGCCCAGCGTAAGATCGCTGGATTTTTTCGTGGAGTCGACCGAATTCGTCAATGAATTTAGAGGAGAATTTTCTGAACCTGATGGTTGATTCCGAATTGCGTCAGGAGACATTTCTGCCGGGAAAAACGTCTGCGTACTTCCATCATTTTCCAGAGTACTCACGGTACGATTGAGATCATTATCAATTTGTGCTGATTGCTCTAATGACCAGCGATCAAAAGTAATTGCGACGACACAGGCGATTGCAAATGTTCCCAGCCACCACCAGAACAGACGCATCGGAATTGTTCCCGTGCTGCCTGCCGTTGACGTTTGCCAGGTCAAGCCATCGGGATGAATTGCCCGTAACCCCGACTGGGCAGCCATTTCGAGGAGATCTTCAATCAATGATTGAGGCGACCAGTAGCGATCGTCAGGATCACTCGCCATCATTTTCTTGACGATCCTGGCCAGTTCCCGAGGAATGTTGGGATTCTTATCCCGTGGATCGGGGGTTGGCTTTCCCTGATGATCGAGCAGCTTCTGCAAGACCGTTCCATCTGCATAAGGGGGCACGCCGGTCAGCATGTGGTAGGCTGTGCAGCCGAGTGAATAAATATCGCTCCTAACATCGACATTGCGAGGATCACGCGCCTGTTCGGGAGAAATATAATCGAAGGTGCCGAGCGTTGTCCCTGAAACTGTTAAATCCAGAGATTGCTCATCGAGTCGTTCTTTTCGGGCCAGACCCCAGTCAACAAGTTTGACTTTTCCGGACGACATCATAATCAAGTTGGAAGGCTTGATATCGCGGTGCACCACCCCTGCTGCAGCGGTATGCTTCAATGCGACAGCGATTTGCAACAGCAGATTGACCGTCTCAAACGAATCAACGGAGCCACGCCGACGAATCAGTTCTCGAATCGTGATCCCTTCCACATATTCAAATGCAATGTAATGCAGCCCTTTGTCTTCGCCGATGGAATAAATTCGGGCGACATTTTCATGGTCGAGTCGGGCGGCTGATTTAGCTTCATTATGAAAGCGTTTGATGGAAGATGTATCGTTCGCTTGAGAAGGTGACAGGACTTTCAGTGCGATCGTCCGATCTAACTGCTCATCTCGAGCCTTAAAAACAGCCCCCATTCCCCCGGCTCCGATACGGGATTCCACCATATATTGCCCGAGCCGCAGATTGTCAGGTAAATTGGGTTGTTCCTCACGACCGGTTGTGCCAGGAAAAAGACGAGCCAGTAATGAAGAGTCGGGTGGAGTTGAATCAGCATCTTTCAGCTTGACCTGAGAAGACTCTGTGGGATTTGAACGAATAACCGTCACCGGATCCAGACTGTGGCCACGGTATGCCGTGCTCGGAATGTCCTGGGCCGATGATGACATAAATTCAAGTCTGTTAATTAATGGAAAAATTAAAGAGTCTAATCGACTTTGCGAATGTTTTACGTACTATTCCAAAGACGACAGGAACGTCGAGAATGTTCAGAATATTTCCCCGGAAATTGGGTCAGAAGTAAAAGCTTGTGTTGGAATGTATTATTGAATATGGAGTTATGATAATTTATAGTGATTCGCGTCTGCAGAGAATGCATGAAATATTATACCATGCATCTCGCCAGGAAAAATACGATTCCGTTCAATTTTGCGAAATGGCTCACAGTTTGATCGGGGCTGAATAACTAAAATTCCCTCATCTTTGAAGCATAAACATGCTTATATGAATCCGAAAAACCTCCAATAAAAAACTTACTCTCAACCCTCGGAGAATACACATGTACACAAGATTTTTAACTCTCGCTGCACTCATTTGCTGTATCGGTTGTAGTGAATCAACTTCACCACAAACTTCTACAAATGAAACGAATACCCCCGCAATCCCGACGACGCCCGTTAAATACGAATCGGGTCAAACCCTGACAGTTAATGTTCCTGACATGCATTGCCCGTTTGCCTGCTATCCTAAGGTGAAGCAGACCATTGCCGATCAACCAGGAGTCGAGAGCGTTGAACTTGTAGAGCAGGAAGATGAAAATGCGATCAACGATCCTCGGATCATTGTGAAACTCAATGGTGAATTTGATTCCACTTCTGCAATTGATGCGTTAAGCAAAGTAGGCTTCAAAGAATCGCAAGTTGTCGCGACCAAATAATTTTTGACACTTCCGCTGAAATCATAAAGGAACCGAAATCTTGTTCGGTTCCTTTTTTGATGATGAAATGCTGAGATACGTATCGCCTGATTGTGAAACAAAACAATTGTCACTCGGCAATGCAATACAAATGAGTCGTAGTTCTCATAAAGAGCTCATTGCCTTTGACGGCTGCGGAACCCATGCAGCCTGTATCCAGCGTATTTTCGGCGACCAGTTCGAAGGTTTTTCCCGACTTGAAGACGGTCGTCACGCCTTCTTTATTGGACACATAAATATTGCCATTGGCCAGGAGTGGCGAAGCCGAATACTGCCCGGGAAAACGCTCCTGCCAAACTTGATCTCCTGTTTTTGCGTCCAGCATTGTGGCAATGCCAGCATCTCCGACGAAAAACAGATCATTCTCAACTAGTAACAACGAAGGTGTTTTCGGGATTTGGCGATCCGCAGTCCAGACAACATGACTCTCAGTCACATCACCTGTCCCATCGTATTTCACCGCAACCAGACGGGATTGCATGAAACTGGTACAGACATAAGCCATCCCGTTTCCAACCACGGGCTTGGGTACTGTGGAAAATCCCAACTGTCCATACCCAGCTTTCCAAAGCTCTTTACCAGTAGCCGGATCATAACCATAAACCCAATTCGCAGCTGGAGAGATAATTTGATCCTTCCCATTCACGGCTTGAATTGTGGGAGTACCGTAGGCTTTCTTCATTTCTGGTTTGGGATTCATTTCCCCTGAGCGATCTGTTTTCCAGACGACACGACCATCGTCTTTATTCATCGCAGCCAGAAATTGAAAATCGATCCCATCAAAATGAATGATCAGCAAATCATTCCACAGGACAGGAGAACTTCCGGGACCATTTTGATGATCGACATGCAATTCCTGATTCTGCCACAACAGTTCACCTGACTCCGCATCGATACAGCAGGTACCATAGTCGCCGAAATGACAATAGAGCCGCCCTTCTGAAATGACAGGCGTTGGAGAGGCGTAACTGTTTGTGGCATGCTTGGGATTAGCTCCTGGAAACTGGAAGCAGACGACATCGTGAAGCATTTTTCCTGTCGCCACATCATAGGCAATCGCCTTGAGCGTCAAAGGTCCACCAAACTGAATCCCTCGCGGGTTTGCCAGTTGAGCTAACTTCGCCTCCTCTTCCTCTGCAGAGAGCGGCTCAACGATAGCCGTGGTCAACCAGATTTGATTCCCTGAAATCACTGGCGATGAAAATCCTTCTCCAGCCACCGGCACCTTCCAGCGAACATTTTCCGTTTCACTCCAATGAGTTGGCAGCTCGGCATTTTCTGCATGCCCGTTGCCGTCTGGTCCGCGAAACTGAGGCCATTCGTCAGCTGCCTGTGTAACACCAGCAGTGAGACAAAGAGTGAGCATCCAGGAGAAAAGACGATGCATGGTTGATTCCGATTCTCAAAATAATTCAGGCGGGAGGTGCAAGGGAATAAGTTCAGGAGAGTGTCTCAATTTCCTCAAGCTGAAATTTTCTTCATATCAGCCTCTCGGATAGACAATTAGGATAACTTTCTTTATCGTCAACATCAATCAACACCAACGCATGTGTTGTTCAGAATAACCAGCGTAGCCCCCAACTCAACCAGCTGATCAATATTCAATTCTCAGTGAAAGAGATCATTATGAATCAGAACAATCAAGAAACGTCACCATCAGCTCAGAAGAATGTCTCTCGCCGTAAGTTTCTCCAGACAACTTCATTAGCGACAGCTGCAACATTCGCGACTCCATTTTTTGTCCATGCCGAGAAAAAATCAGGCGGCTCTGAAACGATCATTGGATCTGGCGAGCATACCTATCGCTGCATCCACAACTGGGGAAACGATTCCCTCCCCGCCGACCACAAATATGGAAATGCTTCCCACGGAACAGCTGTCGATGAACAGGGATTGATTTACATCACGCACTATGGCAACCCGGGATCGGTGTTTGTGTTTGACGCAAAAGGCCAACTGGTCAAAACCCTGGGAGATATTCATGCCGGTCATGGGCATGGCATCGATATTCGCCGCGAAGGAAATCAGGAATTTATTTATCTCTCACCGAGTGAAAGCAATCTCTCATTTGCAAAAATCACTCTGGATGGAGAAGTTGTCTGGCAGCGTGGTAAAGTGGAATTGAACAAAGACAGCGGCGTTTATGACGCACCTGGCATCCGATATCGCCCGACCAACATCAGCTTCCGGCCCGATGGCGGATATTATCTCGGAGATGGCTATGGGAGTAACTACCTGTTCGAATACGACAAATCCGACAAGTTTGTTCAGGCTCTCGGCGGCAAAGGCAACGCAAATGGTCAGTTCAGCACTCCCCACGGGCATTGGTTAGATACGCGATCTGGTAAACCACAACTGGTCGTCGCAGACAGGGCCAACAAGCGTTTGCAATGGTTCAACCTGGATGGCTCCCATGCAAAAACCCTGGACGGGTTCTTATTCCCAGCTGATATCGATACCCAGGGCGACCTGATGCTCGTGCCCGATTTACATGCCCGTATCACCATTCTGGATAAAGACAATCAGACCGTTGCTCAACTGGGTGATGATGAAACCTGGCGGGCTGAAGTGCTCGATGGCAATAACAAAATGCGTGCCTCACCTGAGAAATGGCAAGCCGGAAAGTTCGTCCATCCGCACGATGCCTGCTTCGACAAAGAGGGCAACATTTTTGTAGCCGAGTGGGTTGTCGGAGGACGTGTTACGAAACTGGAAAAAGTCAGCTGAGTGTCGCACTCTTAATCAGATAAAAAGGCGAGCCGAGTAACGAAAGACTCAGCTCGTTTTTTTTGACTTGTGACATTTACTCATCGAGACTGGCGACACCCTGAGTCACGCGACGGGCAATTGATTCGGTGCCGGACGGATTCTTCACCGCTTTCACATTCGTGAACGCCTTGACCGGGACGTTGATAGATTCCTCCAGATTCAGGCAGGCTTCAATAATTCCCTCACCGACATCAGTTGAAGTCAACCGAAGTGGAATTTCAAAAGACTGACCTGGCTTGGGAACGTCGATCTGTTTGACCAGCTTGGGGCCGACTTGATGTTGCACCCCTTTCAGAAATCCAATCGTTAATTCAGAGGGATTGAAGGTTTTATCGCTGTTGTTTTCGACGAGAATCACAGCATCAAAATCCTGTCCACTTTCCACTTCAACGGGGACGGTGACTGACACTGAAACATCGGGAATAATGACATTAGTTGCGGTCGCAAGAGTTTCGAAAACTTGAATCAACGATTCTGATTTCAACATCCCCAGATCGGTAGGCGTGAAGCAGGTGACCTGCAAAGTTCGCGTTTCAGAGGGTTGCAGTTCTTCAAGATTCCAGAACAATGCGTCATTCACCAAAGTCGCGACTGGCGAGGTGGTGTCCACCAGATTCAAGTCTGCACATTGCTCTGTGACATAAACATGGGGAATCGCTCTGCATCCCTGGTTTGTGACATCCAGATAATAAGTCAGTCTGGCTTTCCCGGAAATGTGAGAGGGATATCGTTTACTCAGTTGCACAACACCTGAAGCGATAACCTTAGGTTGCAACGAATTACCAGAGTGATCGAGTGGCGACGGTCTACGTATTTCTTCTGGAGCCTGACGTTTTGCAGAAGTCAACCAGAGTTGACGTGGTGGCTGAAAAGCAAATCCGCTCTCATTAAAGACTGCAACTCCCCATCGACTTGCAGCCAGAGTCTTCATATCCACATTGCCCGAATATTGACTTTGTACAATATTCGACTGGATCGCCTCCGAATAATATGAGTCTGCGATCAATTCGGTGGATGAGGACTCCGCAAACAACTCCGGCTGCTGAGTCCATGTTCGTGGCGCAACAGGAACCGATGGCTTTTCATCGGGAGGAGGAGCAAACATCGCGAAAGGATCTTCAAACTCTTTGGGTTCTGGTTTTGGCTCCGGCTTTGGATCTGATCTTTCAACCACCGGCATTTCATAAGCAGCCTGCATGATTTCAATAGGGTATGAGGCTTCAATCACACGGGGTTCGATCTCTGTCACTGTATTAACTTCAAGTTCTACCTCCTTGGGTTTAACTTTCTGAATTGGCGCAGCGACAAATTGAATGGATTGAGTTTTCTGAGGCTTGGCGACAGTCTCTGAGTCCAATGTTTCCAGGAATAACAGAAACACTAAGAACAAAGCCAGATACCCGGCAACCGCAGTCAGCCTCCACGACTGATGTTCATCACCCTTGAGCAGTAAATACCCCTGCAACTGTGTACGACGACTGTAGCGCGTCCAGTAATCAAGAATATCTCGTGAGTCCCTGCGGGACCAGTCGGGGGGATATGGATTAGAATGCACTGCGCGACTCCCTTCGGCAGAAAAATTTCAAGCTCAAAGCCTGATTGTATTTTCTACCATTGGTTGAGCACAAGTTCAGTTTTTGAACGGAAACACCGCCCTGGACATGAACATGCAACCACTGTTTCTCGGAAATTTCAGAGAATTAACAAAAAAGTACATACTTATTCGACAATGTATTATATGTTCAGTTGCAGGATTCAAAAAACATCTTCAAATGAACAATACCTATCTGATTTTTCAAAATCACTATTCTTTTCGAAAGTCTTTCAATGAGCTTGATATCTCCCAACCCCAATTTGCGCCGCGCTTTTACATTAATCGAACTGCTGGTCGTCATTGCAATCATTGCCATATTGGTTGCTTTATTACTCCCGGCAGTCCAACAGGCTCGTGAAGCGGCTCGCCGCAGTAGTTGCAAAAACAATCTTAAGCAACTTGGCTTAGCGATGCACAACTATCACGATGTGCACAAACAATTTCCTCCCGCAGCAATCAATTTGACCCAAAATCCTGCTCCCGAGAACTGCCGTCATGCCGATTGGGGTGCAACATGGATTCTGATGGCACTCCCATTCATCGAACAGGGTGCACTTTACGATCAGTATAATTTTGAACAAGTGGCCCGAAATGGCAATGCCACTTCTGGCAATAATCAAGTCACTCGAAGAAGACTTGAAGCAATTCTCTGCCCCTCACATCCTACGAACAGTTCTCTACTAACACAGGATTTTACTGGATTTGAAAAAGGGAATTATGGTGTCAACCTTGGATCTGGCTACAATTTGGAAAGGGATCACTTCAATGACTCTAATCGAAGAGGTCCATTCAGTGTGGTAGGTATGTACGGCGCAAAATTCCGAGATATGACAGATGGAACTTCTAATTGTATCCTTATTAGCGAAATTGTGACTGGCATTGGTGGTGGAGATGATAAAGGAGCGTGGGGCTGGTGCTCAGGACCTACATTTAACGGATCAAGTGGTTGTGGAAGTAATCGAATACTGACACCAAATACAACGCTCAGAACTGATTGCTCACACTACGCTTCCAACAATAACAGTGATAATAATTTCAATCGTCGAAATAATCCTGATGCGGCAGCCAATGGTGGTGTTGCATCACGGTCCTATCACACTGGTGGTGTGCAATCAACTCTTGGAGATGGAACGGTCAGATTCATTTCTGAAAACATTGATCAGACAGTTTGGACGAATCTATTAGCCATTCAGGATGGTAATGTCCTGGGTGAATTCTAATCTGCTGATATGATTTTAATTTAGTAATTCACTAATTTCATGTTGGACTCAAAAAGGACGTTTCAGAAATGAGCCGTCCTTTTTTCGCACTACCCAGTTAACTCCCATGAGACTTGAGTATCTATCAAACTGTTCACATGCTGGCAAAAGTTGATGTGAAATCGTATGTTATTTCCTGATTTGAATTGCTCGGTATGATTGAATACTCCATCTACTTAACACCAATAAGGAAATAGCATGTCTGAATCGAATACCATCGGCGTGAATCGTCGTGATTTCATTAAAACAACGGGAACAGCGGCTGCGGTTGCTGCTGGGGTCAATGCGATTCCACTGGCTAAAGCACAGGCAGCTGGCAGCAACGAGCGGATTCGCATCGGCTTCATTGGACCTGGGGGACGTGGGTTTGGTGCCCATGTCAAAACTCTGGCCCAGCAGAAAAATGAAGGCTCGAATATCGATCTGGTCGCAGTCGCTGAAGTTTACAGCGAGCAACGCGATAAAGTCGCTGATTACATCAAAAAGGAAAACGGCAACGAACCTGCTAAGTATGTCGATTATCGCGACATGATCGAGAAAGAAAATCTCGATGCCGTCTGTATCGGAACTCCCGATCACTGGCACTGCAAGCAGATTGTCGACAGCCTCAATGCAGGTCTGCATGTCTACTGCGAAAAGCCGATGACGAAATTCGTTGAAGAAGCTCTGCAGGTAGTCGAAGTCTGGAAAAGCACTGGCAAGGTTATGCAGGTCGGTGTGCAGTCGACTTCCCTGCCCGTCTGGAATCAGGTTCGTGAACTCCTCAACGAAGGGAAGCTCGGAAAAGTTCTGCAGTTCCAGACCGAATACTTCCGCAATTCGGATATGGGACAATGGCGCTACTATGCTCTCGAAAAGCAGATGAACCCAAAAAATATCGACTGGAAACGCTGGCTGGGTGTTGAAGAAGGATTGGCGGAAGACCGTCCGTTCGACCGAGCTGTTTACAAGCAGTGGCGTCGTTTCTGGCCTTATGGTTCGGGTATGTTTACCGACCTGTTTGTTCACAGAACGACTTCGATGCTCAAAGCCACTGGACTGAATTTCCCGGGCCGCGTCGTCGGAGCCGGGGGATTGTATCTTGAATATGATGGCCGGGACGTTCCCGATGTGGCAACAGTCTGTGCAGACTTTAACGAAGGAGTCCAAGGCCTGATTAACGCCACGATGTGTAACCAGGAAACACGCATCACACAGTTAATCCGTGGACATTACGGATCATTTGTCTTCGGAAACGGCGAGCAGTTCGACAGCTTCAAGTTCATTCCGGAACGATCTCAGGTCACTCACGACAGTAAGTTGAAGGAAGAAGATATTCCCGTCGAAACGCCAAAGGAATCGACGACCTATCTGCACTTTAAAAACTGGGTCGATGCTATTAATGCTAATGATCCAAAAGCCTGTAACAATCCGCCTGACCTGGGAGCAGCAGCGATTGCGACTGTGATTCTGGGTGCTCGCAGTTACCGCGAAGGTCGTGTGTTCCACTTCGATGCCGAAACCGGCACGATCTCCGACGGCAACGAAAGCTGGGCGAAAAAGTGGGAAGCCATTTCCGAAGCCCGCGGCGAAGCCAAGCACATCCCCGGTTGGACAGCTGGCGATTATGGTTCCACTCTAACTGAGCCCGAATACATGAAGCTGGCTGGTCCGTGGATTGATGGGAAACCGCCTGAAAATACATAATTAAAAAATAAGGCCGATGAATTTGCCTTAACAACATATGATAGCCGCATGACTCCACTGTCATGCGGCTATTTTTGTGTCGGTATCTTTATTGCGATCGTTAAAATTTGCAAAACTATCGCAATCAGAAATAATATCACACTTGATTGAGTTGCTTCAGTTGGTGAGGCAGTTTCGACTTCTTCATTCACGTCACGAATAAGCTTCAACTTTTTGGTCAACAATAACTTCGTAACCTAAGCTACATCAAATAATATTGCATGATTACTGTAATTTAGAGGCTTTAATGAACGAGTCCATTCAAGTGCTGGTGATTGATGATGATCTTTCCTGGCAAAAAGTCATTTTGTATATGCTGGCAAAGCGGGAACAATGTGAAGTTTCCACCGTTACGAATTTGCAGGAAGCCAGGGAACAACTTTTAAGCAAACCTTACGACATCGTCATTGCCGATTTGGAACTGGCAACCAGCGATCGCTTAATTGAAGATGGCCTGGATGTCATCTCAATTATCGAAGCGGAAGATCTGGAAATTCCCGTCATCGCCGTGACTGGCAAGGGAGATGAAACAGCGGTTGTCGAAGCTTTGCAGCGGGGAGCAGCTACTTATATCCCGAAAATGAATATTCGTAATCATCTCCTAAATACAGTCGATTCCGTTCTTCAATCCATGGGAAAAAGAAAACTGAAGTCAAAACTTTTGGAGTCCATGACTGAACTGAAATTAAGTTATCGTATTCCCAATGATATTCGACTGATTTCTCCCTTCATTGAAGAGTTGAAAGGAAATCTAAGCTCACGGACCGAATTCTCCGGTAAGACGATTTCGCGGATTCTTATTTCTGCAGAAGAAGCCCTCCTGAACAGTATTGTCCATGGAAATCTGGAGATCGGTTCGGATATTCGCGAAACATCTATGAGCCAGTATCAAGCTTTGATTGAATCTCGAATGCAGGATCCTCAATTCGAGGATCGTAAAATCAACCTGGAGATCAGTTTGAATAGAATTCGATTCCAACTCCAAATCAAAGATCAGGGCCAGGGCTTTGAATCTGAAAATGTCCAAGATCCCCGCGATGAAAAATACATCAGCCGTGCGAGCGGAAGAGGATTATTATTAATGCGAACCTTCATGGATTCCGTCGAATACAGTGACAATGGACGCTGCGTTTGTATGACGAAACTGATGCCCCCAAATTTGCCAAGACCGGAACAGAAACAAGAAGCGGTGAGTTGTTCGTAACTCTGGTCAAGTTACCTCTCGTCCCAAAGGTCTTTAATATCAGGAGCCATCTTACTCAGTGAGTGTCCCTTTGGAAGAAGGCACTCCTGATTGTCGCGGATCGACCGTTGTGGCAATTCTCAAAGCACGAGCTGTGGCCTTAAAAATCGCTTCGGAAATGTGATGGCTGTTAGCTCCGTGATGCAGGACCACATGCAGATTCATCAGACTGTTCGCTGCAAAAGCCTGAAAGAATTCGGCGACGAGTTGGGTATCAAACTCACCGATTTTTTCAGTCGGGAACGCGAACCGATTTTCGAACCATACACGCCCACTCAAATCGAGTGCGACAGTTACAAGAGTTTCATCCATCGGCAAGGTCATTGAACCATAACGGGTGATTCCCTGCTTATCGCCAATCGCCTGATGAATCGCCTTGCCGAGACAGATTCCGATATCTTCAACCGTATGGTGATGGTCGACATGCAAATCGCCGACCGCTTTCACCGAAAAATCGAATAGTCCATGCTTGGCGAACAGGGTCAACATGTGATCGAGAAAACCGACGCCGGTCTCAATCTCGACATTCCCAGAACCATCGATCTCAAAAGCCAGTTCGATTTCGGTTTCGCCTGTTTTCCGCTTGATAGTGGCCTTTCGAGCCATTCGACTACTCCTACTATTCTTCTCTTAACATTGACTATTCGTACAAGTTTAAACTGTCCAGCCATGCTGTACGACTCTTGAGTGGAATTCTTTGATGGTTTTCGACTAAGCACTCCCTCTTTTGACGGTTTTGAGGCAAAATTGTTCGCAATTCGGCTAAATATCGAATAAAATAGAATTGATTTATCCCTCTACAATCCCACCAACTGATTGTTTTCTCCATGCCTGCACAGTATCTCATTATCATATCGGCCTTGGTTATCACAGTCTGCAATGTCATTCAGGCTGCTCCTCTCGATTTCAATCGAGATATCCGGCCCATCCTTTCCGACAAGTGTATTGGGTGTCACGGACCGGAAGAAGAATCCCGTGAAGCCGACTTGCGATTCGATCAACTCGAAACCGCTCTTGAAGATCGCGGCGGCTATGCCGTCATTAAGCCGGGCGATCCTGAAAACAGTGAGATGATGACCCGCATCCTCAGCGATGATGAAGATCTGCAGATGCCGCCGCATCATGCGCAAAAGGAACTGACGGAACAGGACATCGCGAAACTCAAACAATGGATTGAAGAAGGGGCCAACTGGGAGCCTCACTGGGCATACGTCGCTCCGAAAGCTGTTTCCATTCCAGAAGTTTCTAACCCGGACTGGTGCGACAATCTAATTGATTCGTTCGTCATGCAGGAATTGGATCAACAGAAGTTGACTCCTGCTGCTGATGCCGATTCCATCACCCTGCTCCGCCGTCTCTGTTTTGATTTGACAGGATTACCGCCCACGCCCGAAATGGCAAAACAGTTTCTCAACGATTCTTCCGAATCTGCTCACTGTAAGCTCATCGATCAATTACTGGGATTGCCTCATTTCGGCGAGCGAATGGCGATGTACTGGCTCGACCTGGTTCGCTACGCCGATACCGTCGGATATCACGGCGATCAGGATCACAGTATCTCGCCTTATCGCGACTGGGTGATTAATGCCTTCAATGAGAACATGCCTTTTGATCAATTCACTCGTGAACAACTGGCCGGCGATCTGCTGGAGAATCGTGATGTCGACAACTTAATCGCTTCCGGCTACAACCGCCTGCTGCAAACGACTCATGAAGGCGGCCTGCAGCAGAAAGAGTATCTTGCCATCTACGCGGCTGATCGCGTTCGAAATGTTTCAGAAGTCTGGATGGGTGCAACGATGGGCTGTGCTCAGTGCCATTCTCATAAATACGATCCGTACACAATCACGGATTTCTACTCCATGGCGGCATTCTTTGCCGATCTCGATGAAGCCAAACATTTCACCAATGGAGGAAATTCGCTGCCCACCCGACGGGAACCTGAACTGGCTGTGTTGTCTCCCAGCCAGCGAGAAGAACGTCAACAGGTTGAGCAGCACATTCAGGAACTCAATCGGGAAATTCTGCCAGCATTGATTTCTGGTGATGAACAAACATCTCAACTGCTCAAACAATTCACTTCAGCCGAATCCGAGCTGAAAGCAATCGAGAAATCAAAACGACTAACGATGATTTCCGCTTCCATCAAACCCCGCGAAATGCGTGTCCTTCCCCGCGGAAACTGGCAAGACGATTCTGGACCGATTGTCCAATCGGCGATTCCCGAATTTCTGGGCTCGCTCGATACTCCCGAACGAGCAACGCGTCTCGATTTGGCTAACTGGCTGGTCGATGCCGAGAATGGTTCCGGACTATTGACGGCTCGCGTGTTCGTCAATCGTCTCTGGAGCCTGATGTTCGGTCACGGACTGGCCGACCTGAATGATTTCGGAGGTCAGGGAAGCCCGCCGACGCATCCAGAATTACTGGATCAATTAGCGATTGAATTCGTCAACTCGGGCTGGGATATCAAGCATATGATGAAACTGATGGCGAGCAGCCACACTTATCGTCAACAGTCGCTCAGCAACACTCAACTTGACGAAATCGATCCCGAGAACAAACTCTATGCTCGGCAGTCCCGCTTTCGTCTGCCTGCGGAAATGATTCGCGATAATGCGTTAGCCATCAGCGGATTGCTGGTCAACGAATCTGGTGGCCGAAGTATTAAACCTTATCAGCCGGCAGGATATTATCGACATTTAAACTTCCCGACACGCAAATACACGTCTGATACAAATCAACAGCAGTGGAGACGCGGCGTCTACATGCACTGGCAGCGTCAGTTCCTGCATCCGATGCTCAAAGCTTTCGATGCACCGAGCCGGGAAGAGTGTACTGCTGAACGACCTCGTTCAAATACACCTTTGGCCGCTTTAACACTGTTAAACGATCCCACATTTATAGAAGCGGCTCGATGTCTGGCAGAGAGAATACTGATCGAGGGAGGAGATGAGGAACAATCTCAATTGAATTTTGCGTTCCAATTAACCTTGTCTCGTCAGCCTGATGAACTTGAACAGGAGATGTTACTCGGATTGCTGGATGATCAATTCCAATACTATCAGACAAATTCTAAAGATGCAGAGAAACTGCTGAGTGTCGGATTAAAGAAAGCAAACACTACCCTTTCTCAAAATCAACTCGCGGCCTGGACACAGGTCGCTCGTGTCCTGTTAAACCTGAGTGAAGTGACAACACGTAACTGAGCAACAAACTGACGGGTCTCTTTGTTCTTCACACATCGTAGGTTGGGTTAGCGCAGCGTAACCCAACAATTTGAGAAACCAGTTCGTAGGTTAGGCTATGCCTGACGAAATTCGACCTCGACAATTCATCCTGTCAGGCACAGCCTGACCTACGGCTAAATTATCCGACAATAGATTGTGAGAAAAACTATGTCTTTTGATTATCAATTTGCCACGCATTTAAACCGGCGTACATTCCTTTCACAATCGGGTGTCGGACTTGGTGCAGCTGCGTTTTCGAATTTGTTGAACCATGAGACTCAAGCGAGCACTGCGCAAAAACAATCTCAACAACCACATTTTCCGCCGCGCGTAAAGCGGGTTATTTTCCTCTGCATGGCTGGTGGGCCTTCGCATCTGGAGACATTCGATTACAAACCCGAACTCGAGCGACTCAGCGGTCAGCCGATGCCAGCTTCCATCACAGCCGGGCAGCCAATTGCCCAGTTACAAGGACAGGAACTGATCGCTCAAGGCCCGCTCACGAAGTTTCAGAAATATGGAGAAGGTGGCCTCGAAGTCAGCGATTATCTCCCCTGGCATGCGAAAATGGCCGATGATATTTGCGTCCTCAAATCGATGCACACCGAACAGATCAATCACGATCCCGCTCACACTTTCATGAACACAGGCACGGTCATTTCGGGTCGACCTTCAATGGGATCCTGGATCACCTATGGCCTCGGCTCCGAAACTCAGGAGTTACCGGGCTTTGTTGTGATGTCGAGTGTCGGCGGGCGAAATCCTCAGCCGATTGCATCACGACAATGGGGAGCTGGCTTTCTCCCGAGTCGTTTTCAGGGAGTCGAATTCAACTCCAGTGGAGATCCCGTCTACTATGTGAAACCGCCCGGAGGGATTTCCAACTCGCAACAAGGTCGAATCGTCGAGACGATTCGTCAGCTCGATCAGCATCGTCAGAAAACAGTGCAGAACCCGGAACTCGAAACCAGGCTTTCTGCCTATGAAATGGCGTTTCGGATGCAGACCTCCGTTCCTGATCTGGTCGATATGTCCAACGAACCGAAACACATTCTCGATATGTACGGTGCCAAGCCGGGCGATGGTTCCTTTGCCTCCAACTGTTTATTAGCCCGTCGGCTTGCAGAACGCGGAGTCCGGTTTATCCATTTGTATCACCGCGGCTGGGATCATCATGGCGGGCTCGATAAGTACATGAAGATCTGTTGCGGCCTGACCGATCAACCCACATACGCTCTCATTCAAGACCTCAAACAACGCGGAATGCTAGAGGAAACGCTGGTCATCTGGGGAGGCGAATTCGGCCGCACGCCGATGTTCCAGGGGAAAGGAGGCGTCGGGCGCGATCATCACATCAAAGGCTTTTCGATGTGGATGGCTGGAGGAGGAATCAAAGGAGGAACTTCCCACGGCAACACCGATGAATTCGGCTACCATGCGGTCGAAAAACCAACCCACGTCCGCGACATGCACGCCACCATGCTCCACATGCTCGGCCTCGACCACCGCCAACTCTACTACCAACACCAGGGCCTCGACATGCGCCTCACCGGAGTAGAAGAACCGCATGTGCTTGGGGATATACTGGGTTAGGTAATGTTTGAACCACGGATGGACACGGATTTTCACGGATAAGGTTAAAGGAAAAGATCTCCCTAAATACCATTCCATAGCACAGTATTTAAATATCTTTGTGAAAGTCTCATGATCATTACAAAATGAAACTGAAGCGATTCTGAATGCTGCGTTTGAAGTGAGTAATCATTTGGGATATGGTCTGCTCGAAAAACCTTATGAAAATGCCTTGGTTGTTGAATTGAGACTCAGGGGAATTCCGGTCATTCAGCAACGTAAGTACGATGTTTATTACAAGCAGGTCCTAGTTGGAGAATACATTCCAGATTTGATCGTCTACGATTCCGTCATTGTTGAAACAATAGTAGTCGAAAGACTCGGAGATCTTGAACTCGGACAGATGTTAAATTATCTTCAATTGACTGGCTTGAAGGTAGGGCTCATCCTCAATTTCAAATATTCCAAGGTCAATTGGAAAAGAGTCGTTCTCTGAAATAAATGCGTTGATTCAATCATCCCTTTCACATCCGTGAAAATCCGTGTCCATCCGTGGTTCAAACAAATATAAGAACAGCATTCATAATGGCGTGGGAAAAATTGAAACATGCTTTTGCGGTTGGTTCACGAAGCGATCAACCGTTATCTGAAGTTCAGGAACGGATTGTCGACCGGCTTTGTCAGAAAATTCGTGAGCGGCAAATGGTGCCGGCTGCGGCTGCGTTTCTGGAGTTGTCCCGGCCTTTGAATTACATCGGAGCTCAGGGACTTCACTTCCTTGAACCGTTTGCGACGGCCTTATTTTCACCCGATGAGTACCGTGAGTTTGCTCTGTTTCTGGAACGTCGGGATGCGATCGATATCCTACAGGAACGGCTCAACCCCGATTTGAGTGGCAAATCCGAATCGAATTCACTAGGCTCTGAAAAGATCTCAACCCAGCCCGCGGGTGAAGAATCGTCCCCTTAAATTGACAACTCCGGTATGGAAACCGATGCCTGTGATTTCTCCTGACGAGATTAATGTCATCCTGGCGACCGACTGTGGCAGTACGACCACCAAGGCCATCATGATCGAAAAGATCGATGGGCATTATCGTCAGACCTACCGCGGTGAAGCTCCAACCACTGTTGAAGAACCCGCTGCCAATGTCACGATTGGGGTGGCCAATGCGATCGCGGAAATCGGCGAACTGGCTGGCCGAAAACTACTCGATGAAAACAACGAAATCATTCGCCCTGCCCGCGGCAATGAAGGCTGCGACATTTATATCTCCACTTCCAGTGCTGGGGGTGGTTTGCAGATGCTGGTCTCGGGCGTTGTCCGCGAGATGACCGCTGCTTCTGCCAAACGAGCCGCCTTGGGAGCCGGGGCTATTGTGCTCGACATCATAGCCTCCAACGATAAACGCAAACCGTACGAACAGATTCAACGCATCCGCGAACTCCGACCCGATATGATCCTCATGGCAGGCGGGACCGACGGTGGGACCGAAAAGCATGTCGTGCAACTGGCTGAGTTAATCGCCCCAGCTAAGCCGCAACCTCGTTTCGGCAGCGAATACCGCATGCCCGTAATCTTTGCAGGCAACAAAGAAGCCTGGCCGATGGTGCGGGATACCTTTGACGATTCCGTTGAACTCTCGCAGGTCGAAAATGTTCGCCCAATTCTCGATCGGGAAAATCTCGGACCTGCTCGGGATATGATTCACGATCTGTTTCTCGAACATGTCATGGCTCATGCCCCAGGCTACGATAAGCTGATCGCTTGGACCGATGCCCCGATCATGCCAACGCCGGGAGCGGTCGGAAATATCCTGAAAACGATTGCCGAGAAATCGGGGATCAATGCGGTTGGTGTCGATATTGGTGGTGCGACAACCGATGTGTTCAGTGTGTTTGATGGCGAATTCAATCGAACCGTCAGTGCGAATCTGGGGATGAGTTATTCGATTTCGAATGTCTGTGCCGAAGCAACGATGCCAAATATTTTGCGGTGGGTGCATGTCGATATGGACGAACGCGAACTGCGAAATCGCGTCAAAAACAAGATGATTCGCCCGACAACGATTCCACAATCTCTGGAAGCGTTGATCTTTGAACAAGCCGTCTCGCGGGAAGCATTACGGCTGGCCTACCTGCAACACAAAGAGTTTGCGACAACTCTCAAAGGCGTTCAGCAACAGAGAACCGTCGGGGATCTATTCACCCAGGATTCCGGCGGCAACTCAATTGTCGACAACATGAAGCTCGATTTGCTGGTCGCGTCTGGCGGAGTTCTTTCCCACGCTCCGCGTATGGAACAGACGGCTGCCATGCTGATTGATGCGTTCGAACCGGAAGGATTCACCCGACTGGCCAAAGACAGCATCTTTATGATGCCGCATCTGGGTGTGCTCGCTCAGGTTCATCCTCAGGCGGCTCTGGAAGTCTTTGAACGGGATTGCCTGATCTATCTGGGAACCTGTATCGCGACTGCGGGTAAACCAGTGCCGAACAAAGTGGCTTTCGAATACCGCATTACGGGCGATATCACGGCTCAGGGAGAAATTCTGGCAGGAGAACTCAAACGAATTCCGCTGGCAGCCGATCAGGAAGCTCGTGTCAGTATTACGCCGCATCGCAAACTGGATGCCGGCAACGGCAAAGGACAGTCCGTTGAGAAAACCGTTCACGGCGGAACGGTTGGCATCATCCTTGATGGACGGGGACGTCCTTTACTTGTCGGCGGCGAAACCGGCTACTCACGACAGGATGTTTCACAGTGGGTCGAAGCCCTGAATCTTTATGAAAACGAATCTTTAGTCAGCTCAAAGTAATTGCACTGATGGCACACGCATACACACCAGGATTGAAAGTGACCGAATGCACGAACCTGCGGGTCCGTCGCATCCTGCCGATTTCCGGTTCCGTGCATGTCGAAAAAGGTCAGGATGTTCAAGCCGAAGATGTCGTCGCAGAAGCCCAGATTCCAGGTAACATTTTCCCGATCAATCTCGCGAATCTACTCGCGACCGCACCGGCAGAGCTTCAAAACTGCATGAAGAAAGAAGTGGGCGATCGCGTTGAGATCGGCGATCTACTCGCAGAATCCAAGGGAATTTTTGGATTCTTCAAAACGCAATATCATTCCAAATCGGCTGGGGTTCTCGAAGCGGTTTCAAAGATTACCGGACAAGTCATTTTGCGTGGCGCACCAATTCCAGTACAGGTGAAGGCGTATGTGACTGGCAAAGTCATCGACATCATGCCCGAACATGGCGTGGTGATTGAATCGACGGTCGCATTCATTCAAGGGATTTTCGGAATTGGAAGTGAAGCCTACGGGCCAATTGCCGTCGCTTGTGAAACTCCCGATGAAATTCTCAGAGCAGAACATATCAAACCGGAGATGTCTGGATGCGTGATCATTGGCGGAGCCCGGATGACAAACGAGGCGATAGCCAAAGCGGTAGAAATCGGAGCAGCCGCAGTGATTTCCGGCGGCATTGATGATCAGGACCTCAAGAATATTTTGGGATATGATCTTGGTGTCGCAATCACAGGAACAGAAAATATCGGACCGTCTCTCATTATTACCGAAGGCTTTGGCGATATCGCCATGGCAGAGCGGACGCATCGATTGCTCTGCTCTCATACTGGACATGCGGCTTCGGTCAATGGAGCCACGCAAATTCGAGCCGGTGTGATGCGACCGGAAATTGTGATTCCCCTCGATCAAACCCACTCCAGCGATACGATTGATGAAGGTGTTGTTGAAGGAATTCTCGAGCCCGGCGTCACCATTCGACTGATTCGCGACCCCTATTTTGGCCGGATCGGTCAGGTCGCCACTTTACCATCCGAACCACAGGTTCTGGGCTCGGGTTCAAAAGCGCGAGTCCTCACAGTCACCTGCGAAAATGGTGAAGAAATCCTCGTTCCACGAGCCAATGTCGAAATCATCGCAGATTGAATTGAAGCTCATATGCAAACATCATTCTTACATATTCTGAAAGCAATCGCCTGCAGTCTTTCGATAGTGCTGCTCTCGGCGATCATAGCGAATGGTCAAGAAGCAGAGCCTGATCAGCCAGCAAACGTCAAAGAATTAATCATCAAGGATCGTGACTGGGATAACGGCGATTCTTTAATCGTGACAGTCCCGCTTTCTGATTTCTATTTTAAAAAGCTTCAGGACCTGGAACAGGCCGATGGTCATCTATTAATCGGCATGTCAGAAGAGTATGGCGGAGCCTATCGGCCAGTCAGTCAGTTTCCGCCGAATGATGGTACCTGGGAATTTGACGAAGAAGAGAAAACACTTTCCGGTCGAGTTTCAAGTTTAACGCGACACTCTCACTATTACTTTCGGGCTTCCTGGGAACCGGAGGAGGGCGATTTAACTTTGCTGGCCGAATCGACCGAGCCCATGCAGTCTAAACGGCAATGGTTTATTGGAGAGAAACGGAATCTGGCGTTTGTCGGTTTTGTAATTTGCGGGTCCGTTATCTTCTTTATTGAAATTGCTAAACGTGGTCGCCCGTTGAAGGTGCGAAAAATCGCGGGTTTGAATGCCGTCGATGAAGCAGTTGGTCGGGCTACAGAAATGGGACGCTCAGTTTTGTTTGTTCCCGGTATTCAGGATTTGAACGACATTCAGACCATCGCAGGTTTGAATATTCTTTCTCACGTCGCCAAAACAGCGGCTGAGTTTGATGCTGATGTCGAAGTTCCCACCTCTCGGGCACTTGTCATGACAGCTGCCCGAGAAACGCTACAAGGTTCATATCTCTCAGCTGGCCGCCCCGATGCTTATAATCCTGATCTGGCTTATTACGTGACCGACGAACAATTTGGATATGTCGCAGCCGTTTCCGGTAGTATGGTTCGCGAACAACCCGCGGCTTGTTTTTACATGGGTGCCTTCTATGCCGAGTCGCTGATTCTCGCAGAGACGGGCAATTCCATTGGGGCAATTCAAGTGGCTGGAACAGCCGAGCCTTCTCAGTTGCCGTTCTTTGTAGCCGCCTGCGATTACACGTTGATTGGTGAAGAACTTTTTGCCGCATCGGCTTATCTGTCCGGTGCTCCCGAAGAACTGGGCAGTCTGAAAGGGCAGGATGTCGGTAAAATCATTGTGGCGATTGGCATCATCACGGGTTGCATCGCAGCGACGATTGACCAACCCTTTTCTTTTGTTCTGACCTTTGTTTTGATCGCAACTGCTATTCTGCTGGGTGTCTGGTGGATCTTATCACGCGAGACGTCACAACCTTCATTGCATACACCTGGCTAAAGAATTCGAAGCCTCATGATTAAAATCCATTTCATAAATAGTATATCAGGAGCCTGAACGAGTGAGACGTACGGTTCCATTATTAATAGCCGCGATTTGCGGTATCGTCCTGATTGTCACCGCCTTCATCCCCGCAACAGTCAGCTGGGGTGAGACGGCTGCGGTCTGGTTCGATATTCTCGCCGCAATTGCATTTATTCTGGGCGGAGGAAATCTGCTCAAAATTCACCTGCGGCGCGTCAGCGATCAATCTGAAGGCTGGGCCTATTCGCTGATTACCGTAGTCACCTTTCTGCTGACGCTCGGTGTCGGATTATTCAAACTGGGAATCAGCCCGGGCAGTGATCAGGAATTTTATGGTGAGACATTCGCGCATTTGACCGTCGAACAAATGCCGGAAGAACTGACTTTCGATTTGCCGGTCAGTCTGGCTGCAGAATTACTGGACGAGGAAATTCCAGCTTCTGTCCGACAGCAATTTTCTGTTAAGATTGAAGACAAAACCGTTACACAACTTCGTTTTCGCGGTTGGATGAATGGTGGACAACGTCAGGATTTATTGAACCTGCATCAGAAACTCGACTGGCAATGTGCGATTGAACAACTGGCTGATCTAGCCGCCATTCCCGATCAGTTGGCTGGGGAAGTCCGTTATCTCCCTGACCATCGCGCCCTCTCCGTTTCCGGCTCTCTCAATGAAGAAGAGGAAACATTTCTGCGAAACATCTCCGATTCCCAATCCTGGCAACGGGCGACCGACCGGCTGGTCGAACGAAGTCGAGCTGTCACAAGTTATCCGATCTCCACTCCTCCTGAAAGTTTCCTGGTTCCGCAAAGTTATGAGGATCGCATCATCCTCACCGAAAATAATATCGATGTTATTGGCCCCGTTGGTCCGGAAATGAAAGCCGCCCTGGTCGATGTCTTTCCCCGAACACGACCATTCACAGAGGAGCAGGTTCAGCAATATGTCGACGAACTGGCTGCTCTTCCGGGAGGCTTGACGGACGTCCAGAAAAACACAACAGCCGGATTATTAAAGAGCGACTGGACTGCCGATCAACTCATTGCCGCTCTCAATGATGCAGGCGTTCGTCAGGAGCGGACGAAATCAGCCTGTGAATTATTGGCTGAGATGCAGGCTGGCGAGAAGAATCTGCAGTTGACTGTCCCGCCGACGGAACCCGACGTCACCTTGAATGCAGCTCAGGAAGACTACATCCAGCAAACAGTCTCCAATTCTGATTCCGATTTGTCCGCGATGGTTCAAACTCTCTCAACTCTTGGTGACTGGCTGCCTGCTCAGGAAGCTGCTTTGCAATCGTTCCTGCAGAAAACACCCACAATCCCCATGCGAAACCGTCTGATTGCCTCGGCTTTGATCACGGGAGGAGAAACTCTTTCCGAAGAACAATTTGAGTTTCTACTGGCCGGTTATCGAGAACAGCACAACTGGCAGGAGCAGATGTACGGACTGATGGTCAAATCTCATCAGGTTAAGTATCCCTGGTCGGGCGAATATATCGCAGTCGGCTCACCGTTCTGGTGGTCCTACGAATATGCGTTCAAACCGCTGACCGCAACGATGTTTTCACTCCTGGCATTTTATGTTGCCTCGGCTGCCTTTCGTGCCTTCCGTGCCAAAAACTTCGAAGCGTTGCTCTTACTGGGCACGGCCTTCATCATCCTTCTGGGACGAACCTTTGCCGGCGTCATGCTGACCAGTGGCTTACCCGAATCCCTTTCAGCATTCCGGTTAGAGAATATTACAATGTTTATCATGTCGATCATCAATACAGCCGGGAACCGAGCGATCATGATCGGCATCTCCCTCGGAATTGTCTCGACATCTTTGAAAATCCTGCTGGGAGTCGACCGCTCCTATCTGGGTTCAGGAGATGAGTAGTGGCTAGTGATGAGAGGCCAGAGGCCAGTGTAATTATCTTTCTCAAATCGTTGAATCGTAATTATTGTTGAGAGTTCACATTCCGAAACCCGAATACCGCAACCCGATTAATCTGTTGAGAGAGTTCCTTGAAACAAATCATCATTAACAAGCTGGCTAATTTGGATCGTCGCTGGGTTTTCCTGTCGATGTTGCTCGCGGTGGCGATTCCAATTCTACTTGGCCTGGAATTTCCGGAAACTCCCACTCAGCAGGCCATAAATGTCTTTGACGAAGTCGAACGACTTAAAGAGGGAGATCGTGTGCTGCTCGCGCTCGATTACGATCCGAGTTCCGAGGGAGAGTTGAGTCCAATGGCGACTTCTTTCGTGCTCCATTGTGCGAAGAAGAAAGTTAAAATGTATTTTCTGACTCTCTACCCGGGTGGACCGCCGATGATTCAGCAGGCGATTCAACGAGTTATCCTAACCGACTTTCCGAATCTCGTGTATGGAGAAGATTATGTCGATCTCGGATACAAGCCGGGTTACGAGGGAGTGGTGAAAGTCATCATCACGAATCTGCGGGAACTTTATACAACCGATGCCCGAGGCACGAATATCGATCAGATTCCGATGTGTCAGGGCGTGGAAAGTATTCAGGATATGGATTTACTCATCGCGGTCTCAGCCGGTTATCCAGGTTGTAAAGAGTGGGTGCAGTATGCAAAAACCCCCTTCCCCGACAAAATCAACCTTGTTGCTGGTGTCACCGGTGTGCAGGCTCCTTACCTTTATCCCTACGTCCCTAAACAATTGATTGGATTGCTGGGAGCCATTAAAGGGGCAGCTGAATATGAAACGCTCGTGGTCGGCAAATATATCGAAGGCGAGCCGAAAGCCGTTTATCAGGAAGGTCGGCGGCGAATGGGACCGCAACTGGTGGCTCACCTGTTGATGGTCTTTTTGATTATCGCAGGGAACACCCTCTACTTCCTGCAATCTTCTCACAAAAAATCCTGAGTGTTGGAAAGTCAATTTACAATGACAGAACGGACTGTCTGGACAATTCTGATTCTGGCAATGATTGCCATGGCGTTTTCGAGGACGATGTTTGATCCTTCGCAAAGTGCCGGTCGTGAATATGTGAAACAGGTTGATGGCGAATGGGTCAAAGCCGATTTAATCGATCGCAATGCGGGCATCGCAGAGGTCAGTTACGACCGCACTGCGGGATTGTGGATCGCGGCTGTTTTCACGCTTTGTATTTTTTCATTCATGTATCGCGATAATCCCTTCTATAAGGTGGCCGAATCCACTGTTGTGGGTGTCTCTGCGGCTTACTATATGGTGGTCGGTTTCTGGTCGACGCTCGTACCGAATCTATTCGCGAAATTGATGCCAGGTGTGATTCAGCAATGGGCCATGCCCGGGTTATCACCAGAAATCGAACCTACTGGCATTTACTACATTGTCCCACTAATCCTGGGCATCATGCTATTGATGCGACTGGTACCGAGCATGAGCTGGATCTCCCTCTGGCCGTTGGCATTCATCATTGGAACGACTGCCGGATTACGCATGATTGCCTATCTCGAAGCGGATTTTTTAAGTCAGATCGAAAACAGTTTTGTCCCGCTGATTGTCTTCACCGAAACCGGAATCGACTACTGGCAATCGTTCCAGAACACGTTCATGATCGTCAGCATCCTCTCGTGCCTGGTGTACTTCTTCTTCTCGATCGAGCACAAGGGCGCAGTAGCCGGTGTTTCAAAATTCGGCATCTGGATTCTGATGATGACCTTCGGAGCGATGTTCGGCATGACCGTCAT
Organism: Planctomycetaceae bacterium UBA2671; assembly: GCA_002359185.1. GTDB lineage: Bacteria > Planctomycetota > Planctomycetia > Planctomycetales > Planctomycetaceae > Rubinisphaera. Next base: position 54,884 of record DEML01000096.1, read on the forward strand.
GGGGCGTATCGCTCTACTGGCTATTCGACTCGAATTCCTGTTCCGCGAGTGGATGAATATTCGGCCTTATTAAGATATTTTATTATCGTAACTCGGGCATTGCTATTCATTTTTGAACCACGGATGGACACGGATAATCACGGATTTTTGTGGCAATGTTGAATTCCATGTTGGTCTCGAAAAAAATATTGGGAGAGTATTTTTGTCAGGGTTCATTTTAAGAACGGCAATCAATAGAAGTTACGAACAGTCACTGACATCCGTGTAAATCCGTGTAAATCCGTGTCCATCCGTGGTTCAAAAATATTCAAACAAAGACTGACCTGCACATTCAACAAATACACTTCTGATGGAAAATTCCATGTCACGGCTATTGCTTCTTTTGAGTTGCCTGATCGCTCTGTTAGCCTTAACGGCTTGTTCGCAACAATCGCCTGCTCAGGAAATCACAATCGGGTTCTGGAATGTTCAGAACCTGCTCGATGAGTTTGACGATCCGCTTCTCCCTTATGATGAGAAATTTTCGCCCAGTTCAGTTCAGGAACGGCTCGGCAAAGATGCAGAGGTGATTCGCAGCCTCAATGCAGATATCATCGGTCTTGCAGAAGTCGAAAATGCTTCCATCCTGAAGCGACTGGTCTCCGGGTATCTTTCGAAGAACGGCTACGACTATTACGCCCTGCTCGAAGGAGACGACCCCCGCGGAATCGATTGTGCGATTATCAGTCGGTTTCCATTTCTGGCTCGCAGTGTCGATATCCCGGATCTGCCTCGCGATTTACTCGTCGCGAGATTTGCCTCCAATGGAACTCCATTTTATGTCGTTGTCTGTCACTGGAAGAGCCGTCGGGATGGCAATAATGAAGACGTTCGTTTGAGCTGTACCAAAGCCTCGGCAACATGCGTGAAAGAGATCATTACCAGTTACGAAGGTCGGACGGTTCCCGTGGTATTGGTTGGAGACTTCAATGATACACCACAGAATCAGTCCCTGAAATATCTGGAACAGCAGGGACTGACGAATACGATGCTCAGTATTCCTGAAGATGCTCGCTGGACAATCGGATATTTCAACCGCGATGAGAACAATATGGATCTGGATTGTTTCGATCAAATTCTCATCAATGCCTCTGCCAGACAGGGCGACATACTCCGCTGGAAAAGTACGAAAGTGCACCGACCGAATTTCATGATCAATGATCGTCGGGCTTTCAATGGCGTGAAAATACCACTCCCCATTGACGACTATAACGAACGCATCGGCTATTCCGATCACTTCCCGGTTGTCGCCACCTTTGAACTTGTTCAGCCATAGATGCTGGACACGGGACCAGGGTCCAGAGATATGGGTCATTTAACTCGTCGAGCTTGATGGATAATACGCTTCAGCAGCAATGTCGCTGCCAGTGGCAGAAAAAGTGAAGCCAGGATGATCGAACCGAAATATTCATTCTGACCAAACCATGCACCAATCGCAGCATAGGCCACGCAGATGATCAAATTACTGATGGACATCAAAACATAATATATTCGTCTTCGGAGTTTCCCGCATCCTGCTATGAGTACTGTTGCTTCAGCGAGTACTGGCAGTGGACGCGTTATGACGATGGCTAATCCCCCCCAGCGTTTGATGAATGCATCAACGACATCACGATCGACAGGAGATGTAAAACGTTTCAGTAGCCAGAGACCAATACCTCTGGAAAGCTCATAACCAACAGTACATCCGAGACTCAGCCCGAGTGTTGCCCAGAGAACCGTCGAAAGAAATCCGAGTTGCGAGCCTGCAAAGGTTAAAACACCACTCGATGGAACAGGCAGAAAAATATCGAGCGCGAGCAGTGAAAACAGAACCAGACCTGCATTGCCGGTTTCACTGGTCGCTTTCAGAGCGGTCAGTAAGCTCGCTTCAAAGGTATCTCCCAAGAAAAGAAATGGGAGGATCGGGATCAGAAAAATCACGATCACAATGAAAACGATTTTCCTGAGACTACGTCGCGAAATCTTGGTGCTGGTGACATTGTAATCTGGCACAACGAGTCTTCAATTAATCCTGTAACACCGTGCGTTGATATTTCTGAAAGTCGACATACTCATACTGAGGATCTTTCAGCACGGCTTGCCAGTCACGAATCCGTTCTCGATCGGTTGGGCTTAGATCCCATTGGATTGTATGTTCGGCTGTTAATTTAGTACCGACATCGTCATTGAGATTGAGTTGAACCCGGATGGGGATCAGACTTCGCAGCCGCAATTCTTCATTGACGAACATTCGCGGACCAGGAATCAACGATTGACCATGCAGAACATAGTTGAGTTGTGCAGCCCAGTCGGCATATTGACGAAATGCTTCAGCAGTGTCGACATTGGGAGCGTTGATGGTTTCGATCCGATATCCCATGACGGGAGATTCAAATCTGATGGAATTACCGTTTGAGTCCGGGATTACCTGAAAGTTGGGATCGAGTTGAAACTTTATCTTTGCGATTTCACGATCAGCCTGATCTGTTTGAGATTTTGATATATCTTCCACATACTCCTGAGCTTTCGCACGAGCCACCTTCTGAAAATTTCGCAACTCACTGAAGTCGATCGTACAGCCGAGTTTATGAGGATCGCTGACTATGGTGTATCGCCGTTCGGTCGGATCGTAAATGACTAACTCGCCGACCTGATCAATCCAGTCGTAAGCCTTGCCGGCATGCCAGATGGTCAAACTTCTGGCAATAACTTCCGGTTTGACTTCCGGAGTCGCCTCCGACTGATGAAAAATTCGGGTGTAAACCCGATAATCCTGAGCAAATAGAGAATGACTCCACGAACAGACTGCCAACAGCATCAGCAGGCAATAGAAATTGTTTTTGTGCATGAGCCCGTCATTTCGCATAATGCAAATCGGGAAATGACCCGAATTTTTGCAGAAACATTTCAGTTTCGCTGAAGATTACCGCACTCTGCCATCTGTCTCAACATGAAGTTGCAACGGAGGTTCAAATGGCATTTTTACAAGTCTTAGCCTACAGACTTGCCGAACGCCCCTGGCAGGTTCACAATAAAGCATCAATACGGAATGATCTGACACCACATAAGAGGAAAATCATGATTAGAATTCTACTGTCTTTCACGCTCGTCTTCGCAACATTTGCAGCACCATCATTTGCGGCTGAGAAAAAAGTCGACGAAAAATGGATCTCCCTTTTCAATGGGAAAGATCTTTCCGACTGGACGATCAAAATTAAAGGCTATCCCCTCGGCGAAAATTTTGGGGATACGTTTCGTGTAGAAGATGGTCTTATGAAAGTTCGCTACGACCAGTATGATAAATTCGATCGTAAGTTCGGTCACATCTTTTACAAGAAGCCTTACTCGCATTACGTGCTGCGAGTCGAGTACCGCTTTGTCGGCGATCAGGCTCCCGAGGGCGAAGGCTGGGCGCTGCGAAACAGTGGTGCGATGCTGCACGGAGAAGCTCCGGAAACAATGGGTGTTGACCAGGACTTTCCCGTCTCTGTTGAAGTGCAATTTCTAGGCGGAAACGGCAAAGACAAAAGGACAACTGCCAACCTCTGTACTCCCGGCACGAATGTCGTTATGGATGGCAAACTCTTTAAGCCTCACTGCACCACCTCGAAATCTCCAACCTTTCATGGTGATCAATGGGTGACGGTCGAGATTGAAGTTCGGGGCAACGAAGTGATGAAACACATTATCAATGGCGAAACGGTTCTTGAATACACTCAGCCACAACTGGATGAACGGGATGCTCATGCAAAAGAACTGGCAGAAAAAGCGGGAGACATCATGCTTTCGGGTGGAACAATTTCTCTCCAGTCAGAAAGTCATCCGATTGATTTCCGAAAAGTGGAGCTGAAAGTGCTTGAAGAATAATATCCACACTGTAATTCAGGTGACCTTGTATCCCATCTCAGCAAGAGATTTTTTCACTCGGGCAACATGGTCACCCTGAATTTCAATATTGCCCTCTTTCAATGTTCCGCCGGCTCCACAGAGTGTTTTCAGCTTTGTAAGCAGGGATTGAACAACATCGACTTCATTGGCGTGACCTGAGACGACGGTCACCATTTTGCCTCGCTTGCGTTTCTCTGTGAAGACTTTCAGCTTCTGAGAACCGGGCGATGTGATAGCTTTTGCTTCGGGAGGACAGACGCATTCTGACTCCAGTTCCTCGCATTTCTCGCAGCGAGGAGGACGATCGAATTCTGTTCCAGCAAAAAGTCCCATGACACTACTCAATTCATTCCGAATCTGAATTTTCCAGTTCGGTTTCGATTTTCTGAATTTCGTCTCGAATGCTGGCAGCCTGCTCGTAGTCTTCACGTTCGACTGACTGAGTTAAATCTCGACGCAATTGAATCAACCGCAGTTGATTTCCGCTATCAAGTGGTGCCCGCTTAGGGGACTTGCCGCGATGCATGGTGTCGTTATGGATATTTTCCAGTAGTGGCAGGAGTCTTACCCGAAATATTTCATAATCGTGAGGGCAGCCGAACCGTCCTTTTTCCCGAAATTCTCGATAAGAGATTCCGCAGTTCGGACAAATCAGCTGCTCATCTTCAGCGGCTCGTTCATCCAGATCTGAATCGGGCAGGAGAGATTCCACAAACGCTTCTTCTGGAGATTTCGTTTGTGGCTTTTCCATGTAGTCGTGGAAATGCATTTCGCAAAAATGCAGTTCCTTCACATCTCCATTTTTTAAGACCGTAACATGATAGACGGCTGGCTTGGAGCAGACGGAACATTGTTTCATAAGTCACTCAAATTAATTCGTGTTTGGCATTATCTGAATGCATCTATTCTCACGTATTGGAATTTTTCCTGTCAAGCAGTAAACGCAGATAACTTCGACGTTCCACCTGAGGACCGAGTGAAAGCGATTTTGCCAATTCAAGAATTTGCTCTCGAACGGCATCCACATCCGATTCCTCGGCTTGCGATTCGATCTCGGCATAGTCTCCGAGTTCGTGAACATGATCCAAAACGATTTCGAACTCGTGTCCTGCTTCAATCAGTAAGAAAATATTTCTTGTTTTACGAACATGGCTGACTGGCTGGAAACTTAACTGTTCGAGTATTTGCTTAAAACCAGCCAACGCTTCCGGACCTTCAGCGAGCCGAACTTCAACTTCCTGGCGGGTTTTCGTTTCCTGGTCGACTAAAGGCCCTTTATAAGTGACCATATTTTTAGAGCCGACACGTCGAATCCGAAAGGCTTCATCGGTCACAGAAAAGTCTCGCTGCGGATGAGCAAAATACAGATCCTCCTGCTCGATCGTCTTCTTATAGCGTGCTCCCCGATCAAGAATGATTTTCCGCAGTGCATCGACATTCTCGACAGGATATTTCACTTCCACTTCATAGTGCATCAGTAATTTGACTCTCGCTCTGCGATTCTGTTTGAATCTTTTTCAGGTAATCCCACGTGTATAGCCCGGTCGAATGGCCATCACTCCAGAGGATTTTTACGGCATAATTCCCAATCAGTTCCATATTCTCTGGCTGGATATCTTCAGGGGCATCCTCCACGAAATAGGTTCGAACACCTGTCATTTCATTAACACAGACGGCACATGGACACAAGCCTCTGAGTACACGAAATGGGATGGCAAAAGGCTGTTCTTCGCCCTCCCATGTCAATTCGAGTAATCTCCTGGGAACCTGAGCTTTAATCGACTGTGGCGGTAACACGGACATGGGAGAAAATACTTTATTAGAAACAAATCCCGAGGGATAAATTTGACTTGGACGTCACTGGCAAAGTCAGTCCTTACCGCGATGGATCACTTTATCCCAGTACTTTTCGAAGTTGAATTTCGGACTGTTTTCGAAGTCGTGACATTTCACACAGACCTGCTTTTCCGCCATGACCAGATTCACCTTGATCGCTTCGCGAGCGGCGACAATATCTGGAGTGCTTTGTCGCGTTTCGGTGAATACCGCTTCCATTTCTGTGTGATGGCTACCGGGGCCATGGCAGTTTTCGCAGCCCTGACCGGTCAAGTGAGGCGTATCTTCCATATTGACGAAGCCACCCTCAAAACGAAACACTTCCTGAGGATTCCAGCCAACAGCATGACAAGCCAAACATTCGGGATCGTTAATTCGTGAAATCCATTCCGTCTCGGAATAATTTTCTTCCCCTTTAATTAAAGTCTCTGTCGCATGAGAATGCTTCGTCGACTTCCACTTCGCATAAGCTTTCGTGTGACAGGTTCCACATTTTTCCGAGCCGACGTACGTGTAGCCCGAAGGATGAGGGACCGCAGGCTCTGACTCGACGATGTTCTGTTCGCGAAGTAGATCCTGATAGAATGCCATGTGCTCTTCCATGGCCTGTGTTCTCTTGAATCGATCCTTATTGAGATCGACCAGCTCATAGCGGAATTTTTTTTCCTCGTCTGGATAATAGCCCAGCACGCCCGCATATTTTCCTTTACGCCCCGCTTCCATCACAACCGTTTTACCAACAGTTTCCGTCAAACCATTCGGATCTTCCGGCCCACCACCAGTCAGGCACAGATCGAACTCCGGAACACTTTTCAAGATCGATTCCGTTTCGGACTTTGAAGCCTGTGACAGCAAAAACAGGATATCACACCCCTGCTCTTTCAGCTTGGCAACGATAGGTTTAAGACTTTTGACGGGATCATCGACGCGGAGGAGATCATTTGCAGAATTATCGCCTTCTGGAAAGACTTTTGAGGCAAACTTTTCCCCAAGAACACCAGTTACCCCAATCTTGACGCCGTTGAGTTCGAATATCTGAAATCGAGCGGGACTTCCAATATCGGGAGTGTCGTAGAAAATCACATTCGCAGAGACATAGGGGAGATCATCTGCATTTGACATAGTGGAAAAGAGATAGTCGACCTGCAATTTCAAATCGGCAGGGCCGAGAGTTAATGCTTCGTAGCCCATGTCTTTCAGAGCAGTGTGCATGACGCCGAATTTGATTTGATCCTGGCGACGACTTCGCTTTACGAAATCTCCCAGATCAAGCCCGGCCACTTCCCAGCCTTTGTCTTCCCGCAACTGGCGGAACAGGTCTGCCCGGCGAGAAATCCCTCCAGATTGCGTTTCCGAGCAGCCACATGGTTCCATGTAGCCTTTCTGTTCCCCGGTCAGCACAAGTGCAAATTGGGGATCCTTCCAGCCGGCAACGATTTCCTTGGGAGAATCGCTGACCTTGGATGGTGCAGTTGTGTTCCCCTTGGTCTCCTCAGCGGGTGGAGAGTCGCTTGATCCACCCAATCCGCAACCAATCGCAACAATGGGAGCGAGCAGTAGTAGTAGAAGCCAGTTTGAAGTTAGCCGAGATGCCTGGTGTTTCAGCATCAGTTCACATTCCTTTGTTGACGAATGAAGTCATCAGATTTCCATAATCTCGCCATATTGTGCGACGATAAATCATTCCATTCCTCTTATTGATAAGAGACAGGAAATGGAAACTCTCTTCAGAATGTATCTTATGGTATTCCCGCAAACGAGGCAAATCGAGTTTTGCATCGCTTCGTTCAGCAACCCTGTGCACTTGAATTAATAACTCAAGATGTGAATTTTAAAATTCATCTTCCCGATGAGGGGATTATTCGTCGTCACTTCAATTCTCGCGGGATTGTCTCGATCAAAATTGAGGGGAGGAGCATCAGGCTTTACCGCGATTTTCATCTTGTATCGCTCACGATTCTCAGCCTTAAAATTTTCATCTTTGGTCATGTCAAAGGTGAAAAAATCAGGGTCTGCTTTCACATCGAGCACTTCAACCGGTCCATTTTCGTTATCTCTGAGAAACATCGAGAGATTAAACGACTTACCGGCTTCTTTTTCAAATCGTCCCATGACCAGCAACATTTCAGTCGCTTTCCATCCGGCTGGGCCGACAATCTGAATCGGTCCGGAATAGAAACCATTGATCGTGAAATAGCCGTTTTGTTCTTCTCCTTTGGCCTTTCCTTTCAGAGTAACCGAAGCTTCAAACTCGCCAATTTCATTGTTCGGTTTCACTTCCCCTTCAATCAAATAGCCAGCTTTGACATCGTCTTCCTTGAGTTGTTCTGGTGTCATGGGAATTACGTTCACGGAGACCAGGGGGTTACTGGATTCTGCTTCTTTGAATTCAAAATCTTCGAGCACACGAGAAGTGATTTTCCCACTAAAACTGGTCGGCTTATCACGATTGAGTTCGCCCAGATTCCAGATTCCAGCTGGCGTGATTTCGAAAGTCTTGTCGACACGTCCGGCTACAGTCAGAGCAATTTCTTTGGCAGTGTTATCGTTCGTTTTAATGTAAGCTGCCTGGCTGAAATTGGGATCTTCAGCTTTTCCAATCCACTCTAGCGTGATCGTTGTCGATTCTCCCGGTGGCACTTCCCGTTCTTCGAAATCTGCCATTGTGCATTTGCAGGTTGAGCGATCCTTGATCAAAGTGAGCGGCCCCTCGCCGTCATTACGAATTACAAAATCGTGCTTGAGAGTTTCACCCACTTCCATATTGCCAAACTCATGGAGTGGCTCTTCAACGACCACTTTGGGCTGTGGTCCTGTCAGGTCAATCTTGATTTCTTTTTTCGGTTCAGCAACTTCGATTTTTTCTTCACAGCCCCCCGAAATCAGAAGCATCAGCCCCATTAAAGAGACAATCACTGAGGAGCAAATGGGAGATGTTTTTATCATTTTCAGCCTGTTCAACATACAAATTCTCGACCGCAGCACTAAAAAGAGAGGGATCAACCGGATTACATTTCCGAGTAATACTACGAGTTTAATGAGTTCGGAGTCTGCAACCAACCGATTTCAATAAGTCATCCCTGCGGAATTTCTCCCACAATATTGATTACGTCAATTAGCCGAGGATGTTGGAAGCGAACCCGCAGATTCCACAATTTCCCGCAGCATTTTCAGTTGATCTTCGTCCAGATATCTATCCGTATGTCCGAATTGATGATTGATTTGATCCAACCTCAAGGCTTCTTCTGCTGTATTTTTCGCGGATTCCAGCCGCTCTGCCTGAGAGTAATAATCAGCCAGTTGCACCAGCAGCTCAGGTTTGGTGGGATATCGGTTGACAGCTTTCTCTTGAAATTGGAGAGCCGCTTCGAGCGATTGCTTCGAGCCGGTCCGTTGAAAGTGTTCAAACTGGCAGGCGGCCAATTCTCCAAAGTACTGATATCCAGCAGGGTCCCGGGAAATGGCCTGTTCGAGTATCTGGCAGGCTTCCAGCAATTTCTCGGCATCTTTTGACTGCTTTGATTCCTGCTGTAACTGATTGGATAATTGAAACCAGGGATTCGGATTCCAGCCATCGACAGCAATCCATTCCTGAATAGTACGCCTGTAAGCTGAGGTCGATTGAGTCTGAGGCAATTTCGAAAGCGCTACCGATTCTGCCAGTCGAGGCCGAATGACTCCCGGAATACTCATTCCCAGCATCACTAAACCGGCTCCCAGCATCAGTAGACCTGCAACTCGCGAATTCACACGGAAAGTGGGACAAATTGGCCTCGTTGAAATGGCGAATATTAAGACCAGTTGCAGAATAATTGGCATCGAAAATCCGCCAGCTCCATGCAGATGAATGACCATCGAGCAAGCCGCCCAGAGTAGTACAGAATCCGGAATTTTCCATTGCTTCACCAGCCAATTGATAAGTAGCGAAGCTAAAATCATCGCAACGACCCAGAAGCCTGTAACTTCAATGTATCGGACCGTTTCCGGAGGAACCAGTAATCCCGAGAACACGACTGATAATGCCGAAATGATGATCACGGTTTGTGTTGAAGGGATTAACTCTAAAGATTGGACCTGATTTGCGATCGGGTTTTCTCTCAGAAACGAAAGGCCTCCTGAAATGAATAAGCCGACCAGACCGAGCAGAGACAAAAGTCCTCCATTGCTCCATGCATCGAACCACAGGTTATGAGGATCCAGTATTTCTTCGCTGGAGCGAGGCAGTTTGTATTCGAGATAATGCTGCCGAAAGTTTCCCGGCCCTGCTCCAAATACAGCATGATGCTGCAGCATGTCCCACGAGGATTTCCAATAATCGAGGCGATAAGCTAACGACTTGTTCGATTCCAACACCACTTGGACATCGAGACTTCCTGTCCAAAATGCGATGCCGACGATAATCAGGATCAGAACAAATCCTGCTCCCAGGTATTTGATGAGCGTGAATCCTGAGTATTTGACGCGTCCAATATGAAAGATCAATAAGCCTGTCAGGCAAACGAAACTTCCGACCCAAGCCGTCCGGCTTTTTGTCAGCATCAGGCAGTAAGCGAGAATGAACCAGACAATAATTGAGATTGCGAACTGGATGCGGGCGGAAGTATCGACTGCTCGATAAATAACAACTCCCATCATCAGAACTAGAGCCAGTGCCAGAAACCCGCCCAAAGTATTCGCCAGTGCGAAAAAGCCAAACGGTTCCCGACTGTCTCTCAATCGCTGCATGAACATCAGCTGAGCATGCGGTTCCCGCGGAATTCCCATGCGGGAGAGTTCGCGTTCGAGTGCTGATATTTTCTCCAGAGCTCTTTGCCTCGCGAATTCTGAATCATTCGAGGTCTCCAGACTCTGGACAGCTGTCTGATAATTTTCAATCAGAGGCAGGACTTCCGCCTCAGCTGACGCATAGAAATAGAAATGCTGGTAGATCCCCAGAAAGCTCATCACGAGAGCCGTGCTGATGACAATGACAACAGGCAGTTTGATGGAGAATAAGGGAATCAGTCGTCGCATTAACAGCACGGTTATTGCCGTCGTGAACCACGACCATACAAAAAATAAACCGGTCCTTAATTCCCCGCCTGTCATCCACATGGAAACAAATGAAACGACAGGCCCAGCGCACAATAAGCCCAGAAAGAGATCAATTCCGTCAAAAATCAGAGTTCGATTGGAAAGCTTAAAAATTCCCCAACCTAAAATTGCCAGAACAGCAAACCAGCAGCTGTGAATTAACGCCAGGTCCCCCTGCCCGACAGACTCGGCAGGCAAAAACAGCTGGCACCAGATTAGCGAGTTGACCAGACACCACAAGATCGCCAACCCCATTGGGCGGTTCGTATCTTGTTGAAGAACCTGCCGATCAGTTGGAGCAGTAATCTTTGTTTTTTGCGTTTTATTCTGATCATGTTTTGAAGAGGCAGGTTTCATCTTACTTCTGATCCTGCAAATCTATCCTGTTCTCACCTATTGTATTCGTCTGTAATTCAGCATGAGACTCTTGCTGCCGTCTCCGCGCTGCTCGACGTCCGGCTGTTTCCAGAATTGAGATGATCATGAGTATGCACACAATCATCGCGATAATCGTCCAGGCTGATCCCCAACCCGGCAGACGATAAAGCAGCAGAGCGGCTAAACCCGTTGTCAAAGTACACAAATAGATGGTTAATACAGCATTCTTCCGCGAGAGTCCTAAATCGACAAGTCGATGCGAGAAATGGTTTTTATCAGGCGCAATCGGACTGAGACCACGTTTAATTCGTATTACCATCACGGAAATAAAATCGTAAAGTGGGACTGCTAACACGCATAACGGAGCCAACATGACGTGAGTATCGGAACTGGCCTCATCATAAAAAGTGCCCAGGACTGTCAGGCATCCCAGCATCAATCCAAGAAACGTGCTGCCGGCATCTCCCATGAAGATTTTCGCCGGCGACCAGTTCCAGACGAGAAATCCGGCACAGGAACCAACAATCACCAGCAGCATGCCTCCCACCAGCCAGCGAGGCTCTGATGTCTGCGATAACATGATAATGGCAAACATGAGCGCAGCGATCATACTGATCCCTCCGGTCAAGCCGTCCATGTTATCCAGGAAATTCAGCGAATTGATCAGTAAGACAAGCCAGAAGGCTGTCAGTACCCAGCCGATGGGCGTAAAGAAAATGAAAACCGTTGCGTGCACATCTGCACTGATTACCGCAATTGCGACCATGAATTGAATCATCAGTCGAAATTTCCAGGAGACGGGATGAACATCGTCAATAAGGCCAACAATGCTTAAAACCAGTCCGGCTGTCAGGATCCCCCACATTTGAGGGGCACGGTAAAGAGCACCGGGCAAATGCAACTTCAAATCGCCAGGAATGAGTGATTGAGGCAAATAGCCATGAGTAATCGCCCAGATTATCAGATGAGCGCACGCCAGTGGGATAATCACCCCGCACACAATTCCGACACCACCGCCAAGGGGCGTCGGTGTCACATGGACTTTACGCTCAGCGGGTTGATCAACCAGCCCCAGATGGGGAGCCCATTTTATCATCTGCCGGGTAACGATCAGCGAGACCAAAAAGGCTGGAATCACACATCCCAAAGTAAACCACAATACTCCCAACAGAATCCCCAAGTCTAAATAATATGCAGTCTAAAAACTGATTTCCTATCGGCTGAAGCCATTATGCTTTTGGATGTGAGCTTCGTAACAATGAAGAGCCTGTTAATCGAAGGTCCAGATTACGATTTGGGATTCTTTTTGTTGTTACGCGGCTGCTTGGGAGGAAGTTTTCCCAGTGAAGGAGGATTTTTCGAGACCGATCCAGAATCATCAGGCACTTCGAGTTCTTCAGCCAGACGATCCAGTTCGTATTTGAGACGCTTCTGAACATCTTCATATTCAGGCTGATCATAGACACTCTGCATCTCATTCGGATCTTTTTCGAGATCGTACAATTCCCATTCACCAAGATTGTAGAAGTGAATCAGCTTGTAACGATCGGTACGCACTCCTCGATGGCGCCTGACCATGTGAGCCGTCTTTTGATTCTCTTCAAACTCATAATATTGATAGTAATGCGCCTGTCGCCAGTCTTCGGGAGTCTCGCCTTCCATAATCGGCACCAGACTTGCCCCCTGCATATCTCTGGGAGTATCAAAGCCCGCGATATCAATAAATGTTTCCGCAAAATCGACATTGGACACAAGTTCTTCACTCACACTCCCCGGCTCAATATGCCCCGGCCAGCGTGCCAGTAACGGTTGACGATAAGATTCTTCGTACATGAATCGCTTATCAAACCAGCCGTGATCGCCCAGGTAAAAACCTTGATCAGAGGAATAAATCACGATCGTATTTTTTGACAATCCCGACTCATCAAGGTAGTCGAGAACGCGACCGACATTGTCATCCACGGAGGCAATACAGCGTAGATAATCTTTGATATATCGCTGATATTTCCAGCGAACCAGATCCTTACCCTGAAGGTTTGCCTCTTTAAACTCCTTGTTTTTAGGCTCGTAAGCTGCATTCCAGACCTTCAACTGTTCCTCGTTCAAATAAGGTGGAGGGACCAGTTTCAGGTCGCGGGGGGTCATCGTTTTTTCGATAGACATATCCTGAGTATGTGCAGCGGTGCCGCGACCGGAGTAGTCATCAAACAGATTGTCGGGTTCGGGAATCTCAACATCATCATACATGTGCAGATAATCGGGCCCGGGACACCATTCCCGGTGCGGAGCTTTGTGTTGGAACATCAGCATGAAAGGCTGAGAAGAATCGCGTCCTTCTTTCAACCAGTCCATTGCCAGATCGGTGATGATATCGGTCGTATATCCCGTATAGTTTTTGCGTTCACGATTTCCATCGCCGTGAGTATCCCGCAGCATGACGGGATTGTAGTAAGGCCCCTGTCCGACCAGGACTTCCGAATAATCGAAGCCGGTCGGATGCATATGCTCACCTAAATGCCACTTGCCAATAATTGCAGTCTGATAACCAGCCATCTGCAACATTTTGGGAAAAGTCAGTTGCGTGCCATCAAATTTGTTGCCGTTGCGGAGAAATCCATTCTTATGACTGTATTTGCCCGTCAAAATGACAGCCCTGGAGGGACCACAAATGGAGTTGGTGCAGAAACAATTGTCAAATCTCATCCCCTCGTTGGCAATCCGATCCAGATTGGGAGTTTTATTGATCTTTGAGCCATAGCAACTCATTGCATGGGAAGCATGATCATCCGTAAATATGAAAATGATATTTGGCTGCTCAGTTTCAACGGAAGGCGAGCCTCCCCCGAAAGCTGGTGATAAAGAACTGAACAATAAAAAGGCACAGAGTGCAAATTTGACACGCATTTGAGACTCCTTTGTCATTCCGACAATTCGGAATTTCGGCTGTTTCGACCAAAATCTCTCAAGTTCGGATTGTATTGAAATTGGAACCCATGATGATGGCAGCAGGAGTCAGGAATCTCAAGCCTTGAGACGAAAATCACTTGGAATTCACGACTTCTTAGTTTCCTTCCTATATTTTACCCGAACCTGATTTCAGCCTGATGGCTCTTCATTGTAACCAGACATTGAACAATTATCTTGATGATTAAATATTTTGGCGCATAACGTGCTCATCGTTCAGTTCATAACAATCCAGCCGAAATCTGGCAGAACAACCATTCTGCCGATGGTACCAAAGATTCAACTCTGAATAGTTGAAGCCCCTGAAACACACCAAACAAGGAAAACCAAATCATGATCTCGTCGATGGAATTCTCGCTGAAGCCCGACACTGTCGCGACTTTGTCTGATCGCGAAATTCACACTATGGAGCGCAACGAGTTGATCCAGGTGATCGAAGCGGCTCGCATTCCATTCATTGACGAATCCCGTTTAAGTGTGCAGGACACGGATACACTGCAAAGACTGGCCTTTCTTTCGCGCCAGACTTCTTCAACTCCGGAGTAAAGTTAATCAATTCCAGTCGTTTTTGAACAACTAATAAGCATATTGCCTACAAAAAAACCTCAGCAAATTTGGCTTTGCTGAGGTTTTTTATTGGTTTCAACACACTGTTATAACTTACGACCAAATGACATCAACGTAATATCATCATTTTGCGGACGTCCGGCTGCATGCCGTTTCACATCTGCCAGAACTTCTTTTCCAAGATCAGTTGCGTTGGGAGTTGCCTGTTTCACGAAATTTCGCAGATGTTCCATGCCGTAGAGTTCGTTCTCATAATTCATCGCTTCACTGACACCATCCGTATAAATCGTGATGATATCGCCAGGCTTGATGTCATAAGAGACAACTTCATAAGGATAATCTTCGAGTACGCCGATGGGGATTCCCACGGAATCTTCAGAAAACTCGATCACGTTTTTATCTGCCTGAAGAACCATCGGCGACATATGACCGGCATTCACACAGGTCATTGTATTGTCCTTGAGATTCAAAATGATGAGAACAAACGTGACAAATCGCCCCTCAACAGCTTTTGCACACATGTGATTGTTGATTTCGCAGACCGCTTCACAAGCATCTTTGACGAATGTCATGGTGCTGCGAACCACACTCGAAAGTCGTGACATGACCAGCGCAGCCGGCACACCTTTGCCAGCCACATCGCCAAAAGCCAGACAGAGGTGATCCTCGTCGAGTTTAATAATATCGTAGTAGTCACCACCAACTTCCTGAGCGGATTCGTAAGACGCATAAATTTCATATTCGGGAATGATGGGGAAATCTTCGGGCAGCAATGCATGCTGGACATTCCGCGCGATTTGCATTTCGCTGTCCTGCTTCTGTTTCTCTGCATAAGAAACCATCAGCTTGGCAGATTCATAACTCAGAGCAGCCTGACCAGCCACCGCCAGTAACAGATCCAGATCTTCCTGCCGAAACTGACTGATCGGATTCTGAGTATCGATATTGATCACTCCCAAGGGCTCGCCTGACAAGCCGAGGAGCGGGACACACATCATCGAGCGAATCGTCAGACTGGAAATTGACTCACTGGCTTCGAAACGAGCATCTGTCGCCGCATCGGCTGAGAGAATCCCCTTACGTTCTTCCAGTACGGAATTGAGAATGGTTTTACTCAGTTTGACAGAATCGTCATTTGAGCTGTGACGATGCTTGATCGCCCTGGGGACCATTTTTCCCGTTTCCTGATTCTTGATCAGAATGCAGCCTCGATCAGCATGAGGAAAAATACTGAACAGGGTATCGAGAATTTTGGGAAGTAACTTGTCGATTTCAGTTGTCCCAGCCAGGGCACGACTGATTTCGATGATTGCTTTCAACTTCACTTCCGGTCGAACGTCGAGCAAACCGAAACCGGAGGCATTGTCCACCACCCCCATGATGGTCCCCGTTTCCGATTCTGTATCCACATCGACGTCAAAATCACCCTGGTCATTGTAGGTTTCTGCTTCGGGCTCTGTTTTTGAGTGAGCTTCATCTTCGAATCGCAGCAGAATGGGCCCCAGTTTCAAACGGTCTCCATGAGCCAGGACTTCAGTTTTTTCGATCCGTTTCCCGTTGAGGAAAGTCCCGTTACCACTTCCCATGTCTTCCAGCTGAAAGGCATTTCCAGAATAGGACACCTTGGCATGGCGACGGGAAACCATGTTCGAATCCAATTGCAGATCGCATTCGGGCAATCGACCAATAACGACATCACTTTCAGGCAGCAGATGCGGGATGGCTTGACCACCCTGAAGAATAACCAACTTTGGCATAGCGACACTCTGTTTAATCTTTGAGGCTAACGTTGAGACGCTCTCACACGAAACGAATTGAGAAAATGAAATCAATGATCACTGAAGTTTAACCAGTGTACACCGACTATCCAATTCATAGTTCAATAATTTTTGAACGAGCGTACTCAGCAGCGACTTCCGTGTCGCTCAAGATTGATCAAAACCTCTGGAATTGACTCGCGGTTACAGGAAAATCAATGTCGTGAGCAGAAAAATTGGTACCAGAACGGCGACGCTGTAAAACATATAGCCGAAGAAACTCGGCATGCGGATGTTATTCTTTTCAGCAATCGCTTTGACCATGAAGTTTGGACCATTGCCAATATAAGTCATCGCCCCCATGAAGACCGCTCCCAGACTGATCGCAATCAGGAAGATTTCAGAGACACCCGCGACCGTGTTTCCGACCGGTTCCATCGTTTTCGCTGTCTCGAAGAAGACAACATAAGTCGGAGCATTATCTAAAAAGCTCGACAGTGTTCCCGTTCCCCAGAAGAATTTCATGGGGGAATCAAATCCTAATGTTTTTCCATACACATTTAAAATCTGCACGGGAGGCTGCATGCAGATAAAGATTCCTGAAAACAACGCAGCGACTTCGATAATCGCATCGTAGTTAAAGCTGTTTTTACGGCGGACTTCACTGGTCGTTGTCATTAATGATGCGGCAGTAAACAGCAGCATCAGCATTTCGCGAAAATACATCGGGGCTTTAAATGATGTCCCCGGAAATGGTTTTGATGGATCGAGTGTGGCAACACAAATCACAACACAGATCAGCCAGAGGAGATTCAACGATCCAAAAACTTGCAAAGCAGGTGCATCGGATGATTCGATAACGAATGACTCAGCTGACTCTTTTCTTACAAACATTGTATCCCAGAAGAAATAGACAGCCAGGATCATCAGGTTGGCAAACAGCCACATCGGCCAGAGTTTGAGCGTCCAGAAGAAGTCGACACCCCGCAGGTAACCGAGAAACAGAGGCGGATCGCCGATTGGCAACAGACAGCCTCCCGTATTGCAAACTGCGAATATGAAGAAGATTACGGTGTGAGCCACATATTCCCGTTTTGCATTGGCCGTGAGCAATGGCCGAATCAGGAGCATCGCGGCTCCGGTTGTTCCTACAAAACTGGCCAGCAATGCACCCAGGCCAATTAAACCCGTATTCACATAAGGTTTGCCGACAATTCTGGCCTCGATCGCGATACCACCCGTAATCACATACAAGCTGAAGAGCAATGTGATAAATGGAATATATTCGGCCATGAGTGCATTTTTCAGCACGGTCATCGCAGCCGGAACTCCAGGTTCGGAATGGCCGTGGGAGATATGATCGTGAACGCCATGCCCATCGACAAAAGCATAGTACAACAGGGTAATAACGCCTAAGCCGGCAGCGACCAGAAAGCGGTTCGAATTCTTTTCCCACCAGTGTTCGGTTTTGTGAAACAGTGGCAAAATAGCAATACAGAGCAGCAAGGCGACAAACGGAAGAACACTATACCAGGCGGGAACATGTGCTAAACCCGCAGAATGTTCTGCCGAATTTGAAGCATGGTCATCATGTTCAGCGTGATCATTTTGGTCGTGTGCTGACTTAGTATGATGATCTTCCGAAGTCCCAACTTCCGCAGAGTGCTCAGTGTGATGAGCTTCCTCAATTGCATGAGATTCCGTCACAGCATGCTCGGGTTGATCTCCGACGGACACTTCGTATCCAACCCACAGACCTGTCGCAAGCACCATGGTAAGAACAGCAAGAACGCCTGTCTTCTTCTGTTTCTGCTGTGACTCAAGCGTATTATGTGATTGCTCCATCCTGAAACCTATTCTCTCCATCCAGCGAACGGTCTGGGACCCTTAAAGGGCTTAATGTTGGTGGTCAAATAACGGCAACGCATTCCGATGTCGCGTTGTCAGACAATTTCTAACTGATAACCGGCATTTCAGATTGAATCCTCTGTCCTGATTGAGAATCATTCCTGGTCATCACTAATATTTTTTAACTGCCACAATCATTCTGATCTGGTGATACTGTATCGACTCACTCAGATCGCTTCGTGTTCTGTGCTGCTCGGTGTTCCTCAAAAGTCTGGAATCATCGGATATCTAAAATTTCCGTCAAGGGATCGCATCGACGAAAGCTACAGAATGACTCAGATTTTGCAGAGATCACTTCCCACTCTTACTGCCCTGCCTGCAATAACATGCACCAGGGTGCAACAATTCTCATTACCTTTTCACAAATTCCACCCGAGATTCCGACATCCGTGCCGAACCGTTTATTACGTGAGCACCAAAGTCGACATTGTTGACTTTTGATATTCCGAATACAGTTCCCGACTTCTCTTTGCGGAAAATAAATTATTGGCAGTCATGGAATTCATCAATCGATCTGGGGGTTCACATTGCCAGCAAAGCAAGAGATGGAGATTTTCCATTGTTAAGAATCCCATTTCGACAGCCATGTCGCCAATTCGTTTTCTTGGACAGCTCTTTTGTGCGTTAGCGAGTTGATCGACCTGTTCGTAGTCCATCATTTTGAAATCGACTGCCATTTCTCCGAGTGATCGCTGATCTGGAGGAACTTGCAACAGGATCCGAGAGATCGTCATGATGTCCAAAATTTCACGTGAAACAAGCCAGCGACTGAATTTCAAATTATTAACGGCTTTAATGAGTTCTCGTTCCTGAGTATTGATCAAGCAGCGATGATGCGCCTGATTCCGACCATTCTCTTTGGACTGATATAAGGCTTCGTCAGCCTGCTTGAGGATTTCTTCCCCACAATCGTAATCCTGCCGACCAGGCATCATGGTTGCAGTTCCAAAACTGGCAGTCACAGGAACTCGCTGGCCGAGATGCATGAAATTTTCCTGCTCGATCGCATTGCGAATTCGTTCGGTCAGCTTCTCGACACCCTTTTCAGTCGGTCGATGAACAATGACGACAAATTCTTCGCCACCATATCGGCAGAAAATATCGGCCGTTCTTAAGTTTCGACGAAAAACGTCCGCAAACTGTCTCAGAACGTCATCGCCAAATTTATGTCCAAAGGTGTCGTTGAGGAGTTTGAATTTATCGATATCACAGAAGATCACACAGATAGGCATGCTGCGGTCTGAGGCTTCATGCACCTTGCCTTGAAGAGCTTCATCGAAAAAAGCACGATTATACGATCCCGTTAAAGTGTCGATAGTCGCTTTCTGCTGCAGCACTTCATTCTGACAGACCAGTAATTGCTTTTCCCGTTCGAATTGCTTCTTCTGTTCGCTGGCCTGGAGTGTTTCACTGCGGGCCCGCATGGTCAGTTCCAGCAATTGTTGATTGGCTTGTGACATGATTTCACTTGGCGAAACGATATCACTCATGTCCACGTCAAACAGATTTCCAGCCGCTTCAATTCGCTGATGGACTTCTTCCAGATATCGATCGACTTCCACTCCCTGAATGCCAAAGAAATGGCTGGCTAATTCTCGGATCCGTTGAATTGCCAATCCACTTGACGAGGAATTGAAATAATCACCAACGGCGTTGGATAGGACAATGGCTGCCTCCATGACATGTTTGCCCGGAGTCAGTTCCTCAAACAGGGTTTCCGTCGAAAAATGCTGAAGACGAATCCCCTGCAGCATAGAATCCGGTAAACCCCATTTTTCAATAAGTTTGTAAGAAACCAGGGAATGATCGAGTCCAAGAAACTCATGTTCAACTTCAAAAAGTTGCCGCTCCTGAGATTCATAAGTAACCAGAACCGGGTAGTATTCTCTGGAAATCGTTTTCAGCATCGCCAGCCGACCAATGTCAACCAGCAAACTAGCCATGAAAAATTCGCACTCCAGACCAGGTTGACATCGCTTGCCGATTATCTCACCTGCAACCGCATTGATAATCGATTGTTTCCAGTAATCACGATAAAAGGCCTGCATCGGTCCTTGTGACATGGATTCATCGGCCAGGGAAAAACTCAACGACAGTGAGGTGATGACTGTTGTTCCCAGCAACGTGACCGCTCGTTCTATCGAGTTAATTTTGGTATTGAAACTGAAAAAGGAAGAGTTGGTTGCTTGCAGAATTCGTGCAGTAATTGCAGGATCCGTTTTAATCAAATCAACAATTTCATTCAGTTCTGTCTCCGGGTTTTTCGAAATTTCCAATAAACGCACAGCCACTGCTGGCAAAGTTGGTAACTGTGGAGATTTCCATATATTTTCTGCATTAAACATTTTCGTACCCAAGTTTCGCTTTTACAAGATATCTCTCAGAAACACGTAAATTCATCCTGCTATGAGCAGTGCTTCTGAGTTCCTGACTTCACAAATATTTTTTAGTAATCTTGAAGGGTGACTCCAATTCACCCTATTCAACTCACAACGCTAAACAAGACATCCCAACCATTTGGATAACTTGGCTTGAATCGTCTCTGGCGTAGATGGTTTTAAGAGATAATCAGTGACACCCGCATTCATTGCAGAAATGAGATGACATCGATCTGCTTCACTGGTCAATAGAATAATTGGCAGGCTCGGGTATTCATTGCGAATGAGAGAAATGAGTTCAATCGAACTTAAATCGGCCCAGTTGATATCGACAAAAACGATATCAAATCCTTGCTGCTGCATTTGCGTCCATGCTTCAGATTCTCGTTCGACTGCGACTATTTCGCGAATTCCCAACCCTCGAAAGCATCGCTGTTGAACCAGTCTCCATGATTTCGAACGATCAACGAGCAAAACTCTCATGTCAGTACCTGTTGCCCTGGTTTGCCTGAAATATGATGTCTCCTTTTTGAATGACGCAAAAAGGAAACATTGTTGAACTAAAGTTAGTTCAAGTTCTGACAAAATGTGGCGTTTTTCGGACACTTCTGATGGAAAACAGTGACAATTCCAAGATCACACCCCATGAATAGTCCGTTTACAGCAGTTATGAGGATTCCTTTTCAAGCCGCGAATCCTGATGATCGCATTCACGTATTTAACGATCCAGAGCCGTTTCCATGAATGTGTAGCTGATGATTGACTGGAAACGGGGGGGCTCAAACCATCAAAAAGCCTCTATAGCAATCTGCAGTCCCCCATCCCGGGTCCTCTTCCCTGCCATCACTGAATTACTATCGGCTGAAGCCGATAGGTTTTTAGGCCGTGAGCTTCGGACTGAAGTCC
>DEML01000096.1:76627-90099 GCA_002359185.1 Planctomycetaceae bacterium UBA2671
TTTTTTGGCCGTGAGCTTCGGACTGAAGTCCTTTCGCTCACATGCCAGGTTTTTATTGTCCTTGGACAAATTTGAACCCACGAAAAAATGAACCTGAAGGTTTCGCCTGAAGGCGAGGGTTTTAGCCCCATCGCAAGGACAATAAAGACACGGTCTTTATTTTGAAAGATGTGGTCTGTGACAGAACATGTCACAGGTAATTCACCAGATTCTTATTCCTCATCGACCTGCCAGTATTTTATTTGACCAGATCCATAGAGAGTAACTGATAATCAATGAGTGGTGCCCTGATTTCATGATGAGAGACAAAGAGCCAACTGATAATGAGAATTGATCAATCTGACCATTCGAAAATTCATGTGTCCAATTCACTGATCATTTTTCAAGAAGCGGAATTCATTGGTGAGGCAATACGATGTTTACTGGTTTCGTGGCAACTCTTCGAAAACGTCTTTATTGTACGAGAATTGAAAGAACTAAACTCTCAACTTCGTGATACTTCCGGGCCAGTTATCTTGCTGCCCAGTGAAATTCCTACTAAGTCGATACAGGAATTAATTCTTCAGATTCGTGAGCGGGATTCGACGAGTCGAATTATCATCTTTGTCCAGCAAGTTTCTCAAAACTGCATAAATAATCTTCCTGAAGAAATACCTGAAGGAGTGATCAATCAGAATGATCCTCTGGAAGAAATATTTTCTGCGTTTCGAAAAGTGATCCATGGACAATTCTATTTTTCGAAATCCATAGAAAATCGATCACTGCAAAAGCCCGGGAAAAGGACCGGAAAAAAAGATCGTAACGGATTGACGCCCCGTCAACGGGAAGTTCTCTGCAAATTAGCAGAGGGCTATACGGTGAAAGAGATTGCAGAGATGATGAAATTGTCTGCCAAGGCGATCGACAGTCAAAAATATCGTATCATGAAGAAACTCAATTTGAATGACCGGGTTCGCCTGGCGCGCTTTGCGATTCGCGAAGGAATGATTGATCCATGAATCGAATGCCTCTTCAAAAATTACCTGCAGCGTTCGGCAGGAGCAAATACAACGTTTTAGGACATTTCTTGCCAGGCGATTGCAGATACCGTTTGGAAATGATCTATTCTGTCTTTCAGAACGTATTTGGAGAGTCTTTAATCAAGCCGCCCTGGAACACTGTTCTATTCTTTGATACTGGATCGCATTTCCAGTTTTCCCAATTGCTTTAGCGGCTCCACTCTCTCGCAGGCAATAAGCAATTTGTTGTGCGAACGAACGAGAAATTTGTAATATGCTCGCCATCTCTGATGTTGTGAATTCTTCAGGAATCCGTGCAGGCAATAAACTATAGAAATCTGCAGGAACGCGAAGGGTCCGCTGATCAATCACTTCGATGAGGCTGCGATCTTCAACCCGATAACCTTTTCGTGACCAGCGTTTTTTAGGGGGACGCCGGATTTCATCAATGTCGATCAGCAGCAACTCCAGCGTCAACCTCGGTTGTGGGAAGACAGTCACAAAGTGAACCATCTCCTCAAAGATATTCATCCAGCCTCCCGATTTCGGAGACAGGCGACGACCGAGTGTTTGACTCCACTTCCGTTGAGTAATATACCGTTTACGGATAATCGGCTTCACAACGGTCATCTTGTAATCAGCAGAGAGTTCGCGAATTTTATCTCGAATCGCAGCCAGAGCACTGCATTGAATTTCAATCAGATGCTCCCCCTGAACCACATCAATACGATAGGCTCCCAATTGCTGTTCAATTGAGGAATCGGGAAGACAGTATCGCGACTTGAGTTGTTTATGCAGGGTCGTTTCCATGGCTCCGCCATTTCCTGAAATTCTGTACTAATTATTCACAAACCCTGCAGGACAGGCAGGATGCCTGTCCTACTTTTCTATGGATTCATCTCGATCAGCCAGGTTTTTTGTATTCCGGTGAGATTTTTCCAGATCGTATTGTGAAATCTGCTGTTCGGTTGCATGTTCGATCCTGACCCGATGGTCACTCGGATTCCAGGTCAACTCGGAATCCAACCCTGAACCAGGCAGTTCCTCAAAGGGCATCCCATAGACCTGAAGTGTATCGACAATGTCTGACATAGGATCCTGCTGACACTCCTGGGGCAGGAATGGAGAAATGACTTCCCAGTGTCGCTGGATCAATTCGATATTTTCAATAGGAACTTCTGCCAGACGTTCCGCACGATCGACTCGTGCAATCCAGGTAGCAAGATGAATAATTTCATATTTATCTTCTTCTGGCAATGCAGCAAAAATATCCTGCTGATTTTCTAAGTAATCAAGCTTAACTCGACCATCTCGAATAATTTGTTTCAATTGATCTTCCTCAGGGTAGAACGTTCGAGCAGCTGCCATGCAGACTGATTCCGCCAAACCAAGAAACTGAGGAGTCGATAACTGATATTCTTCCAGTAATTTCTGAAGCGGCTGATGATTCTCCAATTTGGATACAACAGAAGCAGAAAGCCAATGCCGGCCATTTGCTTTTTGAACTTCTCGAACCAGTCCAGCAACCGTTAACTCCCGATCAAACTCCCATTCCGGAGCCTGCGTAAATAACGGCGGCAAAGGCGGGAGTTTATGATCAGAAAGCCCATGAACAATTTTCAAAAACTGACTGACTTCCGAGGCTTTGAGCATTTCATGCGGATGCTTGACTTCTTTGAACACAATCTCTTCCTCACTGCATCCTGCCAGAAGAGCCAGGCTCATCATGAATATCGTGGCAATTGAAAGTCGGGTCATGTAGGAGACTCAGGTATGTGGACAAGTCTGAAAGACAGGTTGAAGTCATCATGCCTGTCAAAAGAGCACGCATAACGATTAATCGATTGTTCTTTAATCGATTATCGCAATTTTAGCCCAGACTCTTCATCCAATTCCGCATTCCCGCTGTAATCGGATTTCTTTCTCAGGCTCAAGACCATCTATGCGGATTACATGAGAAAAGAGGAAAAATCGAACGCATCGATCTGTATGACAATCACCAACGCAACAATGACCTGACACACAAACAGGCAAATGCAGATCGTTCGCATTCGACCGGCTGAAGAAAACGCGAGACATTGATCCAGAAAGCCTGCTCCGGTTGAAAGAAATAACGGAGTGAGAAAAATCCAGAGTCGAGCCGCCTCACCCATGTTTTTCCCACTGAGCCAGAGTAGACTCCACACAAAAAAGACAGCCAATGTCCATGCGGTTGCCGGCGTCCTGACTCGCTGCCTCAAGTTTGTCCACACTGTCCCTAGCACCAGAATGGTCACTGCCGGACCTAGCGTAAATGTCATTTCCAGCGGATTGACAATCAGCCAGCTGAGATAAGTGCGGGTATTGTGATCGTAAAACGACGCATGATTCTGCAAATTCAATCGCCAGACCGTCCACAGATTTAACTTGACGATCAATGCCGTGAACAACGTCATTACAATAAAGACGAACAGGGAACTGATTGCTGGTTTCCAGTGCAATCCACGGATCAGCTTCAACACGGAATGTTTGTCAAATCGATTCTGTTCATCTATTGTTTCAAACAGCGAATTGAGCACCACCCAAACTGCGAGAATGACTGGCACGACGATGACTGCTAACGAAATCCAGCAGCCGAGCCAGAATATTAAGCCTGCCAGTAAACTGAGTGCGATCGAATTTTTACGGACCGACAAAATCCATAAAGCCGCTGTCCAGGCGGAGAAAAAGGGAAGCAGTAAATCGGATTTCGGGGCAAACACAGAGAGCGCAGGGATCAAGGGCCACAAACCCGTAACGAGCCAGGCCGCCCGGAAAGGAACAAATTGTCGGGCGATGAGGAACACAGGGATCACGGTGAACGCTGCGACCAGATAAGTCACCCAGAGATTGAGGGACAAAACAGCTCGATGCGATTCTGGAAAGTCTTCACCATTTTCCTGAGCAAGTTGCTCTAAGACATCCAGTCCATCCTGAAGGGATTGCGACTCCGTCTCGACCAATAACTCTGAGAGTGCAGGCGAATATGTGCAGACTGATTTCAAGAGGCGAAAATAGAGGATCAATCCGGGCGGGTGAGTTCCCTGATGCAGGTAATCTCCCTGCCTCACGAGGTCTTCATAGTCTGCCAGAAATTCTGAATACGTCTCCTCATTATGCATGGCTTCTGTGTAATATCCCGACATGCGAGGATAATAAGTAACCCAACTCGTCCCTGCGGTTCCATAAATCCCAGCCGGAACCGAACGCAGTGTCGGGATCAGAATCCATGAAGCGAATACCAGCCCCACCAGTCCCATTGCGATCCTGACACGTCCAGCTTGATCAAGCCACCGAATTCCCAGCCATAATAAGGCCAGATATCCTATGCTTAGAATAACTGTGAACAGACCGGCAAAAAGATCAGTGTTTCCTGCGGGGATCCTTGGCCAAACCCATTCCCCTGATACTCCCAGAGGGAGATAGGATGAGGTCAGCACAATCACCTGCAGCAAGGTGATTGTGAGTGTGGATGCCATCACGATAAGAGATAAGTACGGTTGTTGATGGACTACTTTTTGCGTCTCGGCGGAAGTCTCAGTCGTCTCTTTACTCACGATTCAAGAATCCAGATGAGGTGAGTTATACATCGAGCACAATGCAGGTGATATTGTCTTTTGAACCACCTTTTTGAGCCGCCAGGATAATTGAATCTGCTGTTTTTTGAGGATCTTCTTCCGCTTTGAGCAATTCCCGTAGTTCCTCATCATCCAGACCGTCGGTCACGCCATCGGTGCAGAGTAAAAAACGATCGCCGGGTTGAGGTTGAATTTCATGAGTCGAAACCCCCTCTCCCCCTTCTTTGGAACCGAGATATCTGACCAGCACATTTTTATATCGATGCGAGCGCGCTTCATCAGGAGAAATCGTTCCCGCATCCATCAATGCCTGCACCAGTGAATGATCTTTGGTGATCTGTTCGAGTTTATTCTTTCGTAACAGATAAGCACGACTGTCGCCCACGTTGCCGATATAAAAAGTCTCTCCCACCCAGACGAGCAGAACGATGGTGGTTCCCATGTTGTGCAGTTCCGGGTCGACTCGACCGAGAACCATAATTTCGGAATTGGCATTTCCGACCGCATCATCGATCGCTGCGCGGATCTGATCGGACGTATCATCAATAAAATCGATCAGCTCATTCAACTTTTTGGGAACCAGTTCAACCGCTAACTGACTCGCTTTCTCGCCTGCACTTTGGCCACCCATTCCATCAGCCACGATGAAGAAACGATTTTCCTCGTCGACGTGGAGATTGTCCTCGTTATTTTTCCGGTAGTTGCCGGTAATGCTGAGTTGGCCGATGCGGATGTCTGGCATGATTTTTGAAGTTATTTAGTGGCCAATTCAGGCTTGTATTTCAGGATGACATTTATGCACATATGAAGTGCCACAGTTTCCCAGTAATGGAAATACAGAATCTAATCTCAGTTTGAATTGTGAAGAGATTCCAGGTTCTGTCAAGAATCATTCTGACTAAGTCTTGCACCGAACGCAACTTAGACCATTTCCTAATGGATTATGCAGTCGCATGAGCATCAATTAATTATAAAACGCGAAGTTTGCTCCTGCTATTCGCTGCCGATAATTATCGGAAATGCTTTAGAACAAAGCGGTCATCATATCCCGCACACCAAGAACAGTCGGGCTAATGATCAATTCCCCAGCCGTAAACCCGGCTGCCGCTCCATAATAATGACTTTGACTCCGCAGTAACTCATAAACGTGGGCTTTGGAGGCAGGAAATTGAGTCTCGTAAGCCTCAACCGCTCGAATCTTCGTTTCCAGCGCATCCGAAATATCCGTAATAAAATGCCCTGCTTTTTGCGGAGCGGGCATTTGTCTTAATCCCAGCGGATACCACAACTGACGGGAAACCGTGTGCACTGGCAAGCCGTTAAATTCATCGTCCCACTTCGTGAGTCTCGAATAGAAAATAGCCGCATCAGTAATTTGCATCGCCTGCCAGTGATCAGGTGAGGCGAGTGGAGTTTTATCAGCAATACCAATCACGACTTTAGGACGATATCGCCGAAAAACCTTGGCGAGTGTGACCCGGGCTTCGTAATTGTCAAATAATTTGCGATTCGGCAGATCCAGCGTTTCCCGCACATGCACCCCGAGAATTTCCGCCGCTTTCCTAGCCTCTTCCAGACGAACCTCAGGGCCAGGACTGAGCGGCGTCGGCTCCCCATCCGTCAAATCAATAATTCCCACCCGATATCCCTGCCGGGATAATGTCGCCAGGGTGCCACCGCAACCAATCTCCACATCATCCGGATGAGCTCCCACGGCAATCACATCCAAAGCTTCGGGAAGTTCCTGCATCGCTCATCTTTTTCTGAAAGGAGTTACGAATATTTTTGATGTTTATGAGCTAACCATATCCATTCACCCCGTAGCAATCAAATGCAGGGTTTCTCCCATTGCTCACTCTCCTTTTAGATACATAATTACAGTACACATTCACATGGCTGCAATGATGAGTCTAATTTGTTAAAGTTTCCGCAGACGAAAAGGAATCAGTTAGAGCCACTGAACGAGTGTGGGAAAGAGTATAGAAATTGATGTCGAAAACTTCATCAGCAGATCGTCCTGACGAGAGCGTAATTGAAGCCGCCCGAGGTCTTTTGGGATATTTGAATTTTTCCAATGGCAGCCGGGATTATGGTGCGTTTAACAATTGGAATCTGCTGTTTGCCCACTTTGGAGTGAACGATTTAAGGTCCATTCACGAGTATTTGCTTGAACAACTGCAGGAATTGCAAGTAGAAAATTCTGCGTTTCAGGATTCGAGTCAGGCAACCCGGGTTCTGGAAATCCTTTTTGGACAGATGCTTGATGCCTATTACAGTTACCATCACGACCTGCTGTTTCATATTTCCAAAGAGCGACTCATTGAACCGTTTTTTATCGCCACTCTAGCCGAGGCGGTTCTGACTCAGCAGTCCACATCTGACGATGTTGATGAGATTGTCCAGAATTCCATCCTGCAAGTGAATGATTTTATTGGCTACCGTCCGGTTGCCCTGCTCGAAAACGGGCGTATGGTTCAGGCCTATCCCCACGAGAAATTCGCACTGATCCCCCTCTCCTTTAAGGAAACAGGCACAGCTGTCGGCAAGTATCAGGATCTGATTCAGAAAACACTATCACTCTTGGAACAGGTTCCCGAGTCGGTCATTGCTGCAACTCATTTTCTGAGACGGAATCTGGAAGAACTGGCCGTCGATGTTCGTGCCTATGATTATAATCATCCCGTCTTCAAACGAACGAATTATCTGTTCGGAGAATGGGATCCGCATCGCATCGGCTTGGACGGGTATTATCATCGATTTGTCGTTCGCAGTATCATTCTGGATGCGCTGATTGACTGGATTCAATACAGCTGTCAAATCGAAAAAGTCCCTTACGAGGAGGCCCTGTTCGATGCCTCGGCTGCTCTGGGCGGAACAATTCTGATGGCCTCATCAATCAGTGGTTCAGGGCCAGATACATTTGATTCGACCGTCTCACTTTCTTCACTGCTGCCCGTTGTGGCCAGACAACGCGACTTCTTCTACGAACACCTGATGTCGAAACTGGAAGGCCCGCGAGCAGAGCGTTTGTACCAACAGCAGCAGATCACGCAACAACCCTTCGGGCATGTTCGGCACGCGCTGAATATGTTCCTTTCCAATTACGGAGCTCAGCAGGTTCGAAATCGGGAACTGGCCTTGATGTATGCCCGCATGGGATATGCCGAAGAGAGCCGTCGACAGGCGGAGATCATTCCCGCGGCTTCCATCCGATTTGAAACGGAAATTCAATGGCGGATTCGCATCGTTCAACAACACAATCATGCTGGCGAATTTGAGCAGTCTTTACCGCTTCTGTCGGAGATTAAAGAACTCTACCGACGCGGCATCGAATGTGGAGCATTCATCGATCCCTGGAATATCCTCGGCTTTCAGGGACAATTCAATCTGTTCTCAAATCGCGACGATTCTGTTCCCGATGTGCGTGTTGAAATCCTGATTGAAGTGATGGAGCAGATTTTCTCTGTCCATGCAGAGACGTTAACCGAAGCGGCAATTGCCGGGCGGGAAGAAATCATTTCTCAATTAAGCGAATCGTTCAAATCTTTTGCCGAACATTGGGATGAATACGCCACGACAACCGTAGAAGATATTCCAAAGTTGTATGGAGTGAAAACCTACGAATCCGCGATGATCGTCGCTCGCACATTGCTCGCCTGGCAGAAAGCCGACCCTCAGGAAAACAGCCTGTCATTCTGGCGCACTCATGTCGAAATGTTCGATTCTCATCTGGCGTATCATAATATTGTCAGCGTACTGCTCGACAAACGCGATCTGAATTCCGCATTTGGCCTCCTGATGCAATGGTTCAGTCAAATTGAAGAATCCGACTCCGTCCATTTCGATGAAACCTTCAGTGTCTCGCTGCTGGAATGGGCCAACCTGCTACGCAAAACCGACGACGATGACGATTCCTTATTCGATCGTTATCGCAGGTCGCTCGAGTTACTCGAAGCCAATGCGGGCAGCCGGTGGGGAATGCCACGAATGTCGATTGATGTGAGCACTCCGTCACCAGAGACCGAAGAAAATGATCAGGACTGGTGGGACGAGCCGGCTCTGGATGGGCCGTGGGATCAGGAAGAGGAAGAGGATCCCGATAGCCCGTTCGCAGCTGCCTACGAAGGCGTCACGTTTCGCGACTCAGCCGATGATGGACAGGAAGGGAGCCTGTCTGATGGATCTTCACCTTTCGAAAACAACGAATTTGAACGCTGGGGTCGATCCTACGAGTCTCAACTCAAATTCCTGCAGAGCGTTGCTGAACTTCAGCAGCAGGCCATCATTGTTGCGGCTCGGCTGTTAAGAAAATCCGATGCGGAAGAGCCAGAAGAGACAAATAAAACCGCCGCGACTGTCCGCAAAACGATTGTCGCCTGGTCAAATACACTGTTCGAATTCGAACGGGAACTGGGTCAGTTTCTGCATGAAATCCATCTCAAACAACTCGCTCCCCCTTCAGGCAGTCACGATGCCAACATTGAGTACGACATTCAACTGCAGTCCAAACTGTATTTGATGCACAACGTGATCTGGACATTAACCCGTCTGCGATTCGTGCGTCGTCTGGCAGATTCCCTCTTATATGATGGTGTCAAAAAACCAAAAACCAAAGATGTCTGGCTGACAGAATTTCTGCATGCGATTCTGTCCCATAACATCACCTCAATCAAAGATCTGTTGCCAAAGGCACTGAAGCGACTTTCCCGGCGCAAGTTGCTTTACATGCCTCTCGAAAACGGGGGAACTCCCCGTTCGATAGCCGACGCTCAGGAGATGCATGCCCTGCTCCGGTTCCTCGTGACGGCTCTGCCTGCTCTGGGCATGTACCGCGAAACCTGGCAGGTGATGGTCACTGCCTACGACATGGAACGATCATCTCGTCCACGTGGCCCGGCAATAACAGAATTCGATCGCCTGTTTCGCCTCGCACTCTCAAACACACTTTCCAACATGCTTAAGTCGTCGAAGAACTGGCGATCCGGCAAACTGGAAGATTCCGAACTGATCGATATTCTGACCGAAGTGGTCGATCATTATCGCGACATCTGGCTGCGACACAGCGAAACAATGCGACTCTCAGCAGCTGAAGCGATGAATGTCGATGCTGTGTGGCAGGATACCATCGAGTTCATTCATAAATATGGTTCCGATTTATTCCATGCCCGTAATTTGACGCTGGGCTATGTTCGCGCGATCGTACAGACTGGCGTCGAAGAATTTCTGCAATATCTGGATGAAAATGACGACCCGATTCACCCGAATCCATTGATTGAAGACTTACGGGATGGTGTGATTGAACCCCGAGAAGCAGCGGCTCATCTGGAAATGATTTATGGAATTCTGATCGACAAGTTCGATCGCTTCCTCGAATACAACAGCACGACCACGCACTCCGATTATGGCGAACGCTTTGATTGTTTTCTCGACTTTGTTCGACTCGAAGCCGAGTATGACCGAGACGACTGGAACTACACGCCTTATCGTATCGCTCATGAAGCATTGATCGAAATCGGACGTTATCAGGCGGCTCAAAACTGGGAACACATTTTCGCAATCCGTAGTTCCGAACAAGCCGACGAACATCTGCTGATTCTGCACGACCTCGAAGCTCAATACGGCGTCAAACTTCCGGCTCTGAAAGATCACATTGAAGAACGATTTGTCAAACCGATTGCCATCAATCGTATGCTGGCACTGGTCCGGGAAATCATGGAAGAAAAAGACGAAACGGTTCGTCGTGAATACTTTGATGACTTGCGGGTACAGATCGAACACTACCAGGACGGAACTTCAGGCACAGGCCTGGAAGTGCCCGAGTGGTTGCGGGTGCTCGATCAGGAACTTCGCAACTTCGAAGCACCCGAACATTTAAGCAACGATCCTTACGGCGAACAAATCATCATTCCCGTAACGATAAATCTGCGGGAAATGCGACGACAACTCAAAACCTGGAACGACGATTTCATGCCGAATCCAAGAAAACAATCGAAACGTCCTCGGGATAAATCTTAGATCAGGCAAACAATGCATGAGGAAAATCACAACCTATTCGTGCTTGTAATTTCTGATTCAAAACTTCATCGTATTCAATCACTCCATTGAACTTGTTACGGAAATCCTGGAAAGATCTGCTATGTGGCCGTTTGGTAGTAAAGACTGGAATATTGTCGGCATCATGTTCGAAAAACCGGATTCCTATTCCATCAATGCGAACCGGGCCAAAGGCAAGCTAGCCGAATCGGTCAAAACCCGCGTCCGCATTCATGACCGCACCATTCTGTGGGTGATCTACAACCAGAAAGGCTCGATCATCGAGAGCGGACAAGGCAACGGCATCCATCATGTGCCTCAGGATACTGTGAAACAGTTGGAGAAAATTCTGCACACGAATGTATCCATCAGGGAAATTCTAAAAATGCTCGAATCCGGCCAGACTCCCAAGGCTGCCAAAAAACTGATCTGGAGCGGATATCCCAAGAAGAAAACAGTCCAGGATAGCGATATTTAAACAGAGATGGTTCATCAATAAGTAGGACAGGCTTTCAGCCTGTCTTATTTATCTGGAGATTTGAATTAATTTCCTACCGGTTGGGTGGCAGGGTCAGAAGCGCCAGAGGATGGCCTTGGTTACGACTGGTGGCTGGGGTCGAACCGGAGTAACGAAGCCCTGTAGGTCAGGCACTGCCTGACCTACACCTTCTTGGAACCCCAAAAGAATTGTGCACAAAAAGGACAGCATGAAAGCCTGTCCTGCCAGTTGTTGTGTTTACTGCAGCTTGGCTTCCATTTGGGCGAGCACCTGATTTTCGTGATTCTGAAGTTGCAACATTTTCTGGTTGACCAGCGTTCGTCTGGCAGCGATATCTCGCGCGGTTTTACGGTAATCCTGATGCAATTCGCGGAAGGAATTCGAATACGATTTCCCACTGGAAACCCGTGTTTTGAGTTTATCGAGAATCTGACGCCCCTCACCTTGCAGAAACTCCATATAATCAACTGCCGCATATTCAGCTGCAATCGCACACAAGCGAACAATTTCGCGATCGTGGAGACGCTCTGGGACAGTCAATGCGGGTAACATCGTTGTTGAATTCGTTTGACGCAGCGGAGCATCATCAACAAGTCTGCCAAAGGCATTGATTTCTTGAGCCTGAGCAGTTCGCTGCCGCTTGGCCAGTTCTAATGATTTCAACACCCGCTTATTTCCGGGCTCCAAATCCAGGGCTTTGTGATAATATTGGATTTCCAGATTCGTCTTCCCCTGATCCCGATAGATTTTCCCCAACTGATAAAAGGCATCCCATTCCAGCGGATTGAGTCTGAGTACCTGCTTGATTGCGGTGATCGCCAGCTCAAAATCATCGAGTCGGCGGTATGCCAGCCCCAGATTGTAATAGCCTTCAATCGAACGCTTATCCCGCTGGAGCCCTCGCTGTAAAAAATCGATCGCTTTGTCAAACTCACCCAGACGATTGAAAATCGCTCCAATATTTATGTAGGAAATCGATCGATGCGGGTTCTTTTCAATCGCCTGCTGAAAGGAATCGACGGCATCGTGCAGCAAACTCGAACGTAACTGAGAAGTTCCAAGAAGCTCCCAAACGACGGGATCACTTGAATCCAGTTCTGTCGCCTGCATAAAAAACTCAATGGCCTGTGGAAACTGACGCTTTTTATAAGCTTCGACTCCAGCAAATTTCAGGTCTTCATAATCGGCTTTGAGTTCAGACATCTTTCACTCCACATTTGTCCCAGGATTGCGAAATACTGCCGGACAAGTGTGAAGAGATTTCGAATTTCCGACCAAGAATTGATGATCATTTGAATTCCGTCACTTTTTACCCTCACTTGAATGTGAGATTTGCAGCATCAGTATGGAACATTGCCTGTGCGAATTTCCATGAATTCGATATGCTGAATTCTGAATGTCAGCATCGTTTTAGGAGAAATTAAGAGTGGGCAGTCTGTTTCGAATACTGTATCAGATCAAAATTCTGGGACCGGTGCTGCGCCCGCTGTTTCGAATCCTGCTCGGCTTGATCGCCATCCCCATTTTCCGCTTTATTCTCCGCCACATTTTCCGGGTTCAGGAACTCGATGATGAACTTGAGAAAGACCTCGAACAGTGGTTCAAAGGCTCACTCGTTCTGCTGGCCGCCACCAAGAACATGGAAATGACGATGTTTGCCTGGGTCGACCATTTTGGTGGCCCCAACTCTATGGGGGAAATCGATATGAATAACCCCTGGGTCACCGGTCTACGGATTATGATGGCGATTGGCGTAATCGAGATGATGCCCGACCAGGAACTGTTTGCCATCATTCATCCCGGTCCTCCAAAATTCAAATATGATCGTAAAATCGGCTTGTGGCAATCCCTGAAAAATCAGTTTCAACCGATTGCGAAAGGTCTCGTCTGCCAGCATTTGAATCGATCTTCACCGGTTTTTGCCATTCTCTGTGCCATATTCCTCGGACCTGTAGGCTGGATTTGCTACGCATTTGCCAGTGTACAATACCTGATCATCGGGCTGGTCACCTCACGAGATCGAGCTTTGGACGCCCTCTCGGCTTTTGATCGACAAGTCGCGATCCGTCGTCAGCAGATTAAGGAAGAGTTCAGTCTGGACGAGGAAAATCCACAAAAACCAGACAAAACTCCTGCTGCGATCGATTCCAACCCCGCAAAACCCGTGGAAACGACGGCTATTATTGCTAAAGAAAAGCTCGATGCTCCTTAATAATGGCCTTCTGCTCTCGAATTGAGCCGCTGAAATTGCAATTTTCGGTGAAGCCGTATAATGAACGCTGGAAGGCTGAAGGTGGAGGGAGGAAGGCTGAATGCATTTGTCCACTCAACACTCAACACTCAACA
>DEML01000096.1:90345-93513 GCA_002359185.1 Planctomycetaceae bacterium UBA2671
CACTCAACACTCAACACTCAACACTCTTACGGAGCTCACGTGTCCATGGGACGGACTCACCAGATTCAGGTTCTCAGCCCGGCTGTTGTCAATAAAATTGCAGCGGGCGAGGTGATTGAACGTCCTGCCAGTGTGATTAAAGAGTTGCTGGAAAACAGTCTCGATGCCCTCAGTACCCGCATCGATGTCGATATCGAAGAAGGTGGTACGGAGTTAATCCGTATTGCTGATGATGGCGAAGGAATTCCGGCAGACGAACTGCCTCTGGCGGTGACGAGCCACGCGACGAGCAAATTGCGGCAGGCTGATGATCTGTTTTGCGTCCAGACAATGGGGTTTCGCGGAGAGGCGCTGGCATCGATTTCAGAGGTGAGTCACTTCATAATCCGCAGTCGGACTGCAGAGGATACCGTCGGTTCGGAAATGGCAGTCACTTGTGGCGAACGTTCAGAAATCCGCCCAATTGGCTGTGCTCCGGGGACACAAATCGAAATCCGCCAACTGTTCTGCAATACCCCCGTCCGCCGAAAGTTTTTGAAACGAGCCTCGACGGAATTCGGATACATCTCCGAACAATTCACCCGCATTGCCCTGGCCTGCCCGCGATTACAGCTTTCTTTGACGCACAACGGGAAGTCAGTCCATCGTCTGCCAGCGACGAATGAACTCACCGAGCGGCTCACCTTATTCTATGGCTCACAAACCGTCGAAAAATTAATTCCGATTGAAGCCGAGCATGGGGGTGTGCGGTTGTGGGGCTATGTTGGACATCCAAGTCTGAATAAGTCGACTCGGAAATCGCAGTATCTGTTTTTGAACGGCCGCTACATACAGGATCGTTCGCTTCAACATGCCTTGAACGAGGCTTATCGGGGTTTGGTAATGACCGGACGGCATCCGGTGGCGTATCTGTTTCTGGAGATGCCGAGCGATCAGATTGATGTGAATGTGCATCCGACAAAATCCGAAGTTCGCTTCCGCGATCAACAATTTCTATTCCGCTTGCTGCTCTCAACGCTCCGCACAAAGTTCCTGCAGTCAGATCTGCAAAGCGAACTCAGCTTTCGGCCTTCCTCGAAAAATGAAAGCGAATTGCAGGTTCGGCAGCAGAAAGTCGAACAGGATCTGGTCTCCTGGGCTCGTTCTCAAATGGTGCAGACATCTCAACCAGTTGGCACATCACAATCTCCTGAATTACGCGAGAGTCATTCGTTGATCCAGCCTGTTGGAAGTGGATTGCAGTCTGCTGAAACGAAACCGTCTCACCAGAAACCTTCAGAGACCGTGGCAGAGTTCCGGAAATTCCCGAATGAGAATGAGTTCTTCCAGATTTCGTCACCACAGAGTTCTTCCCCAGCTGTCGATTCCAAAACCGATACGGCAGTCGAGGAAGATGAGAAGGTTGTCTCACATTCTCCTGAAAAACCTTCCGAACAACCCTTCCCACCTTCCGGCATTCAAGCGTTACAGGTGGATGATTGTTACATCGTGCTGAACACTCCACAGGGGTTGACGGTCATCGATCAACATGCCCTGCATGAGCGGGTGCTTTACGAACGGTTCCGTAAAAAGGTGCTGGATGGCAAGACGGAAACCCAGCGATTATTGATGCCGGTGACGCTGGAAATGGATACCAAGAAAATGGCACTGTTGATGGAGCATCAGGATTTGCTGCTGCAGATGGGATTCGAAATTGAGGAATTCGGTCGAGGCATGCTGGCCGTGAGCAGTCATCCCGTGTTTCTGGGACATAACGTCATCTCGGAAGTGATGCTCGAATTCGCAGAGAAATTTGACGAGTCGGCTACGGTCAGCCGACGCGATCTGCTCGATGAAACCCTGCACATGATGGCCTGCAAAGCAGCTATTAAAGCGGGACAGAAACTGACAGCCGATGAAATCATCGCCCTGCTCGCTCAGAGGGAATCAGCGGACGATGCTCATCATTGCCCCCATGGTCGACCGACGGCTCTGGTGTTGAGCCGGGAAGAACTCGATCGACAATTCGGACGGCTGGGAGCTTAATCTCAAACTCAAGTTGTTAAGTCTCGCGTTCAATCACAATCATTTGTGCGCGTCGGACCACAATAATGCTAGCCGACAGTTTCAGACTCCCTTCGTTTTGAGTTAGCATATTTTTAAGTCGATCCCAATCATCTGAGGTCATTTTTTGACGCGGCCAGCTTTGCTGGGCCCATAATTCCACAAAAAATTCTCTCTGCAGGAACTCAGGGAGATTACAAATCGGTTCTATCAAAATACGAACATGATCAGCCTGATTCGATAAAACGGCTTCCTTGAGAGCGGCTCGCACGAGATCGAGATGAAAAGTGTGAGCTTCTGCAATTTGATTCGTCAGCCCTATCAAGTGCTCTGAGAAGTTCGCATTGTATGTCTGCAAGAGAGGTATTAATTCCTGACGAATCCGATTGCGGGTATAGTTTGGATCGTCATTCGTGACATCGTGCCGGTATTTCTGGCCAAGTTCCTGGAGATAATCGAGAATTTCCTGACGGGAAAAATTCAGGAGCGGTCGTCGGAGTACGATCCCTCGCTCCAAAACCCGATCCGGTGGAATTCCCTGCATGCCACGCAGACTTGTTCCGCGAATCAAATGATGAAGTACGGTTTCTACCTGATCCTCAGCATGATGAGCGACGCAAATGCTCTGACAGTCTGCCGCCTGAGCCTTTTCAATGAGAAATTGATAACGCATTGTACGTAGCGAGGCTTCATCTTTCTGAACATGACCCACCTGGTCATCCATATTCCTAACTGAATTCGTCCAGAATCTGAGTCTCAGCTTACTGCAAAGTTCTCCCACCCATTCCTGATCAGAGGCTGCCTGAGCCCGAACCCAATGATTGAAATGCGCAACTTCGAGAGAAATTTCTGCTTTCGAAGCAATCGCTGCCATCCCCCGCAGCATCGCCACACTGTCCGCCCCGCCCGAAACAGCCAGTAAGACTTTCTCAGAACCGCAGTCCCAATGGCGAATCGCGCGAAGCAGTTTTTTTTCGAATGCGAGCATGGGTATGGGGTTGAGTGTTAAAGGTTGAGGGTTGCGGGTGAAATCTACCGAACATCGTAACCTAAAGCTAACACTCCTTCACCCTTCACCCTTCACCCTTCACCCTTCACCCCTCACCCCTCACCCCTCACCCCTCA
>DEML01000096.1:93644-162427 GCA_002359185.1 Planctomycetaceae bacterium UBA2671
TCAACCCTCAACCCTCAACCCTCCCGTTAGTTGATAAACCAGTCACGTCTGTTAAGATGGTTTGAGGAAATTCCGTCAGATCTGTTAAGGCGACTTGTCGTTGTCGAGATGGATCATGACATGACAACAAACTTAGTGGAACTGAGAGGCGTTCGCCAGCCTGAACACTTGCTCATATTTTTTTTATTAAGAATACCGGGCAGCGTTCAAGATCGCCACCGCTCCAATCCTCCTGTTTCTTAGGGAGTTGGGGCAAAGTGTACCAGGACAAGACGACTGGGATGGCTGAAATCAAACTGCGGGAAGAGAAATTTTCATGGTGTATCTCCTCTTCACAATTCTGGGACTGTGTCTGCTGCTGGGAATGTTCCGACATTTCCAGAGGCTCGACATATTGCCTCATCAACTGGCAGACTCGGTACTCTCTCTCGGAGTAAACTTACGAGAACGTCGGTTGGTCGGGCTGCGCCGTCCTCGCGAAACTGCGTGTCAATCGGTTGTATTCCGTTTCATGAACCGACGAACGAAGGATGTTTCCTGCAAACGTCCACGCTCATTACCGGATGCAACACAGAAAACGCGATCCCGTTTCAGTTTGATCACGACCCATTACAATAAAATCGACAGTCTCGTCGATCATAGAAGTGTTTATTCTGGCTGCATTTAGGTGAGCTGCACGTCTCCCGGTCGGGGTTATACCGATGGGAACAGAAGCATATATTTTGGGCGGAATCGCCCTGTTAGTCGGCTTGATTGTCGGCTATATGTTGGAACGCGTACGTCTGGGTGCGAGCTATCGCACCAAAGACCAGATGCTCGAAGATGGTAAGCGGGAAGCTGAAGCAATTCGCAAAAATGGAGAAATTGCCGCCAAGGAAGAAGTCCTTAAACGCCGAGAACAACTCGAAGCCGAGTTGAGTAAACAGCGAAACGAAATTCGCGATCTCGAACGCAAAATGGACAAACGCGAGTCGACGCTCGAAGACCTGCAGGAAAATGTGACCAAACGGGAGCGGATGATTGAGTCGATGCAGAATCGACTGACCGAACGCCTTAAAACTGCAGAACGCCGCGAAACCGAACTGACCCGCATCCTCAAGCAGGAGCAGGAAGAACTCTATAAAATCAGCGGCCTGAAAAAAGAACAAGCCGTCGAACGTCTGCTTGATCGCGTGAAAACTGAACTGCGAAATGAAACCGGTCAGTTGATTCTCAAACACGAGGCTGAGATTAAAGAGACCTGCGACTCGAAAGCTCGGGAAATCATCGGCATGGCCGTGCAGCGGTATGCTTCTGCTCACACATCGGAAATTACCGTTTCGAGCATCGATATTCCCAGCGATGAAATGAAGGGCCGCATCATCGGTCGTGAAGGTCGCAACATTCGCACCTTCGAGAAATTGACCGGTGTGGATGTGATTGTCGATGACACTCCCGGCGTGGTCATCATTTCTTCCTTTGACAGTGTCCGCCGAGAAATCGGCAAAATGGCCATGCAGAGGCTGATTCAGGACGGTCGCATTCATCCGACTCGCATCGAAGAAATTGTTACGGAATGTCAGAAGGAAATTGATGAGCGGATTATGCGTCTGGGACAGGAAGCGGCTCAGGAAGCTGGCGTTCCCGGATTGCACGAAAAGTTGATTCAACTGATGGGTCGCCTCAATTTCCGCGTCAGTTACTCGCAGAACGTGTTACGTCACTCGATCGAAGTCGCTCACCTGACCGGCATGATGGCCGAACAGTTGGGTCTCGATGGCGACCTGGCTCGTCGTTGTGGATTCACTCACGATATCGGCAAAGCAGCAGACCACGAAATGGAAGGGGGGCACCCCGCCATCGGAGCCGATTTGCTCAAACGATATTCTGAAGGCGAAGAAGTCGTCCACTCCGCAGCCGGTCATCACGATGATATTCGGCCAGACTATATTTACACTGTACTGGTCGCCGCTGCCGATGCGATTTCAGCTGCCCGTCCGGGTGCCCGTCGGGAAACTCTCGAAAAGTATGCGAAACGACTCGAAGAACTCGAAGGTCTTGTTTGTGGCTTCCCCGGCGTCGAACAGTGTTATGCCGTTCAAGCTGGCCGGGAAGTTCGCGTGATTGTCGATCCTCGGGACGTCAACGACCGCGAAGCAGCTGCTCTGGCTCGCGAAATCGCCAAAGCCGTCGAGGAGAATTTGACGTATCCGGGCGAAGTGAAAGTCGCCGTCATGCGAGAAACCCGCTCTGTCGAGTATGCTCGATAAGAAAATTGATGAACTTTCAACACGTTTCTGGGGTCTGGCCTGGGAACGTGTTGTTTTATGAAATCTCTTGGATTACGCTTCACAAATTCAATCTCAATTCACTCATCGTTATTGAACTCAACTCATGACGCCACTTCCGGATTTTGAAACGTTTCAACAACAGGCTCAGGGGCAAACCCTGGTGCCTGTCTTTTGCCAAATGACGGGAGATTCTCTCTCTCCTGTCGAGGCCTATCGCAGGCTTCACAAGGAAGAACATTCCTTTCTGTTTGAGAGCGTGGTTGGAGGCGAGCGGATTGGACGATACAGTTTTATCGGCTCTAATCCTTTTCTGACGATTCAAGCCAAAGGGAACGATGTCACCATTGTCGAAAAGGGAAATTCGCGATCCCTGACCTGCGATGATCCGCTGAATCTTCTTGGCGAACTGATGGCTCCCTATCAGATGGCTCCGCATCCTCAGTTACCCCGTTTTTGCGGGGGAGCCGTCGGCTATGCGGGGTATGATGTCGTCCGCTATACCGAACATCTTCCCAATGCTCCCGAAGACGACCGGCATGTCCCTGATATGCTGTTTGGTCTGTATAATCGCATGGTAATTTTTGATCACATCAACAAAACGATATTCGTGGTGGCGATTGCGAAAGTTGATGAGAAATCTCTCGAAGCAGCCTACGAACAGGCCAGCGATACGCTGCAGGACTTGTGCCGTCAACTGGAATCCAATCCCAACCCGATTCCTCCAGAACAAATACGACTCGATGATGAACGGTCTCTGGAGTGGATTTCAAATTTTGAACGCTCCGAATTTGAGGCGGCTGTAGAAGCTAGCAAGGAATACATTCGGGCGGGCGATATTTTTCAGGTGGTTCTCAGCCAGCGATTACAACTCGAAACCTCTGCCAGTGAGCTGGCGATTTATCGGGCATTGCGGGTGGTGAATCCCAGTCCGTTTATGTTCCTGGTGAAATCTCCTGAAGTAACGCTGGTCGGCAGTTCCCCAGAAATTATGACGCGCGTCGAGCATGGCGAAGTGACTGTTCGACCGCTGGCTGGAACCCGACCTCGTGGCAAAACAGTCGAGGAGGATCAGGCACTCGAAGCGGATTTGCTGGCGGATCCCAAAGAACGGGCTGAGCATGTGATGCTCGTCGATCTGGCCAGAAACGATGTCGGCCGCGTTGCCGAGTACAATTCGATTGAAGTCAAAGATGTGATGGTTGTCGAGCGATACAGTCACGTCATGCACATCACGTCCAATGTGACAGGGCAATTACGCAAAGAGTTATCTGCATTGGATGCCTTGCGAGCAGCTCTTCCTGCAGGCACTGTTTCGGGTGCCCCCAAAGTCCGAGCAATGCAGATCATCGATGAACTCGAACGACACCGCCGCGGCCCTTATGCGGGAGCAGTCGGCTATATCGATTTCACGGGCGACATGGATACCTGCATCGCCTTGCGGACACTGGTTAAACAGAAAAATCAGGTTTATGTCCAGGCGGGAGCCGGCTTGGTGGCCGATAGCGTTCCCTCGATGGAATACGAAGAAACATTAAATAAGGCTCGTGGACTTCTCAAAGCGATCTCAATAGCGCATTATCAATTGTCTGCTCATGAATAAATGTCGACCTGATGAACTCGATTGTATAAGGTGAAGCACCAATGATCTGCCAATCATTAAAACATCCGTCCACCAACACCTCTCTTATAATATTGCTATTCCTCTGCGTAATGATCTCCATTTCGACGGAATGTCTGTCACAGGAAACAGTGGTCAAAATGGGGCCGTGGGAGTATTTGTATCGAGCATCTCCCAAAATAACCGTCTCACAAACTGACCTGGAAAAGTATCCCCTCGAAGTCATAACCGATTTCGAGTTCTCGGGAGAACTTGAGAAGGATATTTTTCGACTGAATCATGTCATTGTCGATGGGACCTGGGGGATTGCGCAGGGAGCCCTCCATCAGGCTTCCGGTCGAAGTGCGGCTTTAAATCTTGGTTCCGCCAAAGATTTTGAATTGGAAATGGGAATTAATGCGGAAGGCGAAGGAGGCTGGTATCTTCTATATGGCTATAAAGATGGCCGTGGACATGGACTTTATAATGTCACGCTCAAAACCAGTGGCAGTCCGTGGTTCATTACACAGTTTGCTCGAAGCAAAGGGATTGAAGCCTCTGATATTGAAATTGCTCGTTACGATTGTCGCGGAAACGAGCCGCTGACCGTAAGTGTTCTGGATGGAAAATTGACCGCTCAAATCAATCGCCGTGTTCTGATTGAAGATCATGAACTCCCCAATTATGAAGAAGGCGACATTATTCTGGGGACATACGACACGAAATACGGCCCCAAGCCCTTAAAGATCTACGGCATTCGACTCCGTCGACCTCGCGAGTAAACGATGTGTGATTCTGCGAAGTCTGAAACGGAAGTTCCCTCGACGTTCATGTCTCTGCCTGTCCGTTCCATTTATGTGCACGTTCCCTTCTGTGAACATCGTTGTGGATATTGTGATTTTTCGATTATCGCCAATCGAGCCGAGTTGATCCCGCGGTATCTGAACGCATTGCGGAAAGAACTGGAAACCTCTCCACATCTCGATTCACATCTCTTGGAAGTCGACACTCTTTACATCGGGGGCGGCACACCGACTTTGCTTTCAGCCAATGAACTTGA
Organism: Planctomycetaceae bacterium UBA2671; assembly: GCA_002359185.1. Taxonomy (GTDB): domain Bacteria; phylum Planctomycetota; class Planctomycetia; order Planctomycetales; family Planctomycetaceae; genus Rubinisphaera. The sequence continues at coordinate 98,572 of DEML01000096.1, forward strand.
AGAGCTTTTCAGCATCTTAAGTGACTCCTTTTTATTAGCTCCTGATGCGGAATTCACTATTGAAGCAAACCCCGATGGCCTGACTGCAGACAAAATACAGGTTCTCAAATCAGTGGGCGTCAATCGTGTCAGTCTTGGTGTGCAGGCTTTCGATGATTCTCGATTAATTCAACTGGAGCGGACACATTCAGTTCAACAAACTGAAACAGCGATTGAACTGATTCAGCAGAATTTCAGCAACTTTTCGCTGGATCTCATTTTTGCAATTCCCGGCCAAACAATGGCCGAATGGCAACAGATGCTCTTAAAAGCGATCTCTTTTCAGCCGCCTCATATTTCCAGTTATGCATTAACCTACGAAAAAGGAACTCGTTTCTGGAGTGACCGGAATAAAGGAAATTTCCAGTCGACTGACGAGCAGATGGAAGTTGAGATGTACCTGAAAACCATCTCGGAGTTGACCAAAGCCAATTACGATCATTATGAAATTTCCAATTTCGCGAAAGCAGGGTCACAATCTCGACACAACAATATTTACTGGTCTGGCAGACCATACCTCGCATTTGGTCCCGGAGCCGCATCTTTTGTGAACGGGCAGCGACACTCCAATCATCGCAGTTCCTTTACCTGGATGAATCGACTGGAACAGAATCAATCTCCTATTGTTTCGACTGATGATTTAACAGCTGAAGAACGTGCCCGTGAACTTCTGGCCATCGGGTTGCGAAGACGACAGGGAGTTAATCTTGATGACCTCAAGAATGCAACTGGAATTGATATCGCTGCCTGCTACGAAACTGAAATCAACGATCTGATTGAAAAAGGCTGGATTCAAAAGGAGCCATTCTGTCTGAAAATCACACTAGCTGGACTCCTGTTTGCCGATGAAATCGCTTCGATTCTAATCTGATGCTTGAATTCACCCGAGAAATGGTTAAATCAACCGCTTCCGTTCTTGGAATCCCGCGGTATAATGCCTGCTTGACAAGCACTTTTACACTGAAAAAACAGATTTATGACCCAACTCCCAATTCTCGATCTTACCGAACAAATCTGCACCGTCACCGAAATTGAAAGTGATGGATTTAAGGGACAATATGCGTTTGTCTCGCTCGGTTGCCCGAAAAATCTTGTGGACAGCGAGAAAATGCTGGGGACGCTGGCAGTGGATGGCTACTCCCTGGTTGCGAATCCCGAGGGGAGTGATTTTGTCATCATTAATACCTGCGGCTTCATTGACAGTTCGCGGAAAGAATCGTTTGATGTCATCGAAGAGATGCTCGAACTTAAGCGTCAGGGTAAGACGAAAGGCGTAATTGTCGCGGGCTGTCTTCCCGAACGAATTGGCGGTGACCTGCGTGCCCGCTTGCCAGAAATCGATCATGTGGTGGGTGTATTTGGACGGGATGAAATCAGCAAAGTGGCTGATCGTCTGGTTGGGCATCACAATGAGCAACGCGATCTGTTCCGCCCTGCTCCGATTCGCGCCATGGATGATCGAGCCCGCCTCCGAATTACGCCAGCGCATTACGCTTATCTCAAAATCTCTGAAGGTTGCAATCGAACCTGCACCTTCTGCTCGATTCCCAAAATGCGAGGCAAGCACGTCACAAAGCCGATTGAAGCGATTATCGAAGAAGCTCAGGAACTGGCAGCCGATGGGGTTAAAGAGTTAATTCTTGTTGCTCAGGACACCACATATTACGGCATGGATCTTTATGGCGAGGTTCGTCTTGTCGATTTGCTGAATGAACTCGAGCAGGTTGAAGGGATTCAATGGATCCGATTGATGTACCTGTATCCTGTCAATTTCACAGACGCCCTGATCGATAAGATTGCGACATCGAGCAAGATTATTCCGTATCTGGATATGCCGCTTCAACACATTAACAGCAAAGTGCTCAAGCGGATGCAACGGAGGGTCGATCGGGATCGCACAATTGAGCTGGTCGAAAAACTGCGAACACGTATTCCCAATCTCGTCCTGCGCACCACATTTGTCGTCGGCTTCCCCGGAGAAACCGAAGAACAATTTGAAGAACTGCGGGAGTTCGTCAAGAACACCCGCTTCCAGCGCATGGGCGTCTTTCCCTATTCAATCGAACCGGGAACTCCTGCGGTAAAACTGGATGGACATCTGCCAGAAGAGATAAAGCAGCAAAGAGTTGAAACCTTGATGGCCGACCAGCAGCAGATCGCCTTCGACTTTGGCGAATCGCTTGTCGGCTACGAACTGGATGTGCTGATCGACGAAGAAGTCGAACCGGGACTTTACCAGGGCCGCACTTATGCCGACACTCCGGAAATTGATGGAACAGTATACGTTCAGGGCGAAGGACTCCAAATTGGAGAATTCGTACCGGTCGAAATCATAGGGACTCAGGATTACGACCTCATTGGTGTGGTCGCTTCCGATGAAGTAGACGACGAGGTTTAGTTATCAGTAATCCATCCTCTGCTCCAGAAGTATCTCACCAACCGCAGAATTCAGAACAGATCCTGAATTCTCCGAACATCATTTCGATGTCTCGCCTCATCTTGTCTTTTGTGTTATTTGCCATCATTTCACTCACTGACTGGTGGCTGACTGCAACCATCGTTTTTATTGTCGCTGTGGCTACTGATGCAGTCGATGGATATCTTGCTCGAAAATATAACCTCGTCACCATATTTGGACGCATTCTCGATCCGCTGGTTGATAAAGTCATTATTTGTGGATCATTCATCTTTCTGCAAAGCGTAACGGGCAGCGGAATTACTCCCTGGATGACGTTAGCAATCATTGTCCGCGAACTTTATATCACCAGCTTGCGTGGATTCTTTGAGCAACAGGGGATCGATTTCTCAGCTGCCTGGATAGGCAAGATGAAGATGGTGCTTCAATCGATTGCGATTCCATTCTGCCTTGTCAGCCTGATGCCACAACTGGAAAATGTCCCCCTATTTCTGATTACTCGAGACGTCATTCTCTGGCTGACGATTGCGATCACCATTTACAGCGGAATTGAATACACCTTCCGCGGCGTAAAACTCTTCAAGCAAAAACAGAGCTCTGAATAGTCAATTACAAGCACGAAGCGCAAGTGAGTGAGTGAGTGAGTCGACAGTATTAACAACACACTCACTTGCGTTTCGTGCTTATATTACTCAATCGATCGCAATGGGTGGCACCTCCCAGAACGAAATGATGGGCGTGGTAAGTTCAGAAGACCATCGATTTAAAACACGCCGTTATTTGTTGGACGTCTCGCCGAAACTTCTGATGTATCGATAAACATTCGACACCAGACTTCAAGAACAAGTAACGCCCAGAGATGTTTGCTGTGATCGCACAGACCAGTGGTATGTTCTTCGACAAGCCTCTGAATTTTCGCAGGTTCAAAATAACCACGGCTCATCGCCCGTTCGCTCAACAGCACATCATGCAGTAGCGGTTTGAGTTCGTTACGGAACCAGTGATCGACAGGAACGCCGAATCCCATTTTTGAGCGTTGCAGAATCGGCTCGGGAATCAGATCGGCAAATGTATCCCGGAGAATCTGCTTGCCGTAGCGACCCTTCAACTTGTAATTGAGTGGCATGGACGTCGCCAGATCAGCGACTTGATGATCCAGAAACGGGCTCCGGCATTCGAGGCCGTAAGCCATGCTGGCGATATCGACTTTCGTCAGGATATCATTCGGCAAATAGGAAATCTGATCGACGGCTGCAGTTCGTGAGACAAAATCGTTCTCGGCTGTCTGCTCATACAATTCTGTCATCCACTCTTCCGAGTGAAATCCGCTTATTTTTTCACGGAATCCACTCGAGTAGATGTCATTCCTGTGAGCCGCGTCAAAATAACTGATCCAAGTCATATATCGCTGCTCGGGAGAAAGAGCAGCTGTTGTCAGAAAGCGTTTCAGTCTTCGAGAGAAACTCTTCTGCTTGAGTGACGCCGGCATCTTTTGCCAGTGGGATGATTTCAAAATGGAACGTAGCGGTCCAGGCAGTCGATCAATCCGAGCCCCCAAACCGGCTGCCCGGTAGCGATCGTACCCGATAAACAGTTCATCTCCGCCATCTCCCGTTAATGCAACTTTGACGGCTTCACGCGTGAACTCACACAGAGCCATTGTTGGAATTGCCGAGCTGTCGGCATAAGGTTCTTCATAATGCCAGACAAGTTCCGGTAGAGATTCGACCGCTGACGGAGCGACGATTTTCTCATGATGATTTGTGCCGAGCGATTTCGCAGCCATCCGGGCAAAGGAGCGTTCATCAAAATGGGCGATGTCAAAACCAATCGAAAATGTCTCGACCGGCCGATCCAACTCTTTCTGCATTAAACCGGTGATTAATGTGGAATCGATACCGCCCGAAAGAAAGGCTCCAAGGGGCACATCACTGCGAAGTCGCAAACGGACTGCTTCCGTTAATGTCTCTTTAAGCTTTTCCTGTGTCTGAGCATAACTCAAATTGCGAGTATCCCGACGTGTTTGCTCATTGGCAGAATCGGTACCGCGAATGGAAGTTGGTGTCCAATATTGCTGGATATCAAGTCGATTTTCCTGCCAGACAGCCGTGTGCCCGGGCAGTAATTTCTGAAACCCCTTGAGCATCGACCAGGGAGCAGGCACATATTGCCAGGTCAGAAATAGATCGAGTGCATTGGGGTCGACTTCACGCGGAATCCCTGGTATTTGCAGAATCGCTTTCATCTCACTAGCAAAGAGCAGACGACTTTCTTCCTGCCGATAGATGAGCGGTTTCTGACCGAAACGATCTCGTGCCAGCAACATGGAGAAGTGTTTACGATCCCAAATCGCAAAGGCGAACATGCCACGAAGATGATGCACCATCTCTCGACCATAGTCTTCATAAAGATGCACCAGAACTTCGGTATCGCAATCAGTCGTAAATTGATGGCCTTTTGCTTTCAAGTCTTTTTGCAATTCGCGATAGTTATAAATTTCGCCATTGAAGACGACGCATACCGAATGATCTTCATTCCACATCGGTTGCTGGCCAGCTGCCAGATCAATAATCGAGAGCCTGCGATGTCCCAGCCCGACTCCCAAAATAGAATTTTGTTCCCAATGCAAGCCACGGGCATCGGGGCCGCGATGCGAAAGCGTATCGGTCATCTGCTTCAGTTGTTCTTCACTGATCGAACGGGACTCTTCCGACCAGATCGCTCCACAGATTCCGCACATTGTTTGCCTTTATAATCTGTCGTCTTATGTAGTCTGTATATTTATTGTCAGTGACTCATATAACTGCTTATGCTCTTCAATCATCTGTGAGACAGAAAACTTTTCCTGCATGGTCTGACGGGCAGAATGTCCCAACTTTTTCGCCAGTTCCGGATCGTTTTTGAATTGACGAATCGCTTTGGCAAAGGCTGCACTATCTTCCGTGGGAACGATAACACCGTTCATTTGATCGGTCACCAGTTCACGGTTCGGAGAAATATCGGAAACGACTACCGGCAAGCCCCAGGCCATCGCCTCCATTAAACTGTTCGATTGCCCTTCAAAATCGCTACCGAGCCAAAATGCATCGGCATTTCGGAACAGCTCATCTGTTTCGTTTTGATGCCCCAGAAAGTGAGCCCAGCCTTCGATTTCATATTTCTCGATTAATTCCGACATCCGCTCCCGCTCAGGTCCATCCCCTGCGAAGACGGTATGCACGTTCTTTTCCGACAAGCTGAGCATATGTGTTGCCCAAAGGAGGCTGTCCAATCGCTTTTGTCGGGCAAGGCGACCAATCGATAAAACGACGTATGCATCTTCTGGTAATCCATATCGTTTCCGCCATGATTTACGTGTCGCGTCTGCCTGAACCGAAGATCCCTTTTCTGGAATATCAATTCCATTATTGATCACGCGGATTAAAGATTCCGGAACTCCCTGCTGTTGATAAAACTCCGCGACGCTTGCCGAATTTACAACCATGGCGTGCGTCGAGCGAATGAGGCGTCGGTCCAGCTGAAGTTGCCAGCCCGCTTTCCAGGAATCGACACAACGTTCCGAGACAATGCATTTCCATCGCGAATTCCGTTTATGAATCATTCGAACATGCGAGTTAGCCGCAAAGAGCCAGCTGTGCACGATATCCGGCTGGAAATCCCGGATGATTTTCTTCAGTCGAAAATGAGTGACCGGATCTATGCGAAACCGCTTTTTGAGGATGTCGACTTGTATACCTGCTTTATTTAGCTGCTTTTCGTAGTAACCCCCTCGATTTAACGCAACGACTCGAATCTCATAATCATTTCCAGCTAACCCAGTTGCCAGTAATTGCAACTGTTTTTCTGCGCCAGATTGATCAAGCGTGGGAATGACATACAGAATACGTAAAGGAGATGAACTCAAAGCAGTCAAATCTTGTTGCAGAACGGGTTTGTGAATTTGTTATGACTGAATGGAATATATCGAAAAAACAAACTGCGGGGAAACGCCGCTTTGTGCCGATTTTTCCAAAATCTGACATTGACGCAAATTCGAGACCTTATCAACATATTGAGGACGTAAACTCAATGACACCATACCCATCAAAAGATATGGTGTTTCAATGAAGAATTTGTTGACAAACAATAAAAGCGGCCGATTTGACTCAGCCGATTGAACTTTAATTCCATGGAAGGAAAACACGTGAAAATTCTAGGTTTCAAGTCAATCCTGCGGAAATCCGGACTGCTTTCGGCGTTTTCGGTTTTGATTCTCGCTCCCACCGTTTATGCTCAGGGTGTTTCTGCTCAGCCAGTCAGTCTTTCTCAGGAACAGACAAAATCACTGGAAGGTGCTCAGGCTGCTTACGATTCCCGCCAATACGATCAGGCGATGAATCTGGCCAATGAAGTTCTGAAAACTTCTCCAAAACAGGACTCAGCACTGTTCATTCGTGCCAGTTCCCGCGTCGAAATGGGACTGCAAACGGGCAATGCAGCCATGGTTCGTGATGGTGTCGCCGATGCCCGCGCTGCGATTGAAGCATCTCAATCTCAAAAACCAGAATATTATTTGCCTTACCTGTATGGCATGACAAATCTTTCCATGCTCGAAGAACGTCCAGAGCATGCGGAAACTTCGATCAATGTGGCGACACAAATTCTGGATCGACTCCAGATGCCACCCAATAATCGAGCCAGCATTCTCTACCAGCGTGGACTGGCTAAGTTGCAGTTGGACGAAACCATCGATCGCGGAGTTGCTGATTTCAAAGAAGCACTCAAAATCGAGCCTAAGCACATGCCTTCATTAACCGCGATGGCTGATGCGTATGCAATGTCGGGCAAAAATCAGGAAGCACTGGGTGCGTTCAATCAGTTCATCGCCGCATTCCCAGATCATCCGATCGGGTATAACAACCGCGGAATGTTCTATAAGGAAATCGATCAGAAAGATCAGGCCATTGCTGACTTCCGTAAAACGATTGAAGTTGAACCAAAGTTCTTTGTCGCTCATATCAATCTCGGCTACATGCTGATGGAAACGGATCGACCAGCCGAAGCTCAGAAAAGTTTCGATAAAGCGATCGAACTGCAACCGGAAAATCCTTCCATCTATGCATTGCGTGCCAATGCAGAAATGCGACAGGGGAATTCTCAGGGCGCGATTGCTGATTACAGCAAAGCAGTCGAACTGTTCCCGAAAAACCCCATGGCGCACGCCGATCTTGGTTTTGCTCACTTCTTCCTGAAGCAATACGACGTCGCCTTCAAGCATTTTGATCAGGCGATCAATATCAATGGCAAACTCCGATTCCTCGATCCCTGGATCTACGCCTCACTGGTTCTTTCCGGACAAGCTCAGGAAGCCAACAATCGATTTGCAGGCACACTGGCCAAACCAGAAAAAGAACGGGACTGGATCGATCTGGTCACGCTGTATTTGATGGGTAAAGTCGAAAGTGAAGCCCTGCTTGCCAAGGTGAATCCGGAAGATCCGGTAGCAGCTACTGCTCAGAAGTGTGAAGGGAATTACTTCATCGGATTGCGTTTATCGAATCTGACTGGTCGGGAAGCTGCAATTCCTTATTTTCAGGAAGCCCTCAAAACAGGTGCCAAACACCTGTCCGCATATCGAGCCACTCAGTTCGAAATGCAACAGTTCTAGAGATATCTGCTCTATCAACTGATACTGAGTTGAAACAAAAAACGGCAGTCTGTATTAAGGCTGTCGTTTTTTATTGGTCCAGGGACAAGAATCCTTCAACCTTCAACCTTCAACCTTCAACCCTCAACCCTCAACCCTCAACCCTCAACCCATTAAACATGTTTCGATCGAGTCACCAGATTTCCCGGCAATCGATCGATCAGTTTTTTCATTTGCAGGATGGTCAGTGTCGAGAGCACACGCGAAGGTTCGATGCCTGAGCGTTCAATGATTTCATCGACCAGGATCGGTGTGGAATCAATGAGTTTTAGAATCATCGACTGTTGATCACTCAGGTTGAGTTCGCGAGGAACTCGAATGGGCGGAGTATCATTTGGCTTCACATTGGAATCTTGTGCTCGATCAACCGGAGTTGACTGTTGTACGGGCTTTTGAACCTGAACGGGCTCCATTAACGGTCCCAGTTCCTGCAGCACATCATCGACTCCTCGCACCAGTTGCACGCCATCTCGAATCAATTGATGGCAGCCCGCACTCTCCCGGCTATCAAGTGGGCCGGGAACAGCAAACACTTCTCTCCCCTGCTCCATTGCATGTCGAGCAGTATGAAGAGTTCCGCTTGTCGTGGAAGCCTCGATGACAATGACTCCTAGACTCATGCCGGAGACGATCCGGTTTCGTTGCGGAAACAAACCTCGCGTGGGCTGGCGAAGCAATGGCGATTCCGAAATCACTGCTCCACTCTGTGCAATCTCCAGTGCCAGATTCGAATGTTCAGGCGGATACATTTTCAATAGCCCACTGGCACAGACGGCGATAGTTCTTCCCCCAGCCTGCAAAGCGGCTCGATGTGCGACGGCATCAATTCCGCGTGCTAATCCGCTGATAATCGTCACGCCGGCCCGAGCCAGCCCACTGGCGAATTGTTCCGCCATGCGACGACCATACAATGTGCAATTGCGAGAACCGACAATTGCGACCGCCAGTTGATCCGAAGCCAGGATTCTGCCACGACAATAAAGAACCAGGGGAGGATCGCAGATTTGTTTCAACATCGCAGGGTAGCTGACATCGCGATTGGTAATGACTGAAATCTCTTCGCGGTCGCAATCCTCTAACTCACGACGAGCCATGTCTCGATGATTGTTGGCATCCAGAGTCGAAAGCAATTTCTTCCCAACTCCGGGGACGGACATCAACTGCGAAGCCGGGGCTTTGAATATGTCGTAAGGATTCGGAAAGCGTTCCAGTAAAGTTGTTTGCAATCGTGGGCCGACACCATTCACCAGATTCAATGCAATGCACGCCAGTCGATGATCCTCTGCAGTTTCTGACATACTGGCTCCACTGTCTTAATCGTTCGTAATATATTCAACAATCTGTAGTTTGGGTTAGCGAAGCGTAACCCAACAATAACTGGGATATCGATTTCGGAATTGAGTTCCAAGGCGTTGTGATACGCGTTCCGTTCACCCAAACTACTCTCTACTCCCTATCTCTTATCTACGAATCGGGGGCTGCGCTTCGCTGCGACCCCAGCCACCCATTTGATTTTTTGAATACTCACTTCAGGAATTGACTTGCAGGCGTCGCAAATCTTTAGGTAATGGAAATGTTACACTTTCCTGACGAATCGTCCTCTCATCGATTTCTGCACCGAGGGTCTGCTCCAGATAATTCAGACATTCCTGCACAACAACTTCCGGAGCACTGGCACCGGCTGTGATGAGTACCGTTTTAATTTCCTCGGATTCAAACCACTCTGGCTGAATTTCATGGGCACCATCAATCAGGTAAGAAGGTCGTCCCATACCCTCGGCAATTTCCTGTAACCGTTTGCTGTTGGAGCTATTCTGACTCCCTAATACGAGAACGAGATCCGCTTCATCTGTCAATTTCGAGACGGCTTCCTGACGATTCGTTGTCGCATAACAGATATCTTCTTTTGGAGGAGATTCGATCTGCGGAAACTTTTCTTTCAAAGCTGCGATGACAACACTCGCCTCCTGAACCGATAAAGTCGTTTGTGTCAAATAAGCAATTTTGGCGTCGTCGGCAAAGCTGAGACGTGCGACATCCTCAGCCGTTTCGACGAGCGTAATACTCTCGGGAGCTTCGCCCATGGTCCCGATCACTTCATCGTGACCTTCGTGGCCGATCAGAATAATATTGTAACCATTCTTGGAATATTTGATCGCTTCGAGATGAACTTTCGTTACTAAAGGGCAGGTCGCATCAATTGTCTGCAGATTACGTTCACGAGCCAGTTGACGAATTTCTGGAGAAACGCCATGCGCACTGAAAAGGAGGATCGAATTTTCAGGCACTTCATCGATGTGATTGACGAAAGTGACTCCCTCATTAGTGAATCGATCGACAACATGCTTATTGTGAACAATCTCATGAAAGACGTACACGTTAGCGCCAAACATGCGAACCGTCTCTTCGAGACACAAAATTGCCATATTCACGCCTGCACAAAAACCACGCGGATTGGCCAGGATGACTTTCATTCTCTATTATCCATCAGAATACGATTTTTATTTTCAGAGTGTTGTCACGTCGAAATTTGATGACGAGGCGACCTGTTCAATGTATCATACTCGTGCGAGCCAATTAAGAAAACCGCCTTTCATAGAAGAGGTTTTACTTTCCTTCTCCTTGGGGAGCGGTGATCTTTTCCTTTTCCTTGGGGAGCGGTGAACTTTCCTTCTCCTTGGGGAGAAGGGCTGAAGGCCGGATGAGGGGATACTTCGACGTTATAATCAGTGACACCGTCGTTTCCCCTCACCCTACCCCTCTCCCAGAGGGAGAGGGGACAGTTTTATTAGCGTTATTAAACGAAGACTTGAGATTAATAAGGACAATTGATCATGGGATTTTTCGATAAACTCCGAGCCGAACTGATCGATATCATCGAGTGGATCGATGACTCCCGGCACACCATTGTCTGGAGATTTCCCCGCTATCACAATCAGATCAAGCACGGAGCTCAGTTGATTGTCCGCCCCGGACAGATGGCCGTCTTCGTGCATCGTGGTGAACTGGCCGATGTGTTTGAGCCCGGCCATTACAAATTAACAACCGATAACCTGCCGATTCTCTCTACCCTTCAGGGTTGGAAGTACGGATTTGACAGTCCGTTCAAATCGGAAGTCTATTTTGTCAGCACGCGTCAAATCACCGATTTGAAATGGGGGACACCTAACCCGATTATGATGCGGGATGCTGACTTCGGTCCGATCCGTCTCCGTGCTTTCGGAACTTATGTGCTGAAAGCAACAGAGCCTCGTGCCCTGCTCAAAGAACTCGTCGGGACTGATAGTGAATTTGAAACTGATGAAGTCACAGAATTGATGCGGTCGATGATTTCGACTTCTCTGGCCGACATCCTCGGGGAATCGAACATTGCTGCTCTTGATCTGGCGGGCAAATATCGAGACCTTTCCGATCAGTTACGTGCTCATGTAGCCGAGAGAATCGATGATGAATATGGTCTCGATATTCCGCAATTGTTCATAGTGAATATTTCGCTGCCCGAAGAAGTCGAGAAGGCGATCGACACTCGATCCAGCATGGGCGTGATTGGCGATATGGGCCGCTATCAACAATTCCAGATGGGCAAGGCGATGCTGGCAGCAGCCGACAATCCTTCCGGAGGAGGAGCGGCTGAAGGGATGGGACTGGGAATGGGCTTTGCCATGGCCAATCAAATGGTCAATGCTCCAGGTTTCCAAGGTCAAGCTGGCATGTCTGCTCCACCGCCTCCACCGGGTGGAGGTGTCTGGCATGTTTCCAGCAATGGTTCCAGCGAAGGTCCTTACACTGCTCAACAGATTATACAGGGACTGGCTGCTGGTCAGGTTCCCGCAAATGCCTATGCCTGGACACAGGGGATGCCTGCCTGGTCTCCCATTAATGAGATCCCGCAGTTCACTGCACCAACTCCACCGCCGCCTCCACCGCCTGCCAACTAAAAAAATCGAAATGGATACTTGCCCTGAGTGTCCATTTCTTTTTTGTATTCAAGTATAATCAAAAAGCAGCTCCCACCCCACATCCAACCGATTTTGGCTTTTCCAGAGGATGCCCGACATGCAACGACTGACGATACTAGCGATCACAATCATTTCTATTGGATTTTTCGCAGCTCCTATCATTCAAGCTGGACCAATCTCAACAGACGATGCGAAGCAATCCTTTGAATTGCGAGAAGGATATCAATTATCGCTCGTGGCCAGCGAACCCGAAGTCATCGATCCTGTCGCGATGGCCTTTGATGAAACCGGCCGACTCTGGGTCGTCGAAATGCGGGATTATCCCAATGGCCCTGCAGAAGGAGAATCCGGGAAGAGCCGTATTAAAGTTTTGCGAGATACGGATGGCGATGGATATTACGAAACCGCTGTCACCTTTGCGGACAATTTGCTATTTGCCACAGGAATCCTGCCGTGGAAAGGTGGTGTCATCGTGACGCTTTCCGGCAAAGTGGAGTACTTCAAAGACACCAACGGCAACGACAAATTTGATGAACGGGAAACCTGGCTGGAAGGTTTTGCACAAGAGAACCCTCAATTGCGAGCTAATCATCCGACATTGGGTCCAGATGGTTTCATCTATGTCGCCAATGGACTCCGCGGCGGCACAGTCACTTCTGTCCGTGCAGACTGGCCTCAACTGACAGAGCCGATTGAATTACGAGGAAAAGATTTTCGTTTTGATCCACACACGGGAAAGTGCGAATCAATCGCGGGTAATGGTCAGTTTGGAATGTCGTTTGACCAATGGGGAAATCGACTCATCTGCTCAAACCGCAACCCCTGTATGCAGGTGATGCTTTCTTACGATCAACTCGAGCGACAACCGCGAGCCGTCATTAAAAGCCTGGTCCATGATGTCTCCCCCTCCGGCGTCGATTCCAAACTCTCCGCACTGACCGGCAACTGGACCACCTCGAATTTGCATCAGGGTCAATTCACAGCTGCTTGTGGAGTTCTCAGTTCCCAATCTCACCAATTAAGGGATATCAGCTTATATCCAAATGAGGATCCCGGTTTAAAGAATTCCTTCATTTACGCCTGCGACCCAACAGCCAATCTCATTCATCGAGATCAGTTGACATACTCCGGTTCCACATTTGCAGCCAGGCAACCGCATCAGGAAAATGAATTCCTGGCCAGTCGCGATGAATGGTTTCGTCCGGTCAATGTGAAAATTGGCCCGGATGGATCATTGTATGTAGCCGACATGTATCGAGCAGTCATCGAACATCCTCAGTTCATGCCGGATGAATTGAAAAAACGTCCCGATTTGACATTGGGAAATGATCGCGGAAGGATCTGGAAAATCACAGTTGCGAATCCAGGATCAGAAGTCACCTCCATCAACAATGTTCTTCCAGAGGATGAATTAAAACGACACCTGATTCTGCTGGAATGGTTGAACAGTAAAAGTGAATGGAAGCGGGATACTGCGTTTCGGATCATCATTGAAAATCAGGATGAAGGTATTCTTAAAACCACGCAGCGATGGCTGACTGAGCAATCCTCTGGTGAACAATTCCTTGTGGCCATTCGATTGCAGAGGTATTTTCGGCTATTGAAAGAGGAGCATCTGCTTTCCGGATTGAAACACAAGGACCCCCGTGTCCTGAAAGAGACATTGGGCATGATCAGCGATTTTCAGAATCAGAAGGATTCCGAATTTTCTGATGCGAAACTGTTGCCAGCCGTGCTGAAGTGCCTGAAAGATGTTCATGGACCTGTCCGTTATGAAGCCCTGCTGGCTCTGCAGAATTTTTCTGTTGATGACGTAGAGATCATGCCCTCGGTTGTCGATTCCGTTGTGAAGTACAACTCAGATTCCTGGTCTGTCCTGGCAACTTTACTTTTATTTGATTCTGAACAACTGGTTGATCTGCTGAATACAGTCCTGAATTCAAATGTCGAAGTCGTCCAAAAAGTAAGTTATGCACAGCAGATCGCCGAGTTAATCGGCCGAATTAATCAGCCCGAACAAGTCGATGCCGTCTTGGTAATTCTGTTTCAGCAAACGCCTCCACGATCCAATTCTGAAATCAGTCCTGTCCTTTCAGGTCTTGGTTCCGGGTTAAAATCGAGAGGCGTGGTTTTGTCAAAACTGATATCCACTTTTATTAATAAACCGGATCACAAATTAGCTGCTCAGCAGATCGCCTCTTTCACAGAAGAATTAATATCTCCTTTCAGTCAGACGGATGACCAGACGCAGCAAGTACGAGAATCCTCCCTGAATGACAAAGTGAGTATCATCTCTCTGTTGGAGTATCTCCCAGCCGGAACGACCCGAGGGGTATTGGATCCCTTGATTGAAGATCCGACATTACCTGTCGACTTGAGAATCGCTGCCCTGAATTCTCTGGCAGGTGGAGACCATACCATTACACAAGAGCAGACAGAAAATCTGGTGAACCTCATCCGTAGTGAAACCCCGGCCATGCGGCGGGAGTTGATTGAATTCTGTCTGAAATCGACTCCGCGAACGTTGATGCTTCTCAAAACGATTGAACAGGGAAAACTCAAATTCCGCGAACTGGCTGGAGATCAGCAGACGCGAATTGCGCGATCTCGTGATCAGCAAGTTTCTGCGTTGTACAACAAATTGAAATCGTCACAAACAGAATCGAATCGCGATGCGGTTTTAGCCGCTTATCTCTCGAGTCTCGAACAGCAGAAACTGGATCGCCCCGCAGCCGTTCGCGGGCATGAACTGTTCAAGCAGCATTGTGCAATCTGTCATCAAATTGGAACTGATGGCGTCCGCGTCGGGCCGGACATCAGCGATACCCGCACCAAACGCAGCGACGAATTATTGACGTCCATTCTCGATCCGAATCGCGCGATTGATAATAACTACTTCAGTTATACTGCCGTCACCGCAGAGGGAAAAATCGCGACCGGAATTCTTGCCGAAGAAACCCCATACTCCATCACACTCAAACAGGCCAAAGGAACCACGATATCGCTCCAGCGGGAAGAAATCGACGAGTTTGCTTCCGACGGCGTCTCTTTCATGCCTCAGCAATTCGAGAAGAACATCTCCAAAGAACAGATGGCCGATTTAATTTCTTACCTGAAGAACTGGCGATATCTGGAACAGGGCGTTCCGTTTGTGGAATAGGGGAAAGTGAAGCCGATAACGGAGCTATTAAAATATTTTGAATCGCCTGGACACCAGGATAAACAAGAGTTCTTTCAATAAATATTATTGGAACCACGAAGGCACAAAGGCACGAAGAGTTCTGTAACAACAAGACCTCAAATTCATAATGATGTTTTGTTATTGATTTTCACGATTCATAAATCTCTTTGTATCTTCGTGCCTTCGTGGTAAAAACAAAACTGATCAACTCAAATCTATTTTGATGTTTTAGATCTTCTTATTTCACTTGGCGACTTGGCGGTTCAATCCAGCATCAAGTCGGAGACCAGTTCAATTGGGCCAAATCAGTGCAATCGTAATGTCCATGACATTCGTGTGAGTCGGGCCAGTTTTCAGCAGGCCACTGCATGACTCCAGAAAATGGTAGGCATCATGTCTTGCCAGAAAATCTGCAGGGGATAAGTTCATCTTTTCTGATTGACGAATGACGTCCAGATCCGCAAAGCCGCCTGCGGCATCGGTGGGACCATCTTCACCGTCTGTACCGCCTGCAATTAAAACAAATCTGTCTGCCAGCTTGGGATGCTTATTCAATTCCTGCACAACTGCAAGTGCCACTTCCTGATTTCGGCCACCTTTTCCGGGAACATCCACCCCGTTTAATGAGACCGTTGTTTCGCCGCCATAGAGCAGGCAGAGTGGCTTACTGATTTTTTCTCCCTGATTGAGGGCTTCTCGAATGATTTTTTGAGCCAGTAGATGAGCTTCCCCCTGATTGAACGAACCAGTATTGACGAAATCAAATCCGAGTTTTTCTGCTGCTTGCTCACAGGCGTTTAAGGCAATAGCATTGCTGCCAATGATCTGATTGAAGACATTGCATGAACTCTCTGCTTGAGAATTCTGTCTCCCAATTTCAGCGAGGTAGATCTTGATTGATTCTGGAATTTCCTGCCTCAGATACTTCTTCAAAATCGAAAGTGCATGAGCGGGATCCCGCTCTGCGGCAACTGTTGGTCCTGAAGCGATTGTTTCGAGAGGATCACCGATGACATCGGAAATGATCATGGTCATTATCGTATTTGCGCGACAGGACCTTGCTAAACCACCCCCTTTAATTTTTGAGAGATGGCGACGAACGAAATTCAGTTCCTCAATGGTGGCTCCTCGTCTGCTCAGTTCTCGCGTGACAAACAGTTTATCCTCAAGGGAGATTGCATCCACTGGAGCAGGTAATAATGCACTCCCTCCGCCAGAGAGCAGGACCAGGACCAGATCTTGTGGATCTGCATTTTCAACCAGTTCTAAAATTTGCTTTGTACCCTCCACTCCAGCTGGACGAGGTTCGTTCACCCCGGCTGGGCGAGCGGCATGGACATGAATGGCAGTCTTGTTTTCATTTCGATTTTCATCGAGACAATCAGCCGGCACATTCACCCAACCTTTAACACGCTTATTGAGGAACTCGGAGCCAAGTTGTTCTTCAAGCCCTGCGACCATTCCCTGACCGGCTTTGCCACCACCAACGACAATCAAATTCCTGAACTGATCCAAAGAGAACTTCTGATCTCCCAGTACAAGCAAATCATTTTGTAATTTCACATTATTTGCGATCAAGTGTCTCGAATCGATTTCGGCTACACCTGCACGCCAGATTGTCAAAGCTTGTTGACGACGTTTCTGGATTTGGTTCTCATCGGTCATAACAAAGGATACATCTTATAATTGTGTAGTAAGGGAACGTGGCGAGCCTTGTAGTTCGACGATCGATAAAATCAGGATAATCGTTAATACCTGTCTTTAATGGAGTGATTGCCAACCTTGGTTCTGAACGGGATTCAATAAATTATGTGGTTCATGTCAATCGTAACATTCGATTTGCAGACAATTAAGCTTCCAGTAAAGGTCGGGATTGCAATTTCCCGGTCAGCCGACGACAGTATAGCTTTGAATCCGGCAAAGTCGCGACTGCGGCTAATGCTTCACACTCGTGGTTTCCCTGACGTTCAAGAGGAATAGTGGATGTTGACTTCCCTACTGACATGCCTTCCCGCTCGTAGCCTTTGTTTGAGCGTACTCTGCTTGCTTGCAACTTCTTCCCTGGCATCTGCACAAGGGCTGGTCTGGAATTTGCCGGAATCTGGTACGGGGGTCAAATACACAGGCGACTATCGCCAGACCACTTACCGTCCTCAAAGCACCCAGGGAGATCTATCTCTCGACTGGCGCCGCACAATGGAAATTCGCTGCCTGGAACGAGAGATGGCCGACTTTCAGGGAGAGAATGTCGCGTGTGTCTGGCTCGAATACGAAGTTGTGACAGGCCAGCAGGTCGATGGAAATTTGGAATCTGGACCAGGTGGAACTCGAATTTATAAAGTGCTCGTGCCTGAATCGGCCATCAATGGCATTGAATTCTTTCAAGCTGAAGTCCCCAATGCCTTCGTGCCTGTTGTGAAGGGTTTCCAGAAAATTGGTGATGGAGAAGTCGAAGAATTTAAACACCCGGTTCTTCAAATCTTTCCGGTTCTCTCACAGGTTTTCCTGAATGAGAAAATGACGGTGGCTGGTACAGAATCGATTTCGGTGACAGCCGGGCAATACGATGCTCAGAAAATCGAGTGTCAATCCGCCATCGAAGATCCACAATCCCGTACCACAAACACCACCGAGGTTTGGGTGGCAGATGACATCCCATTCGGGACCGTGCAATGGAAAGTTCGTATCGATCGCGAAGTCAAAACTGCTGCAGATACGCGCGACCAATTTCGCAAGCATTCTGAAATTACCATCGAAATGCAAGCGGCTCAATTGATCGAAGATGTGACATCCAAAATCAGTAATCAATAATTTATTAATAAACTATTTCCCTCTCAATTTCTAGATTCCCGACTACTAAAGGTATACTCCCAAAATACTGACCAATTTCATCATTTTAATAAACTGATACGATTTTAACTGAGTACTCCTTTGAAAATAGAGTTAAACACATTTTGAAGTTATTTACCTGCTATTTTTTAATTCATCACAGAAATTTTTTTAGACTTCCCATTTGGCGAATCTTCGACTGCACCCACAAATTCTTTAGAGACGATGAAAAACTGTACTGACTTGTACATTGAAAATTTTGTCGCAACTATGAACGGAATTATGGGGCTAACAATGCTTTCTTCGAAGCCGCACATGAACCTTGCATCAATGCCAGACAAGTCTATTTTTGACTATTCCTCTCTCAATTATTCAGGCGTAGCGCTACTTTCTGAAATCTCCACCTGTTTGGGGCAAGTTCTGAGTCAGAGTTTGAGCATCCATGGCATCAAACCAGAAATTCACTCTGACCACATTATCGATGAATTAATGGGTGCAAATTCAGGAATTCCTGTGATTGCGATTCTCGATCCTCTCAATGATCCTCATGCAACATTTGCACGAGCGAAAAGACTTCAGGAATGTAAAATTCCAATGGTATTTCTGACGCAGAAAATTAAACCCGCCTGGCTTGGCTGGGCTCTCCAACTCGGTGCGAGTGGTTGGATTACCATGGATTCTCCAGTTGAGGAAATTGTTTCGATTATCTCTCAACTTACGACGGGACGTATGAAGCAGTTCTGGAGTTCTAAAGCCCGTCAAATGCTGGATCTTTCTGAAGGCAAACCTCAGCTAGCCGGAGATTGTGTCGCATCAAAATTAACATCCCGGCAATTGGAAGTCTTTGTGCAGTTGGCCAAAGGCAAAACGGTAAAAGAAGTTGCCACTGACATGAATCTCTCTGAAAAATCGATCGACAGTCACAAATACCGAATCATGCAGCGGTTAATGTTGCACGATCGCGTTTATCTGTCACGACTCGCAATTCGCGAAGGTTATATCGACGCATAAAAAAACCGTCGCCCTGTTTACGGCGACGGTTTTATCTTCAATTCATATATCTCTACTCAGAGAATTACACTTCTTTGGAATCAATCCAACTCATCATGCTGCGAAGTTCACGACCGACTTTTTCGATTTCGTGAGTTCGTTCCTGACGACGAACCGATTTGAAAGCTGCCTGATTGGCTTTGTTTTCCAGGATCCATTCCTTGGCGAACTGACCGGTCTGAATTTCGGTCAGGATGCGTTTCATTTCCTTTTTGGTTTCATCGGTCACAATTCGAGGACCGCGAGTATAATCGCCGAACTCTGCTGTGTTGGAAACGCTGTAACGCATGTAGTTGAGTCCGCCCTGATAGAACAGGTCGACAATCAGTTTCAGTTCGTGCATACATTCGAAGTAAGCCATTTCAGGCTGATAACCCGCTTCAACGAGTGTTTCAAAGCCTGCTTTAACCAGAGCAGAAACACCGCCGCACAGCACAACCTGCTCACCGAACAGATCGGTTTCGGTTTCTTCTGCAAACGAAGTTTCAATCACACCGCCGCGTGTTCCGCCAATTCCCTTAGCATAAGCCAGTGCCAGGCTGCGTGATTCTTCAGAAGCACCATCACCCATGGCGATCAATGAAGGGACGCCGCCCCCTTTAACGTACTCACTTCGCACCAGATGCCCCGGGCCTTTCGGTGCAACCAGAGCGGTATCGACACCTTCTGGGGGAGTGATTTGTCCGAAGTGAATATTGAAACCATGAGAGCACATCAGCAGATTGCCTGGTTTGAGGCGATCTTTAATTTGAGCACGGAAGACATCGCCCTGCACTTCATCGGGCAGGAGAATGTTGATCAGATCGCCGGCATCGGTCGCTTCGTCGGCTGGCATTGGCTCGAAACCATGTTCGACAGCCAGATCGTAGTTCGGGCTGCCTTTACGCTGACCGATCACCACATTGCAACCGCTGTCTCGCAGGTTTTGAGCCTGGGCATGCCCCTGGCTACCGTATCCGAGAATGGCGATGGTCTTATCTTTGAGTAAAGAGAGATCGGCATCGGCATCGTAATAAACTTTAATTGACATCGTTTCAGAGCTTTCACATTTCAATAGAGTACGACATTATTGTCGAGATGACTGGTCAGAAAGAAAGTCCGCGATCAAACGTGGCTTTCCACATTTATGAAGAAATGTCTTCGGAAATGCAGGGATTCCCAAAAACGCTTCGATTCCCACTATTTGACGGGAGCATTCACTGGTTGCAGATCATACAGGGCTGGTTTTTCGATGTTTTCGCGTGTCAGAGCAATTCGCCCGGTGCGAACCAGTTCGATGATCCCGAAAGGACGCATCACATCGACAAAAGCCGCGATTTTCTGCTCCGGACCGGAGATTTCGATCATCACCTGGTGCGGACGAACATCGACAATTTTCGCACGGAAAATATCGACCATCTCTTTGACCTGAGTCATCGAGGTCCCTTCGGTGCGAACTTTGATGAGCATCAAATCGCGTTCAACGAAATCTTTATTCGAGAAATCAATCACCTGCACCACAGTGACGATTTTTTCCAGCTGTTTTCGGACCTGATCCAGGACGCGATCGTCTCCACTGACGACGAATGTCATTCGAGAGAATTCGGGAATGTCTGTTTCGCCGACCGCCAGACTTTCAATATTGAAAGCGCGGGAGGCCAACATTCCAGAAATATGAGCCAGCACACCAGGCTGATTCATGACCAGAGCCGATAAAACATGTTTCATAAAAAGTTCTCAACAACCATAACGGAACAACATTGACTGATCTGTCCTTATTAGAACTGGAGCCTCCAATTACATCGGGGGCGAACTTCAGTCGAGGACCACATAAGAAAAGCCACGTCCAGCAGGACACGCCAGTGGTCAATCAGGCTCAGTCTAACCAGCAGAACTTCGATTCTCAACTCGCGCACGACATCAGAGCACCGGAAATCTGCCAATTCGTGGCCAAGAATCGCTGAGAGATTTATTTCTCATGACGAAAATCAATAAATCTATTGAGCCACTGCACTGTCAGTAGTACGAAATACGAGTCAATACACTCAAAACACGGCTCACAGAGCTGTGGCACAAATTCAGAAGACAGAGCCATCGCTGGCTCAATTTGCACTCTGTTACTTGATTTTTTCCCATTTTTCGAGGGCTACTTCGCGTTGTTCTCCATGATCGACAATCGGCTCTGGATAATCTTTCCCTAGTTCCACTGCAGCCTTCTTGAGAATGTCTTCAGGAGCCTCAAAGGGTTTGTGGATCCATTTATTGGGCAAATCAGCCAGTTCCGGGCACCATTTGCGTAGATATTCTCCCTGTTTGTCGAATTTTTCCGACTGTGTCGTCGGATTAAAGACTCGGAAATAAGGGGCAGCATCCGCACCACAACCGGAAGTCCACTGCCATCCCAAGGTATTATTTGCCAGATCGGCATCAACGAGTGTGTCCATAAACCAGTCTGCCCCCTCCTTCCAGTGAATCTGCAGGTCTTTCGTCAGAAAGGAAGCGACAATCATCCGAACTCGATTATGCATCCAGCCCGTATGCCACAATTCCCGCATCCCGGCATCCACTATCGGATATCCCGTCTGCCCTTTCTGCCACGCTTTCAGCCATTTCTGACTGGTTTTCCACTTAAATTCCTGAAACTTCTCCTGCAACGGCTCACTAACAGTGTGGGGAAAGTGATAGAGCACGTAATAAGCAAATTCCCGCCAACCGATTTCTGAAAGATAAGTCTCAGCATTGTCGATGGCATCCTGTTTGTGCTGATCCTTGAATTTTTCAATGACTTCCTGTGTTTCCCAGTAAATCTGGCGAGGGGTGATTTCTCCAAAGTGCAGATGTGGAGAGAGCCGCGAAGTTCCATAATGATTGGGGATATTTCGTTCCTCCTTGTAATCCTCAATGCTTTCCTTCAGGAATTTTTTGAGATTCCTCTCTGCTCCTTTGGTTCCAGGGTTCCACATTTCCTCCAGCCCTCCTGCCCAGTCGATTGTGGGATCCAGATTCAAATCTTTAAGATCGAAACTTTCAGGAAATCTATCCGGGGCAGCAAGCTTTTGGGGTTTCGGTAATGGTTTGGCGAATTCGAGCCTTTTGCGGCAGGCTTTCCAGAACGGCGTGAAAACCTGATACGGGTTTTCGCTTTGTGTATAGACGTCTGAGGGATCGACCAGCAAACTGGCGGGAAATAACTCGCAGACAACGCCATCATCCGACAATTCAGTGATAATTTGTTCGTCTGCTTCCTGCTCGTGTGGTTCGTAGAGGCGATTCCAGAAGACAGCAGTTGCTTGTGTCTGTTGAATCACATCCTGCAGAACTGAGAGTGCTTCTCCCTGCCGTAAAATCAGCTTTTGATCAAATTCGCTTTTCAGATGGTCGCCTAAAACCTGCAAAGAAC
Source organism: Planctomycetaceae bacterium UBA2671 (assembly GCA_002359185.1). Taxonomy (GTDB): domain Bacteria; phylum Planctomycetota; class Planctomycetia; order Planctomycetales; family Planctomycetaceae; genus Rubinisphaera. The sequence continues at coordinate 121,111 of DEML01000096.1, forward strand.
GATGCAACCACCAGCAGGATGCTCCTCCAGGAAACCAATCCGTATCTCGATCAGGCAGAATGAACAGAAGGATCAGGGGGCGTCCCAGTTTACTCGCTTCCAGCAAGGCCGGATGATCTTCCAGACGTAAATCCTGACGAAACCAGACAATCACAGGACTCTCGTTTTTTGACACACTCACGTTCTCAGCCTTTGCGGGTATCTCTCTTAATAGCCAATCTCTCTGTTATAGAGGTAAGTCTCTCCAACACAAGAACGGATTCGCTCGTAACATTCGATAACGGTTCACAATTCGATATAATCTCACTGCAATCAAATTCAATAAACATTTTGAAACTGAATACATATGTCACTCGAACTCAAAAACGTCCGCAAAAATTATCGGGAACCGAACGGGCACGATTTGCCTGTGCTCGATATTCCTCACTTCAAACTGGAAAAGGGTGAACAGGCCGCTCTGGTCGGTTCAAGTGGGGGTGGAAAGACGACTCTGCTCAATGTCATTTCGGGCATTACGAAACCGGATTCCGGCGAGGTTCTCATCGATGATATCGAAATTACCCGGTTACCCGAGGCAGCCAGAGATCGATTTCGGGCAGAACGAATTGGTTTTGTCTTCCAGACGTTCAATCTGCTGCCAGCCTTCACCGCTTTTGAAAATGTTTTACTCGGCATGAGTTTCGCCCGTGGCAAAGCCGATCGCGCTCATGCGAAGCAATTACTGGAAAGTGTCGGCCTCGGTCATCGTCTGACACATAAACCGGCTCAACTTTCGGTCGGGGAACAACAACGGGTGGCGATTGCCCGCTCACTGGCCAATCGCCCCAGTCTTTTACTGGCCGATGAACCAACCGCCAGTGTTGATCCTGCCAATCAGGAAACGATCCTCAAACTGATTCGAGAGATTTGCAAAGAACACAATGTCTCATTGTTGCTGGTTACTCACTCCCCGGAAATCGCGGCTCAGTTTGACCGCACAATTCCCCTGCAGGAATTCAACAAGGTTCTGCAAAACGTCTAATGGATGAGTTGTGCTAAATTTCTTCTTTCATTGCTTTCCCCAAAAAATCAAATTCGAATTGACTCGATATGAATCTGTTTACAATCGCCTTGAAGAGCATCCGACAGCGATTACTGGCCTCTTCTTTAACTGCCCTGAGTGTTGCACTGGGGGTCGCGTTGATGATCGCCGTTCTGATTGCCAATACCGTCGTTTCCAAGACGTTTGATTTGCAGCAGATTGGGTATGATTTGATTGTCGGTCCCAAAGGGAGCGAACTTGATCTAGTCCTGAATACGGTTTATCGCATCGCACCTCCTATCGAAAATCTACCTTACCGCTACTACGAGGAACTGAAAGAAAACAAGCATATTGGAGTAGCCGTGCCGATTGCATTGGGCGACAGCACCGAACATGGAAACTTTCCGATTCTTGGTACGACAGTCGAATATTTTGCCGTGGATTATGCTGAAGGGAAAAAGTTTCGCACGAGTGCGGAATGGCCGAACGGAAAATGGGAATCGGTCATTGGATCCAGCGTTGCCCGTGAAAACAACTGGACAGTCGGCGACGAATTTCAGATGGTGCATGCCGGACAGGATGACCATGTGCATGATGAGAAATTTAAAATCGTCGGCATCCTTGAAGCGACCGGTACTCCCAATGACCGGACAGTGTTCGTCAATCTGAATGGCTTCTATGCGATCGCTGGCCACGAAAAACCGATTCAGGAAGCGATTGATCGGGAAGCGGAATTCTTTGGGGAAACGGAAGCCGAAGTCCGAGCCTATCACGCTGCTGATCTGAAGGAAATGGAAGCCCATGCCGGTCACGATCACAGCGGCCACGACCATGCACATCACGATCATGCCACGCCAGACTTGCAGAAGGAAGTGACGGCAATTCTCGTCCGGATGAAAGAAGATCCCCGGAATCCGACACTGGCACAATCCCGCGCCATCGAATTTTCGGCCGATTTGAGAGAGGGCTTCAAAGCCCAGGCCGTCAATCCGATTCGCCCGATGCAGCGTCTGATGACTAACCTCGTGGGCAACATCCGACTGATCCTGATCAACCTGACAGCTTTCATCATTCTGGTCTCTGGCGTTAGCATTTTTGTCAGCATCTATAACTCGATGTCTGAAAGAAAACGGGAAATCGCCATCATGCGTGCCCTCGGAGCAGACCGCATGGCTGTCTTTTCAATCATACTCACCGAATCCATCATCCTTTGTTTGGCTGGAGGAATCCTCGGAATACTGCTCGGCCATGGACTGATCATGTTCGCCAGCCCAATCCTCGAAGCCCGCACCGGACTTGTGATTGATCCTTACGTTTTCGATCCAATGGAACTTACTATTATCCCCGTGATGATCGGCCTGGCTGCATTAGTCGGGTTCATCCCCGGATTGACAGCCTATCGAACAGATGTGGCGGAGAATCTTTCGTCGTAAAAAAATAATGATCTCTGTCGCTTTTCCTGTTACAGTTCTGCTGAGGAGAAGAAAGATGAATCAGCCCGAATTTGATAATCTGATCGATGAAGTTTTGCGACTGCCAGATGTACAGCGAACGATTTTACGAGATCGCATCAATGAAACATTAGACCATTTTCAAATGGTTTCTGCAGTCGCTTGAACACCAAATTACCTAAAACACTGTGTTTGCTCCTGCCGTACGCTGCAGATTAATTATGAATATGCTCTAGATTCGAGCCATGACGATTTACCCGACAATGACTGGAAGGAAGCATGGCTCCCTGAATTGAAGAAACGAATTCTGGAGTCGGATCGAAATATTCCTGGAATCCCAGCTGAGCAGGTTTTCAAGAACTGAATTTCACTGCGGCATGGTTTAATAATCGATTTTGTGGATGTTAATGATCAATCACCGATTTCAGGTTAGCCCCGAAAGATTCTTTCGGGGCGGCGCAGCCGCAAGAAGTCTTTACGAAAATCTACTTGCAAACGGATGACTTCATATGGACTTCGTCCACCCAGATAGCGGAGCTATCTGGGCTATCCGTTTCCGATAAGAAATGCCCATCAAATATAACTGATGTATCAATAAACCACTTATCGCACACTCGAATACATCTTTGCTAATCTCGTCGGCGAAACCCCGCAGTGAGCAAGTGTGATGATGGTCCAGTTTCTGATCGTTTGTCGTAGGAGGCCCTTTTTTTGCCACCGTCGTGGGCTGACGATGATTTTTTGTCGCGAGACAGCAATTCGTCCAAGTTTTTTGAGTCGCTTGGAAAAAATCAAATCTTCCAGAAAAGGTTCTTGCGGAAAGCCGCCGAGACTGTTGAAAATGTCTCGCCGCAAATAGAGTCCTTGATCTCCATAAGACCAACCCAGCCAGCGGACTCGTTGACGGTTTCCCCATTCCATCATTCGATATCGATGAGAGGCAGCATCGATCTGCTGGGAATAGCAGCCGGCGATGACACCTGGCTTTTCAAGTTGAGATTTCGCATCCAGCAATGCACCGGTTGTTAATTCACAGTCTGCATGCAGAAACAGCAGAATTTCCCCACTGGCCTGTTCTGCTCCAGTGTTTAGCTGAATTGCGCGTCCGCGAGGACTAATTAGAACAAGATCCGCGTTTGTAGCCGCTTCAGTCGTTTCATCCTGACTGCCGCCGTCAATAACGATGATTTCACATTCCAATTCTTCGAAATCCGGCAAGTTCTGTAAAGTTTCAATCAACCGCCCAATTCGCTCGGCTTCATTGAGAGCCGGGATTACGATTGAAATGTCCATCAGTCATAAACTCACAATCCTCCCCTGATAAGGGAGGTAAATTTGAGAAACTGCATCACTTATTCACGTGGTAAGGATTATTCCGTCGATACAGGTAAAAGGATAGCGCGCTTAATTTCCTTAATGAACCGCCAAGACGCCAAGTTTGAGAAGAGAGTTCATATTAACACAAAATAGGAACCGCAGATGGACGCTGATGAACGCAGATGAAATTTATCCGTGTGAATCCGTGTCCATCCGTGGTTCCAATGAATTCTGAGTCAATTTCGTCAGGCAGTGCCTGACCTACATTGAGACTAATGCAAGCCACTTCTTATCAAATTGATGTGAAAGATTTCTTCAACGGTCCTGTGGATCTGTTGTTGTATCTGGTGCGCAAGCAGGAAGTTGATGTGCTGGAGGTTTCGCTGGCAGACATTACGAAGCAGTTTCTGGAATATCTTGAAGTGCTCGAAATTATTGATTTCGACATCGCTGCCGATTTTCTGGTCGCGGCTTCGGCCATGCTGGAGATGAAAAGTCGTCTGGCGTTGATCAAAGATGAAACCGTCGAGCAGGAAGAGGAAGTAGAGGCTGAGGAGACGAATCATAATCTTGTGCAGCATCTGTTGCAGTATCAGCAACTGAGGGAGGCGGCTGAAGCGTTACAGGAACAGGCGCTTGCCTGGCAGGACCGTTATCCCCGTCTGGCTGATGAACGTCCTTCTTCAAAACGCTCCGTCGCAGATGATGTGATTAAAGATCTGGAAATCTGGGATCTGGTTGGGGCGTTTGCGCGAATCGTCAAGAAGAAAACCAAAGACGGTGAAGCAACTGTCCGCTTCGATGAGACGCCCATTCATGTGTATGTCGAACAGATTGGCCAACAGGTTCGTGAGACGGGACGGGTTCGATTTCAGGATCTGTTTTCTAAAGAAGATGATCGCAGTAAATCGATCGGAATGTTTCTGGCGATTCTGGAACTCTTAAGGCACCACCATTATCGAGCCGAGCAGGAGCAGGATTTTGCGGAGATCTGGATTCTGCCGCCGCTTGAAAATGTCGACCGGGACAACGAAGATGCTGATTGATCGTTTAAAACATTCCATCGATCAATTGAATCAGCCGTTGAATAGACAGGCTGGAAGCCTGTCCTACTATGAATTTTCAATGCATGTCCGAACTGAGTCCTGAAAAAGCGATCGAGATCATCGGGGCTCGGGTTCATAACCTGCAGAATGTTTCCGTAACGATTCCGCTGCATCAATGGACGGCTCTGGCTGGAGTGAGCGGCTCCGGAAAGAGCAGTCTGGCTTTCGATACGTTGCACGCAGAGAGTCAGCGACGATATTTTGAAACGCTTTCGACATCTGCTCGAAGTTTGATTGATCAGATGGAACGGCCCGATGTCGATCGCATCGACAATCTCCCCGCGACGATTGCGATCGGCCTGCGTAATCAACCTCGATTCGGCAACACGACACTGGCACAAACAGCCGAACTCGACGAGATAATCATTCGCCTGCTAATTGACTCGGGAGAATTGCAATGCCCTCAATGTCGGATCGGTGTTCGCCCTCAATATCTGGCCGACGCTTTGCAAAAGATCTCACTGTTTCCGGAAGGCATGCGATTTCAAGTTTGCATTCCAGTGAATGTGAAGGTTAAAAAGGCAGATCAGCTCCAAGCAGCCCTTCAGGAGGAAAAAACCTTCTGGGAGAACGAAGGTTTTCATCGCTTTCTGGACTTTTCTGGAAAGACATCGAAAAGCAAAAAAACGGCCAGTTTTCTGGTGATTGTCGATCGCCTCAAATCCGAGGAGACCAAGAATTCTCGAACCGCAGAGAGTGTGGAACAGGCTCTGAGTTCCGGACAAGGTCGCTGCCTGATACTGGCAGAAGAAGCAATCAGCGGGAGTCCATATCGTATTCCGATTGCCGATGAACGCGATCGCGAATGGCACGGATACTTCTTTTCCAGTGAACCCGAATGCCCCAAGTGCGGCACAATCTATCCTGAGCTGGAACCTCAACTGTTTCGATCGACTTCTCCCGTTGGTGCCTGTTCGGAATGTTCGGGGCGTGGAATCAAGGTAACCAATAAATTGAATGCGTTGTGTGAGAAGTGTGAGGGATCAAGTCTCAGTGAAGTGGCCCGACTGGCCAGTTTTCTTCCGACTGAGTCTACGACTGACAGCATATTGACTTATGCTGAGATTCAACAATTCACATTGCAGGAACTCAATGAGAATCTGAATCGGCTTGATTCTCTGAACTCTGTAACATCTCAGTCCCTGCAGACTCTATTGAGGAAGAGAATAGATCTCCTGCTCGAACTCGGCTTGGGGTCGTTGCAACTAAAAAGATTGACTCGCACATTATCGCAAGGTGAGTTTCAGCGGGTAGTGCTGATGTCAGCGTTGAATAACGATTTTGTGAATACTCTCTATCTGTTTGATGAGCCAACCAACGGTTTGCACCCGGCTGATCGACTTCCCGTCGTCAAATTTCTCCGTCAGCTGGTTGTGGAGGGAAACACAGTCCTGACGATTGAGCACCACAGCGATATTCTTGCCAAAGCTGATAGTGTGATTGAATTAGGGCCAGCAGCCGGAAAAGAGGGTGGGACGATTACTTATCAGGGAACTGTCGAGCCTTACTTGCAGCAACTCAAGAAAGAATTTCAGGAGAAAGTAGACTCCAACAATTCCGACCTGAGCAATGATCAACCTGATCTACTGCAGTTGACTGATATTCATTGTCATAACCTCAAAGGAATTGATGTTCAATTTCCGCTCAAGCGATTGACGGTCGTCACTGGGGTTTGCGGCAGCGGTAAATCTTCTCTGGTCTGCGACACGCTTTACCCCGTTCTGACTCAAAAGATTGCAGATCGAGGTGATCAGAAAGAGGCTATCCCCTTCGAGAACGATCCCTTCTCTCCTGCAGGAACTGTTTCCAGCATTAAAGGAGCAGACACGATTGACGAATGTGTGCTGATGAATGAAACTCAGTTGACGAAATCATCACGCAGCACGCCAGCGACATACCTCAAGGTTTTCGATGACATTCGCAAACTATTTGCTGAAACAGTCGATGCACAGGCACGCGGATACACCCCTTCGCGATTCAGTTTCAATTCGAGTCGCGGAGGCCGTTGTTCGCATTGTGAAGGGCTCGGCTTCATTGAAATGGACATGCAGTTTCTTGCAAATCTGACACTCCCCTGCCCCGAATGTCATGGGACTCGTTTTCAGCCGGAGACGCTGAAAGTCAGTTATCGAAACCGCAATATTCACGATGTTCTCTCGATGACAGCCGATGAAGCGTTCGCCTTTTTTCGGAATCATCAAAGCATCCTGCGCAAACTGCAATTGCTGCGAGATGTCGGGCTCGGATATCTGACACTCGGACAATCGACCGCCACGCTTTCCCGCGGAGAATCCCAGCGACTCAAGCTCGCCTCGTACCTGAATGCAACATCCGGGCTGCATCAATTATTTCTGTTCGATGAACCCGCCAGCGGTTTACATCCCCGGGATATTGAAACCCTGCTGCAATCTCTCAAGCGACTGGTTGAACAGGGACATACTGTCATTGTGATCGAACACGATGCACGCATTATCCAGTCAGCTGACTGGGTAATCGATCTGAGAATTGATAGTGAGAGAGGAGAGAGTTCCTTCGTTTATTCTGGATCACCCAGTGGACTCAGAGATTGCACAAAATCACTAACGTCTCGATATCTCGATCATCTTTGAAGTCGAAGACTTACTGGTCACCAACCTTCGTGATCCTGACCACATAATCCAGATTCACCCAGACGATATTCCAATCTGTAACCGTCTTTTCCCATTCCTCTAATGCTAAACTCAATTCGAGATCCTCATTTTCAAAGGCCATGGAAGCTGGTTTCATTATTGATACATGCTCATTCCTGTCTTTGGGAAATTGAATTTGCACCCAATTCGAGCGATTCGCATCCATGGAGATTAACTTCACTGCGTTGACTGTCATATCCCCACGTTTGAGCAGATCGTTTTCTTTCTCAAAATAGAAGTTGTACCAGATCCCCGCATCCAGAAAACCGCTTGATTTCTGCGATTGATCTATTCGACGGCTCTTTACATTTTGCGCTTCAAATGCCACTTCTGCAGTCTTTTCCGTGCTGGCTTTTTCATATTCACCTGGAATGATGCGGTAAGTCTGAAGTAAATCGGTCAATCCCAGCAAGCGGTAATCTGTTGCACCATTCGGTGTTGGTACGGAAAGTGTGTAATTGATGGAAAGCCATCTTTGCCCTTGTTTTGGGGAATCTTTTGAATAAGAACCTGAAATTTTCGTAACACCGAATGAAGCGTTCTCAGGTACCAGCTCCTCTTCCAACATTGTTTGCAGCAGCTTGACCAGTTCACTTCGTTCTGGAAAATCGCTTTCTGCAGTTTGATCGATCACGGTTAGCAGAGCCGATCGAAGCCGAGTGATTGTCAACGGTTGAATTTCCAGTACGGAGTATTCCGACTCAATCTTTTTGTTCAATTTGAGAACAACCTGAGTCAGGCTTTTCGCTTTATCGCTGGATGAATCGGCAAAAGTGACGGGCGTGGGAAAGGTGAATAAACAGATCAAAAATAAGAGGGAGTGAACGGTGTTATTCGAATTTTTAATGTGGAATATTGACATCGTCTTCATGATCAACCTCTCCGCTTTCTCGAATTACAATTTTTTGAATCCCTTTACTTTCAGGTTAATCAACCATAAACAGAATTCCAGTGCTATTTGTGCGAGATTGAATTTCTGACGATGATGTTGAAATATCGCAAAGAAAAAGCCGCATTGAATGGAATTCAATACGGCTCTTGTTTCTACAATTTCGTTCGAATTTACTTGCAATGCTTATTCAGCAGTTCAGCAATCTGCACCGCATTCGTTGCGGCTCCTTTGCGGAGGTTATCGCTGACGCACCAGAAAGTGAGTCCGTTGGGATGCGAAATATCTTTGCGGATGCGGCCGACGTAAACTTCGTCGGAGCCGTCGCTGTTGTAAGGCATTGGATATTGACCGGATTCCAGGTCGTCGATGACTTCAATTCCCGGGAAAGCCGCGAAGGCTTCGCGGGCCTGTTCGGGGCTGATCGGTGTTTCCGTTTCAATGGTGATACTTTCGCTGTGACAATTCCAGACGGGAATACGGACACAGGTTGCGTTGATCATAATATTGGGATCGCCGAGAATTTTGCGGGTCTCGTTGACCATCTTCATTTCTTCGCTGGTATAGCCATCCTGCTTGTGGCTGCCGATTTGTGGTATCGCATTGAAAGCGATCGGCTGCTTGAAGACTTTGTAATCGTATTCTTCACCTTGCAGACGTGCCTGCGACGAATGAATGAGATCTTCGGTTCCCACTAACCCCGCTCCGCTGGTCGCCTGATAAGTGCTGACAATCACTCTTTTAATTGGAGAAATATCATAAAGCGGCTTCATCGCCAGAACCATTTGCGTTGTCGAGCAGTTTGGGCTCGCGATAATCCCTTTAGCATTCAGTGCCGCTTCCGGATTGATTTCGGGAACCACCAGCGCGACATCTTCATGCATCCGCCAGTAGCCGGATTCATCAATGACTTTCGCCCCGGCTTCGACTGCATAGGGAAGAAATTCAGCGGCGGTCTCATCAGGAGTCGAGGCGATGACGAGATCGACACCTTTGAAAGAATCTTTCGTCAACTCTTCAAAAACATAATCCTGGTTATTAAAGACCAGTTCTGTCCCGGATGAGCGGGCACTCGACAAAAAGCGAAAGGTTTCCGCTGGGAATTCCCGTTCTTCGAGAAGTTCCAGAATAATTCGACCGACGGCACCGGACGCGCCGACGACAGCAACAGTTTTGAACACAGCATTCTCCATTAAGTGAGCGACTCACAACTTGTTTTCGAAAATTTCGATCTCCCGCACATTGATAACGAATTGCTCTGTCTCAGAGACTCTTCTGATTCCTGCGGTCTGTAGAAAATCCTGTCCACTTTCTGACAGGAAGTTTCCAATTTTGTTCGCGACCTGCAAAGTCAACTATGGAGATATTGCCAGCAGGTAATCTCCAGTTTGCGATTATCATTCGGTAGGGATTCATTGAGGGATCGTTTAACCTGCCGTCACTCTTTGGCAAATCTCATCGATCAGTCATTGGTGCCCAAACACCAATCTTGGTGGGAGAGTTATTCTTACAGTTCCCAATAAAGGTTCAATGGACTGCAAGAAAAAAATGCGGTCATCTAAAAAATCAGTACAATTTTGCTCATAGGATCGCCATAAACATCATTTCAGCACACTCCAACCTCAAGAATTGACTATGAACACAGTCACATACCAATAGCTGCGGAAGAAAATCATATTTTTCTAAAATAGCACGCAGTTACAGTGGCCAACCACATATAAATAAACGAATCCCATCCATGAATTTTTATAATTCCTCAATCGATAGAGTAAAAACTCCATAACGATCAAAATGGAGAAGGAATTAACAAAAGAGGTTGTTCAAAGAGGACCAGTTTTCCATTGGCGCCAATGTTGCGAGTGAAGAACAACAAAAAGACGTAAAATCCGCATATCGCAAATGAAACCAGGCTCCAGAACCAACGCCAGATTCTCCACGGTTCATCCATTTTGCGGGAGGAACGCGAATAAACCCAGCCGATATAGATGCGAGCCGGGTAAATAATGGCAATGAATACCGTGGTTAACAGCCAGAGTGCATCCTGTGGCGGCGCGACGATTTTGAACAGATAAAGCACGATCGACATGGCATATCCCAGTAATAATGCCAATGTCCACAAGAGTGGAGTTCTGCGAAAGAGTTGACGTGCTCGTTTCAATTGAGTGTATTGCGATAAGCGTTCTTCGCAGGCATAGCCTGCCTGTAATACAGGAACCCAACTGCAAACCAAAGTCAGCAGGACGCCTCCGGCAAGTGTGATGAGAATTTGCGGCCCCTGAGGAGCATCGGCAACCGCATACAAGCCTGTTGGGATGAGGGTCCACATCAGAATTCCCAAGGCTCCCCAGAAGCCGAGTAAGAATGTCTTGCGGAGTTGAAAGCTTCGAACAAAAACGGAAACGGCTAGAGATCGATCAGAAAACAATGTTCGCGAGCGGAATTCGGAAATTAGAGTACGTACATTTTTTATGGGTCTGAAAAAGCGAATCAGCCGCCCCCCGGCAGCCAGAGCTCCGAGCAAATGAAGAAAGACTCCCACCGCCGCCAGTGATGTAAGAATCTGCAGAAAGCGGGTCAGCCCGGAATTGGGGTCCACCAACATCGCATCGCTTGTGAAATCTCCCAGGTACCTCAAAGGCAACAGGCACAGGAAGATCCCCAACAGGCAGCCTCCAATGAGACGAGCCTGATTGAGCATGGGAAAAGCCTGAGTCAACTTTCCACTGCGTGCGACTTCTCCTTCGGCTTGCAGCAGATATCCCAGAGCCAGCAAATTAACGATGGGAATGGCGGCCAGAATCGCCAGGACAATCACTAAACTGACAATTCCGAATAAGCCGGAAACGGTCCAGTGTATCCCCTTCCAGGTTCTTTTAATCCAGGTCCGTTGATTATCCTGAGACACCAGTTCGATCTCATCCCGCTCGTTTGAAATCAATACGGGTTCTTCCACCAGAATCGGAGAATGAGAAACGGATTGAGTAGCAGTATCTTGATTCATACTCTTGGGAATCTCATTTTGAACCATGAAATTCAGTGATTTCATTATTGAAACAGGATTATAGGAAACTCACGTGACGGAACGTATACAATGTGAATACCTGCTAAAACTGCTGCTGGTTTTATCGATTTCTGAAACCGATTCGTCATTTAACAAGGTAAGTCCTGTAGTAGTGATTTTTTACAGACTTATCCTCAATCCGATTGAATTTTTCAGATGAATTGGAAATCAATAACTCTGTATCTTCCAGCAACAGCAGTCATAATCGGATTGCTGCTGATTGTGTTCTCAACTGCATTTCCTCCTGTTCATGCCCGGATCGATGATTCAGATCATCAGCAGGAAATAACAGAATTCAATTCGACAGTTTCTCGGGTGAACCAGTGGTTCAGGAATGACTGGCAGGCAGCCGGGCTTTCCCAAGCCCCTCCAGCGGATGAGAAGATTTTGCTTCGTCGATTATCTCTCGCCCTGCACGGCACGATACCTTCTCTCGAAGAGCTTCGTCGCTTCGAAGCCGACCAACGACCGGATCGACTTCAGCAATGGTGCCGGGAGATGCTCGAAGATCCGCGATTTGCTGATTATTTTGCGGAACGATTCACCAGAGCATTTGTGGGAACTCAGGGCGAGCCCTTTCTGGTCTTTCGACGGGATCGTTTTCGCAATTGGATTGTCGAGCAACTCAAGCAGAACCGCCCTTACAATCAGGTCGTGCAGGAGATTATTTCCCAGGACGGCCTGTGGACAGGCGAGCCAGCGACGAACTTTATGACCCATGCCGTCCTCAATGGAGACGTCGATGAGAATAAACTAGCTGGGAAAACCGTAAGAGCAGTTTTAGGACAGCGAATCGATTGTGCGCAATGCCATGACCATCCGTTTGCTGACTGGAAGCAACACGATTTCGAAGGTCTGGCTGCCTATTTCGGACAAGTCCGATTGTCAGCCTTTGGAGTTGAGGATCGGAAGAATCAGGAGTACAAAGTTGAGGATCGAATCACTCTCGAAGAGAGAACGGTTCAACCTGAGGTCCCCTTTCAGGAAAATCTGCTGCCTGATTCTGGAACCCGACGGGAACAATTGGCGATCTGGAGTACACATCCCGACAATCGTCGATTTTCCCGAGCAGCTGTCAACAGGATCTGGGCATTACTGTTCGGCAAGGCCTTTTCCGAAGGGGCACCTTACTACACACGAGTGGATGATCTCCCCGATCCCGAAGATGATGAGGGAACGGGAACTGCACTTGATCTGCTGGCAGATGCGTTCGTGGCTTCCAATTATAACATCAAACAATTGATCGAAACGATTGCGGCTCTGGAAGTTTATCGACTCGATTCTACGACAGATGAAATTGACGACTCGATTGTCAGGCAGCAAATCGATCATTGGGCTGTATTTCCACTGATTCGTTTGCGACCGGAACAAGTTGTCGGCTCCATGCTGCAGGCGGCTTCGATTAAAACGATTGATCAGAATTCTCACTTACTTACCCGAACTTTCAAACTGATTAACGAAAACGATTTTCTCAAAGAATACGGCGACTTCGGAGCAGACGAATTGGACGAGCGGGCCGGTACGGTTCCACAAGCCCTGCTCCGGATGAACGGAAAACTGTTTGAAGAGTCGACCAGGCCGAGTCCGTTCAATGCGACACCACGTATCGCTCTGGCATCAGGTAGCCCGGAACATATCATCGAGACCTGTTTTCTCACCTGCCTGACCCGTTATCCCTCACAGGAAGAAAACCAATTCTTCCTGAATAAATGGCAGGATGAAAAATCAGATCGCTGGCCACAACGCACTCACGATTTGTACTGGGCGTTAATCAATTCCCCGGAATTTTCCTGGAACCATTAAACTGTAGGTCAGGCTGTGCCTGACGAAATTTGACGTCTGTGTTTAATCATGTCAGGCACAGCCTGACCTACAATTTATTACGAGCATACTATGAGTATCGATCGAATTGGAAATCTGTTTTCAGGATTGTCACGCCGTGATCTTCTCAAAGCCTCTACGGCTCTCGGCGTCTCCTTTCTACTGCCGACACTCTCTGCTCGGGCAGCAGAAAAGAGGGGGACTGAGAGAGCGAAGTCTTTTATCACGCTCTGGATGAATGGGGGGCCAAGTCAACTGGAAACCTGGGATCCTCATCCAGGCACAGCAATTGGTGGTCCGACTCAGGAAATCAGCACCTCATTTTCAGGAGTGAATATCGCAGCAGATTACCCGATGATGGCCGAGCAACTGCAGCATCTTTCAGTAATACGTTCCTTGGTCAGCAAAGAAGGAGATCACGAGCGAGGCACCTATTTCATGAAAACGGGCTATCGGCCTGATCCAACTGTAATTCATCCTGCCATAGGGGCATTAATTCCTCATCAGCTTGAAACGCAGGGATTGGAAGTTCCGCCCTATGTTTCACTCGGGGATGGCCAGTGGCCTGGCCGGGGGGGATATCTCGGCGACCAGTTCGATGCTTTCCGTGTTTTTGAACCTGGTCGCAGTGTGCAGAATATGCAAGCCCGTGTCGGAGAAAAACGGCAAACCGATCGTCTCGAAGGCTTGGAGATTCTGACGAAATCCTTTCGACAGGGACGCCGGTATCAATCCGAGAAATCGCTGCATCAGGATACTGTAGAACGCGCTTTGACGATGATGTCCTCGGAGCAACTCAAAGCTTTTGAGATTGAAGATGAGCCGGAATCCATCCGTAATAAATATGGAGACTCCCGATTCGGAAGAGGCTGCTTAGTCGCTCGTCGCTTGATCGAAACAGGTGTTCGTGTTGTTGAAGTGACTCTGAATGGTTTCGATTCTCATGCCAATAACTTTGAAGCACACACGAATCGGGCAGCCGATTTGGATAAAGCCTTCGCCATGTTAATCCAGGAGTTAAGAGAGCGAGACCTCTACGATTCGACCATCGTACTCTGCATCGGTGAATTTGGCCGAACCCCAAAAATCAATCCACTCGATGGCCGCGATCACTGGCCGAACGGTTTCTCTACGTTAATCGGAGGTGGCGGATTGCGTTCTGGAGTTCTGATTGGAGAAACCGACCCGACGGGCACGGCGACTGACCCGAAAGATCCCATCAAAGTCCAGGATTTATACGCCACGATTTTAAATCAATTCGCGATTGATCCCAGCGAAGAACTGATGACGCCGATTGGCCGCCCCCTGTATATTTGCGAGGGGACTCCACTAAAGCAGTTGCTGGAAGTATAACTCGGAGTATTTTGGGATTTGACAGACAGGTATTTTTACAAGCACGAAGCGCAAGCGAGTGTGTCGCATGACAATTACACACTCGCTTGCGCTTTTTGAAGTTGCACTATTACCTTGATATTCACATGAAATCCATAGGACCATGTGTGCCACGGCTCTGTGAGCCGTGTAAATCCGTATGGATTTCACATGAGCGGTGGGAAGAGATAAGATAGCCGAATGCACGGCTCACAGAGCCGTGGCACTATCAAAGTAAGCTATTTCCTGATTGAATCGTTCCACCGTTGAAATAGTGCAACTTTAAAACTTGCGCGTCGTGCTTGTACACAGCTTCCCGTTATGCCGCATACTGTCGATAAGTTTCTGCGAGTGAGACCATCACCTCGACAAGCAGTTGATCGGCTCGCTGGAGGATGTGACGGGAGCTTTTTTCCCCGGCTCCTGCAAGCAGTTTTTCGAGAGTTTGCAGATGCAGAGACAAGAGATCACGAGGCTCGACACCACGGAATTCCAATTCATTCAGAAGGGACTGCAACATCTGCTGACTTCCCGATAGTCCCGAAATCACGACCTGCTTGAGGATCTGATCGTACTTTTGCTTTGCGGTTTCATCGAATACCCGCGTACTTGCCAATGACGAGACTGCATCGTTTGATTTTCCTGAGGATGCTGAAACGATTTCGTTCAATAAGCGATGCTGCTGAGAAAGAATCAAAGAGGCTTCTTCCCGCGATCGTTCACGACGTACCTGCAACTCACTTTGAGCCAGTCTCAAATCTTCTCGCGTTCGATTTGCCTGAATTTCCCGAAAAATCACCCAGCCGATTCCCGTACTTCTTTTTATGAAATCGGCTTCCTGAAACTGGCAATTCCATTTCTGACAAATCTCTGCAAGCGAGTCATTCATTTCGGCTGCAAACAGGATGACTGGAATCGATAGCCCCATTTCCCGAACGGCTTTGAGATAGGTTTGAAGTGCCTCAAGTTCTAACGTATCGAATACATCTTGAATGGAAAATAGTAGGCAATCCCAAGGTTCTGACCGCAAAAAAGGAAGAGCAGATTTCGAATCGGTAACCCACTGCGCTTCGTTCAACGACAAACCAAGACGTTGCAAACGTGCGTGCAGATAATCCCAATCTGGCGGAAATTGACCAACCGCCAGGAGATTTATTGTTTCCGTTTTGTTTTCCATTTCCGCAGACATGTTTAATACAAAATCAACACTATGCTCAGGGAGTGGGAGCAAATGTTGGCCCCAGAATGGGTGCTTGTGGCGCGATGAAAGGGGCTTGAGGAATCGGTTGAATCTGAGCCTTCGTCACTTCCAGTTTCACAATCAGCCACCCATTTCCGGAATCGAGATCGGCCAGCTTGATTTCGGTTCCCTGAAATTTTTCGGCAGGAAGTGGTGTACTGCGGCTAAGGCGAATCGGCTTGAGTTGAGAGCGGAGTTGAGTCGCAATGGCCGTTTGAGTTAAGCCCGGAGTTTTTGTTGTGCCATTGGGATCTTCTTCAAGGACATCGACATTCATCGTTTTGAACAGCACACTGTCGTTATTCATTTCCGCAGTAATTTTCAGGTTGATTCGCTGAGTTTCGGTGCTCGGAAGATTTCCAGCTTTAAATTTCCCACGCATTTGCAGATTCAAATAACCCTCCTCAAAACGAGCCTGCAGCGGATTTTCGTTTGCAAAAACAAAATCAATTGCAATTGGTAATTCCTGACTCGGTTCTGCGATTTCCTCAGCAAACAGGGTCAGCAATTGATCAGTCGCTGCCTGGATTTCGTTGATGGAAACCGTTTTACCAGCCAATGATCGTTTACTGGCGACTGTCGCAAATAAACTTTCATGAATAAGAATTTCCACATCATCAGAGACAGGAGCCGGAATTTGGGGATTGATCGATTGTGAAAGATCGGGCAGCAGAGGTTGCTCGGGATAAGGAATATTGGTGTTTCCGATTTGATAATCCCAGTAGATACGGTCAGCGGAAGACATTGTATTTTTGTAGTGCGGTTCAATATTCCAGTCCCGCAGTCGTTGCCACACCTGTTGCTTCAGAAGTTGATTGGTTTGTGAGAGATTCCGATCGATTTCAGTATCAATTTTTGGTTGCACACGGTTCAGAATTTTCTGGCCTGCCACAATATTCGACTGCTGAGTCCGATTGACAGCGATATTATAGGCAAGTTGATCTGCCAGTCGTCCTATAATTGGCATGCGGCCCTGAAGTGAGCGTGCATTGAGGACACGCTGATTCGGCATCACCTGTATGATTGCTTTGGAAGTGAGAATCTCTTCACCATTGAGCATGACTGATTTCGTACCCTGAAATGTCGACATTCCCTCCTGCAGAATTTCCGCCTGGGCGGTGCGGGCAGTTGTCGTCGATTCGACATTTCCTGAAATCACAAAATTGAACTTGGCGTTCTGCTGATCAGGCTGAATATCGACATCGGTACTGGTTTGAGTGGTTTGTGTTCCATTAACAGCGGCTCCGTCCACGAAATCCTGAATGGGACCGCTGCTTGTATCTTCTCGAGCCAGCAGCATTTTCAATGCATTCTCGGAGATTTCCAGATGCAGCTCACCTTGATAGCTCTCCCGATAATTGATCACTGGAGCAACTGCTGGCGGGATGAAACCAGGGGGAACCGGTTGATTTGCAGGACCTGGGGGAATGCCCGCCGGATTCAGAGGATTAAATGGCGGTTGTGCTTCACAAATGGATTGACCAATAAAAAGGAGCACAACACCTGCCGAAAACAGCTTAACCCGTCGAGTATGAGTGATTTTTTGGTTTTCGAACATGAGAATCCTCAACCCACAGTTTATTTCGTATGTCGATGTTAATGTGGAGAGAAATTCTCCAATATTGACTGTTGAATGGTTCAGAATTTCCCGAACGGGACGATAAGAACCAAAATCTCAGTTTGATTTCGCTAACATGAGCACTGAAAGGCTTGAACTAATAGAGGAACATCCTTATGCTCTCGAATTCCTAGCTAAGTCCGTAAGTTTAACTCCGCTCCAGATTGCGTCGAGATCAATTTACAGATTGAAATAAGGAAGGTTTTCTTACGATTGCGGTATTGGAAACGCAGTCAAATCAGCGAATAATCGAGGTTTAAACCCTCACTTCCTGATTGAATTTTGTACACAACGCGTAGATTTTTTGTCAGAAGTAATCGAATCATGTCAGATGATCCTAAGTTGACAGCTCAGAGACGTGACTCTCTGGGGTCTTCAGTTTCCCGTCGTATGCGAAAAGCTGGCCAAATTCCTGGCAGCATTTACGGTCACAAACAGGAAGCGATTTCATTCGCTGTCAGTGCCGATGATCTCAACCCGATCATTGCCTCTGGTCATAAGGTTGTCGATTTTGAAATTGATGGCAGTGTCGACAAGGCTCTGATTCAGGATGTGCAGTGGAATACATTCTCCACATACGTCCAGCATGTCGATTTATTGCGAGTTGATGCCAATGAGCGTGTCAGCACCAGCGTGGAAATCGTCGTGCGAGGGATTTCTCCTGGCGTTCTGGCTGGAGGAATTCTGGAGCAGATCCATCATGAATTACCGATTGAATGCCCGGTTATTCGTCTTCCTGAACAGATTGTGATTCGCGTCACCGATTTGAAAATGGGTGGTGCCATTCACGTGAGCGACATTCCGTTACCGACTGACTGCACGACAACACTGCCACCAGAAGAAGTCGTGGTGCATGTCGTTGAACCTCGCAAAGCACCAGAGCCAGATGAAAATGAAATCGCCTCTTCTGCTGAGCCGGAAGTTGTCGGAGCTAAAGAAGAAGACTCTGAAGAGTAAAGCGACAATTCACTTCTCAATATAAGTCAGATCGTCTAATTTTCTGACAAAGAGATGTGCTTGTAAATCAGTGATCGCCGCACCTGCACCTTTTCGGTGAATGTCGCGGCGATTTTTTTGAGTGATCGAGGCAATTGGCTGATGATCCGACTTATCAAAAAGTTATTTGGCAGCAGAAAGATCCCAGAGCAACGGGATATTTCTGCGACAGAACCTCAAGACATCAAACCCAAAGAGACAAAGCCAGATACGGCTCGCGGAACCGAACCCATGAAAATCGTGGTCGGACTGGGAAATCCTGGACGTCAATACGTCAATACCCGTCACAATATTGGTTTCGAAGTCCTGAATGAACTGGCCAATCGCCATCAGGCAGGGCCTTCATCACTGCGACACGAAGCGGAAATTAAAGAGATTTTTATTGGGGGTGAAAAGATACTGCTGTGTGCCCCTCAAACCTATATGAATTTAAGTGGAACATCAGTCGCCTCCCTCGTCAATTTTCATAAACTTCCACTGGAAGATGTGCTGATTGTTTGCGATGACCTGAATTTGCCAGCCGGACAACTCCGACTGCGGGCTTCGGGTTCCAGCGGTGGTCAAAAAGGTATTAAAGATATTGCTCTGAAATTAAAAACTGAAGATTTTGCACGCTTACGGTTTGGAATCGGGCGTCCTCCGGGCCGCATGGATGTTTCCAGCTATGTTTTGCAGAAATTTTCTGATTCCGAGCAAACCGACAACCAGATTTCAGTCAAGAATGCGGCTGACGGAGTAGAAGTCTGGATCAAAGAGGGTGTTGTTAAGGCGATGAATCAGATTAACACGAATTCCGTATAAGAACTTCGAGCAGAAATGGCCTGCCGAGATTGATTCTTTGCGAATTTTCGTTACGCTACGGTTTGCAATTCGTTTGCTTATTTAGCAATGAGAATATAGTTTCCCTCCTCTGTAGACGCAGCGGGGGTGAATTCCAATGATTATCCACGGTGTGAAAACCAAAATGTGGATGGGTTTATGACTTCCCTCAAACAGTTACTCTGCGAATAGGGATGTTGCTGAAGTTCGATCGGGAGAGAGACGTTGGCCTTACGTAGTTATGAAATCATGTTTCTGCTGGACAGTGGAAAATACGCGACTGATCCAGATGGTGTCACCGGCGAAGTGAATACCATTCTTGACAAAATCGGAGCCGAGGTTGTCTCTGCCCGTCCGTGGATGGATGGCAAACTGGCCTACCCCATCGAAGGACAACGTAAAGGTTTGCACTACCTGACTTATGTCAAAGCCGATTCCGGTCAGGTTCAGCAACTGCAGCGTTTGTGCCGCTTGAGCAGCGTTGTCTTGCGTCATATGTGCATTGTTCCTCCAGAACAATTGTTCGATCTGATGTCGACCTCACTCTCTGGCAATCCTTCCATGGAAGATGAAGACGCCGAAGATTCTGATGATGATTCTTCAGAAGAAGCCTCTTCAGACGAAGAAGAAACCGCAAACGCTTAATTCCATCCGAACGGTTTAAAACCAGTCGGCTTATGGACAGGATTGATGATCGTTTCCCCGGATTCCTGCCGGATTAACGAAGAATGGGAGTTGCAATGGCCAGTTACAACCGAGTGATTCTGATGGGCAATCTGACGCGCGACCCGCAGGTTCGCTATACGTCTGGTGGAACAGCAGTAACCGAAATCGGCCTGGCGGTGAATCGACAATGGTTCGACAAACAGACAAATTCCCGCAAAGAAGATACGACGTTTGTCGATGTCACTCTGTGGGGACGTCAGGCGGAAGTCGCCGGGGAATACCTGGCAAAAGGTCGCCCAGTTATGATTGAAGGTCGACTGCAACTCGATCAATGGGAAGACAAACAATCCGGAGAAAAACGCAGCAAATTGCGTGTCGTTGGAGAAACGATGCAATTGCTGGGAAGTCGTGGTGAAGGCGGAAGTGGCGGAGGCGGAGGTCGACCAAGCGGAGGCGGATCCCAATCCCGTCCCTCTGGCGGAGGATCTTCACAGCCTCACGACGACATGCCACCTTCTCCAGTCGATTCCTTTTACGATAGCGGCCCCGAAGACGACGATGTCCCGTTTTAGGGATCGCACTTCCAGGTTTCTCATTGTGAATTGAATGATCTGGCAGAAAGCCATTTCAGATTATATAGAGTTAATTTCATTGTCTACACGGTGTTGTTTATTCAGGGAAGCACGACAACGGAGTGTTTATTTCGGATTGACAACCTGATCAAAAAAGCTCGTAAGAGCCTTACTTTTCAAATTCGATGTTCAAGGTATTATTATGGTGCGTCAAGTCAAACGTAAGCCAGTCTTTTCACCGCGCACCAATGGTGCAGTGGAATTGATGCTCGCTGAAGATGTTTCCACATTGGGGAAACAGGGAGATATTGTCCGGGTCAAGCCAGGCTATGCTCGAAACTATCTGCTTCCTCAAGGATTGGCCACAGTTGCCACAGAGGAAAACAAGAAAGCCGTAGAAGAGCATCGCGTCAAACTGGGTGAGCTTGAGAAACAACGTAAAGGTGCTGCCAAGAAACTGGCAGAGAATGTTTCCAAATACTCAGTCACAATCGAAGCCAATGCCAACGACGAAGGTCATTTGTATGGTTCGATTCTGGCTGCAGATATCAGCAAGTCACTGGTCAAAGCGGGTTACAAAGTTGAACCGGAACATATCCGACTCGATGGTCCACTCAAAGAACTTGGAATGTACACTGTGAAACTGCAGTTGCACTCTGAAGTCTCTTCCGATGTCAAAGTCTGGGTTGTGCCCATTAGTGGCTCTAAGTAATTCTAAGAGTTAGACATTTCAATCAGGAAATGTTTGACTTGTCAGGAACCCGATCAGGGCAAATCAAACAGGATGTCGAGTACGGCATCCTGTTTTTGCGTCTACTGTGATAATCAGTAAATGGAGTGAAGATGGCGACCGATATGAAAAGTGCCGCGGCGGAGGGCCTGCTCAGTAAACGTCCGCCAATGAATCTCGAAGCGGAAAACAGCGTGCTGGGTTGTTTGATGCTCGTCAACGACACGGTCGATCAAGTCCTGGGCATTCTGAATGCTGATCAGTTTTACGACGATCAGAACCGTCGTATTTTTTCGACAATTGCTGAGATGTTTGACCGCGGCGACCGGGGAATCGATGCGGTCACACTGGCCAACGAACTCGAAAAACAAGGCAACCTCGAAAAAGCAGGCGGCGTCTCGAAGTTGCTGGACATCATGGAGACAGTGCCTCATGCCGCCCATGCCGAGTACTATGCGAAAATTGTGCGGGAAAAATGGCTGCAGCGTCAGCTTATCTATACCTGTAACGAGATACTGAAAGAAGCCCACCATTCTTCGGATGACATCAACGATATCCTCTCCCGCTCAGAGCAGAAGATCTTTCAGTTGGCCGAGCAGCAGGAATCGATGACCCGCAACGATATGAAATCGATCCTGATGGAAACCTGGGATCGAATTAACAGCCGCCGAGATCAGGAAGGAACCGTCAGTGGTCTCAATAGCGGCTTCATCGGGCTGAATGAACTGACGAGTGGTTATCAGAAATCCGAACTCATCATCTTAGCCGCTCGTCCGAGTATGGGAAAAACGGCTTTTGTCTGTAACTCGACACTGGCGGTGGCGGGGCTGGCAAAAAGTGGAGTGTTGTTATTCAGTCTGGAACAGTCGAAAGCGGAATTGGCGGAACGTCTCCTCTGTATTCACTCAAAGGTGGATGGTCACAAAGTTCGACAAGGTGATCTTGACGAGATGGATCATCATGCCCTGCTTGAAGGCTCAACCGAATTGAGTCAGTATCCGATATTCGTTGATGACCAGCCTGGTCGAACGATGTCGCAAATTGCGGCTGTTTCAAGACGCATGAAACGGCAATACGATATCGGGATCGTGATCATCGACTACCTCCAGCTCATCGAAGCTGAAGATAAGAATCAGCCTCGTGAACAGCAAATTGCTTCGATCACAAGACGTCTGAAATTCCTGGCCAAGGACCTGGACATTCCCGTGGTTGCCCTCGCACAGTTGAATCGGGGAGTGGAACAACGTGAGGACAAACGGCCCCGTCTGGCAGACCTGCGAGAATCGGGGGCGATTGAACAGGATGCCGACGTGGTGATGTTCCTGCACCGTCCGGAAGCTTACGATCCCGAAGATCGCCCAGGCGAAGCCTTTGTGATTGTGGCCAAAAACCGAAGTGGTCCTATTGGAGATGCCCACCTGACCTGGATCAAACAACAACTCCGCTTTGTCGATTACAGTCCTCTCAGCGCCCCCGACGGAGGCTGGGTCGACGACGGTTTTTAACCCCTGAAAGGGGTTTGATTTGGTCGTCCAATAACTTTCCGCACTCCGTTGTCGTGCTTTACAACATTAACCTGTAGGTCAGGCTGTGCCTGACGAGATCAATTAGAGACGTCCATTTCGTCAGGCACAGCCTGACCTACGGGGTCTCATAATGACGACCTTCCCAAGATAAAGATTATATCTGCGATGACATCCGATAAGCCGTTTGCCAGTTTGAAAAATCGATGTGCTGTTGTGACTGGTGCATCTTCAGGGATAGGTCAGGCCATTGCTCTGGAACTGGCACGTGGCGGTGCAGATTTGATTTTGCATTACAATCGTAATCGGAACGGAATTGAAAAGACGGCTGTTCAAGTTCGTGAATTGGGGCGAGTCGCTCAAATCCTCCAGGCAGATCTCAGTGATGCCTCGCAGTATGATCGAATGGTTAACGAAGCATTCAATCTCCATCAATCACTAGACATCTGGGTGAATAATGCTGGTGTGGATTTATTAACCGGGGAAGCAAAAGACTGGCCTTATCTGAAGAAACTTGAAAAGCTCTTCGAAATTGATGTTCGAGGCACGATTGCCCTTTCAAAAGCGGTTGGCGATCGATTTTCTGACCAGCAAAAAGGAGTGATTCTCAATATCGGTTGGGATCAAGCAGAGCGCGGGATGGAAGGCGATAGCGGCGAACTGTTCGCGGCTGCAAAAAATGCGATCATGGGATTTTCCCGTTCGCTGGCAGTCTCCCTGGCTCCCCATGTTCGAGTCAATTGTGTGGCCCCCGGCTGGATTCGAACTGCCTGGGGTGAAAACGTGGGCGATGCCTGGCAGCAAAGAGTGATGCAGGAAACCCCATTGAAACGCTGGGGAACTCCGGAAGATATCGCCAAACTGATCCGCTTTCTCGCTTCCGAGGAAGCGAGTTATATAACGGGTCAGATTTATAATGCCAACGGTGGTGCAGAGCGTTAAGACACTCGATTGAGTTGTATTATTGCAATTTCGATGCAGTTATTTCCGAACTAAGAATTAAGGCAGAACACGTTTTTCCTGAATGGCCTGATAGGTTTCGTATCGTTTTTTCATCCGTTCTACAGAGTACATGCGAATGAGCTTGTTTTTGTAAAGCAGGCGATTTTGTTGGTCACGGGTAATTTCATCACCCACTTCATGCAGTGCCATGCCTGCATACAGTTCGGCGAAAGTAATCGGATCCACTCCGATCCCAGCTTCCAGATCGGCAATAGCATCTCCCCCACCTGTTAGAATGAGATAAGGATTCATGCCGGTTGTGGCGGGATTGTATTTGCCTTCTAACCGTAAGGATTCCATTGCCTGCCCCAGGGTCGCATTCGCTACCTGGATTTGTTTGACAGTTTCATTGGCAAGATCGACTGCCTGATTAGAATCGTCATCAGTGTTCAATGGTGGCTGTGCAACGGAAGTCGCCAACTGAAAGGTTCCATTGGAACCGAGCAGATAACCGACTCCTAAAAGCAACAGGGAAAATCCGATTCGACGAATCGCTTGCAATTTCTCTTTACGCATCTTCTCACACCTTATCTGATCATGATCGAACGAAGATTTTGTTCACATGGACGAATTACAAAGGTTATCGTGACATGCAAAGGAACTGCTTGCAAGTCGTTAAGCCTCAAGAGATTGGTGTGAAGTGAAATTCAGCTGGAATTACCGGCAAATTTGATCGATGTAGGAAACCAGATTCTTTAATGTTCCCGGAATTTCCGCATGTTTTTCAGCTCTGCATGCCATTTCCAGTTGCTGGGCCCGTTCAGTCAAACCTGGGTAACCATATCCTCCCCCTGCCCCTTTGAGCTGATGGGCAACAGACTTCAGCGTGAATAAGTCGCCTTCTTCCATCCCGGCCAGCAATTGCATACGTCGCTCCGGTAACGCTGAAACAAAATATTCCAGAAGTTCCTGAAAATCCGCTTCGTCAGCGTAAATCGATTTAACTAAAGAACTTACGTCGTTCGAAGCGTTACTGTTTACCAGTATTGTCATACTTCATCCCCTCATGAATTTTGACACAGTTTTCGAATCGAACACTTTTGAGCATGTGTTCTTGCAATAAACATAGTTCAAAATTCAGAAGGTAAACCTGACCACTTCAGTAACTTGAGAGATTTCAGGGAAAATTTTGAATTTTCGGAGATATATGCCCGTAGAATAACGATTGTCAATTCAGACAGAACCCAATCCATATTGACCCATCCTTGTTCAATGAGTTATTAGTCCCAAGTCAAAAATAACCATTTCTGACTTGGGTATGCCTGTTTTATGCGACTTCTTCAGAGATACATCACTGGCGAACTTCTGCGCGTATTCGTAATGGTTTTAATTGCCATATCGATTTTGCTGGTTTTTGTGGGTGTCTTTCAGCAGGCCACCGAAAATGGCCTGGGACCGGTCGAAGTTCTGCAAATCCTGCCCTATGTCATTTACAGTCTGCTCCCGATCACCATTCCTGCAACGATGTTGCTGACCGTGACTGTGGTTTATGGTCGAATGTCGGGAGATCAGGAATTGATTGCTGCTCGTGCTGCGGGGATCAATCTAATTTCACTCCTCTGGCCTGCATTACTAATGGGAGCCAGCCTGAGTGCCGGAGCGCTTGTGTTGACCGACCGAGTGATTCCCTGGTCCATCGATAAAATCCAGGAGACCGTACTCCTGAAGATGGAGAAAATCTTTCTGGATCAACTCCGCAGCGATCATCAGTTCATTGATCCTCAAGGTGGTCTGGCAATTACCGTCATTGATGTCGATCAGAAAACACTCATCAAACCGACAATCCGCTATACACCCAAAAGTGGGCAGACATTCACGATTCAAGCCGAGTCCGCTAATATCCATTTTGATATTTCCGAAGGGATGGCCACTATCAAAGTTGTCGGCGGATATATTCATATGTCCGATGGTCGGGGAGCCTGGATTCGCGAAGAAGAATATCCCTTCCCCCTGCCTCTGATCGACAAGCAGCGCAAAGCCCGCCACATGGCTGCCAATGAAATCTCCAAAGAGCTATTGGAGATCAAACAGAAAGAAAAAGAGCGGGAATCGCGGCAGACTATCGCTACGGCTATGAACCTTATGACAGGGCGTTTTGAAGAATTCACCAGGCAGGATTTTCTGGAACTGGTGCAAAGCTCTGGAACCGACCTCCAACGCACGAACAAACTCAAAACCGAATATCACAGCCGCTTTGCTATGGCGGGCAGCTGTTTTTTCTTTGTGCTGGTCGGGAGCCCGATTTCGATCATTCACGCCAAGAAACAATTCTTGACGACCTTTTTTATGGTCTTCATGCCGATTGTTTTCCTCTATTACCCGATCATCATGCTCTCAATGAATCAGGCCAAAAACGGAACTCTCGAAGCATATTGGGTAATGTGGGTCGCCAATATCCTGGCCAGTTTCATCGGCGGTTACCTCTTGTGGAAAGTAATGCGGAATTAATTGTAATGAGTAGCAACAACAAGTTTCGCAGGTCAGGCTCTGTCTGACAGAATTATTCACAGACGTCTAACTTCGTCAGGCACAGCCTGACCTGCGACTCAAATCTCCACTTCAACCTTCAACCTTCAAAAGTCCTACGTATCTCGGAACAATATCACGATGGAACGTGCAGCGACCGAATAATGCTTTGTTTGCACGACATTACAGAGTCCATAATCGATAATATCGTCCGGGGAAGGTAGTGAGGTATCGACAATTCGCTTCCATTTGATAGGCGGAGTTTCTACGATTTTAAAATCGATCTTTTCATCAGATCCGTTAATCATCACATACAGATCCTGACTGTCATGCTGACTTCCGATTAGACTGTATGCTAAAGTCTGGGAATGCTCGCTCATATCACAGGGACCATCCGGCCCATACCAGCTGACTTCGTTCCGCCAGAAGCGGGAACGGCAAATAGAACCGAAGGTTTTGCGAAACGCGATGATCATTTTGCTGAAACGATAGATATCACTATGCTTTTTCAGCCGTGTCCAATCCAGCCAACTTGTTTTGTTATCCTGATTATACGCGTTGTTGTTACCCTTTTGCGTATGCATGAATTCATCGCCCATGCGCAGCATGGGAGAACCGTTCGAGACCATCAGCAACGTCAGATAATTCTTGACTTGCTGCTTGCGTAGTTGAACAACTTCTTCAGGAGCTCCTTCCTCCCCTTCAAATCCGGTATTCCATTTGAATTCATGGGAACCATCGCGGTTTTCTTCGCCATTATCCCAGTTGTATTTCTGCTCATAGGTGACCATATCGTTTAAGGTCGAACCATCGTGAGAAGAAATATAATTGACCGACTGCCATGGACGGCAGGAATGCTGAATGTCATCTGGGAATAAATCGGCACTGCCATAGATGCGGGTCATTAATTCGGAAATCATGCCCGGTTCACCGCTGACGAAACGTTGCAGTGCATCGCGATAACGACCATTCCATTGCATCCATAACCAGCCGGGAAATGTGTATCCGAGTTGATAGATCCCGGCTGCATCCCAGGGCTCGGCAATCAATCTCACATTCAAAAAGTCTTCAGCGGTGACAATCTGAGAAAAGATCGGCGGCTGCTTCAGTGAAATCGAGCCATCACTTTGACGAGCAAAAATCGACGCCAGATCGAAACGAAAACCATCGACATGCATTTCATGACGCCAGTAACGCAGACTGTCGACAATCAGTTTCTTGACACCCAGCTGATTCGCATCGAGCGTATTGCCGCATCCGGTATAGTTTGCAAATTCAGGGGTACCATCTTGTCCGGGAACAGACATGTAGTAAGTGTCATTCGCAATCCCCTTAAAACTGTAGTTGGGTCCTTTGTCATCTCCTTCGCAGGTGTGGTTATAAACGACATCCAGAATGACTTCGATGCCAGCATGATGCAGTTCACGGACCATCATTTTGAACTCATCCTGGACGACTCGACTTTCTTTCCCCATTGCATATTCATTATGGGGTGAAAAGAAGTTCAAAGGCATGTAGCCCCAGTAATTCCCTTCAGCTGGGTCGTATTGGAAGACTGGCATCAACTCCACTGCAGTGACACCCAAATCACGCAGGTAGGGAATCTTTTCGACGACTCCTGCAAAAGTTCCTCGCTTTGCAGCGGGAACGCCAGAGCTTGGGTCTTTAGTGAACCCTCGAACGTGCATCTCGTAGATGATCAGGTCGGCATCGTGCCTGAGGAAGCCGTCGTCTTTCCAGTCGAAAGGATGATCGGTATCGATGACACCCAATGGTGCCTTACCCAGATTTGAGCCTGGGTGCTTGGCAAGTTCACGATCGAATTCCGGGGGAAAGTGAACAGCTTTTGCATAGGGATCGACGAGAAGTTTATCGAAGTCGAATCGAAAAAAGCCCTCTTGGTTTTTCTGTGGGCCATTGACTCGATAGGCGTAAAACTGGGCATCGGGTGCTCGGTCTTTTTCAATGCGACAATGCCAGACCGGTCCTGATTTATTCTTATATTGATCGAACTCGAACTCAAGCACCGGGTGATAATAGTCATCGGCATTGAACAACAAGAGTATAACACGCGAGGCTCTACCGGCATATAAGACGAAATTCCAGACCTGTTGGTCTTCGACCCAGCTCACGCCTGGGGGATCCAGCCAGCCTTCGGTTTGATGCCAGTTATTCATGTGATGTTCTTATATTCTTGAACAGAAATTTCAGGGATAGTTATCTTAACCTTAATTGACTTGCAGGCAATTCACCAGTTCGCCATCATGAATCCAACATGTCTGATCTGACATTCAGTCATGCGATCGAATCTCTTCAGTCACTCAATTCTGCTCTCGCCAGAAGGACACCTCTATTATGCGATTCCTGATCCTCGGATTATTATTCTTTTCAATGGCCGCTTCTGCGAAAAATGTCTCAGCAACTGACTTACCGAATATTTTATGGATCACCAGTGAAGACAACGGGCCAGAATTGGGGTGCTACGGCGATGAATATGCCGATACGCCCAATATCGATCAACTGGCCACTCGGGGCTTACGATATAATTATTGCTGGTCGAATGCTCCCGTTTGCGCTCCTGCCCGAACAACGATTATTTCCGGAATGTATCCTCCCAGTCTGGGAGCCCAGCATATGCGGTCGCATCTGCCGATGCCGGAACAGTTGAAAATGTATCCGGAACATCTTCGCAAAGCAGGCTATTATTGCACGAATAACAGCAAAGAAGACTACAACCTGGAAAAGCCAGCGGATCTGTGGGATGACAGCAGTCGGAAAGCTCACTGGAAAAATCGGGGTGAAGATCAACCGTTCTTTGCAATTTTCAATCACACAATCAGTCATGAAAGTCAGCTGCGAAAACGACCTCACACTGCCGTTCAAGATCCAGCCGGTGTGCGTGTGCCAGCTTATCATCCCGATACTCCCGAAGTTCGTCAGGACTGGGCTCAATATTATGACAAGCTGACTGAGATGGATCAATTAGTCGGTCAGAATATCGAAGAACTTGAGAAAGCCGGGCTGTTAGATGAGACGATCATCTTCTATTACGGCGACCATGGCTCCGGGATGCCACGTCACAAACGCTGGCCTTATAATAGTGGTCTGCACGTGCCCTTGATTGTTGTGATTCCCGAGAAATTTCAGCATCTGGCTCCGCCGGAATATAAAGTCAATGGAGCTTCTGATCGTCTCGTCAGTTTTGTGGACCTGGCTCCGACTGTGCTGAGCCTTGCTGGTGTGAAGCCGCCTGAGGAGTGGCAGGGTCATGCATTTGCAGGACAGTTCACTGCCCCCGAACAGGATTACATTTTCGGATTCCGAGGTCGCATGGATGAACGTCCCGATTTTGTCCGCAGTGTCCGCAATGAACGATTTATTTACATCCGACATTTCAATCGCCATCGCCCTTACGGTCAGTTCGTACATTATATGTTCCGCACACCGACAACCCGAAAATGGTTCGAACTTCATGAACAGGGCAAACTGACGCCGGCTCAGGATTTTTTCTGGCAGACCAAACCGGTTGAAGAGTTGTACGATCTGCAGGCTGATCGAGATGAAGTCAATAATCTGGCCGACGATCCTGCTCATGAAGAAACCTTGCAGGATTTCCGACAGGCGTTATTTCAATTCATGATTGAAACGAAAGATCTGGGAATTGTACCCGAAGCGGAATTGCAACAGCGAACGGATGGAAAATCACCTTACGATGTTCAACGCAATGGAGAGTTGCTCGCTCAATACGATCGTGTGCTCCTGACTGCGGCTGCTGCTTCTCATCTGGATGTCGATAAGATCGATCAGGAGACGATGGTGAGCGCTTTTCAAAATGATGAAGCGACCATTCGCTACTGGGCTTGTGAATGGGCTTTGATGAATGAGAAGAAAGGAGTCGACAAAGCTCGCAAGCAACTGGTGAAATGTCTGAAAGACTCTTCATCCAGTGTTCGAGTTGCCGCGGCGGAAGCTCTCGGAAGATACGGCAGCGAAGAGGATCTGAAGCAGGCATTGCCTGTGTTATTAAAAGCAGCTGATCTGAATGAAAGCGATGTTTATACAGCGATTGCGGCTTTGAACTCCCTGGATTATCTGGATGATCGCGCGAAATCGATCCGGGATGAAATTGAGGCTCTGCCAGAAAAAGTGAAGCAGATGCCACCTCGAACGGATTCGTATGTGCCACGATTGAAAGAAAAAATCATGGCGGATCTGGATGGCAAACCGACGCCGTAGTTGATTGACCCCTTACTCTCATTTCCTACAGTTTATAGAAAGAATTTATCTGACAAAATCCATGATAAACAATAAACGCCACTGCTGACTGATCAGCAGTGGCGTTTTTAATTTCTGAATTCGAGTGATCGATCACTTCTTGAAATGCTTCTCATACAGCAAAAAGAAAGCAATCGGCGGCACGATGAAGATCAATCCCAGGAAGAAGGACCAGCGGGGAAACAGGTATGGTTTGATCAGAAATTGATCGATCAGTGCGGAGCCGACGACTGCCCAACACATGAAGATCAGACCAAGTTGAAAGTTCTCTTTTTTCTCAGCGTCCGTCATTTCAGACTTAGGCTTTTCCGCTTTCGCTTTGCCCGAACTCTTGCCAGATTTTTTACCCCCACCGACTGACTTGGATTCAAACTGAGCAGCAATCGCTTCGTCGCGGGCTCCTGGTGCGTAATATTTTGCGATTGACTGATTGATTTGTAGTGGTGTGGCAATGACTGCACGCATCGGTTTCCCGAATCGCAATCGGAATTCATCTTCGAGTTCATGATCCGGTTCATCCATGGCGGCGACCAGGATCACATCTTCATCGATAAACAAGGGAAGAATGCTGTGCGTTTTGACAAGTTTTCGAGGAACCTGATCGAGTACATTGTCATCCGGTAATGTCGATTCGAGATCGACAAACGGTCGTCCCAACTCCTGAGCCAAAGCCTCGGCTGCTTTCTGTGGAGTGACCAGTTTCATCTGCACGATGGCGTCGCGATGTGTTAAACCGCGACGGTCAGCGAACTCTTCGATTTCAGAAATCTGACCTTTATCAATTTCACCTTCTGCAGCAAGAATCCGCAGCATCGGCTTGCTGCCGCGCTCTTTTTCATCTCCAAATTCGCGACCGAGGCTCTCATCGTAATCCCGTTTGCGGGATTTGTCGGTCAGGCACAACATGGCCTTGGCTAACTCATTGAGCAAGTCCTGTGACTCAAGCATATAGTCACCGGTCGCATACTGACGGACGAGAGCATTGAGCTTTTTGTAATGGGCGCGAATCTTCTCGGGATCATCTTCGAAATCGATCAGACGCAATAACTGATAGTGCGTTGGTGGCCGAAGCTCCTCGGGAATTCCGAGCCACTGTTTATAAACATCAATCGCCACGAGTCTTCACTCCATTCATTATGAACATTCTCAGTCAAATACAAACCGAACTTATTCGACTGTATATTCCAGAGCGAGAGTTTCCATGGCATCGACGCCAGCTGAATCCAAACCAGAATCGCGGACAATTTGCGTGGCGGCTTCTCGATTTCCTGTCAAATCGCGAGCAGTCGCACTGATACGACCATTGGCATCGTAACTGTAGGTCACTTCGACAGGTGAGTTCTGCGGAAGGTTTGGCGGCAAATCGACGATGCGGAAGTCGCCAATCAAAGTACAGGCAGCCGGGTCTTTGGCTTCCCCTTCGAGGATGTGCACATGAATCGAACGCTGGTTAGGCGAGTTTGTGACAAACCGCTGAGAAACATTGAATGGAATCTGAGTGTTTTTGGGGATCATGATGTGATTGATCTTCTGAACCCGGTTGTTGGGATCGGTGATCTTAATTCCCAAAGAGTGCGAGTTGACGTCAGCAGTACTGACCGAACGGAGTCGATCCAAAGCCGCCTTGGCCAGTTTGGTTCCGCCGCCAGTTGCCCGGGCTTCCAGAATAGCAGCATGAATCGCGGCTCCCTGGGAAACGGCTTCTTCAGGAGAGACATCACGAGAAGGTTTACGGCCTGCCACTTCAATGAGCATCGCTTCAACAACCGGCATATGAGTCGAACCACCGACGACGACAATATCATCCAACTCCCCAGCTTTGACGCCAGCCTGCTGCATAACCAACTCGGTCGTATCGCGTGTTCGCTGCATCAGGTCGGCAGTCATACGTTCAAAGTCGCCGCGAGTTAACGCAACCGTTAACGTTTTTCCCTGATAATACAGGCTGACAGGCACCTGAGATTTTTGACTCAACTGTCGTTTTGCATCTTCACATTCCTGAGTGAACTGCAGCAGCGTTTCCGGATCTTCACGAGGATCGGTTCCGTGTTTCTGCAGATACTGTTCAGAGACATGGTCGACCACACGGCGGGTCCAGTCGAGACCACCAAGCATCACGTCTCCGTCGGTCGCGAGCACGCGGAAGTTTGTCGGCGTGTATTCGACAACGGTGACGTCGAATGTACCACCCCCGAGATCGTAGACGAGAATCGTCTTCTTTTTAAAGTCCGCCTTCTTGACACCCAATTCGCCTTTGATCCAGGCATAAGCCAGCGTGGCGGCTGTCGGTTCATTGATAATATCGACAACATTCAATCCAGCAATTCGGCCAGCATCCTGAGTCGCTTTACGGCGAACATCATTGAAGTAATACGGCACGGTAATTACGGCATTGGCAATGGGTCCGATCCGTTCTTCAGCATCCTGCTTGAGTTTTTTAAGGATCAAGGCGGAGATAAATTCCGGTGTCAGCTTCTTATTCTGGAAGACGACGTAGAAATCCTTGTTCCCCATCTGTCGTTTGATCGCTTCGATAATTCGTTCGGGATCTTCGACAGACATCCGTTCGAATGTCGGCCCGACAACCACCTGACCTTCTTCACTCAGAATGACAATCGAAGGAGTGATGGTTCGATCATCCGAATTCAAAAGAGCGGCTGGTTCGCCTGTATCATCCATCATGGATATTGAAGAGAACGTCGTTCCCAAGTCGATTCCGACAGTATTGCCCTCAAGAAACTGCATAGCTTAACCCGTTGTCTTTCACGATCTCTACGAAACAATGTATTTGTCCTGTCCGCATTCATAGCACCAGAAATTTATCTGGCCGTTATGCCGGAAGGAACCTTGACCCAAAACTCATCAACAGCAGCAATTGTGTTTGTTTAGAATACTGATATCAGACTCTGAGTTTCAACGAAGTGAAACATGACGAGCACGTCATTTTCCGGGAATTCTGAAATTTGCGTCTGTTGAGAGGATTATGATGAAGTCCTCATTGTGCTATCGCCACACAGAGGTTGCAAGACATAAGCGGTTTTCTTGCCGTAATTTCAGCCGAAGGGGAAATACGACGGATTTGATTAGAGTGATCGAATAGAACACTAAACCACCGAATTTATTAGAGCATTTCTAAATGCAGTGTGCCTTCACATGTACGATTATTTGCCTAAATCGCTACATTTGCTCAGGCAGAATGCGGAAAATTAATTTTGGAAATGCTCTAGAAGTGCTACTACTGGGAGTTCATTTCTAAAACCAGTCGAGTTCCCCAATCCTCACACCCAGGATAAACACAATCGTAAGAAACGAACCCACAATCTGAACGAGAATGGCGGCATTGACGACGTTTAACAATTCCAGAGTTTTATTGGAAAGTCGTTCCCGGTTTTCCACGGCCAGCTTTTGAATGGAATCGTAAATCAGTTCACCGGCGATAATTAGAATGACACACAGGAACACCAACGCCCAGGTGAGCAACGACAATTCAACGACGACTGCAGTGCACAACAATATGCTGATTGCGAAAAAATCGAAGAAGAGCGTACTACTCATCCGAAAACATTGCGTAATGCCCCGCTCGGCATCGACGAGCCGTTGCCGCCAGGGCGAACGATTCGGACGAGGTTCCTCGACTGAGTCTTCCGTTTTTATTAAATCGATTAACGAAGTATGCATCCGATCTCCACGGCCGTGAAGGGATTAAATGGTCCAGGGTCAAGGGACTTGAGTCCAGGGGACGATTTGCAATTCTCTAACCACTCATCACTCATCTCTAACCTCTCCATTATTGTGTTCCCAGGAGTGAGCTGAGTCGATTGGAGGAACCATCGATTGGTCCGAGGCGGGGTTCAATCATAAAGCCGACGCCGAAATTGCCTTTACTGCTATCGACAGACAATCCGAGATGGATCAGGAAGTCGGAACGAATTCCAGTAATTGTAAACGATTGACCGCGATCCTGATTTTCCGCGATATCGTAAGCGGTTCCGAAAGTGGCAATCCATTTTTGACTCATCGCATAACTGGCGCTCGCTGTCAGGAGTTGACTTTCCAAAGGTCCTGCCTGAATGTTGCGATATCCCAGATACAGGCTGCCGCGAGTGCTGCGTTGTGTCAGGAAACCGACGTCCCAGGCTTGTGGCGCATCTTCAAAGAAATCAAATTCCCCATTGGCCAGAATTTTTGTACGGGAACCGACATCCCACATATAATTCGCGGTCAGTAATCCAAAGTCTTCGCCGAAATTATCGCTGTCGGCATCCGGGAAGTAGGACAATCCTAAGTCGAGAGTCATCCAGTCTTTAATCCGCTGTCGCTCGGGTGGACCAACCTTGGTTTGCAGGCGATGATTCCAGTTGAAGCGGGCCACCTGCTGATCATCGACCAGTTCAAAATAAGGTGAGCTGACATTACGGGCTGCCCCGGAACGGACCGCATAATTTCGCGGATCAAACTGAGTCGGCAACAGAGCATTGTTCATAAAGCCGAACGTGTTGAAGATCAATCGCGTGCGGAATCGTTCCTGAGCGTTTTCATCAAATTCGTTGTACTGAGGGACATCGCTCAAATCCTGAGTCGAATCAGCAAAGTAATAGTCGACTCCCAGATTCTGTTTGTGAGCCAGTCCATTGATTCCGAGCAAGGGACTGAATAGGTGCGGATAAGTTTTCCAGAGCATTAAATTCGCCCGGATCCCCGCAGACCCATAAAAACGATTCAAGTTGTTATTCGTGAATCCATCATCCTGCCAGTAAGCCGCTTCGCCCAGCAGGTAAGGATCGAATTTCACAGGCCCCAGATTGAAAGGCATGGAAAGTTCATGACGAGTCGAAAGTACCACCCCTTCTGCTTCGGGAGTGTAAGTCAGAGGTACATACAAATCGTTGGGATCATCGGGAGCATCGCCCGGTCGCAATTGACCATAACCAGCTGAGGATCGGGACGAGTAAACGAGACGATCCCATAACAGAGGTTCGCCCAGGATCGTCAGATCCGCTTTCGGCAACCAGTTCGTTTCGGTTTCAAATTCATTGAGCTGGAATCGCCCCATGATTGAAGTCGCAATGTTATCTTCCTGATGATTGATGCTGATCAGAGTTTCGTTGTCTTTGCCCTGATCCCATTCCTCTTCATAATATTGTTCGAGGAAATTGCGATCACTTAAAAATCCAAGTTCGCCCGTCACCCACAACGAGTCCGACATGTGCTGGCGGTGTCGCCATAAGGCGCGTCCCCGTGTGTTCGAAGCGACATCCAGATCGCGGCGATCCAGACCCAGGTTGTCAGTGCCCCAATCATTAATCCAGACAGCTTCCGTTTCGCCAAAATAACTTCCTGCAGTGCCGATGGGTGCACAACCAGCGTAGGTGGCATCTGTTCCGAGCCAGAATCCGCGTTCGGTATACATATCGGCTTGAAGATTCCAATCCAGATCATCCGCCCCTTTCAAGCCGAGCAACTTGGAAAGATTCCAGACCGTCTTCAACTGTCCGCCAAAAATATTGTCCTGACCGAGAGTCAGACTTTCGATCGGAATATGCGGATCCTCAGCAGGTCCACTCACATACGGGGCAAAAAAGATGGGAGCTTCACCGACGCGGAATTTATTGTTCAGACTCGTGATCCAGGGTTTCGGACGGGCGACCTGCAAACCTGTTTGAGGATCGACTTCGGGATCACCACCACCAACCCAGCCACGGTCGTAACGATTTTCAATAAAAATATCTCCGGCTTCCATACGATAAGTCGGTACGCCAAATTCACTCCCAGAGACCCATGCATTTTCTGCATGAAAACTGTCGTGCGACAATTGCCGAATCCGGTCCGCTCGCAACTTGAGATCTCCCTGCATGTCGGGAACATTGACTCGCATTTCACTATCGAGCAGGACTGCTCGATCTTCTCGGATATCGTAATAGGCACGGGAAGCACGCATCACATGATTCCCCTGCCGGATTTCGATATTTCCTTCGAGATACAATTGCATGGGTGTGTTCTGGTCCTGAAACATTTCCGGCGAAAATGTTCCCGAGGCATTTGCCTGAGTCCAGATCACAACTTGATCAGCCGAAAGATCGAGTGCTCCGACCGGCACACCATCGACAGGCCCAATTCCTTCGACAACGATATTCACCCCCTGAGAAATAACCGTAATCTGCTCTGCTGGAGAAGATTCTTCTGAGAGATAACTTTTGACATCGAAACCAATTCCGAAACTTCGGGGCGAGACCACAATGTGTCGCTGAGCGGTGGTGGCGAGCGGCTGAGTCAAACTATCAAAATCAATTTCCGCAGGACTGAGCGGAATTGCATTATCGGGAGCAATCAGGCGAGGTTGGTTGAGAGCGGTCTGCTGATGTCGTGACCTGGCTCGTTTGGCACGTTCCAGAAAAGGATCGCTCGCAGCCGAGAGCAACTGCACTTCATGACGGGGAACGGTGGTGATTTCAGCTGAAGACACTAGCTCGACCAGAACAGGCTGAGTCGATTCACTTTTCGCATCGGTTTTGAGCTGCACATCTTGCTCGGCGTAAACCACAATGCGGGTCATCAGACGATTGTGATCCTGAACCGTCGATTTCCAGATCACAATCTGATTCGCATTGAGCTCCCAGTCCCCTTGCTGAATTTGGCATCGTCCACGCAAAAGAGAAACACCTTCAGAAGCAGGATCCGTACTCCGATTTTTTTCCGAATCTCCATACAGTCGGGACGTGATATCGACAGCTGCAGGAGACTCTTCATGGAGGAAATCACAGCTGATGAAAATTGGATCGAGGATAGTCGGCCCGGATTGCTCTGAGGAAAAAGCACCAGGTGGCTTCATTGCGATCCGTTGTTCAGGTTCATTTCCCTGGGCAAATAAAATCAACATTGACGATGCCAGCGCGACCAGCACCACGACAGGCAACAAAGTTACCTTTCGGACGGCTCGGCAAAATGGTCGCTCGAAGAACACCATTGATCAACGGATTTTAGTCTTCAACGGAAGGAAAAACGTCGCTTGAGAATTGAAGAAAGGAACCCTGAATGCGACGACTGGCTGGACGGACCGATCAGTAGGCGAAGTGTAGCTGAAAACTCAAAAACTGGTCAACGGGGATCATGGATCAATTAAATGACGTAAATTTCTAATATACAATAAGATGCGACGTATCGTATTGATTTCCATTATCAATTTGAGAAATGCATCTGATGCAATATGAAAATCACACAATCTGCTTCAACATAAGCACTTACGGAAACACTGTCCGTCAAAAACAATTTTGTGCATAAAAAGATTCCGTGAACTGGCTTATTTCATGTTCAAAACCTCATATAATCATTACAAATTTCTGAGTAATCTCATGGTCTTATTCTGCAGGAAATTCCCATCTGATTGTCGCTGCCATTCGAGCCGTTTCCACAAAAGTGTGGCGGGTGTTTGCCTGGAAAACAGGCTTAAAACCCATATAAAGCGCTACAGTAATCTGCAAACCGCAGTAGGAGGAAATGAATCCTGTTTCACGAAAAAATTTTAGAAATTTCGGATGACTTTGAGGCAATGAAATGTGCATAATTCACTTGGAAACAGCACTAGACCGTTGAATCCATCAATAAGATCTAATATCATTACATTACCTGCCGTTTGAAATACACACCCTCCCAAACTTGCCTTCCCACTGGAGATCATCATGACTGAGCCTGCTCAACAACCCGATGAAACCCCTCAAAAAATGAAGCCAAGCATTATTCGCAGGCTGGCTGTTTTTGGACTGGTTCTGTTCCTGGGACTGCAACTGGTCCCCATCGATAGACACAATCCTGAAGTCGTTGCAGATATCAATGCCCCAGAAGAAGTCAAACTCATCCTTAGGCGTGCCTGTTACGATTGTCATTCCAATGAAACGAAGTGGCCCTGGTACAGTTACGTCGCTCCCGGTTCATGGCTGATGGCTAAGGATGTTCGTGAAGGTCGCGACTACCTCAACTTTTCTGAGTGGGGTGATTACTACGAAATGGAAGAAACCCCTGAGTACTTTCTGGATGAATGCTTCGGTTCAATCGAATCAGGCGAAATGCCTCTCTGGTTTTACTTGCCCATGCACCCCGAAGCCAAGTTGACTGCAGAAGATATGAAAATTCTGAAAGAATGGTGCCAAGCCGAAGAGAGTGTGGTCTCTGAAGAAATTGAAGAAGATATCGAGTCCTGATCGAACTCAACGATTTCATGACCACAAATGGGCTTTACAAGCACGAAGCGCAAGCGAGTGTGTTCAAAAATTTATCCGTCGACTCACTCGCAGCGTTTCGTGCTTGTCTAATTAATCAATTATTGTTCCCAATAAATTTGTTCTCCAAGAAAATAAACGATGCGAATTTTAGGGCTGGGGACGGATATCGTGGAAATCAGTCGTGTCTCAGACATGATTGAGCGACATGCCGAGAGCTTTACCGAGCGGATTTACAGCTCCTACGAAATTGAATATTGCTCATCCAAGAAGAACGCATCACAACATTACGCGGGGCGCTGGGCGGCTAAAGAAGCGGTGATGAAAGCGTTCGGCACTGGCTTTATCAAGGGGATTCACTGGAATGAAATCGAAGTGATTTCCCAGCAATCGGGGCAACCCGAAATACGTCTCAGCGGTGAAACCAGTACATTCGCCCAACAGCGGGGCATCGATCAAATCCTGCTTTCGATTTCGCATGGCAAAGACTACGCCACCGCCACCGCGATTGTCTGTTCGGGATAATCGCTAATGGATACTGCTTCAGCTGTGGATTTCAAATCAAATCAGGTCAGATTTGCAGTTCAAATTTCTGACCTTGCGTACGAGACTGACAATCGACAGTTTACTTTGTCGATTAATCATTTCGAAATGCCTGAAAATTCGACCCTGGCTGTTACGGGACGAAGTGGTTCCGGTAAAACAACCCTGCTCTCGCTCATTTCCGGACAGGTTCAGCCAGTCAGCGGAAATCTTCATGTCCTCGAGCGAGAATTAAATACGTTCAAGGCTTCTCAAATCCGTCTGTTTCGGCTGGAAAACATTGGGATAGTCTTCCAGGACTTTCGTCTGATTGACTACCTGACAGTGCGAGAGAATATCGGAGTTGCCAGAAATCTGGGTCGCATCGCCGATGCTGATCATTGGACTGATCGTATCAAACAACTGGCGGAGCAATTTGGTATCGCGGAGTTACTCAATCGTTATCCCCATCAGATTTCTCAGGGTGAAAAACAACGAACGGCTATAGCCCGGGCGATGTTCACAAAGCCTTCGCTCGTCTTAGCTGACGAGCCGACGGGAAATCTCGATCCTCAGAATGCAGAAATTGTCCTCAATTTATTGATTGAGGCCAATCGAGAAAATCAATCTTCACTGCTTGTGGTGACTCACGATCACACTTTGTTAGACCGCTTTGATCGACATCTTGACATGGTCCAAATTGCTGGTGAATAGCCAAATCTTCATGCTAATTGAATGGACAGACAATCAATCAATTCGAAATGCGTTCGAGATCATGAAATGTTCTGGCGAATTGTCGGATCCCCAAGCTGATCAGGTAGCAAGCTGTGCAAACGAGAACGGTACTTGCGCCGGCTGGGATTCGTGTATCGAGTGATGAGAGCAAAGCTCCGACCGCAGAAGCCCCTGCTCCGATGCCTGCTGAAATGAGAAGGATTTGATAAAAACGATCCGACCACAGGCGAGCCGTCACTGCAGGGGTAATGATCAATGCCACGATCATTACAACTCCAATTGCCGGCAAACCAACCACAATAGTGGTTGTCAACAAGAGCAACTGGAGCCAGTCCACTCGATTAGTTGGAAGCCCTTGTACGGACAGAAATTCCGCATCAAAGGTCACACCCACGCTGAGCCGAAATGTCAGTGCGATAATAACTACGGTCAGTAGACAGGCACCGCCAATCAGGTAGACATCTCGCTCCAGAAGACTCCCAGGTGATCCAAAAAGAAATGCATCAAAACCGGCGCGGCCTCCGAATTTCCCGCTGTTTTGAATGAGCCGACTCAGAACAATACCGGCTCCAAAGAAAACGCTTAAAACACCAGCCACAGCCGTTTCCGTTCTGGTTTTAGAAATGCGGGGGAGTACGCGAATTATCCAAACTGCGAGTAACCCTGTTAAAAACGCTCCTGCAAACTGCAGTGCCAGATTTTGCCCGCCAGCCAGATAATAGCCGACACAAACTCCCGGCAAGGACGCATGAGCCAGCGCATCGCCGGTCAGTGCCCGTTTTCGTAATACCGCAAAGGTGCCAATAATTCCGCAGGTGGCCCCGACTAAAGCTGTTCCCAGCAAAACTATAGCGGTGTTATAGGGCAGCCCAAGCATAAAATGATCTCTTCAGTGATTGCGTGTTTTCCTGTGGATTCAAACCATCATAATGTTACTCCGTTCAAATCCAAGCATGATCAGTGCGCATAAAAAAACACCTTCAAAGCTTGCCCCAGCTTTGAAGGTGCGATCCCAAGTTGACCCCAAGGGACAGGAGAGAGATTCAATTGTATTGTTGTGAGTAACCTCAGATAATGGGCATCAGAAAGGCTTCAATGATCAAGTATCAGAACTAGTGACAAGCAGAACAACATTTTTTCTGAAACAACATACCGGCTTTGCTACGAAGATCAACCGAAATGTTTCCTGTGACATTGAGTGATAAACGAAAAAGTAGTGCTCTTTCGAGCTTTA
>DEML01000096.1:162616-162786 GCA_002359185.1 Planctomycetaceae bacterium UBA2671
TAGTTGGAATAGTAGGGTGCGTCCTGACGCACCATGCTGCCGGCGTGGCTTCCTCATAGAGTTACCCTCCATATACGAATCCATCCCGGCTCAATCATCACAATAAGTCGAAATCGACACGCCACTCCGGTGTGTCAGGACGCACCCTACTGCTCTTTCGAGCTTTAAAT
>DEML01000096.1:163011-179713 GCA_002359185.1 Planctomycetaceae bacterium UBA2671
TAGCGATAGTTGGAATACTACTGGACTTCAAAACTAACGCATCGGGTTAAGATTTATCATACAATTTCAGTCACCCATTAAACCGCGGTTCAGGCGGTTGAGGGCTTCCTGTTCGATTTGTCGAACGCGTTCACGAGTCAACCCGAGTGACTCACCAATCTGTTTGAGAGTCTTAGGCTCTTCATCATCGAGTCCAAAACGCATCCGCAAGATTGTCGATTGACGATCTTCCATTTCGTCCAGCATGCGGTAGACGTGCTTCAGATTGTCGTTATTGAGGAGTTCCGTCTCGGGGCCATCCTCACGAGTATCGGCGACCATTTCACCGAGCGTCCAGCCATTTTCATCATCATCAGACTGCGGTGTTGTGTTATAAAGCTGAATCGCCTTCTTCACGATCCCCAGTTTCTTTTTGGGAATTTCCAGTTCTTTGGCGACTTCTTCAGCAGTCGGAGTCCGGTTCAGTTCGTCCTGAAGTCGGGCAGTTGCCTTTCGCCATTTGGATAGCAGCTCCACCATGTAAGCCGGAATACGAATGGTTTTTGCACAGTTCACAAGTGCCCGCTTGATCGATTGCTTAATCCAGTAACTGGCGTAGGTACTGAAGCGCGTATTCATATCGGGATCAAATCCCTCGACAGCTCGCAACAGCCCAAGGTTGCCTTCTTCAATCAAATCCTGTAGCGGCAAGCCTTTGCTTGAATAGCCCCGAGCGATATTGACGACCAGCCGTAAGTTTGCTCGAACCATCCGATCACGCGCCTGAGCATCCCCCATGGCGATTCGCCGGGCTAGGTCTTTTTCTTCATCGGCGCTCAGCAGCGACGTTTCATTAATTTCGCGCAGATAGGTTTCCAGAGGATTCTGCACAGAAGCTGAGAGACGACGGCGGCGGGTTCGTGGTGTTGTGGTTGTATGAGTCATATTCAGGGGCTTTCATTTCACTGGAAATCGATCATCACGATTTCGGGGGGTGAGTCGTCCATGTTCGTCTGACCGCTATCCGGGAATCGTTTCTTTAAACGATCGGTCGACCGCGACTCTTGCGTCCTGCAATGCGTACTCGTAAATGATTTATCGTCGAGCGAACTTCAAACCTGCAGCAGTTGATGACGGGAAACCCCAATCGATGCCAAGCCTCAGGCAATCACAGCAATCGTACCAACCATTCATAATGTTCCGTTGCGGTGTAGCCACGACAGACTTAGCGAAGTCGTCGATTAATCGTGTTCCCGCTTTGCACGCAATTCACCAAACCTGAGGAATGATCCGGTTGTGACAGCTCGGACAATCGCAGCACTTATTGCAAATTCAAAAGCGATAGCCTGTTTACTCTTCATACAGTGGCTGAATCTTCTTCATATCCGTCAAACGAATAGCCACCATATATCGACGACCTCTCTGGCCATTATTGTTGATGAAGAATTTCTCGGCGATTTGATCTTCCGAATGTTCATCAGCGGAAAGAATCAGCATTTCTCCGATATTCATGGTCACAGTAAAAGTCAGATCACGTAATTGTTCAATTTGCTGTCCGCCCTGATATTGAAACTGATTTCCATTGGCGACAGGTCGTAATTGCGATGTGCCATGATGGATTTCCGGAGTCAGATGCAATTTGATCCATCCATCCTGCAATCGCTCAACTTCGGCCTGCAGTACTCCGTGCGCATCAGTCAGAACAACGGGCTCTTTTGTTCCGGGCAATAAGACTTTCATTTCCGGCACAGGCATACTGGTTTGAATTGCGGTCGTTCCGCCAGAAGGGAGAAAAGTCTGTCGACCAATCATATCGGCATGACGTGAAGTACCGGCAGAATCCGTAATTTCGTTTTTAAGACCGAGTAAACGCTGCAATGTTCGCGGTGGCGTTAAGCCGACAAGACCCACACGAAAACCATGATTGCGTAATCGTGATCTTGTTTCCAGATCGACCGTGCCAACCTGATCAATTTCTTCCCATACAAATCGAGACAACAACGGATCTTCCGCATCCCGCTCAATATAAACAATATCGAGTTGAACAGTTTCCATCCCAGGTGTCAGTGGATTCAGTAACGACTTTCCTTGTTGAGGAGTTCCCTCGTAATCCGAAATCTGGCAACCTGCAGTGACACTCGTGAAAATAATCCCCAATAGCAGACACCAACAAATTCGCAGGGAAATTGCAAACTTAGCTGAAGACTGTATGTAATGAACAAGATGACGTGCAGAAGCAGTCATAAAGAAAAAGTCATTCGAGGATGTTTGTGATTAGGACGAATGTCCTTGAGTGGAGTTTACGAAGAGAGCTTTTAAACGGTGTGAAAGGTGGATCTGCGGAACGCAGGATCTGAAGGACTGGAACTTTACGTCTGAACCGGAGATTGTGTCAACGAGAACTCATTTGTGATCTCTGGGCGAAAGAAAT
The DNA here is from genome assembly GCA_002359185.1 of Planctomycetaceae bacterium UBA2671. Lineage (GTDB taxonomy): Bacteria > Planctomycetota > Planctomycetia > Planctomycetales > Planctomycetaceae > Rubinisphaera. The sequence goes on from DEML01000096.1 coordinate 165,422, forward strand.
ACAAAAAGCCACGTGATTTGCTGGTTACCAGCAAATCACGTGGCTTAAATGCTTCTATTACCCGTTATTCAATAAAATGAGTAATAATAATATCTACTCGCATAATCCGAACCGTATTTAACCCAACATGAGTTAAATCAGTAATCAATTACGGTCTCTTGAAAGGTTACTCTACACCATTGCCTGACGTTCGGCTTCCCGTTGAGCTTCAACGGAGTAGCGTGTCAAAGGCATTGCTTCGAGTCGGGCAATCGGGATCGGTTTGCCAGTGACTTCACAAATTCCATAGCTGTCTTCATGAAATTTCTTGAGAGCGTTCTCAATCTCAGAAAGCTCATCAGCTTCCATGGAGATCAAATGACTATTGAGATCGCTCATTTCATTATATTGAGCAATATCAGCTGCATCACCGATAGCCGAGTCGTTATTTGACTTCGAGTCATAATTCTTCCCGGAGCGACGTCGCAATTCATCTCTTCGGGATAACAAACTGACTTTCAACTTCTGTAGGCGGTCTGAACGTGTCACGGTTGTCGCTTTCTAAATGCATTCCTGTTATGCCTGTCAGACAAAACCTTGCTGACACAACCCGTCGCTTGGTTGATTGGCGATACCACTTCAGAATTGTATGATCAACAACCTTCAATACGATTGCAAGCGCACAGACTACTGTTCATTCGGTTCTACAAAAAAATGATCTCATGTCGCCGCCAAACCTTCTCAATAACCATATTCCTATAACCAAGAACACTTTACGGAAATTTAAACTGAATCCTTATTGAGTAAATTTCTGAAAATCTAAACCCAATATTTATCTAAGACACTTGGTACTGATACAAAAAAATCTGCAGAATTTGGAGTTAATCCCATGAATTCAAAGACTTTCCCTGCATACGGCACAAGAATTTCTAAGAAAAATTCATTAAGAAAAATTTTTATTCTGAATCGCGTAAGAATTTTTTCATTTTTGAGTATTTTCCTGCTCTGTTCTGTCAATGAACAGCGAATGCTGCTGGCTGATGAGAATCGTCCTAACATTCTATTAGCCATCAGTGACGATCAATCCTGGATTCACACATCAGCCTACGGAAGTCCTGCAATTCAAACTCCAGCCTTCGATCGTATTGCCCAATCGGGAGCATTATTTACCAATGCTTTCGGGGCATCGCCCGGCTGTAGTCCCTGTCGAGCTGCTCTATTGACGGGCCGCCATACCTGGCAAATTGAGGATGCGGGAACTCATGCCAGTTCATTTCCCTTGAAATATCCAGTCTTCCCAAGTCTGCTGGCTGATTCGGGTTACCACACCGGCTATACCGGAAAAGGCTGGGGGCCGGGTAATTACAAGATTTCCGGGAGAACCCAAAATCCGGCAGGCCCCAGTTATTCCAAGCACAAGCTCAAGCAGACACCAGCAGGGATCAGCAAGACGGACTACGCTGCCAACTTTGCTGATTTTCTGGAAGATCGCCATGAAAATCAGCCTTTTCTGTTCTGGTATGGCGGCCATGAACCTCATCGGTCTTATGAGAAAGGGCTGGGGGAAAAGAATGGAGCCGATCCTGAACAGGTGGAAGTCCCCAAATTTCTTCCCGATGATCCGGAAATTCGATCGGATATTCTCGATTACTATGCGGAAATCGAATGGTTTGATCAGCACCTTGCAAAAATGATGAAAACACTGGAAGAAAAGGGGGAACTGGAGAATACAGTGGTCATCGTCACCTCCGACAATGGAATGCCTTTCCCTCGAGCCAAGGCCAATTGCTATGAATATGGGATCCACATGCCTCTGGCCATCAGCTGGCCAAATCACATGCCCGGCGGGCGGCATATCGATGATCTGATTGGTTTTGTCGATATTTCCGCAACAATTCTGGACCTTGCCAACGTCACCTATCCCACTGACAAGCCAGGACTGTCCGGGCGAAGTTTTCGCGATATTCTAATGAGCGACAAGTCTGGAATCTGCGATCCGTCACGAACGGCAGTCTTTTCGGCGCGTGAAAGACATTCCTCTTCGCGTTATAATAACTGGACCTATCCTCAACGTGCGATTCGCACTGCCGATTATTTACTGATTCACAATTTTCGACCGGAACGCTGGCCAGCCGGAGCTCCTCAGAAATATGAGACTGAAGACAAGCTCGGGCCTGAACATGGTGGCTATCACGATATCGATGCCTGTCCTTCGTTGACTTATCTTATTGAAAACCGAAACAATCCGGAGATAGCCCCCTTTTTTCACGCAGCTGTCGACAAACGTCCCGAATACGAACTGTTTAATATCAAGGTTGACCCTGCTTGTATGAAGAATCTGACAGGAAAGCCGGAATTCCAATCGATTCAGCAGGATTTGACCGTTAAGCTTAATAACTACCTCAAGGAAACTGATGATCCTCGTGTACTGGATGGGGGTGAAATTTATGAATCTTATAAGCGATACAGTTCCATCCGAAAGTTTCCTGCCCCGGAATAGTTTATTTGGCATATGTTGGATTGGTTTCATGAGCCTCCGGAAATCTTTTCTACTGCTTGGGCTGACCTTACTGATCAGTTTTTCTGGTCAGAATCAGCCAATTCAGGCTGCTGACGAAAATGAAATTGCCAATGCCATCAAGAAGGGAGTCGCATCGCTCAGAACCTTTCCCTTCAACAATAAGTTTGTGACTGGGCTGGTCACTTATACGTTAATTTCTTCAGGGGAATCGGCTGAGTCTCCTGAGGTGAGCCGGGGACTTGAAATCATTACGAACAAGTGTCGTCAAAATGAAAATCAGTATCAGCCGACTCAACACCATTACTATGAAGCGACAATCGACATCATGGCTCTGCAGGCTGCTGATCCTGAGTTCTATGTCAGCGAAATCGAGATGATTGCTCAGTACATTGTTGACGGGCAGGAAGAGCATGGTGGCTGGTATTACCCGAACCAGCCGAATAATCTTGGCGATACCAGTATCACTCAATATGCCTTGCTTGGGTTGTGGGCTGCTGACCGTGCGGGAGTTTTTATTCCAAACGATGTGTTTGAGCGAGCAGCCGCCTGGCATCTCTCAACTCAAGCTCAAAATGGAGGTTATACATATCATCCCACAAATCAACCACCAAACCGAAGTCAAATTCGTGGCACAATGACTCTAGCCGGCTCGGGCTCTCTGGCTGTGATTCGTACAATTCTCTTTCAACGCCCGAATGCACCGACAACTGATCCAAATTCGAAAAATCCTCTCAATTTTTTAGAACGGGTCGCACCGTCCTCTGATATAAACCCGGCAAATCAGGTCCAGGGAGTCCCCAAAGCGATTCGCCCACAAATTGATAATTCTATCAAACTCTCTTATCAATGGATCGATCAGAACTATTACCAGGCTCCCCCAAACGTAACAGAAAACCATTTTTATTATTACTATTATGCACTCGAACGATCAGCGACGTTGAACGGATGGGAGAAGATTCAAAATCAGGACTGGTATGCTGATGGAGCTGAGATCCTGATCAACCGTCAAAGCCCAGGTGGCAACTGGATTGAATCTACCAGCTACCAGTCCAATGCTCCCAGCGGCACCTGTTTCTGCCTGCTCTTTTTGATGCGAGCCACTCAAAAACTGATTCCACAACGAGCTCCCACCCCGGAAATTGGAGCGGGGATTCTGGCAGGTGGACGTGGACTGCCCGACGATCTTACCAAGGTCGAATTCAAAGATGGACAACTCAAAACCGAGGCGTCCAATCGTGGAGAGTTCAATCAACTGATGGCAGGACTCTCCTCAATTGAACTCCCGGAAATTCCCGACGAAAAGCAACCCGAGTTGACAATCGATTTATCAGATCGCGAAGCCCTGATTGGGAATTTCAAACTCCTTAAGCAATTGTCAGCCAACCAGTCTCCTGAAGTTCGGCAGGTAGCCGCGTGGGCATTGGGGAAAAGTGATCAAATCGAGCAGGCTGATCTGCTGATTGAATTATTGAAAGATCCCGATTTGACCGTCGCCATCGAAGCCAGACTGGCGTTGTGCTGGATTGCAAGATTACCCAATGGACTCGGCCACGAACTCGATCCCACTGCCAAATATGCCGATGCCAATGTCCAGATTGACTTGAAACCGATCATTATAAAATGGCAAACCGCCGTTCACAAATCCTGGAAACAATGGTATCTGGAACAGCGACCCTACGAACTACGGGACGATTTTGAAGACCCTGCTCAAATCAAATTTCAACGCAAAAATTAATTCAATACGAACGGGTAAATGAAAGATCCCTATAGGATCATTTCAAATTAGATTCCAATTCAGAAACATTGCGTATTTTTCTGAGTGAACGAGGATAACAGAATGATTTTAAAAGTATTCGCCTTACTGGCATTACTGATCTCTTACTGTGTAACCGCGAATGCTGCTCAACATCCGAATGTGATCATTATCTATTGTGATGATTTAGGCTACGGAGATATTGGCTGCTTTGGAAGCACTAAACATCGTACCCCAAATATCGATCAGCTTTCATCAGAAGGTTTGACCTTAACCAATTTCTATGTCACCTCAGGTGTCTGCACTCCTTCCCGATCTTCCCTGATGACAGGTTGCTATCCCAAACGGATTGGAATGCATCAGAATGAAAAGGGGGGATGGGTTTTATTTCCGGGCAATCAACAGGGGTTGAATCCGCAAGAAACAACCATTGCTGAGGTTCTCAAGCAGGCCGGATATGCAACAAAAATTGTGGGCAAATGGCATTTGGGAGATCAGCCCGAATTTCTACCGACTCGACAGGGCTTCGATTCTTACTTCGGCATCCCCTTTTCCAACGATATGGGTTATTGGATTCCCGAACGAAACTATCCTCCTCTGCCCTTAATGCGTGATGAATCGGTGATCGAACAGGAACCGGATCAAAGTCAGCTGACAAAACGATATACCGAAGAAGCAATTTCTTTTGTGGAAAACAATAAGTCGAACTCCTTCTTTCTTTATTGGCCTCATACCTTCCCGCACGTCCCTCTGTATGCCTCGGACGCTTTCAAAGGAAAAAGTAAAAACGGGATTTATGGAGATGCCGTAGAAGAAATTGACTGGTCGGTCGGCGAATTAACCAAAGCACTCAAGAGACTCAATCTTGAGAAAAACACTTTCGTCATTTTCACTTCCGATAACGGAGCCGCCCAGCGATGGGGAGGAAGTAATGGTCGACTTAAAGGATATAAAGGCTCGACATGGGAAGGAGGAATGCGTGTTCCATGCATCATAAAATGGCCGGCAACAATTCCCGCAGGGACCGTTTCCAGAGATATCGTCAGTACGCTCGACATCCTGCCAACACTAGCCAATATTGTCGGTCAGAAACTTCCATATGACCACATCATTGACGGTTTGGATCTAAGTCCGATGCTCGCCAATCCACTCGAAGTCAATTCCCCTCGCGATACGATGTATTACTACTATCAGTCGCATCTGTGCGCAGTACGGCATGAAAACTGGAAGCTGCATGTCCGACCCTCCAAGGCAAATGTTGGTCCGAATTATCAGCCCGAACTTTATAATCTCGAAAATGATATGGGAGAAACCCGCAGCGTATACGATGAACACCCCGAGGTTGTTTACAGGTTGACTGAACTGATTGAATTCTGTCGCAAAGATCTCGGAGATGGAAATCTCCCAGGCAAAAATACCCGCGAACCAGGCTTTGTGAAAGAGCCTCAAACTCTTACCGTGAAACCAACCACGGAGTGATTTCTCATTGAATGCATGATGACCTACGGCTTTTTGGCGATCAATCGAAATTCGATTCTGTCGATTCCCACCATATATCCCGCTTTCGCCTGCGGATGTTTTCCGATCAATTCGATCGTCATTTCCAGAGGCTGGTCATTTGTAAGAACTGCTTTTTCAAAATGAATCGGTTCGCCCGGCAGGACCTGTGTCGTGTACAAATCTGCCTCCCGTTGCTGATTTTGCCAAGTCACTTTGATAAGACCATAGTCTACTGCAGTGGTAGTGAAGACTGAGATTTCATATTCACCCGCTGGTTGAGCAGGAATCCCGAGTGTCAGCCTGTCTCCTGGTTTACCACCCGTCCACCAGAGGTGATCATTGCCAGACCACATCGGTCCAAAGCCGGACATATTCTGATTACGAACATTTCCACCGGTCACCTTGACTTTTCCGACTAAGGCTTCCCCTTCAATTCTTGTCACACCGGGAGAGGGCGGAGGTACTGAAATTCTCTGAGTTTCAGGCGAAGGATTTGCCGTTGGGGACATCAGATATCGAAACAGCTGCAGAACCTGTTCATCTCGCATGGGCTGTAACTGACCTTCAGGCATCAGTGATTTCTCAGAGGCCTTGCGTATTTCGATATCGTCCTGGGCGACTACAATCACTTCGTTGGTTGTTTGAATCGTCACAGCTTCCGCATTCTCGGATTTGATCAGCCCATTGATCACGCGACCATCAACGGTCACAAACGTCGTCATGATATAATTGCGGCCGATAATCGCATTGGGATCGAGAATATTCTCAAGCAGATATTTCACATTGCTGCGATTGGCACCCGTAATATCTGGCCCGATGTCGCTCCCCTTGCCGAAGAGTTTGTGACACTTGCCACAGTTGGTTTCATAGAGTTTGCGTCCTTCACCAAAATTTGAACTGGCGATTAACTTCGGCTGCAACAGTTTTTCATACTTCGCAGTTAATTCCGAGATATTGGCATTCGAGGTGCTGATTTTCCCCCAGACTTTCTCCAACCGCTTCACGAGATTTTCATCGTCCAGAGAGATCACTTGCCGGACGATATAAGCGGGCACTTTGGCGGCATCGATCTCCCCCTGCTCCATCGCCTCGATGAATCTCTCAGCGAATGTTTTTCGGGAAACAAGTGTATTGAGTACTTCAGCCTGCTCTTCTTCCGTAAGCTGATCGTAAACCTCAATCAATCGCCCAGGTGTTTCGGGAAGATCGAAACGCGCCAGGTTTTGAATCGCAGCAGTTCGCAGCGTTCTATCTTCCAGCAATTTCAGCAGGACCGGTGCCAGTTCCGGGTCGCGAGCCTGAGCCAGTAGCTGGAGTGCATTTTGACGTGTGGAATTCGGTTGCTTCCGATTGAGTAATAACTCTCGATAATAAGGGAAAGCCGATTCATCTCCGAATTGAATCGACAGGGAACTCACCAGGAGTTGCAGGGATTTATCATTAATAGAGAGCAGATTTGCGGATGCCTCTTTCCATGAAGCAGGCATCTTCGCACCGGCCTGACTTTTCACACTCGTCTGCATTTCCTGAAGAATGATGCGGCTAAAGTCAATATTCTTCTCTGATTTGAGCAGTTCCGCCAAAGCGTTTCGTCCCTGTTCTGTCGTTGATGTTCGCCGAATCACAAATTCCGTCAATTGCTTCCAGCCACTTGATTTCACAATTTGTAGCACTCGTCCGGCATCGACATCAATCAGAGGTTCGGTTCCATACCAGACAAGCAGTGGAGTATTGCGATCTGTCAGGTCCTGTTGGGATGATGTCAGTCCCTGCAGAATACCCCAGCGTTGTTCCACGGGCAATCTCTGCAGGAGTGAGGCCAGATAGCGTCGCACAGTGCCATTTGCATCCAACTTCGACATCTGTTCGAGTTGAACCAGGATGTCCTGTTCCACTGCAGTGGACGACTCTCCCAGAAATTGAATTGCCCAGGCTCGAACATACGGATTGGAATCCTGCAAGAGTTTCCTCAACTCGGGTTGATCCAGTAAATTACAGGACCAGGCTGTCCATAATGCTCGCAGTCGAATCGCCTGAGAATTCTCAGCAGTTAACAATTCCTTCAAGAGTTTATTGACTTGTGAATGATCTAGTTTGTTCTCCGCGGCTCGTTCCTGCAGGATTCGTTGTGCCTGTCTCGCGTAATAGGCATTCTCGTCTTTTAAAAGTCCTACCAACTCCGCATCAGATTTCCCCCAGAGATTGAACCGTTCTGCTTTGAGATTGCCATAGCGAATGCGGAAGAGACGACCATCAGTTCGATTCCAGACTTCCGGTGTTCGATTGTGGCAGGTTTGAGGATCGTGCCAGTCAGAAGTATAGAGGGCGCCATCAGGCCCCTGCATGATGCCTACACCAATCTGCTGATGATCCTGCGATAAGGTGAAATCGGGTCGATGCCGTCCGATATAGCCCGAGCCTTCCGCTTCCACATGCTCTCGAACGATTCGATGACCATGCAGATTATGAAAGAACAGTTCGCCATTGTATTGGAGAGGAAACTCGGCTGCCTGATAGATCGTCAATCCACAGTGAGCATGTCCGCCACCGACATCTGATGTGGAACTTTGTGTGTTCTTAACGAGTTGTCGATCGACTCCGCCATTACTGTTAGCCGAGTTGAATGTTCCATCTCCATAATGCAGATGATCGGCAATCGTGGTGATATCGGCATAAGTGTAAGGATTAAAATGGTTCCCCGCCTGCCGAAAATAGCGACCTCCCTGCGAGAGATGATACAGGTGCGGAATCACACAGGCTGTGATAAACCAGTCGCCCTGTTCATTAAAATCGACGCCCCACGGGTTACTTGAACCATGAGCAAACACCTCAAATTCGTGACGAGTGGGATGATAACGCCAGACACCGGCATTGATGGGAATCCGCTTTTCTTCGGGTGCGCCCGGCTTGCCGACTTTGGAATGTGTGAAAACACCATGGCAGCCATATAGCCAACCATCAGGTCCCCAGGTGAAACTGTTGAGCGTTTCATGGGTATCGTGATATCCCCAGCCATCAAGCAAAACGATGGGCTCGGCATCGGGAATATCGTCCTGATTTTGATCAGGATAAAATAACAGATCGGGAGCAGCTCCGACCCAGACACCTCCAAAACCGATTTCAATTCCACTCGCCAGATTGATCCCTTCAGCAAAAACTTTCTTTGATTCAAATGAACCATCGGCATCCGCATCTTCGAGGATCAGGATGCGATCTTTCCCCTCGCCTTCAGGGGCTTTTTGTGGATAGGTGTGCCCTTCAATCACCCAGATTCTTCCCCGGGCATCGAAACACATGGCGATCGGTTGAACAAGGTCAGGCTCGGCTGCGATCAAATCGACATGAAAGCCGTCAGGAACCAGCATTTTCTCTGCGGCTTCCTGAGGGGGGAATCCATTTACATAATCCTCCATAGCGGGACGCTCAAACTGCCATCGTTCGGGGAGGACTGGCTCCACTTCTGTAGACTGGAAATGCAGCACTAATCCTCCCTTGTTAGCGGAGACGACATCCGGCAAGCCGTCTGCATTCAAATCGGCTACTGTCACATCGACTCCGACTCCGGATGCCTCATCAATCAGATGCGGAACAAACTCGATTCCCTCTGAAGTTTTCTGGCAGCGAAACCAATACAAAACCGCAGTTTGATTGGAACCCGGATCGTGACCGTTGTGAGCTTTCCAGCGTTTCCCAGTCACAATATCCTGCAAACCATCGCCATCGATATCTGCCATCGCCAGTGCATGAGGCTGACTGAAGGCGACACCGTAAGGATTTTCGACAGAAATTTCTCCCATGATATCGTGGCGAGTCAATCGATCTGCCGATTGACGTTCGAACCAGCACAAACCATATCGGTGAGCATTTTGTGAAGTGAAGATGTCCTGATCGCCGTCGCCATCAAAGTCGTGAACGAACATCTGGGCACCGCCGCTGCCGTATTTTTTGACTGCCCATTGGTGCATCGCCCATTTCCCGGAAGGGTCGGCTGGTTGTTCCCAGTATTTGTCGGTTTCGATGATGTCGAGGCGACCATCGTTATTGACATCACCGACACCCATACCGTGTCCGAACGGTTTTCGCGCCAGACCGGAATCCGAGACTTCATTCCATTTCCAGGGATCGAGTGGATTTTCTCCTGCCTGATAATATCCATATGAAGTTTCACGCGAGCAGACGATTTCTAGCAATCCCCCAGGAATCAAATCGATGACTGCAGGAGATTCGTGACCAACCTGATCAGCAAGAATTTTCATCGACCAATGATTTTTCATCCTCTCAGAACCGGGGTTCACATAGCAGCGAGCTTCGCGGCCTGGAAAACCGAGAATGATTACATCATTGAAGCCATCACTGTTCACATCAACAATGTGACTGAAAAAGTTGTCGCTGTAGCCGTTGATGGAAAAAACATGAGGCTCAAAGAGTTCAAAACGCTCTTTGAAATCAGGCCCTCGATAAACGAAAGGACCACTGGTGACATCGACATGCCCATCCCCGTCAACATCCCCCGCAGCCGCACCTTCTGCATAAAATTCGCTGTGTAACCGAATAGATTTCCAGCCATTGGGAGCAGAGTCAGCGGCTGAACTCAGACAGGAAATCACAATGAATAATGCTGTAAGTGAGCGCGTGATGTTTAGCACGAGATGGAGTTCCTTTTGTCGTCACTCATTAAATGGACTGCAGTCCATTTTCACAACGCATCAGAAAGTGTCCATGAGAGATGACGCAAATGGATTGAGAGATTTCACATGAGTATTTTTTGCCACGCCTGGACCCGGATGAGAAATGACTGTGTTGCTCAATGGTCCACCATTGAAAACGGTCGATCCCACGGTCCTTTCCCAGAACAAGATGTCAAATACATGTGAATTTAGAAATCCACCTGAGCTCTCATCGCAAAGATGTCGGCACTGCTGTCACCGTTGAGGGGACTGTCGAGCATCGCGTGGATATAGTTCCATTGAAATTTTGTGTAAGGATTCAGATACCAATTCAGTCCGGCTGTCAAATCGTTGAGACGGCTGCCTTGTATGTTTTCGTCATTCAGATCGATATACGACCAGCGTCCCGCAATTTCCCAGGCTCCCGTCCCCCCACAATCACCAAAGTTCGAATTTGGTTTCACCCGACCAAAGACACCGTTCTTCCGATTGTAGACTCGCTTCTCTCCTGTGAGAAAATATCCGGCATGGGCGTAAGCCCCGGAAAATGTCAGTGTGTCGCCCACATTTTGATTGACGACCGTATAAAACGCTTCCGACTGGGCATAAAACGAACCTTGAGCAGCGGCTAATTCCACATTGAACAAGTTGACGTTGTCTGTAGGAATCAAACCTGTATTGACGAAGGGAGGCACGTTGCTAGGCACTCCGGCTGGAACCTGAGCGGCTCCTCCAGTTTCGCCGACAAACACTTCCGGTTGATTTTGATACTGCACGAGATCATTCGCAGGATCCACAAAGCTGTATCCCCCGCCCAGATGAAACAGTCCATGTCCCTCTTTACAGTCACCCAGTACTTTTGTAATGCGTGTGGCCATACCGAAGCCCCCATTATCACCGACATTCCCTCCAAAAGTATCGGTTGGATACCGAAATCCAGCCAGTGCCCAGGTTGCAGAATCATCTTCGTTGGTGCCGTAGTACATTGCTCCTATTTGACGGAAAGGCAGGAATGCAGCTGGCAATGCTCGTTCCATGAAGGTCAATTCCTTCACGCTTGTCTGCCCATCCATACCGAATGGAGTTCGGAACTGTCCAATTCGCAGGTTGTTTGCTCCGTCGACATCATTGATATCCAACCAGACATCCATAAAACTGGGTCGACCCGGAAAAGCGAAGTCAAACTCAATCATATAATCGATATTTTCCCAAACCTTTCCAACAGCCGCCAGACGTGTCCGACGGAAATCCGCACCGTCCTGAACATCGCCCATTGCAGGAACTCCCCCGCCCACGGCGAACTGATTAGCCGGGCTCTGGTCAAACCAGACGGCATCAGCCTGAAAAAATCCCGTGATTTTCGTAGTTGGATACGGAGGTTTGGCAGGATCAAGTTCTCCGCAGCTTTTATCTGGAGTGCATATGTACTGAGAAGCCCCTGCCGGGATGATGCTCGAATCACCAGCGGGGACTACAGAAGCCGCCTTCAATTCATCGATCTGATGTTGCAGTCTTTGTAATTCCAATTGAAGATCTTCTGCAATCTCATCCGCATCAGCCCATGACAGTGTTGTGCAACTGAACAGGATTAACAGGCATGCAAACTGGAGAGACTTCCCCAACTCGTTCCAAAACCAAATTCGCGAGTGAGACATCTTGTCATGCCCAGCAGGCTCGGTCGAGTTTAGCAACACACATTCCATTACATATACCTACTTATAACTATCCAATTCAGCTGAAGGACTCATGGCAATCCTCCCATCTGAAACGATTTGTGCAATATCACCAACTCTCATATCGACTACAATCAGAAATCAGGATCGCTAAAAACCTCATTCTGCCTGCATTTCTCATAATCAACTTAAGTTTGTGAACTCACTTCTGCAAAAATATGCAGAGAGTGAAAGTTTTTGCAGCCAATAAATCGAATGGCGAGTTCTCAAATTCAACTTGCCGATATCGTTTTCTGGCAATTGAAACAGAGACAATCCGAGACAGCAGATCTCAATATTCATTGACCATGGGAAGCAATATCGTAAATTCTGTGCCTTGCGGGCTGCTATGAAAATCTATGTTTCCTTCATGCTGACGGATAATCTTATCGCATAAAGCCAGCCCCATGCCTGTTCCATCATTGCGGGTTGTGAAGTAGGGATCAAAAATCTGCGATTGGATTTCCGGAGGAATCCCCTTTCCGGTATCAGCCACATCGATTTTCAGAAAATGATTCTGTTCGCTGAGTCGAAAACAAAGTTCACCACCTTCTGGCATTGCTGCCATTGCATTCAATGCCAGATTTAACAGAACTTGTTCGAGCCGTACTGAGTCTGCCTCGATTGAAGCAGGAGGCTTCGCCGGCATTTCCACTTTGACGGATATATTTTGAGCTTTCATCTGTGGCCTCAACAGCCTTACCAGCTTCTCAATCAAGACTGAGAGATCGACCCAGGATTGTCCCAATTGAGTTGAAGAGGCGTAATTTCGAAATCCATCCAGAACATCGTTAATGCGTCGAACTTCAGTTTGCAGCACGTCGAGGAGTTCAACAATTTCTGCATCCGTCGGTTCCTGATTAAATTTTTCACAAAGAAGTTGAATATGCAGAGAGAGAGCACTGAGGGGATTTTTAATTTCATGCTGCAATCCAGCCGCGAGTGAACCGAGCCCCATATAACGTTCCATGCGACGTAACCGGGACTCCATCAATGCCTTTTCAGTGACATCGCGAACATGAATGACAGTACCAATTTCTTCACCCCGCTGATTCTTCAAAAGCGTACAACCTGCCCGTAATGTCTTTTCATGACCATTTGAATTAATACAGTAATCGAGATCGCGAATCGCATCGTGATGCTGGTCGACTTCCTCGCAGATTGTCCCGAGAAGTCCATGCTCGGGATTGATATCCGCAAGTGAAGTTCCTATTCCAGCATCTTCCAACCCCAGTAATTTGATGCCATGGGGATTGATGCTGGTAATGATTCCCTTGTGGTCAGTCGTGATGACACCGGCGTCCATACTGGCCAGAATATCTGTCGCCAGAACTTTGACATCTCGAAGCGATTGCTCACTGGTCATATAGCCGCGAATGACAAAGGCAATTGCAATCGCAGTTCCGATACTATTCAGGATGAGCAAGATCGAAAGACCGCTTTGAAGACGAAGATCTCCCGATAGTTCTGCAGCGGCTTCCAGATCTCCTCGGGGAAGGTGCTTGATAATACTTGCAAGAATTTCCTGCTCGCGGGCAACATCCAGCAATATCCAGGCCGTTAGTATTAAGGTTACCAGACTGAGAAAGGCCAGACCGAGTGCAAGCCTGCGAATGCCTCGACGATTCTTAATATCAAACATATTTCGATCTTATTGACAATGGGCTGTGAACTGACAAATTATCCTGGCAGGATAGCAGATCATTGACAGTCTTTACTCCTCGCAGCTGTTTGAAGAGATCGGCAACTGAATCTTTCTATTATTAATTGGATATCCAGATTGATCAATATTTCGATCAGTAGTAGAGCAGCAGGGTCCACTGTGCGGACCATGCTTATGGGCATACAAAGTAATAACTGAAGTTTTGCAAATTCCAATCAATCTTAACCCGACGCGTCAGCGAGGGACCCGTGTGGGATTGTTAATCTGCTGGACTTGGTCTTTGGCAACCTGATTCAACGAATCAATAAACAACCAGCTTTTATGCTTCACAGGTCAGTTTTTCACGTGAAATAACAGTAGCCAACTGGTTTTAGAGTTTAACCGAATTTTTTATCGAAAGCCGTCCCCTCGCTGACGCGTCGGGTTAAGATGCTCTCGATAATTCATACGCTGACTTCTCATTCGTTTTGAATTCTAAATCACCGTGCGCAATTATT
>DEML01000011.1:0-3258 GCA_002359185.1 Planctomycetaceae bacterium UBA2671
CTTAACGGTGCCGATCCATTGGCGCAAAATACAGATGGTAATACACCGCTGGAGCAAGCTATTAGTGATTCGCAATTTCACGAGGATCAAGAATCGATACGAAAAGACATTCGATGCATCGAATTGTTAGTACAGGCTATTAAGAAAAAAGATGAATCTCTAAAACTTAACCAGTAAAATTTATATTATAGGTCTATTCATAAAGCCTGATGATTTTTCATCAGGCTTCTTTTCTATTCATTAATCACAAAATTCTTTTCGCAGAGTGACTGGCGAACGAACATCCTGTCAACTATCAACTTGATTCTCCCAAAGGAGAGATGCCAAACAAGCCAATCGATGAGAATGGTGAAATGACCGACTGCCAGTCTCCAAAAGATCCGGATCCGACTTCACCACCTCCACTACAAGGTTCTGAACCGCCTCCGCAAAATTCTGAGCCCTGACAATTTGGTTGAGCATAAAATGATGTAGTGCAAATTCAAAAGATTGGCTACAAAGCCAAATTCAAGCAAAGGGACACTATCCCTGCGTTTCTTATGCTATTGATTTTCAGGAATCTTATGTCATGAGTTGGTTGAATTGTTTAATAATATGTTTGCTGTTGAGTGAACCGTTTCCAGTGCGACTGCCAGTTGGCCCTGATGGTGGGATTAATGAATTCAGTAAGGCTATCCTGAATCTTGATGTGGAAAAAGTGGAAATTCTTCTGGCCCGCAATCCGAAATTTGCGACAACGGAAATTTCATTTCTAGAAAACACAGGCGAAATTCAAGACAAAAGTTCAAAGGTGACTGATTCCCCAATTGTTTTCGTGCTCAATGCTGCTCGCTGGAGAGAAAACAACAATTCCCCAGCGGGAATTTTCATCGAATCCCGGTGCGATCTCTTAGAGCGAACATTGGAAATTACGAAACTCTTACTCGATCATGATGCAGACCCCAATAGCAAGGCCGGTGTTTATACCCTCTTACATCTTGCTGTGAACTCAGGAGACCTTCAGCATGTGAAAACTCTCGTGGAATATGGCGCAGATATCAACGCTCGGACATCTCTAAGTTTCTGTGGTGAATCAGGGTCCTCGGCATTGCATCTTTCCGTCGAAAATGAGGAAATATCGGAATATCTTGTTTTAAAGGGTGCAGATCGGAATATTCGCGATTCTGCGGGTAAACAGGCGTGGGAATATTCAAAGTCTTTTCAACTTCGCTGGAAGCTATATCCTAAGAAGATTTCACTTGATAAATTTTCCCAAATTGAAATGAAAATTCTTGCAAGACAAATAAAGAAAAAGGCACCACTCGATCATATCCCCTTTGGGCTAGACCTCAATGCCGCTATCGAGATTGATGGAGAGGAGACAACATTACTGGATTTAACGATTGCATCTTCAGATGTTGAATATGCGATTCTCTCATCCCATTTACTGCTATGTATGGGAGCGAAACCGTCTTCGATGACTTACAATAATTCTAGAGTATCCACTTCAGTGACTGATGCTTCCCATACAGATCGTCGCTTATCGTGTATAAGAACCGCCGTTGCGGCGTCAAAAAGAGGTCTGACTTACTTGGAATATCTGCAGTCGTTTGAGACATGTGATGTGAACCTAAATCCCGTCGAACAGTAACTCCCCACATTAATCTGTCCAGGAACACCGAAAGGTGCTTAGTCACGCAATATTAATTTTATTTAAGTTCGACCATGATTGATTATCCTTAGAATCGGCCCAGTCGCCTATGATGTCCTGGGTAGGAGTCGTAGTGTAAGTTAAAGTGAATGTAGATAGTTTCTCATCGTGCATTTCAGATGTATATGTTTTTTGAGTCGTGAAGTAAATGATGATAAATATACTTATATGCAGCTTTTGTTTGTTGTTCGGACTAGAGTGCTATGCTCTTGAAGAGAGCCGATCCATTAAAACTAAAGAGCAGGTGGAAGTACTCAAGGAGAAAATTGAATCTGATTCAATCGCCGAAAGAACTAATGCATATAGCACCGTGTGCAAGTCAATATATGTAGCTATTGAGAAAGGTGAAAAACTAAAAGAACTGCCAGATACTTTATTCGAGATGTTAATAAAAGGAATGAGTGAGGACAGTGAACCGTGCAAAGAGGAATGTGTAACCACTGTTTATCTCATATTTTACAACTACCCGATCAATTATGCAGACTCTGATAATAAATTGAAGCTTATAGAAACGATTCCTTTTTCAGGTGAAGAACTCAAGTCTATTCAAAAACAGCTTGTGCATCTGTTAAATGAGAATGTGTATAATATCAGGAGGAGTGCCTTGTGCTCCCTGGCTCTATCAATTGATTGCTCCGAGGAGACGAAGAAAGAAATATTGTCCCATTTGCTTAAAGAATCTGACGACAGAAATATTTCTCTGATTCTTGATAGTCTTGACAAGTATGGCATAACGGTAAATGAGGCTCAAAATGTACTGCGTACTTTATCCGAAGGCGCCAGCGACGAGATCAAAGAAAAATGCTCCAAGCTATTGACTTCAACAAATACTAATTAATTTAATGTGCTTCGAGACGAAAAATTCAGACTTACTGAATCGATGGAACTATCTGCTTGTGGTTGTTGCCAGCAATAACGCTAACTGGCAGATCTCATTTAAGATTCCGTACGAATGAGCTTGAAGGAAAAGTTCAGGTCAGTGCAGCGATATGGAATATGCAAGAAGTATCAGTTATCAATCTGATACTTCTTGCTGCTTTATCAGGCGGCAACCGCTTCGCATCAATCTGAGTCACTCTCAGTCAACGAGATCACAAGCTGGGTGCTTTTCCGAACTTGTATCTGGCGCTGGCAGAAATGGTGCTTCAAGATCCGCGAGTCGAGGCTTATCTGCTTTGTCAGGATGATGTGCTCTACTCGCGCGGGTGGCATGCCCCGGCCGGCTTTGTTGGTTGGGTCGAGAGGCGACAAGATGAAAATGCCCTGCCGCTTCTACTTTAATAGTCATTAATAAACCCATCGACGCCGGTGGTGGCGCAGAAAGATTTATTAAGTCTCACTCGCGGTTTGTAGAAAGAAGATGAATTTGCCATACAATAGAGACGAAGCGCGAACGGTGTAGCATCTTATGCTTCCAGCACCCAACCGACAAAGTCGGTCGGGCCACCCGTGATAAAATGTTGGTCCGGGTACAGGTCGTAACCAGGGCCATCCGCCGGGGATTCTGACCCTGCCACACGTCGGTCTACTCTGCTATGATTGTTGTCATCTTCTGGAATGATCATTAA
>DEML01000011.1:3395-12211 GCA_002359185.1 Planctomycetaceae bacterium UBA2671
TTAAACGAATTCGAAAAAGTGAATGAAATGTGTGTCGAGACGCACTTTACAATACTAATAAATCAGGCCATGTTGGAATGAGAAGACTATTCTTTATTTGCTGTCTGGTACACTTATTAAGTGTTGGTTGTGGCAAAGAATCCAAAGTTCCGACAGTAACCAACGCTACATTAAGAAACTACGACCAGGCAACATCAAATGTAGTCGAAGTCTCCGAAACGCAAACCAAACAACTGCAGCGACAACTATGGATTAGTACCATCCCCAAAGCTGGGGGGACTGTTGAAAGCAATGTTGTCGATGACGTGATGCGAGTCAGACGTATCCGTTTGCCAATGGGTAAGGATTTAAGTATCGCGATGAAATCCATTGCCTGCTTTGACGAGTTGCGGGAACTGGATCTCTCACATACTGGAATCGAGGACCAATCATTAGTCTGCCTGTTGGATCTTCCAAATCTGGTAACTTTAGATCTCAGTGGAACAAATGTCACTGCGAAGGGTCTCAAACACTTGTCGTCTTTGCCTGCTTTGAAGAACTTAAATCTATCATTTTGCAAATTGGATGTCGCTGCCTTCTCTGAAATTAATAAAATCAAGCTGCTTGAAAATCTTGATCTCTCTATCGCAAAATTTCTGCCAGAGAATCTTGGCGAATTCACCCATCTGACTGAATTACGGGAATTGTCGTTGATGGCGAAGGTCGGCATCGAAGACCGGCATCTCAAATGTCTACGTTCAATGCCGAATCTTGAACGGCTCTACTTACGCGGTGAGATTACAGATGCAGGACTAGACCACTTGATCAGGTTGAGTCAGCTTCGACGTCTTGGTCTCGACGAAACGATGATCACTAATGCTGGATTGCAACAGTTAACTCAGCTTGATCGATTGGAATATCTCGGTATTGTGGGAACTCAAGTTACCCGTGAAGGCCTCGTTATTTTGAAAGAGTTTCCAGCTCTCACAGAAGTCAGCATCTCTCCCCGTGGAGTTACTGCTCAAGACCTCGCCCATGTTAGACAATGCGAGAACCTGGAGACTTTAGGCCTGTTTGGCTCCCCAATGATTGATGATCGAGGTATGGAGGAGATTTCCAAAATATCGTCACTTAAATCGCTCCAGATAGTCGAGGCAAAAATATCAAATCAAGGGATCGAGTCATTATCAAATCTACCGTTACTAAAAGATTTGCAACTCATAGGGCATACTGGGCTGGTGACGTCTGAAGGCTTAATCGAACTTTCTAAAATCAAATCTTTGCAAAACCTGACTCTCGTCCAGTATCCAGTCGATCGTGCCGTGCTTAACGCTCTGGCAATGCTCCCGGAATTGAAATCGCTTGATCTTTCCAATAATCCCATGCGACCGGAATGGATTGATAAATTTAAGGATTTCCAATTCCTCAAAACTTTATCTCTGGTCAACTGTGATTTAACGGACGAATGCATTCCTGTTCTGAAGAAGCTTAAGCATCTGGAGACGTTGACACTACCTCTCAATAAATTTTCGGATGATGGTAAACAGGATCTCAAAGAGTCAATGAAAGGTGTTTACAATTGAGGTCGTGAGGTAAGGTGCGTGCGTCTTGGAGAACCCTACGAAACTACCCGGTGGATTATTATGAGTGCGCGGAAGAGATGAGATACTGGGGGCTACGCTTTGCTTCGACCACAGCCACCCGTCGTAACCCAAGGCCATACGCTGGCGCTTCTGACCCTGCCACCCGTCGTGTCTACTGATATTGCGTTCTCAAAGCATTGCATGAAATGAATACCGAACGAGATTCATTCAAAGTAATCGAGCTTGACGCCCGGGAGGCGTTTCATCAATTCATGAGTTGATTTGTCATCAAAATCGATCCAGATTTCTCGCAGATGTTGGAGCCGGGCGAGCGGGACCAGTGATTTCCAATCGTTCGACCAGGCGAGTGGGGTCCAGGAGAGGTCAAGATATTCCAGACTCTCCAGCTCGGCCAGATATGGACCATTCTCAGGTGCAAAATTCGTGTGTCCTAAGTGGAGTTCCTTGAGTTGATCAAGCTCACTGAGTTCACGAAATGCCGAGCCTGTCAGTTTACTGTTGACAAGTCTGAGAAATTCCAATTTGGTAAGTCCATGAAGTTTTGCGAGGCCGAGATCCGTATAGCTTCCTCCAACGATGTTTAGAAACTCAAGTTGATGCAGAGAATCCAAGTGACTCATGTCGTGGTCCGAACATTCTCCGCTGATACTGAGATGTTTCAGAGTTTCGAGACGGCCAATGGTTGGATACCAATTTGATATTGCATGACACCGTATCCATAATTTTTGAAGTTGTCGACATTTAAGCAAATGGGCGAACACTTCACCATCGACGTCAATGTAAGGCTTCAGCCAAAGCGTCGACAGTGACTTCAAGCTTCCGATCGCATCAAAGGTTAGCGGTCCGATTCCCAGTCCTGACAATTTCATTTCGGTCAGTAGAGGAAACCGTCGAATGATCGCAGCAGCTATCGCATCGTCATTTTTGTTGCGAACTCTGAGTTGGATAGCAGTCAGCTTAGTCAGTTTGGACAACTGGTTGAGTGCCTCAAGCGGCAGGTTTCCCAGCTGCAGGTCAATGTACTTAAGACCCTCCAGCTCTCCGATTGCTTTCGCCTGCATTTCACTCTGAATAATGACGCCCGAAGGCATGAACGAAGTAAGATTTTTTAATTTCATCAACTCCTGGCAGATCGCTTTAAACTCTTCGTCTTTCACATCGGAGGCATTTCTGAAGTTGATCAGCTCAATCATAGGAAATGCTTCAACCAATTTACTAATTTTCCCGGCGGTTGGAGCATCTACTTCTACGGAGAGTGGTTCGCCCTGACTGTTCGTATGGTTCTGCCCCCAGAGCGCAGCTGAAAAATCTCGTCTTAAGTCATATTCAGGCTGAAAACTCAAAAGACGTTGCGGTTTATTCTGCGACTCAGTGATTTGTTCCTCTGCTAGTGTCGTCAAACAGTAGGAATAAAAGGTGATCATCGCGACTACGACCAATAAGCTCGAATAGGATTTCATTGTGGGCTCCATGAATGAAATTAGTTCATTCGTGCTTTCAAACGTATTCAACATTCCAGCAAACGACTGCGTCACCTAAACCGCAATTTTATAAGTGCGAATCATTCATAGTATTCGATTGTGACACCGGGGATGCGTTTCCTCAATTCGTGAGCGGGTTTGTCTTTGAAGTCGATCCAGATTTTACGCAGATGTTGGAGCCGGGCGAGAGGGACCAGTGATTCCCAATCGTTTGACCAGGCGAGCGGGGTCCAGGAGAGATCAAGATATTCCAGACTCTCCAGCTCCGCCAGATACGGACCATTTTCTGGGACGAATTTCGTATGTTTCAACCGAAGTTCTTTCAGTTGATCAAACTCACTGAGTTCACGAAATGCCGAGCCTGCCACATTTTCGGAACTCAATGTGAGCTGTTTCAGTTGAGTAAGCCGATTCAGTTTCGCGAGTGAACGATCTGAATATGTCCCTCCATAAATACGGAGCACTTCCAGTTGGTTCAGTGATGCCAACTTACTCAAATCGCGATCCGCACAGACTCTCCCGAGATCGAGAAGCTTCAGACTATTAAGCCGCCCAATCGTGTCATACCAATCTTCCTGGACCTGACAGCGTAACCAGAGTTCTTGAAGCTGATGACACTTGAGCAGATGAGCGAATGCTTCGCCATCGACTTCAATACGATGCTTCAGCCAGAGTATCGACAGTGACTTCACACTTCCGACGGCATCAAAAGTTTGCGGTCCGATTCCCAGGCCTGACAAGTAAATTTCGGTCAGCAGAGGAAACCGACGAATGATCGCAGCGGCCATCGTGTCGTCATTGAGCCCAGGTACGCGTAACTCAAGTGTTTTCAGGTTGTTCAGTTTGGCCAGGTGATTGATCCCGCTGATGGAGACATCGCCAAGAAACACATGTAATTTCTCGATCTGTGTCAGCATGCCGATTGACCGACAGGCAGAATCACCTATCGCGATTGCAAACTGGTTGTCAAACATTTTCAAATGCTGGAGTTTGGCGAGCTCTATGCAGATTTCGCCAAAATCATCCTCTGGCAACTTCTGTTCGGAATACCGGAGATGAATTTCCTCGATCATCGGATACTCTTCGACAAGACCGCGTACGTTTTCCAGCGTAGGAGAATCAATTTGAACTCGGATAGGCTGTTCTTCATCATTGAGAGAAAACTGGTCCCACAGACTTGCGGAATAACGATGCAGATCGATCGAAATCCGAGTTTCTGTCGACATCTGAGCATTCACCATTTGAGGGATCGAGATCGTATAAATTATGCCGAATGCGATGACCAATAAGCTCAAATAAGATTTCATTGTGGGCTCCATGAATGAAAAAGGCGTTGCGGAGTTCGCAACGCCCTGTTGAATAAATGGTTATGGTAAAGCCTGCCAACCCTCGTCAAAATCGTTCGGGTTGACATCAGTTCCCGTCGCTCCCTGACGTGGTAACCAATCCATGTTGATCCTCACACCCCGAAACTGAATCAAACTGTCATGCTCCTGCAGATAAATCGGCTGCTTAAATAACCGGGCCCCTCTGGAGAATTTCTTGACGTCTGGCAAATATTGAGGAACAATGACATTTTGACTCCAATTGACAGAAAGTGCCAGAGATGGAATGTCAAGTTGCTTCCAAGAACAAGCATTTCATGGAACGAGTGACCCTGGTTCTGCTGACCTGCACCATGACATTCTCCCAGGTTACTGCCTCGGAACCGGGAATTGTTCGCTTTCAGCAACTTTTTGATCCCACTGACGAAGACCTCGGCAAATTGGTTGAACAAGTTCCGCGTCTGAAAATTGTTGAGTTAAGCGGTAGCGAACTTCTGACTGCACGAGGTATCGATCATCTGCAGCAAATCGATGGATTGCAGATGTTGATCATTGGCCGCCGGACGACCCCGCTTACGGATGAGATCTGCCACAGTATTTCCCAACTTAAAGAACTGAAATCTCTTCAACTCAGCCTCCCAATTCAATCACCTCAGCAAGCGCAAATTCTTGCGTCAAACCATTCGATCACTGCTCTAGAATTTGTGGGGCCGAATATCAACAACAAAACGATCGAAAATTCTCTGCCATTGATTCAAAACCTTAAGACGCTGAATCTCACAGCTACTCGCTGTGAGGATCGTACCTGTCTGATGTTGTCAGAAAAATCAAAGCTCGTTTCACTCAATATTTCCGGTATATCCGCTCGAATCAGCAATGTTGGACTCAAACACATTTCGCAAATGAACCAACTCGAAGAACTTCAACTCATCGGTCATTTTGATGACCAGAGTCTCTCGGCAATTTGTGACCTGGAGCGACTTAAAACACTGGAGTTGCAAGGAGATCATTTGACGGCAGACTGCCTCGAACCGATCGGGAAACTTGAATCCCTGGAATATTTGAGTATTTGGGGCGTGCCTATAACTGATGAGAGTTTGCGATTTCTAGCCTCCACTGCCAATTTGCGAAGTTTATCCTTAAATAAGAACCTCATTACCGGCAGCGGACTGATCCATCTGAAGCATTTGAGTCAACTCGAAGGTTTGACATTGAAGTACACACCCTTTGAGACGCAGTACGCCCATCATCTGAAAGAGATTGATACGCTCAGGCATCTGAATATCAACTCACGAGAATGGGACCAACACAGTCCTCAAACTTATGAAGTCATCGGGACTCTCGATCAACTCAAGCAACTGGAAGGACTTTGCTGGGATGGAAAAGCAGAAGAGATGCGAAAACTTCACGAACAGTTGCCGCATCTCCATCTTTCAAATAGCGACGTCTCGATCAGCTATTTACCAGTCGACAACACAGAATCACCATGAATTTCGGTATAAAGAGTTTTCCTCGAATCGTATTTTCTACAGCATCTTCAATCTGTTTTTGTGCGCATGTAAGACTGAAACAAAGCATCGTCAAGAGTCCGATCTGTGGCCAGCCTGTCCAAATGTTTTAGCTGCTTGATGATCGGTAACGACTGGATCGTGACCCCTGTGTTATCCAAATGCAAGACACGCAGATTTTTCAAGCGACCTACTGCTGGCATCCCCGCATCGTTGATTTGAGTCTCTCCCAAATCTAATTCGTGTATTTGTTGTAGTTGGCTGATTTCTGCGAGCGACTGATCGTCAATGGCATTGCCATCAAGAACCAGCTTTCGCAGGTGGGGCAACTTCGCAAGATATCTCAGGCCGGATCCATTCCAGTCTTTAGCACGAAAGGATAATTCCTGGAGTTGCTCCACCTGGGCAATATGACGCAAAGTTTCTTTCGTCAGTGAGGATTGTCCATGAATAACGATTTTCTTGAGTGACGGAAAATCTTTAAGCGACTCAAACAGATTATCTTTCAGGAGATCGCTTGAAATAAAAAATCCTTCCAGATGCTCCAATCTGACGAGCTGATCAAATACATTCTTCGTCAGCGAAGGCTGTGTCCAGACATCGTGAGGCAGATTATGCCGGGGAGCGATATATGTGAAGCCTTTGAGTGATTCGAGCGTGCCCATTTTCAGCAGACCCTGCTCAGAAATTCGAGTGTTGTCGGCCAAGCTGAGATTTTGAATTTGATCCGCCCCCGCTAGTGCTTCCATGGATTTATCAGAAAACGATTGACGCAGCCCGACCTCGGTTAGCTGATTGCGGCATTCTGCAGACATCGTTAGTAACTTCGCTTCAGTCGCCTCCGTTCCCTCCCACTCATGGAAATTGGAAAACACGTTCGGACAATCATTGTCCAAGGAGTCGATATTGAGGTTGGCAGCGACTTCGTTTTTCGTCGATAACCGTTCAGTGGCCCCTGAACCGCCTTCACTCACTTCGAAACAACCGCAGATCATCACGGAGTAACAAACCAGGAAACAAGTAGTAAATGTAAGACGGAACTGCCGACGATCCATAATCATCCTCCTGAAAAAAACCGTTCTCTTGTTAGAAGGGACAAGAAAACGGTCATGATGGATATTTAACTAATATCTCTAATTCGTAGTATCAGGTATCTGCCATTCGCTATCGAAAACTTCCGATCCAACCAAATTCGGACGCCAGTGAGGATTCAGCACAAACTTCTTGAACTCAACTTTACTGTCATGTTCTTGAATTCCAATTGGCCCGACCATCACATCATAATTTTCATTTTCGTAAAGCTGATCGGCTTTTGTACCGTAATGAAAAGGGGCTTTGCGACTGCCAGAAGTGGCTCCGTTAATTCCGTACTTCCAAATAACACGATCCCCAGTTGAATCATCAGTACCGGTTTTGTTCAAGACGATAGACACAGTGGCCTTCTTCTTAATTTTCGATGGATCCCCTTTCACACAACGGGGAGCCATAAAGTAAATGTCGATTCGATTCCAATTACCATCTGGGGCAAAATTTGTCCCAGATTTGTTTCTAGACTCTGCAAATTTGTCGTGAAAGACTCTCTTGTAATCTTGCAGATTCGAAATCCCATCATAAGGAGCTTTCTGATTATAAACTGCGCCGCAAAGCTGTTTTGAATTGTATTCGCAACCGAAATTACTAAGTCGAGGGTTTGTGGTAATTGGCCATTGTGGATCTTCGACATAGCTATCATGGATTTGAATTTCATAGCTGTCAAGTAAATAGATTCCACTGTTTCCCCAATTCGCTGTTCCATATAGCGGGGCTCCACAAGTGGGGCCTTTCGGACCTTTTTCATAACTTTGTGCTGCCGGTTTATGATTCCATGCATCGCGCATATCAGGACAACGAAAATGAACCTCTAAATGAAAGTCACCATAACAGGAACATTTGGTTAAAATATCGTAGAAATGGCGATCTGCCGTTAATGGTGCCGCTTGATTTGGGTGAGGCGGTATCGGGGGAGTTGCACTAAAATCTGTTTGAACCTTGGTTTGAAATATTCCACCGGAGACATTCCACTGAATCGGTTGATCCTTCCCGAGTGTTGGATGATACCAGTAGTCTTTGACCAGCAAGTTACCGGAAACCATACATGAGCATTCATCTGTGTTTCCGTCACCACCGTCATCCCCTCCGTCGTCATTGCTTCCACTGCCCTCACTGCCGCTGCCGTCACTTCCCGAGCCTGCTTGCATGAATAGCGGCATGTCTTCCGGTGAAGGAGTGACCGGAATGTAAAAGGGTCCGGTTTGGTTTGTGATGGTTGAATTGTTGGTTGTTAGTGGCATTGCATCACTTTCCGTTTCAAAGAAAAAAAGGTTGTCTACTGAAACAGAATGAGTTGCGCATTATTCCACGGGATGCATCGTGATGCCGGGGGCGCTCCGCGTTCGCGGTAACCCCCGGAAGTTCTACGATTCGGGGGCTTCTCTTCGAGAGCGCCCCCGCCACCCCCGGTTTTCATATCGACGAGAACGATTTCAATTTTGGGTATTGTCAGGTGTTCTTAATGCTTTGCGATCAGGCTGATCTAAGTCCCAATGCGAGCTTGCCATTGAAGAGGGAGATTTTCAGCAGCCTGCATTTGTAATTGCTTACAAAAGTCCCTGGCCTCCGGCGCACCACATCTGTGTTGAATAAAAGACATCGGTTTTTTGTTCAATCAAGATTTGCTTAAGGAGCCATCATGCTGGGAATCGTTACCTGCTTTTACAATCCGTGCGACTACAGACGCAACCGCGAAAATTATTTTCGCTTCCGAAACGCGATCGGGCATCCCGTCACGACCGTGGAGCTTTCTTTCAATGGTCAGTTTATCATTCCCGATGCGATCCCGATTGAAGGGAATTCTCAAAATGTGATGTGGCAGAAAGAACG
>DEML01000125.1:0-21251 GCA_002359185.1 Planctomycetaceae bacterium UBA2671
AGGGTTATGCAGGGACGACTAAAATAATTTTTGAAACCACTAAGGCACGAAGACACAAAGAGTTTTATGAATCATGAACATCTATAACAAAACATCCTGATGGATTTGAGGAAATGGTGTTACAGAACTCTTCGTGCCTTCGTGATAAAAACAATCTGATAAACTATAGCCGTTTCCATGAATGCGTAGGGGATGATTGACTGGAAATACAGGGCTCAAACCACCCAAAAAAACCGCTATCGTAATCTGCAAACTGCAGTAAATCCATTTTCTTATCTGTTGATCTCTTGTTTCCCTTGGCGTCTTGGCGGTTTATTCCTATCAAGTTGGAGTCGGAAACACTCTGTTGATTTGAGTATTTGCGAAACCAGCTTCTTTAAGTTACATCATAGAACGACTTCCTTACTCATAGATCGGGAAGAACGTATTGAAAGCCGATTCTGCAAAATCGCCGGGATCGTTGAAGCGTCGGTTTTGATTCAAAGCCGAGATCGCATGCATTTCGCCAGGTGTCAGTTCAAAGTCGAATATGGAAATGTTTTCGATGAGTCTTTCAGGATTCTCCGTTTTCGGCACTATCGCAGTTCCCCGCTGCACGCCCCAGCGAAGGACAACCTGAGCAGGAGTTTTTCCCTGTTGTTTGGCTGCCGCTTTTACGATCGGTTGAGTCAGCACGGATTCCTCCTGAGAAGCCATGTCGAGTGAGAGATAGGACAACGCTCCTAACGGAGAAAAAGCCGTCACTGCAATCTCTTCTTCTTTGCAATAGCGAATCAGTTTTTCCTGGGTGAGGTAAGGGTGGGATTCAATTTGCAGCACAGCCGGGCGAATTCGAGCATAACTGAGCAGGTCACGTATCAGGGATGTCCCGAAGTTTGAAATGCCAATATTCTTGACCAGCCCGCCATCGACGAGTTCTTCCATCGCCTGCCAGGTTTCTGAAATGGGTACTGGAGTGGCTTCCATTTTCGGATGCTCGGCTTCAGGATCGAAGAACCAGCCGGGAGGATATCGTTTTTCAATCGGCACGTACTTCAACGAAATCGGGAAGTGTATCAGATACAAATCGAGCTGATCGACCTGCAGATCGTGCAATGATTTTTTGCAGGCTTCTTCCACATGCTCAGGAGCGTGAAACGTGTTCCACAGTTTGGATGTCAGCCACAAATCGTCCCGCTGACATCGTCCCTCTTTCAAAACAGAAGCAATCCCCTGCCCCACTTCAGTTTCATTGCCGTAATCGCAGGCGCAGTCAAAATGTCGATAACCTGCTTCGACCGCTTGTTCAACAAGCTTAGGGATTTTCTGCGGATCGACTTTCCAGAAACCATAACCAAGTTGCGGGAGTTGATCGCCTGTGTTGAGTTTGAGGTATTCCATAGTTGGCTTACTTGAATTGAATATAGTCTGTCAGAAAATAATTGAAACGAGGGTGGCGGGGGCGCACCGCTTTAGCGGAAGCCCCCGGAAGTACTATTGTTCGGGGGCTTCTCTTCGAGAGCGCCCCCGCCACACCATGTTGACTTAACTTCAAACGCCAGTCCAGTCTGGTAAATCACAGAGAGTTGGATCGATGTAGAGGTGGTGCCATAATTGTGTCGAAAGAGTTGCCATCAAGCCCATATCGAGAACATAACGCCGCATGGAACGCTTTCCGCCTCGTTTTTGAATCTCAATCGCCCGCTGAACCCCCTTGGGATTGAAGTAACCGGTTTTCCTCAAGGCTTCTTCACTGAGCAATTGAGAGACCCAGCCTGGAGAACCTGGAGACAGGAAATTCGCCATCAGATGAGCGCGAAACATGGTTTTCGGACGCCCGGAAATTTGCGTCGGCAAAGTGCGGGCGGCGACCTGGCGCAGCAGCCATTTGTTCTCGCCTTTTCGCAATTTCATATCCACCGGAAGTTGCGAACAGAATTCGACCAGAGATTCATCCAGAAATGGATAACGTCCTTCGACGGAACTGTTCATTGTGATGCGATCCCCTTTGCCAGCCAGCAATAAGCCAGGCAGCATAATTTTAAAGCCGGCATAAAGTGATTGATTTAATGACGACCATTTGCGAATGCGGTCATCGCAATTACCCGGAACATCTTCGTAAGGAGAATAGTCTCCGACGGCTTTCCACATTTGGTCGGAATAGAGGACTTCGCGAGACTGGCCAATCAATTCATAGGAAGTTTGCTGGGCAATGCGTGTGCCATGAAATGCCGCCATCGGCGCCTGATGCTTTCGTCCGCCTCCTGTGATCAGCGGAAAGATTCCCCGGAAGAGCCTCGGCAGGGGATGGCCGGGAAAATGAAATTTTTGAGCCATGCGAAACCAGATATAACCAGCCAGCAACTCATCGGCTCCTTCTCCAGTCAATGCAACTTTAAAGCCTCGTTCATGAACCCTCTTGGCCAGCATCATCAGACAGGCGGTTGAAGTATCAAAAATCGGACCTTCGGTGGCAACGATTTGTTCGGGAAACGCCTTAGCAATTTCAGATGGTTTGATGCTCAGGACATCAATCGGACAATTGAGGACCCTGGCCGACTCCTCAGCCTGTTCCCGTTCATCAACAGGGCCGGAATCTTCCAGAGAAAGCGTAAATGCCTGGATCGGTTTTTCGCGAACACGCGAGACTGTTCCGAGAATTGTCGTCGAATCGAGACCTCCACTGATATAACAGCAGACGGGAACTTCGCTGAATAATCGTCTGCGAACAGAGGCTTCCAGAATTTCCGCAAACTCTTCTTCGGCCTGTTTTGGATTCTTAAATTGGCGTTCGTCCCCGGCATCAGGAAAGTCGAGGTCCCAATAGCAGCGGACATTCATCTTCCCATTTTCGACCGTCAATTGATGGCCGGGTGGCAGCATGTGGATGCCTTCAAAGCAGGTTCGGCGCGTCGGCATACAGAAGAAGTTGAAGAAGTAATCGAGACCAAGTCGATCCGGTTGAGCGTTGACGAGTCCGCTTGCCAGTAGACCGCGGATCTCTGAAGACCACAGCAACCAGTTCCCCACAACCGTATAATACAGTGGAGAAATCCCGGCTCGGTCGCGACCTAACAGTAGCTTGCGTTTGTTTTTATCCCAGACACATGCAGCAAATTGCCCGCGAGCCTTCAGGAAGACATCCTCGCCATGTTCTTCATACAGATGCGCCCACGCTTCAGTATCACAATGCGTTTTGAACGTGTGACCTTTTTGCGTGAGTTGTTCCCTAAGAATTGGAAAGTCGAAGAGTTCGCCGTTGAAGGCGACCTGAATTTGACCATCTTCATTACTGATCGGCTGACGGCCGTGAGCAACATCAATAATGGCGAGTCGACGGGCCCCAATTGCTATGCCAGGCTCGTAGTACTGATGTTCGTCGTCGGGACCGCGATGCTGAATCGCCTGACACATCTTTTCCAGTGTTGAAGCCGGAAACTCGGGCCTCCCATCCAGCGAAATCGCACCGACTATACCGCACACAAACAGCACCCTCCAGGACATAGATCAGCGTCACGGAGAGATACAAAACTCATCAACTCCGTGAGAGCATGAAAGTTGATGAGATGCAGATTAACATTTCAATTAGACGGCGCGAAGCAGGGCAGCAGTGCTTTGGCCCATCGAAGTCCGATTCACACTCATGGCGAGCGAATTGTACAGTGGTCGAGATTGATCACGAACCACGTTCAAGCGACAACCCGGATCGGGAGTTTCGTAATTTAGAGTGACTGGCAACTCGCGGTGGTGCATCGCGAGAATCGAACCAGCCAGTTCGACAGCTCCGGTTCCGGCATCGAATTGACCGAAATAACTCCCCAGGGCTATCACAGAAAGTTTTGAAGCAGCTGAGCCCATCGCACGGTGATATGCAGAAGCCTCGACGAGATCGTCTCGCTGAGTACTCTTACCGTGTGCGTTGATGTGACCGATTTCTTCGGGCCGAATACCGGTTCGTCGGATGATCGAACTGATGGAAGCAACCAGGCCAGCCCCGGAATTTTTCGGATCGTTTGTTCGGCCATCGCAACCAGAACCAACCGCCATCAGCTCCGCGTAGATATTCGCTCCGCGTCGGACAGCATGTTCGTAACTTTCAAGGACGAAGACCGCAGCGCCTTCGCCAACAACGGTCCCATCTCGATCACGATCGAAAGGACGGCAGGCACGCTCAGGATCGTCAACACGACGTGTCAGGCTCTCGAAAGAGTTGAAACGAGCGACATCGAAGGGATCAGTCGCGGAACTGGCTGCTCCGACAATCATGCAGTCGGCAGCACCACGTTGAATCGTTCCCATGGCTTCGGACATCGCGAGCAATGCAGAAGATTCCCTGCTCGTAATCGTGTTGTTATGACATCGGGCATCGTGCTCGATGGCGACATGACAGGCTGGCATATTCGGCAATTGGCGCAGCAACCAGAGTGGTGGAATTTTCCCCATCCGCTCTTCGCCCCAGCGATCAAACTGATCCAGTTGATTTCCGCCACCATCATTGCGGGCGGCAGCGACGAGTTCTTCCGGAGTCGAAGAAATGTGGCCAGCACCGAAAACGACGCCGAGGCGGTTTGGATCAACCTGTCCGCTTTTCAGTCCCGCATCTTTCATGCTCATGTTGGCAGCTGCGACACCAAGCTGAACATCCCGGCTCATCACTTTGATGGATTTGCGATTGAAGATGTGCTCGTAGGGATCGAAATCGTGGATTTCGGCTCCAATTTTGGAGGGTAATCGCGAAGAGGGGACGGATTTTAAGGGCCCCACACCGGATCTAGCCTCTACCAGGCTTTTCCAGAATGCCTGTTTTCCGATCCCGATTGGAGAAACAACACCGACGCCCGTAATGACTACGGGGCTTACCTGATGTGATATCATGTCCAGCCTGACCCTGTGATATGCGTCTGCACATCTCTGCGAAAACGTAAATGTTTCCCGACGACTAAAGTGGCCGTCCGCAATCAGAAATTGATCAAAACGTCATCCTGAATTAATCAACTTAAGCTGCGCCATTCCCGACTGACAATTCGTTGGTCCCATGTCAGTCAAAAACGTGATTTAAAGGTGTGTCACTTGATAATCATCCAACACCCTAACCGCATGGAGTGCAGTCAGTTGAGGAATCTATCAATTCAAAGGTGTGGCTTAATTGTTTGGTCAAACAATTAAGTCGAGTGAGGAATAAGTGAGAGGGCGTCCGTGAACTCCCAGCCAAATTCAGTTTCCTGTCCGGTTATTGGTCCCTGATCAACCAGCAGGAATAATCTGTAAATACCTGTTTTTTGCGTCACCCAGTCAAAGACCCCTCTTCAATTGGGAATTTACGACACATCGACAAACTTTTACTGATACCATATTTCACTCTATATCCTCTATTGTGTCAAGCCTGAAGTTGAGGATTTTGAGAGTTAGAAGGTCAAAAACCGTGATTCTGAGCACCATTCGATCGCAGACTCATTACTCGCATAATATCCCTGGAGATGTAGAGTTTAGCTCGCTTTTCTACTCTGATGCGGTCAATTTCCCCAGAATAATGCTGGATTTATCCCCATAGGCATTCAGAATAATCTCTCTTGCTTCTTCGCCAGTGGACAAAAAATTGATCTCCAGACGGTCCTCAGGAAGCGATTCTGTAAATCGATTCGACCATTCCACAAGACAGATCCCCTGCCCCTCAAACAGTTCTTCGGCTCCAATTTCTTCCAATTCATCTTCCGTTTCGACTCGATACAAATCGAAATGATGCAGCAAATAATCTCCCAGATAGTGCTGCACGATGACATATGTCGGACTATTGACGCTGTTAGGTTCTACACCCAGCGTCTCGGCAAACTTGCGAACAAAGCAGGTTTTACCGGCACCTAACGATCCATTCAGGCCAATCACCATACCGGGTTCCACCAGCACCGCCAGTTGCTGAGCCAGTAATTCGGTTTCACGAACAGACGAACTTGTTCTGGAAATGGTTTTTAATGGGTTTGAATTATTCATACTGCAAATTCAATCTGTTTTGCGAAAAGCCTGCACATTTCAAGACCGTGCCATCACGTCCCCTCGTTTGCAATCAATTCCCTGCTTAGCAGTCATCAATCATTGCGAGTTCGATGTTTTTAGCAAACTCGGTTTTCCCGGGAAAGTGGGGACGTTATGCTGACCACTCACATCAAACTTTCATGATGTCTCAATTCGATGTAGTCACTCCGCAAAGTTTCAAAGGGTCACCATGCTCAGTACACATAATGGTCGGATTGCGATGACGCTGTTTGTCATCTATCTGATCTTTTATTCCGGATTCATGTTAATAAACGTGTTTACACCTCAATGGATGGAATGGACCCCGCTGGCGGGAGTGAATCTGGCGATCTGGTATGGATTTGGTCTGATTGGCTTGGCCATCTTTCTGGCGTTTTTGTATGGCTCGCTCTGTCGTCCTGTAAAGTCAACTTCTGTCGACAAAAGCAAGGAGGGACAGGCATGATTTACGAACCTTCCGTACTTGCTGTCGTCGTCTTTTTTGGATTTGTGGGAGTCACTCTGGGACTGAGTTTCTGGCTGGGCGGAAAAGCAAAATCCTCAGCTGGTTACTTTGCGGCTCACGGACAAATCCCATGGTTTGTGAATGGAGTGGCTTTTGCAGGAGATTATCTCTCAGCTGCTTCCTTTCTCGGCATTTGCGGGATGATTGCCTTTTATGGATACGATGGATTCCTCTACTCCATCGGTTATCTGGCAGGTTGGATTGTTGCTTTGTTTATTGTCGCTGAGCCCATGAAACGTCTTGGGAAGTTTACGTTTGCCGATGCTCTTAACACGCGATTCGATTCCCCCGGAATTCAGGTCGTCGCCGGGATCAGCACACTTGTGGTCAGTATCTTTTATCTGATTCCCCAAATGGTGGGAGCCGGGGCGTTGGTGACGCCTTTGCTGGGATTTGACCATTGGGTTGGCGTCGTCATTGTGGGTGCGACTGTGATATTGATCGTCGTGACAGCCGGGATGGTCTCAACGACCTGGGTGCAGTTTTTAAAAGGGTCGCTGCTCGTCTTTTTCTCAGCTGTTCTCACCATCATGCTGCTGTATCGCGGTTTCACCGTCGATGATGGAGGAAAAGATGGCCACACTTTCCGGACCTGGGGTCCTTTTGAACAATCTCAATTAATCGATAATGCGACTCTCAATCAAAATGGGACCTGGACGATTGTTGAACAATCACCCGCATGGAAAGAGACGGATTTCCTGCAAATCAAGAATGACGCCACGGGTGCCGTTACGGCCTGGCATCGGGTCGAAAAAGATGATGGTTTCTATCTTGTTGAAGCACAGTCGATTACCGAAGCAGCCGATGGTCGCACTCTGATAAACGGCTTACCGAAAGGAAAAGGGGAAGGCGAAGCGGTTCTGCATCCTGTGGGATATTTGTCGGAACTTCCCGAAGGTGAGAAATCGACAGAAGGTGTAGGGCCGCTTGAATTTTTCAGTACACTGCAAAAAAGCAAAGTCATTTTGTGGCCGAAACAGATTGTGCGTGATGGCGAAGAAGTGACCACGGTTTATTACCAGAAAGAGACTGACGGCAGTCAGGTATTGCGACCGGGAGAACATCCTCGGTTCAAAGGAATTCGTAGTGAGAATCTGATTGATAAACTGAATTTTCTTTCGCTGATGCTGGCTCTGTTTTGCGGAACCGCATCTTTGCCTCACATTCTGATTCGGTATTACACTGTCAAAGATGAAGTTGCAGCTCGCAAGAGTACGATTGTGGGCATTGCCTCGATTGGGTTCTTTTATGTGTTGTCGCTTTATATTGGACTGGGAGCGATGACCAGCGGAGCGCTCGATGTGACGAACAGCAATATGGCAGCTCCATTATTGGCGCGAAGTATAGCCGAGTGGCTGTTTGCAGCGATTTCCGCAATTGCATTCACGACGGTTCTCGGAACTGTGAGTGGTTTAATTCTGGCTTCGGCTGGAGCCGTAACGCACGATTTGGTGGGCCGTTTTGTTAAGACTCCCCTGACGGATTCCGCTCAGGTCAGGTTGGCGAAAATTTCGTCGGTTGGGGTGGGAATCATTGCGATCGTACTGGGAATTGTCTTCGAGAAGATGAATGTGAGTTATCTGGTTGGCTGGGCTTTCAGTGTAGCCGCCTCTGCGAACTTGCCTTCACTGGTGATGTTGCTGTTCTGGAAACGCACAACGAAAGAAGGTGTGATCGCCGCATTAATGGTAGGAATGATCAGCTCACTGGGTTGGATTCTACTTTCAGAAGATACTTTCACACAGGTTTACGGTCTCAGTGCTCAAGAAGCCTTTGTCCCATTCAGTCAGCCGGGGATTGTCACAATACCGCTAGGTTTTCTGACATTAATTCTCGTTTCACTACTCACACAGCCAAAAACAGAGGAACAATCCTGATTGTCTGAATTAGAATGAGCCATTTCCCTGTAAAGGAAACGGCTCATTCATTATCGGTTGAACTCATATCCGCCACCTCGCACGATAAGCGACCAGAAGTAAAATTCCAAATGTCCCTTATAAACCAATTAATCGTTCGTGGCGGCACTGATATTGGCAGTCCTGGGCTTTGATTTTTGGTGAGGGAGCTTGGTTTCAAACCGTACAACCTCCTCAAAAATCTCCTGAAGATGGTTCGTCACACCTGCCAGTTCACTACTGCGGTGAATGGCTGGATCAGGACATTTCTCTTTGACACGAGATTCAAGTTCTGCTTGAAGTGGAGGCCCTTCATGGCGTGCATAGCCGCTCATCACCAGGGATTTGATCAACTTGTCTTTTCGTTCATCCAAGTTGGATTGATCGCCCTGTAACGTCTCGCAGCAAAGATCCACTAACGCATTAATATGTGCTTCACACTGAGAATTCATGTTACTCATTTGTCTCCCTCCAAAGGTGTATCAATATCGACGTCATCATCTGTCGTCGGATCTAAATCTGCAGGTTCATTTCCCAAATCGACTTTGGGAACCTCCAGCTCAATTTTTGTGGAATCATCCGTTGTCTCAACATCTCCATCGCAGCCAGTTGCAATAAAACACAGAGATCCTAATACCATAATTCCTGCTAAATATCGCATCGTTGTCCTCTCTATCCATTTCGTTGAAATGATCGACCCGGTTGCTGTTCACAAGTATTAAATTATGTTGCCGCAAATCATGTGCCGTTGAATTGGAATCGACCTCCAGATGGAACTTCATTACTATTTTGACCGGAAACCACCCCGGCTATGCCGGTTATCACTATTATTCATCAGGAATTTTTAACATGGCTGATTCTCAATCGATCCTGGTCTTTGAATCGGATGATGAGCAAGCAGTGGAATTGATCGCTAACTTTTTGAACGAAAAAGGTGTTGGAGCTGATGTCATTGAAAATCAGCCCGATATGCCCCAAGGCGATGCCTTCGGAATGACGGTCACTGCGTATGCAGGAGCGGAGAGTTCAGGACGATATGAAGTCCGCATTAAAGATGCCGAGCAATTCGAGCAGGCAAGAGTATTACTGACGAAACATACAGAAGAAATTCTTAGACGAGCTGACCTGGTGCAGATTCAAGCCTCTGAAGTTGTCGTGGAATGCGATGACTGTTCAAAATCGAATGTCTATTCGGGAACACTTCAGGGAACCGTTCAGGAATGCGAACATTGCGGCTCCTATCTGGACGTCCCCGGTGGAGAAGATGATTACGACTGGTCCATTGTGGATGAAACGATTTCAGAAGATGACGAAGCCGCAGCAACAGATGATGAAAACGACGCTTGGGGTTAAGTACCTGTTAATGACATGATTCTTTACTCCAAAGCTTGAACAAACTCTGGATCATCAAGATCCAGTCGATACAGAATTTGATTGTAATCGTATCGGGGAGTTGCCTCCGCATTGCCTGAAAATTGCTGGGTATACGTCCCCTCGAACAGTAAGATTGGAGAATTAGCGTCGGTCAATTCCGGATGCAATCTTGGATTGTAAAACGTGTACCGGTTATGCGTAACCACTTTGATCGCTCCAGCCCAGGGTCCGATTGGATGATCGGCTTCCGCATACCAGATTTCTCCTAACTCGGAGGCGTCACCATGTATCTGAGTGAAAATTGCAACCCATTTCTTGCGATACTCATTCCATGCAATCGAACCTCGATGGACTTCAATAGTTTCTGTCCCACCGGCAACCGAAACCATTTTCTGTGGTTCCAGATATTCCCAGGTTTCCGGGTTACTCCAGGCCTCAAAAGTCGCTAACAGTTTTAATGAGGGAAACGGATCTCCGAACAACAACCATTCCTTTCCGGTTTTATCAGTCCAGAAAATTGGATGACCATCGTGTGCTAATTTCGGCTCAGGAGATTCATTCGACTTCGTCCACAAAACAGAATGACGATCAAACTGCTCGGTCTGATTGTTCCAGATGCACAGTCCACTCTCGTAGGCAGTCAACGGTGGTTGAATTTTCACGTATGCACCAACAAGATGCTGCTTGTCATTTTTGTCCAATAAAGTTGTGTAACGACTGATCCAAGTCGGACCGTCGCCGGGAAAGCGAGCCACTCCCCGAGGTTTGCCGTGATTGTCTCGGAAATAGTTGTATTGAAATCGAACAGGCGGCTCATAATCATTCAGTGGTTTCAATACCGAAGTCGCGCTGGTCATATGAAAGATTCCCAGTGGGTATTCTGGAATCACCGTATCTCCCCAGGCCCAGAAAAGCTTGCCATTGTATTTAGCGATTTGGATACTGTCACAACCAAGAATTCCAGACTCTTTCCAGTCGAGTTCCTTACCCAGCTTCTGACTCTCGGCAAAGATCCCAGCCCCCGTTAATCGTCCCAGTCGTTTTGCGGGGAATTGCCGATGCACTTTGACAGTCAGTCGTTTTCCCGGTTGAGGAGTGAGTCGAACGCCCCGATTTCCAAAGCCATCCGGCTTTACTCCGTAGCCGTGCCCTTCAATGGAGAACCAGGTTTCCACATTCATCAATTCTGGAAGATCGAAAGCGATGCGCCCGGCATTATCGGTTACAAAACGAACATGATGATTTGTTTTCAGTTCGACGAGCGGAACGGGCCAGTGATTCTGTGCATCAATGATTTGAATTTCGCAGGGTTCGATGGCGAGAGCGAACACTTGTAAGTTGAGAATGATTATTCCTGCAAGCAGCGTGAATATTTTGATTTGTAATTGCTTCATGTGTATCTCGATGTAATCTGGGTGCTTCGCTTCGCTACGACCCCAGCCACCCTATGAGTATATCTGGAAATGACTATAGATTTCCTGTCAGCAACAACTCCTCGGGGTCAATCCGATAATTGCCGTATTGAATCGAATAGTTTTCGTTGAACCATGTTTTGCGATGTTCATCAAATTCCTGAGTGACTTCCACATCCGGTCGCAGGAGTTGACCTGCCTGCTGAGCTTTCAGTTCACCATCTTCGGCGATCAGTTCACCCGCTTTGTAAACAAATCGGGGTCGCTGAAACATTTCTGTGATGTTCTCCTGTGGAGCGTAGATTGTTAAATCCGCAGCGGCTCCATAGCCGAGGTGTCCTTTTTCTTTCAAGCCGAGAATTCTTGCTGGAGCAGCTCGTGTCAGGGTGGCGATTTCGGAGAGCGTATATTCGCGATCCAGATCCCGTAGCGGAGAGCGATCCGCCAGATTCTCGGGCATGCGGTCAATCATTTCTTCACGATACGCGCGATCCATCAACAAATGGATCACTTGAGGATATTTGACGAACGCTCCGCCGTTGGGGTGATCGCTGCTCATCGCAATTCGCCAGGGGTCCGGCATACGGAGATACCATTCCAGACCAATTGCCCATTGCGTTGCATGAACCAGGTTTCGATAAGGTTTGAATCGCCCGGGAATCACGCCGCAACTGGCTTCCTGTTCGGAATCAGATGTGAACCAGCGTCCTCCGGTGAGCCGTTGCAGATGCTCGGCAAAGGGGGCATCTCCGGTAATCGTCATCGCCTCGCCGGGAGAAATATGACCGACATCAACCGTGATTTCCGGATGTTCTCTGACATATTCGACGAGTGGTTCCACTGAAGAGGTGAATGAAGTCGGATCGTCTGCATTTCCGCCATAACTGTGAAACTGGATGTGGGCGAAGTGACCGCGGCTACCATCCAGAGCCTGCATGGTTTTCAGGGTTGTTTCCCAGTTACCGGGATAGCCGAGGTTGTTGCAGTGAATATGAGCGGCATGGGGCAGCCTCAAATTATCTACAGCCGCGGCCAGACTTTTCACAATTTGTCGCGGGGACACTCCGAATTCACCCACCGGAGCATCCAGTTCGTGGAGCGACTTTCGGCTGATCTGTTTCCAGTTCTCGACTCCACCCGGATTGACAATCTTTACGCCGTGAGCATGAACCGAGGAAAGCATCCAACCGACATATTCCTGAAGGGCATCTCCCCTCCCCTCGCGGATTTGATCCATCACATAATGATTATTTCCGAAGAGGGTCAGAAAGGCTTTATCGATATAGGGCGTGAGAGAAAATTCGTGATGAGCCAGTCGAGCCGTCAGTCCGGGTATGGCAGCATCGACGGCTGTTGTGTATCCCATCCCGGCGAAAAGTTGTCCAGTCGCCGAGCAGTTGGGAACAATCGGAGTTTCCAGCGAAGCAGAATTGGATCTTCGGCCCCGATTCATGCCTGCCAGAAACTGTCGGGCATGATTCACTTTCGGGCCAACGATATGACAATGCATATCGACCCCGCCCGGCATCACAATTAAACCAGAGAGATCTTTCACGACTGTATTTTCCGGCTTCTTGACTGGTGGAGCGATCATCACACCATTCTGAAACCAGAGGTCGCAAACTTCTCCATGCAGATCGTTCGCGGGATCGTAAACCTTTCCCCCTTTGAGGCAGTAATAAGTCATATATTCATTTCATTAAGCTGTAGGTCAGAGACTGCCTGACGCGGATAACATCGGACGCCCAATTTCGTCAGGCACAGCCTGATCTACACTTTTGATTCAGAGGGTGCGATTCTAGTTTCTTTCTGATGAAACTCATGATCGCTATTAAGCACCATGATTTTCTGCCAGATTTTCCGGGAGAGTCCAGTCGTCAGGGATTCCAAATCATTAACCGCCCCCACGGCTTGGCTATCCGGAAACTTTTCGACATACAAAGCGGCCACTTTTCCAGTCAGAGAAAGCAGTTCCGTACAATAATCAAGATAGCGGCCCAGTTGAAAGCGAGTGTATTGCCTTTTGGGGGAAGAGGCCGTGTCTTCGCCATCCTTCCAATCGAGAACGCGTTCGGGATCTTTGGTCAGTTGATGCATGTCGATAATATGAGCAACCGACCGCAGCCGATGAATAGCAGTTAATGCCCGGCGTCGCTTCACACGACTCTCAATCGTGCTCAGAAAAAAGATGGCTGCTCCGATCAGAATCACATCGTTAATGCCGGCTTCCATCAATGTGATAATTTCGGATGCATCTGGCCGATCAGCATGCCATTCCAGATAACTGAAACCGTATATGGCGACGACAATGATCCCCGTAATTACGAGATAAGTCAGAATCCGCAGCCCCCACATCGGACGGGCGATGGCCTGAGCGGTTTTGCGGGCATCTCGCGTAATTTTATGCAATTCGTTGCAGACATCGGCCAATCCGGCAGCAGGAAATCGTTCCTGAATGCGTCTGTGCAACTGCGAAATTGTTTCCAGAATCCGGTCTGGATTCAGATTGTCGTACTGAGAATTGGGCGAGCTGAGATTTTGCTGTGTCATTACTCACGAAAATTCGATAAAAAACGAATTGGAATACCTGTCAGATTAATACAGGCTTTTTCTCTTTAATCACATCATCAATTTTCTATTGATAACGCTCATCATTCAAGCAGGTTCAATAAGATGGTAACGGACTTCAAGAATATTCGCAGTTTTCTAGCCTGTTTTTTTCTGACAATGGGACTGCTCCCTGTGTCAGAGCTACAGGCGGCCGATCCCTATGAGGCTCAGCGTGATTATCTGACGAAAGAATATGTCGAGAAAGAGGGTATCACGAATAAGCGAGTGCTGGAAGCAATACGACAAACGCCCCGGCATCTGTTCGTCCCCGGTTCAGTTCGCGAGCAGGCTTATACCGATCAGGCTCTTTCCATAGGTCATGGTCAGACGATTTCGCCTCCGTTCATCGTCGCCTATATGACGGAAGTTCTCGATCCTCAACCAACAGACAAGGTACTTGAAATTGGAACGGGGAGTGGGTATCAGGCAGCCGTGCTTTCGCCACTCGTGAAAGATGTCTATTCGATAGAAATTGTCGAACCTCTCGGACGACGAGCCGCCTCCACTCTCGAGCGACTCCGATATCGAAATGTTCACACACGAATTGGAGATGGTTTTCAGGGCTGGAGCGAGCAGGCTCCCTTCGACAAAATCATCGTCACCTGTTCTCCGGAAAGTATTCCCAATCCTCTCATCGAGCAATTGCGTGAGGGAGGTAAGATGATTATTCCTCTCGGAGAACGCTACCAGCAGGTGTTTTATTTGCTCGAAAAAGTCGATGGGAAGCTGGTCTCTCAACCACTTCAGCCAACTCTGTTCGTGCCGATGACTGGTATTTCCGAAGAAAAACGCCGGGTTCTCCCCAATCCTGCCAAGCCGGAATTGATTAATGGAAGTTTCGAACTCGATGAAAACGGCGATGGATTCATGGATGGATTTCACTATCAACGCCGGTTGACTCGCATGCAAGGCGAGGCTCCTGATGGGGATTACTATGTCGAGATTGAAAGCTCCACGCCTGGCGAAATTGCTCAGATGCTGCAGGGATTTGCGATTGATGGACGCGAAGTGAAATCTTTGCGTGTCGCACTCGACCTCAAGCTCGATGACTGGACGCCGGGAAAAACCTTCTATCAGCGTCCCGGCATGATCATTCATTATTACGATGAAGATCGTCGGCCTTTAGGCTCGGATACGATTGGCATCTGGTCTGTCAGTGATGACTGGAGACGCATTGAACATCGAGTCAATGTTCCTGGAAAAGCTCGTGAAGCGATTGTGCAAATCGGTCTGAATGGAGCGGTCGGAAAAGTTGCTTTAGATGACATCGTGCTGGAAGCTGGACCGTAACTGGATTTAATCCCTTATTTCTTCAGTGGCAAATAAATCTCGGTCACCAGGTCTTTCGGTTCTTTCTCGTGAGTATTATTTTTATAAAGCTCGTAGGTACCGACTTTGCTCTGCTTTAATTTTCTGTAGCGAGCATTCTGATGAGCGGCACTCCAGGCATTACCCAGATGCTGATAGCTGCCGATATGATCGACACGGAAGGCATTCATTTCCGGAATCGCCCACGTCTTGAGAGATAGCGGAATGTCTATTGAAGAATCTTCAATAATAAAACCAGCTGTATAATCAAAAGTTCTTGTTTTGCAGTTGAAGGAATGGTAGACCGAAATGCCATCTCCATCACGAGGAATATTGTGCTGCGAGAATTTCTCCTCGACTTCCTGAAATGCAGATTGCATCGACTGACTGATATCATCTAAGGTCGAAACTTTTCGAACTCCTGCCATTCGTAATGGACCGACTTTTTGAACCCCCATGACGTTTGTTTTTGACAAAACCTCTCCGGTTTCAATCCACTCCTTAAGCATTTTTAATCCACGGTCGTAGTCCATGCTGATGAAGTCCTGCATCATGGATTTCATCCAGAATAGAAACCAGGGAAGTGCCCCAATCATTCCCCATGTCACAAGTGTCCCTTTCCGTTCTGGCTTCAATTCAAAGGTGACCTGAGAAGTCGAGGGAAACGGTTTACGAAATCGGATTTCATCCTCAATCAATTCAGGAGGCTGCAAGTTTCGATGCTCAATTTCTCCTTCCCCAACAACTTCTCCTTTCCAGGAATATTTTGACCCCAGTGATGAGGAGTTTTCAGAAACAGTAACCTCTGCATCGGGTTGAGCGGGAAGCCAAGGAGACCATGTTGTCCATGTGCGGTAATCAACTATGTTTTCGTATATAATGTCCGGCGACGCGTTGATCCAGAGAGATCGTTGAACTTGGAAACGTGGCATGATTGGAAATTTCTGTTATCAGATATTGGTCACTTCGAGTACTGATTATATGTATACAATACAGACGCAATGAGATGCAAATGTCTGGTTCATTTTTTCATGGACTCGCGCAGAATCTTAATGAACTCTCTAATATTCATTCTGTCAGGTCATGTCTGATCCGCCGCTCACAAACCTTGTTTTTCCTGGGAATTCTCCATTTTCAAAATTTCTCAACAAATCGAAATCAAAAACGCCCGCACACATAATTTGCGAGGCGTTGACGTTACGATACCGCATGGCAAGTTCACTGTCATTACTGGCGTAAGTGGGTCGGGGAAAAGTTCGCTGGCGTTTGAAACGCTGTTTGCTGAAGGGCAGCATCGTTTTTTGAGTACACTCTCCGGTCGTTCTCGGCACATGCTCGACGCCCTGCCTCGCGGAAATGTCGATGAAATTGTGGGGATGTCGCCTGTCATTTCGGTGCCTCAGAAACGACCAGCCCCCAGTGCCCGTAGTACTGTCGCGACGATGACTGAAGTCCTCGATTACCTGCGGCTTATTTACTCCCGATTTGGAACCGTGCATTGTCCCGATTGCCACGTCCCCGTTCAGGCCCAGTCTCCTGAACAAATCGTTGAGCAAATATCAGGCTTTCCGGAACGAACAAAAGTTCAATTGCTTGCGCCGCTGGTACGAGATCGAAAAGGAGAACATCGCGATCTCTTCGAGAGAATGAATCGGGAAGGTTTTGTCCGGGCACGCATTGATGGAGAAATTCTCGAAATATCGGAGAA
The DNA here is from genome assembly GCA_002359185.1 of Planctomycetaceae bacterium UBA2671. Taxonomy (GTDB): domain Bacteria; phylum Planctomycetota; class Planctomycetia; order Planctomycetales; family Planctomycetaceae; genus Rubinisphaera. Next base: position 16,822 of record DEML01000125.1, read on the forward strand.
TCCGCCGCTCGATAAGAAAAAGAAGCATTCGATCGATGTAGTCGTTGATCGATTGATTATCAAACCCGATATCCATCAACGACTGGCGGATTCCATTGAGCAAGTCCTTCGCCTGAGTGAAGGAGCCTGTTTGGCTCTGATCGATCAGAAAGGTGAAGTCAGCGAGCAACTGTTTCATCGCGATTTGAATTGTCCGAGCTGCAATCGGAGTTTTCTACCTTTGGAATCGCGTTCGTTCAGCTGGCATTCTCCACATGGGGCATGTCCGACATGCGAAGGGACTGGGCAGATTAAAGATAAGACGTGTCATGACTGCCATGGAGAACGCCTCAATTCCGTATCCCGGCACGTTCAGGTTCAGGGAACAACCTTGCCGGACTTACTTAAGAATTCGATCACACGATCTATTGATTGGGTCGAAGAGTTTGCCAGCTCTCAGCAGAATGGAAAACAATCGGTGCAGATGTCGCTTGGCGATCCGTTGAAGCATCGACTGCAGACGCTGGTCGATTTGGGGATTGGATATTTGAGTCTGGATCGAACAACCGACACCTTGGCTGGCGGAGAGATTCAACGTCTGCGACTGGCTCGCTGTCTTGGGACACAACTGCAGGGAAGTTGCTTTATTCTTGATGAACCAACTGCGGGGTTACATCCCCGGGATGCCGCTCAGCTGATTTCGATTCTGGTCGATCTGACAAAGGCTGGAAACACGGTCGTCTGCGTGGAACATCATCTCGATGCAATCCGGGCCGCCGATCATCTAATTGAGTTTGGACCGGGTGGCGGCATTCATGGCGGCGAGATTCTGTTTTCGGGGTCTCCCGCAGATTTATCAAAACACCATTTGACATCAACTGCCCGAGCCTTAAAGGGCGAATTCGAAAAGACGCTGCTGAAGACAACCGACTCGGCTTCCAATTCTGGAACAATCCAGCTGGAAGAGGTCGGTCTTCACAATTTGAAAAATGTTTCTTTAGAACTGCCTTTGGGCAAATTGATCGCGGTCTCCGGTGTAAGTGGCTCTGGTAAAAGTTCTCTCATTCTTGATGCCCTGACTCCCTTGCTGAAAGAGGCGATTTCAAACGAGAAGTCGTCCGTCCACCAGCGTGGACTTGGGAAATTGACGATCAATGGCACGATTCGGAAGTTTCAGGTGGTTGATCAATCGCCTCCCGGAACTTCAGCCCGCTCCTGTCCTGCGACTTATTCGGGAGTGTGGGAAGAAATTCGTCGTCTGCTGGCAAAAACGCGGCTGGCGAAAATTCGAGGCTTTTCAGAAAAACGCTTTACCTTCAACTCGGCTGCCGGGACCTGCGAGCGTTGTCAGGGATTAGGCGAAATCCGTCTCAAGATGCCTCTGCTGCCGCAAACGGAAGTGGTTTGCCCGGAATGCCGGGGAAAGAGGTTTAATGCTCAGACACTGGCGGTCAAATATCGGGGACACTCGCCGTTTGATTTACTGGAGATGACAATCGAAGAAGCTCTGGAATTCTGGTCGGAAGTCACATCAATTTCTACCGGATTGAAGCCACTGGTGGAAATCGGTCTTGGCTATCTGAAAATGGGACAGCCAGCCAGCACGCTCTCGGGGGGCGAGGCTCAACGCGTTAAACTTGCCAAGGCAATGTGCGAAGAATTCTCAGAAGGATTATTCATTCTGGACGAGCCGACGAGTGGTTTGCATTGGGCGGATGTTTCTCTGTTCATTCAGGCTCTTCGAAAAATCCAGGCAGCCGGTAACAGTATTATCGTTGTCGAACATCATCCCCTCATGCTGCACGCCGCTGACTGGCACCTTGAACTGGGACCAGGAGCGGGAGAACTGGGTGGACAAATTTTGAAAAATGGCCCAGCCTGATCATCCATTAGAGATAAAGTCGATTTGACAAACTCATTTCAATCGTAAACATTCCCAATGAGAATCTTTGCGAACCAAACCACTTTAAGAAATTAAATTGATCACCTTATGCCCAACATTATAAACCAGCTGAATCAGCAAACCGTTGCCTTTGACCTGAGTGATCGCGATGAGATCACACTGACGGGTCGAGACCGAGCGACGTTTCTCCATGGATTCACAACAAATGACATCAAAAAACTGCAGCCCGGCATGGGCTGCGAAGCATTTGTGCCCACGATCAAAGGCAAGACTCTCGGTCATATTTTTGTGTTCGCAACCGAAGATCGACTCCTTCTTGATACGGTTCCCGGAGCAGCTAAGGTGTTGTTGCCTCATCTGGATCGTTATCTGATCACTGAGGATGTCCAGCTGAAACATACGACAGCGGAGCGATCGTTATTCTTAATTGCTGGTAAAACAGCCGAGAAGTCAATGGCTGAATTCTGCGATAGTGTAAACAGTCTGGCGATGAATCACTGGAAGCCGACAGTGCATTCGGAATTGACGGGATCGATTCGTAAAGTGGATTGGCTGAACGAGCCTGCATTTCAGATCTCAGTACCCGTTGATGAACGACAGAAATTGGTCAGTTGGTTAGAACAACAACAAATTCCTACTGGTTCGTCAGAGGATTACGAACTGATCCGAATTGCCAGTGGTTTTCCAATGTTCGGACAGGATTTTTCGGAGGAGAATCTTGCCCAGGAAGTCGACCGAACTTCCCAGGCGATCTCCTTCACCAAAGGCTGCTATCTGGGGCAGGAACCAATTGCCAGAATAGATGCTCTCGGGCATGTCAATAAATTGATTCGAGCATTCCGCTGTGAGAATACACAGTCGTCAATCCAACCAGAGCAATTCATCGGAGCGAATTTAACTGCCGAACAATCGACAGAAGCAAAAGTCATAGGCGGGATCACCTCGGCTGCTCAGAATCCAGAGACCTCTGAAATCCTGGCAATCGGCTGGGTGCGCAGAGAATTTTCTGAACCGAAAACAGAACTTATCGTTACCATCGAAGGTAAGATGATTCCTGCTCAAGTTCGGTAACCACAATAATAATATTTTTGAACCACGGATGGACACGGATAAGCACAGATATAAAGATCCGTGATCATCCGTGTCCATCCGTGGTTCTATTTGTTTTTAAGTCTATAATTATTCTTGTCAGGCACAGTCTGACCTACAGCTTTTTCTCATAAACTTGGCATCTTGGCGGTTCAAATAATTTACTTTCATAGAGGTTCATCTCGTGTTTTTGCGTTTGTTTCTTTTGTTCACATTGGTTCCCTTTGTCGAGCTGGTCATTTTGCTCAAGCTGAGTGAGATGCATGGCTGGGTGACGACGATTTGTCTGATTATTGTTACGGGCATCGTCGGAACGATCCTCGCTCGGCAGCAGGGGTTTGAAGTCTGGAATCGGATCCATTCCGAGTTGAATGCCGGCAAACCACCGACCGATTCCCTGATGGATGGACTGATGATTTTAGTCGCCAGTGCATTGTTAATAACGCCGGGAGTGCTGACCGATATTGTCGGATTTCTATTGCTCTTCCCGCCATTCCGCAGTGTACTGAGGGGACGGATGAAGGCTTACTTCACTCGCAGTGGAAGTTTCAAAGTCTTTACGCAGTCGACCGGTCAGTCTGTAGGACAGCAGACGTCTTTTGATCAGGCACAGACGAACCGTCCGACACACGATGCGTCCGGTCGAGAAATTATTGATGTCGAATTTACGAAGAAAACGTCTGAATGAAATTCAGCTGTAGGTCAGGCACTGCCTGACGAGATTTGACGTCAATAATTACACGTGTCAGGCAGTGCCTGACCTACATAGAATTCAGACCTGGAAAATAACGAATGCGAATTCTTGTGACAGCTGGTCCTACCCGGGAATATATTGATGATGTTCGCTACATCTCCAATGCGAGCAGCGGGCGGATGGGTTATGCGATTGTGCAGGCGATTCTGCATGCCGGTCATGAAGCGATCCTCGTGAGCGGGCCGGTTTCGATGACGCCGCCAGTTGGCTGTGAATATCACGCGGTTGAATCGACCGAACAGATGATGCAGGCCTGCCAGGCATTATTTCCAAATTGCGATGGGGTTATCGCAGCCGCGGCTGTCTGTGATTATCAGCCGAAAAGTCGCGTCAGTGGAAAGATTTCCAAAACCGGAACCGCCATCACACTCGAAATGATTGAAACCGATGACGTGCTGGCTGCTCTCGGAAAAATGAAAGACGGTCACTGGATTCTCGGATTCGCACTCGAAGCTCAAAATGAACGCGAAAATGCTCTGCAGAAACTCCGCCGCAAGAACTGCAACTGGATTGTGCTGAATCGACCCGAAGCGATCGCCGCTGAGAATAACACGGTTGAACTGCTCGATGACTCGGGAAAGACCGTTGCCCATTGGACAGGTCTGAAAACGAAAATCGCAGAGGATTTAGTCGCGTGGCTGGAAGAGAATGCTGGTCAGGTCAAGTAACAAGTGCCCAAGTCAATGGGTGGCTGGGGTCGTAGCG
>DEML01000125.1:21366-23133 GCA_002359185.1 Planctomycetaceae bacterium UBA2671
GTAGCGAAGCGAAGCCCCCAGATCGTCGATTACTCTGGGGGCTCACTACGTTCGACCCCAGCCACCCACCGTTCTAAATTGGCTCGGTTCGCCTCTCGAAAACTATTCCGGCAGATGTTTCAGAAGTTGTTCGACGACTTCAGGATTCTGGTCGGCAACATTCTTGTTCGCATCCAGATCATCGGACAAATCGTAGAGTTCAACTCGATTCGTATTAACGCCTTGCTTATTGGACTCGACGATCATGCGATACTGATTGGTTCGAATCGTGATCGCGTTGCCCCAGTAACTCAAAGCGGCTTCTCTGACCTGAGGTGCTTCTTCGGAAATAATCGGTCGCAGGGATCGCCCATCCAGAGGGGCATCTGTTTTTTTAAATTCGGGCTGGCAATAGTCGACCAAGGTAGGATAAAGGTCGATTGTTTCCGTCAATGCCTGAGTCGTTTTGCCGGGTGCTGTTTCGCCTGGAATTCTCATCATCAATACACTGCGATTGGCTCGTTCGAGCGGCGAATGTTTTCCCCAGATCTGCTGCTCGCCGAGATGCCAGCCGTGATCGCCCCAAATGACGACAATCGTATTATCGGCTAAACCCGATTCTTCAAGCGTTTTGAGAACTCGTCCCACCTGCCGATCGACATAGCGAACACAGGCATAGTAGGCACGCCGCGAGGTTCCGATTGCCTCTGGCGATAACGGCTGCGTTTTTTCGAAGGGAGCATCGTATTTGTAGAACTCGCCGCTCTTGTGCCAGTAGCGGGACTCGGTTTTGTCGTAGTCTTCGGTTTTGAAATCCGTTTCTGCGAAAGCGTCCCAATCCTGTTTTGTGGCGACGAAAGGCAGATGCGGTTTGAAGAAGCCAAGCCCGAGGAAGAATGTTTTTTCCTGACTGGCATATTCTTTTAACTTTTTAGAAGCCGTCTGAGCCATCATGCCATCGGGCAAATCATCATCGTTATCGACGATGAATTCCATCAGATCTTTATCCCCCTGCCCACTTTCGCGATGCAGTCCGTTGGCATATGCGAAGAAGATTCCCCACCCCCGTTTCCAGGGACCGAACGGAGTTGCCAGTTCATCCCAGGCGTTCGGTAATTCGTCCCGGCCATCTCCCTTGCCATTATATTCAAAGACTCGGCCATCAGCGGTGTGTGAGATTTTTCCAATGCAACAGGTTTGATACCCAGACCGTCGAAAGAGTTCCGGGAGTGTTTGTGCCCCGGCCTGCTGTTTCTGTTTGAAAGCGGTCGGACCAGCATAAGCTGCGGAATTTGAACGGGTGACTCCGCTGGATGCCGGGCTGCGACCTGTCAGTAAGGCATAGCGGGATGCTCCACAGGTTGCGACTTGCACATAATGCCGATCGAATTTTAAGCCGGTGGATGCAAATTGATCGAGATTTGGACTTTGTGCGTTTTTGACACCATAACAACCCAACTCCGGCCGCAAGTCATCAATGGCAATGAAGAGGACGTTGTATTTGTTGTGTTCGTCAGTCGCTGCTCCCTGCACCGATGAAATCAGCGATGTAAGCAACAGAATCATTATTCCACCGAGGAATATATTATCAGGAGCAAATGAGTCCATTATTTTCTGGAAGGTTGCGCGCATTCTCTTAATCCCGTTCGCAATTGAGTCGTCAGTTGATCAGAATGAAATTCAGAAACCCTAACAATATTTGATAATGAAAAGCTAACTTTGCGTGGCGGGGGCACTCCGCTTTAGCGGAAGCACCCGGAAGTTTTACGATTCGGGGGCTTCTCTTCG
>DEML01000125.1:23197-28511 GCA_002359185.1 Planctomycetaceae bacterium UBA2671
GGGCACTCCGCTTTAGCGGAAGCCCCCGAAAGTCCAACAATTCGGGGGCTTCTCTTCGAGAGCGCCCCCCGCCACACGAGTTTTTATGACTTTCTTGATAGATTTATCTATTGAGTATCATTAAGCGTTCCAAATCACTGATAAGCATTATGCAAAATGCTCGCGGAATGATCCACCTGCTCTGATTTATAACCAACTATGCGAATCCTGTTGCTCTCCGACCTCCATGCCAACTGGACTGCGTTACAAGCCGTCCATCGTGCTGAACCCGAGTTCGATGTCTGCCTGATTTTAGGAGACCTCGTCGATTTCGGTCCCCAGCCCGGAAAGGTGATTGCATGGGTCAAAGAGTACGCTGCAGTCGTCATTCGCGGGAATCACGATCAGTCGGTCGCTCAGTTTGTGCAGCCTCATAAAAACGAAACGCTGTGGCATCGCCTGCGAAATTATTCACGGATTCTCCACTGGAAAAATCTTTCCACGGAGGACTTGAACTATCTCTCAAGACTTCCCGTCCGCAAATACTGGACCTGTGAAGAGGGACGTTTTTTATTGATCCACGCATCTCCACGAGATCCGCTGCACGAATATCTGCCGGATGAGAAAGCCATCTGGAAAAGCCGTTTGCAGGGAATCGAAGCCGATTATGTATGTGTCGGGCATTCGCATCGCCCCTATCAAGAGAAATTCGGTTCCCAGACATTAATCAACCCCGGCAGCGTCGGCCAGCAGAAAATGGGTGAGTGTGTCGCAAATTATGTCGTGATTGAGGATGGAGTCCCCGATTTCCGACAGGTCGATTTTGAGATCGAGGAGTTGATCAGCGATTTTGAGATGGCGGGATATGATCAGGAAATCCAGAAAATAGCCCGAATGGTCTACTCAAAGGGATTTGCAGTTGAAGAGGCTGTCATTCCACAAAATGGCAAAATACTCTCAGAAGAAGGATATCAATAGATTCACTGTATTCAGGCGTTATTTCTCAGCGTACAATAGTTATAAATTAAGCCGGAGAGAGCATTCAACCTCCGTATCTGTAGCGAATTTTCCAACATTTTCGGGTTTTCTGCGTAGGAATTGTCAGAGATTCAGAAAGTCGTTGCAGTCTCGCTTCAACTGCGGCTAAAATTCAATAACTCATCCGGCAAAATCTCTGATGACATTTTGTTAATTAATAAGCTCCTTCTCCTAAGCACAGGTCTCAAATAATGTCGACGATGGCACCTGACACAACGTTCACTCCTCAGGATTTACAGTCCAATGAGTTCGATTATCGACCAACTCCGGTAATCGTTCCTGTGGCGGTTGTTCTCGCTTTGGTTTCGGCCTCTTCCCTGCTGGGGATTGTCGGCGTGATTCTGGCAGTGATTGGATTTGTTGTCAGTCTGGTCGCTGTCTGGACAATTACGATGTCCGATGGAGCCTACAGCGGAAAATGGGCGGCTTTGGTTGCAATGGTGCTCTCATTGGGGTTTGGGATTGCTGGAATGGGGTCCCAGATTTATGCTTATTCTGTTGAAGTTCCCGAAGGTTATCGGCGGACCAGTTTTTCTCAGGAAATTTCCGCCAAAGGTTTCGCTGTTGAGGAAGGGAAAATCGGGTTGCATCCCGATGTCGCCAAACTGGTTGACAAACCCATCTTCCTGAAAGGATACATGTATCCTCAGCGACAGACGAAAGGATTGTCGCAATTTCTACTTCTCAAAGACACGGGCGAATGCTGTTTCGGTGGCCAACCCAAAGCGACCGATATGATTCTCATCAAAATGCAGGACGAAGCGGGAGCCGACTACACACAGAGTCGGGTCGCCGTGGCGGGGACGCTGAAACTGACTTCCGATACAACTCCAGAAGGTCTGCAGCCGGTTTACTCGATCGAAGCGGTCAAATGCGAACGCTCACGCTCGGCATTTTAACTGCTGTTGCATTTTCTTGTTTATTTCTGTGTGGCTGCAATAACTCAGAAAACACTGAATTTCGCGAATTTTCTGAGCTGGATCGCCTCAATTCGCTGGAAATTGAGTCCGCTGACACTTCGCAGACTGCAAAACCAGAAACGACTTCTGACTCGCCGATTGAAGTGGAAGTCGCTGCTTCGTCAGCTGAGGAAGAAAGCTCTTCACCTGATTCAGAGCCGATTATAGTCCCCATGAGCACTACTCCGGCAGTAGCCGAGCAGGGATCACGTTCTGAAAAACCAGCTTCTGACGAAACCGCAATTGCCAAAGTTGTGCCCGCGAATGCAGAAGTCATGTCTCCTGCTTCGACATCGACTGACGAGCCGATGACTCCCCTGGAACCGAAACTGTTGATTCCAGAGAAAACGTTCCAGAAAGAAGGTCCTCAGCAGGCACTTCGCGTCTCATTTGATGATATCGATTTGCTCAAAGTCCTGAATATGGAGCCTGTACCCGAAAACGCACCGGAAATGTTCCCGGACTGGCTCAAAAATCTCGAGGGCAAGCAGGTGCTGATTCGGGGATTCATGTATCCGACACTTTCCAAGTCCGGCATCACCTATTTTCAACATGTCCGGGACAACGAAATCTGCTGCTTCGGCCGGACTCCTAAAATCTATGACCGGATTTCGACAATTCTCCAGGCCGACAAACCAACCAATTACATTCAAGGGCGACCTTACGACGTTCTGGGGACATTACGGATGGACCCAATCTACGAAGACGGCGAATGGCTGCAGCTCTATCTGCTCGAAGATGCTGTCGTGTTGGATAAGTAAGCTTGGGTTGACGGTTGAGTGTTCTCGGCTTTCCACCATCCACTTTCCACTAGACTCGTCAGCGTCTATCAATTCTGGTATCCTGTTGGCAGCAAAAATCTTATGACCGATGTTCTGTCGAATGCACGTCTCAAATCATTTGAGAATCGCTTGCAGAAGTCGTCAAATTTTTTATTGTTTAGGCTTGGCAAAAATGAAAGTGGAGTGATTTCATTCTCTTCAACTCATTCTGAGTCCCATGAATAATCCATACTGATCCCAAACCACGAGCATTCCCAGACATTTGCAAAACACCACAGTCTGTCATGAATGCCGGTTTGAGATATTTCCAATTATAATCCCATTGCAGACAGCAGGAAGTTCGTCTCATGTCACTTGATCCTTACTCACTTTGCCCATGTGAAAGCGGCAAGAAGTTGAAGTTCTGCTGCTCGGATATCGCCTCCGATATGGTCAAAGCTCTTCAGCTTCACGAAGGGGGGCAATCCAAAGCCGCTCTCAAAATTCTGCAGAAAATTTACGCCACCAACCCGGCTCGCGCCTGGGTCGCCACGTCATTGGCGGGCGTCTATTTGTATCTGGAAGATGCAGCTTCTGCCCGTGAAACCTTACAGCCTCTGCTCCAGGAATCTCCTGATCATCCGCTGGCGAGAATTCTCGAAGCGACCGCCGCCTTGGATATGGATGGCTATGAAAAAGCTCGTTCGGTCATCCATCGAGCCTTCACTAAGGGTGTGAAATATCATCCGGAAATGATTGGCAGCATGGCAGCCGGGATCGCTTCGACACTTTATGAGGAAGAAAAGCTGGTCTCCGCCCGTCAGCATCTCGCATTTGCGATGCGGTTCGTACGCGATGAAGATCGTCAGCAGGTCTTCATGCGACTGCTCGATTTTGATGGCGATCAGGGAGTGCCCTATCCGCTGCGTGGCGTACATAACTTACGCCCACTGACGACTTTGTCTGCAGAAGAAGATAAAGTCTTCCGCAAATCGGTGGGATTGTCTGCCCTCGGTTGCTGGCATGAAGCAGCTGCGGTTGCGAGTCAGTTGACAGAGGCTCATCCCGAAAATGCGGAATTGTGGTACGATATCGGATTGTATCAAGCCTGGGATGGTGATCAGGAACAAGCCGCTGTTTCTCTGCATAAGGCAGCCAGCCTGTCTGAAGATTTCGAATTCGCAACATCCAGTGAAACGCTCGCCCAACTGTTTGACCTGGAAGCATCACAAACCAGCGAAGTCGTGCGTCATTATGCCGTCGATTCGCTCTCCAAAGTATTAACCCAATTCGACGAAATCCCTCGCCTGCATCGGGATGACAGACTCGTCGGTGGTGAAAATTCTCCCGGAGAAATTTCCTATACCATCCTCGATCGGGATCCCACTTCCATAGCCGATCAGGAGAATCCTGATCTGACCAAATTACCCGTCGTCATCGGTGTCCTGGTTTGCACCGACAAGGATGAAGCCCAGAACAGCACAGCATTATGTCACATGGTCGTTGAAAATGAACATGTTGAGGAAATGCAAAAACTTATCCAGGATTCACTGGGCAACCCTCTCGAAAACCACTCGGTTCATGCACTGGAAGATATCACCTTTTCTCAGTGGGCCGACTATCGGGGACTGTATCGTCAGTATTATTTTGACAAGCAGACCCCTGCTCGTTTGCGAGCGGTTATCGGTAAAAAAAACTGGGAAAACATTCTGGCTGAACTTTGGCCCAATCGTCCCTTGAGTGGACTGGATGGGAAAACACCGCTGGAAGCCAGTCAGATCTCCGAACTGTCTTACAAACTTGCAGCCGCAATTAATGTGCTCGATGCTTTCGCAGATCGATATAACTATCAGATCGATATCCCTGCTCTGCGAGAAAAGTACAGTTTGCCATCGCAGGAGAGTTTCCCAGTTGCCGATGAGCAGGAACTGAGTGCCTGCGATGTCCTGCAGATGCTACGGATTCCAATCGAAACGTTAACCGATGACCAGGCAGCGATTCTACTCAATCGTACGCAACTGATTCAGCATGCCGGTTTCACTGAAAAAGTTCTGGCAGAAGTTTTGCGTCGTGAAGATGTTGTCGAACTTGAGCGGATGCCGCAAATCTGGCATGCGTATATTGATCTGGCTCGAGACAAATACGATCGTGAAGAAGCGTTAAATCGTATTGAACAGGCGAAAGCCTGGGCTGAGAAATCAGGTCAGAAGTTCGAGGAATCTCTGCAATGGGAAATGCGTCAATTGCAATTTCTTGTAATTGATCCTCAGGATGATTCCCTCATACCGTTCCTTGAGCAGATGCACCGGAAATATCTGCGGAAACTGCCGGAACTTGAGGAAGCGATTACCGCCTATCTGGAAGAGCATGACATCACTCCTCCCTGGAACACTCGCGGCAGTATTCTCGTGGCAGGTTCCTCTGCAAGTTCAATTTCCCAGGAAATGTGGCCTGCAGAAACACCACAGGAATCCACGGGGAGCAAGTTGTGGATTCCCGGCCAGGATTAATCTAAGAACGAACAACAAAACATAAAATCATTTACGAACGTCTTTAAAACAAGGGTGGCGGGGGCGT
>DEML01000125.1:28641-35149 GCA_002359185.1 Planctomycetaceae bacterium UBA2671
GCTTTAGCGGAAGCCCCCGAAAGCTCAACGATTCGGGAGTTTCTCTACAAGAGCGCTCCCGCCACCCCGAATTGTTTTTTTCACGATCAAGTGTTGTTAGAGTTTCTATCTCTTTCGTCCAGAAGCAATAAACTGTTGAGACCTCCTCATCGAAATACTCACTCAGACGAGCGTTAAGTCATCATGCAATTTGCAACGCCAACTGAAGTTATGCAGCGGGCGTTGTCTCTTGCGGAACAAGGACGCGGTTTTGTCGAACCGAACCCGCTAGTCGGAGCGGTGATTGTCGATGAAAATCTCAACTTAGTTGCAGAAGGTCATCACGCAAATTTCGGCGGCCCGCACGCCGAAGCAGATGCCCTTTCCAAAGTCGGGCAGATTCCAGAAAACTCGACCATTTACGTCACCCTGGAACCTTGCTCTCATCACGGAAAAACTCCGCCATGTGCCGAAGCGATTCTTAAAGCGGGCCTGAAGCGAGTTGTCATTGGCTGCCTGGACCCCGCCCGGCACAATAAAGAGACCGGAGTTGATGTGCTCCGCAAAGCTGGCGTGGAAGTTGAAGTTAATTTTCTGAAATCAGAAGCTGAGACGCTGCTCCGTCCGTTTCGAAAACTCCAACTGACAGGTCTTCCCTACGTCCACGCCAAATGGGCGATGACACTCGATGGACGAATTGCCTCAAAGACTGGCTCCTCGCAGTGGATTACAAATCAAGCTTCGCGGGCTCATGTTCATAAAGTTCGCGGATTAATGGATGCGATCATTGTCGGCAGCGGGACTGTTCTGGCAGATAATCCCAGATTAACAGGTCGCCCTCCTGGGCCAAGGACGCCAGTACGCATTATTTTGGATTCTCAAGCGATCATTTCGCTGAAATCACTCCTGTTCCAGACAATTCATGAAGCCCCCGTCATGATCGCATGCCGTGAGGATGTCCCGATTGAAATCCAAAAAAAATTAATCAATGCAGGGGCAGAATTGATCCTCTCACCAGTCAACCGCGTTGGACAACCTGAACTCAGTTTTCTGCTCAAGGAGTTGGGACGGCGGGGAATGACAAACATACTGGTCGAAGGAGGAGCAGGAGTGCTGGGAAGTTTCTTTGATGCCAGTCAAGTGGATGAAGTGCATGCTTTCATCGCCCCGAAAATTATTGGAGGTGGAGCCGCCTTTTCCCCAGTGGTAGGAGTCGGTATTTCTAATATGGCTGACGCATTGAAACTGGAGCAGATATCGATTCAGCAATTCGAAGGAGATCTTCTCGTGCATGGCTACATTCCAGGACCGTTCGATCGAGGAGAATCCGCATGATCGTCTGGATGAATCGTCTGTGCTGGTTCTGGTTGATTGCCGCCATCGTTGTCCTGCTCGGCTTTTGGACAAACTGGATTGAACACTGGGAAGCAGGTGCCTATTCAGGATTGGTCTTGCTGAGCAGCCTGGCTGCCTTTACTGCTCAGGGGTTGGATAAATGGCGTGCCAACGCGGATCGCTGGCGGATTTCAGAAAGATGGTTGCACTTCTTTGAACTCATCGGTGGCTGGCCGGGAGCACATTTTGGACAACAGTTCTTTCGCCACAAAACCGCCAAGACCAGTTATCGTAATCTGTTTTATGTTTTGATTTTCGTTCATATCGCTGCCATAGTCACCTGCCTGATTTACTTCAGTACCAATACAACAACCACTTCATAAAACGATCGAGCACTCAACTGGAGATCCATCATGATAAAATCCTCAAACAGCAATCGCATTTTATACATTCTGATTTTCTGTTCTGTCCTGCTCCTCAACTTGAGTGGAGATGTTCTGGCAAAGAACACCGATCGTCCCAACATTTTATTTTGTATTGCAGACGATGCCTCATTTGCACATATGGGAGCCTACGGGTGTTCCTGGGTGAAAACTCCCGGGTTTGACCGGGTTGCTAATGAAGGTTTGCTTTTCATGCGTTGTTACACACCCAACGCTAAATGCGCTCCTTCCCGAGCCTGCATCCTCACAGGACGCAATTCCTGGCAACTGGAAGAAGCTTGCAATCACTGGTGCTTCTTTCCTGCGAAGTTCAAAACGTATGCAGAGGTTCTAGCCGAACAGGGATATCATGTCGGCAAAACCGGCAAAGGCTGGGCTCCCGGCATCGCAAAAGACAGCAATGACAAACCGCGTTTAATGACTGGTCAATCCTACGACAAACTTCGCAAACAACCACCCACCAAAGCCATTTCCAATAATGACTACGCCGGAAATTTCGCCGCGTTTCTGGAGGATCAACCTGCTGATCAACCCTTCTGCTTCTGGTACGGCAGCACCGAACCACATCGTGGATACGAGTATGGCAGTGGCATTAAAAAAGGCGGAAAGTCAATCGATCAGATTGATGTCGTTCCCCCATTCTGGCCAGATAATTCTGTCACACGCACGGATATGCTTGACTATGCTTTCGAAATCGAACATTTCGATAACCACCTGGCTCAAATGCTTGATCTGCTCGAAGAAAAAGGTCAATTGGAGAACACGCTCGTCGTCGTGACAGCCGACAATGGGATGCCGTTTCCGCGAGTGAAAGGGCAGGAGTATGAGTACTCCAACCACCTGCCCCTGGCCATCATGTGGCCTGCGGGTATCAAAAATCCAGGACGCAAGATTGAAGACTTTGTCAGTTTCATTGATTTCGTCCCCACATTTCTTGAAGTTGCAGAAGTCGAGGGCACGAATCAGGGAATGCAGCCGATCACAGGAACCTCGTTACTTACGATTTTCAACTCAGAAAAATCTGGTCAGGTCATCCCGGAACGCGACCATGTTCTCATCGGCAAAGAGCGGCACGATATCGGACGACCTGAAGATGCAGGCTATCCGATCCGCGGAATTGTACGGGGAGATTATCTCTATCTGAAAAACTTCAAACCCGATCGCTGGCCGGCAAGCAATCCCGAAACCGGTTATCTCAATTGCGATGGCAGTCCGACAAAAACCGATTTACTCAGCTTACGAACTCAACCCGATCTGGCTTATTACTGGGAGATATCCTTTGGCAAACGGCCAGCAGAAGAGTTTTATAACATCAAGCAGGATCCCTACTGCCTGACCAATCTGGCAGAAACTCCTCAACACCAGAAACAGATGGCGGCATTACGCACAGAAATGACAAAACGCTTAACTGAGCAACAGGATCCCCGAATTCTGGGGAACGGCGATCTGTTCGATCAATATCCTTATGCAAACAAAACAGAACGCGGATTTTATGAGCGTTACATGAACGGCGAGAAAATCAAAGCAGGCTGGGTCAACCCGAGTGACTTCGAGCCTGCTCCTCTTGATTAAGGTTTGAACCGCCAAGACGCCAATTTAAACAAGTATAGTGGATTCCGTGTCAAGAAATTTTTTTACCACGAAGACACTAAGGCACGAAGAGATTTTTGAAGAATTCAACACCTCATAAAAATCGATACCAGTTAATTGATGATTAACTGTTTTTAATCTCTTAGTGACTTCGTGCCTTTGTGGTTTAAGAATAATTCAGGGCAACCAGAACAGATTGGGGTTGTCCCGTTCGAGTTGATCGAGATGCTCTGTGGCGGTTTTTGCAGCTGGCAGATCGGAATAGAACATGGCGGCACTCTCGACCCCCTGCTCTTCACGGAGCTGAATCTGTTGTTGAAATCCTGGATCTTTGCTGAGCGCAGGCAATATAAATAGCCAGATCATAGCCATCAGTCCAATCACCAGACAGAGAGTCAGTCCCCCTTTCCAGCCTGAATAAGGTTGTATAATCGGTTCTGAGAATACTTGTCCCATTCCTTTTCAACTTCCTGATTATGAGTCATCGCGAGCGAGAACAACCTTCAACCTTCAACCCTCAACCAAACCTACTGCAATAGTTTCTGTGTTGCTTCCCGGAAAATGACTTCAAACATTAACCAGGCCATAAACAGAGTTAATGCTAAATTCAGCGATTGCCCCACGACATACAGAATCAATGGCTTACTTCCCTTCAGGAATTTCGCCAGATCGCGGAAGTTGGTTTCCAGGCCGATGCTTACAAAGGCCAGGCAGAAGAACCAGCCTCGGAAGACTTTTGTGCAATCTCCTTTCATCGAATCGACCATTGTCTGAGAGGTTTCTCCCTGACTGTAGATCAGCGAAAAGATGATCGAAGCTCCGATGAAGCCGAGCACGAATTTGGGAAATCGTCGCCAGATTTCAGAAACCTGAGGTCGCGTCGAAGTCTCATCTTTCTCGACAAAGCTGACCCAGTAAACGGCTACTCCAAAAGCTGTTACACCAATGAGGATGTTCTGGATCATCTTAATCGTGACTGCGACATCTTTCGCGGTATCACCGAGCATCACTCCCGCCACTGCGACCGCTCCTGTGGAGTCAATCGTCCCTCCCAGCCAGGCACCGCCGAGAACTTCAGACATTCCGACTGCTTTAATTATTTGTGGTAAAACGATCATCATAATCACTGTAAAAGAAAGCGATAACCCGATGGCAAACGAAAGTTCTTCCTTTTTCGCTTTGCAGGCGGCTGCGGTCGCGATAGCCGCAGAGACGCCGCAGACTGACATATCTGCAGAAATGACCATATTGAGGGACTTGGACTCCATCTTCAGCACCTTTTGACCGAAGATGTAAGTTGAAATTAAAACGATTGGTGTGACTACCCAGGCAACAAATATTCCGGGAACTCCCAGTGCAATCAGTTTACTGACGAGCACTTCGGCTCCCAGCAATACCAGTCCTGTTTTGATGTAAAACTCGGTTCTCAATGCTGGTTTAATTACGCCGGGCGTGCCAACGGTATTACTGATCAGCAAGCCAATTCCCAATGCCCACAGGGCATATTCCAGGTTGTAGTTCTTGACGACGACTTGCCCGGTGAGTACATAAGCGAGAGTTGCCAATAAGAAGACGAAACAGAAGCCAATCGCGAAACGTCGAAACGAAGTTCCCATCACTTTCGCCCCGAACCCAAATGTGAGCAGCGAAACGAGAAACACAACTGCAATTCCGGCCAATGAATTTTTCTTTGGGGATTGATAAACAGAATCAACCGGGTTTGTTTCCCAACTCCCAGGTTTCGCAAACCAACCTTTGAGCGGACTTGTGTAGTCAGCAATTTCGGCAACGGGTGGATTCAACCAGATAACCAGAAAAGCTGCTCCCAGAATAATCGCTCCCAGATAAATCGCCCACCAGTCTTCAGAATTCTTTAACTCTTCCGCCAGAGAACGATGCTCTGCAACTACAATATCTTTGTCGGTATTTGAAGGTGGCATATCCTGTGGGGGGAATTGATCGGTCATGGAGTTCTATCTCTGATTGGCGATTAGGCAGGTAATTAATTCATCGTGCATCAGGATGCACTTTACTGCGGATTGTTTTGAGGCTTCAAGTCAGACTCATTCCCCGATTACAATTCCTTCTTCCTGAATCGTATATGGCACAATGGAATCTTCGCAGGCGCTGCCGCGATGTTTGGCAATATGAAGTGCTCGTCCCATTTTCATTCCCTCCCTGGTTTTTCCCATCAATATGATGGTATTGGCATTCGAGAGGATATCCCCGGAATCGAGCGGGCGGCTCAGTAATTCATCCAGCATGACTTCCTGGGAGGTACATAGAATCATACTGGCAATTTGTGAATTCGGATAAGCATAACGGCTGACTTCTTCTGCATGGGCGCGGTAGTGGACTCGCAGCAAATCGCGAGCGACCCATTCGGAATCTTTTTTGAGAATCTGATTGTGAATATATTCAAAGATATCGAACTGAAAGGAATCACTCGGCTTATCGCTCGGCTCGATCCCATCAATCACACAGCGTCGTACACCATGCACGAAATTTCCATAGAAGAAACGAATTGTGATATCCAGCTTTCTCGTCAGGTCAGCCTGCCATTCCCGGTACTCATCGGTATCGAGATCATCGCGCGTCACTCTTTTTCCCAGCTGCTGAAACGGGTGAATGCAATCGAAACGGCTTTTTTCAGCATCCCACAATTCCTCAGGATTTCGCAGTCGTTCGAGCGGCATTTCTTTCAGATCCCAGTCGGCAATCCGATTTGCATAGTCACTGTGATTTTGCGAATCTCCGCGAGCGGTCATATCGAAGAAGATTCCTCGTTGTCCCTCCTGATCCAACCCAGCTTTTGCGAACTGAATCCCCAGTTGCGTTTTACCGATTCCGGTTGCTCCGAGGATAACTGCCAGTTTCCCCGGCAATAAACCACCCCCCAGCATTTGATCGAGTTCCGGTAATCCCGTTGAGATTCTCTGCGATGTTTTAGAAATACTTGCCATATTGATGCTGATTCTCTGCCATGAGACACGGATGTGGCTTCTGGTTTATCGGAGTACTCAAGAAGTTCGTTCCAGAAGATTACTGCAGTTTGCAGATTACTATAGCGGCTTTTTGATGGTTTGAGCCCTTTACTGTCCTTGCGATGGGTCTAAAACCCTCACCTTCAGGCGAAATCTTCAGGTTCTTTTCAACGTGGG
>DEML01000125.1:35326-45942 GCA_002359185.1 Planctomycetaceae bacterium UBA2671
AAGCTCACGGCCAAAAAACCTATCGGCTTCAGCCGATAGTAATTCAGTTCCAGTCAAACACCCACTACACATTCATGGAAACGGTTATAAAGCATCTTGTCACTTCGTCAAATGATAAGGGAATTCTGACTGATCGGAGGGTGAGTCAGAAAATCATTCGGATTCAGATAAGAGCCGCATCAATAATTGAAATTCTGGTCGAAATCAAAATCAACTCAAAGAATTCAATGAGGCTCTGTGGTGGAAGAGGTATCACCGGGCACATGAGTGGCAATTCCGGAGGCACTCGGTGGGGAGAGAGTGGTGTGATCGTCGCTGAGGCTTTCCTGGCTCGACATGGCCTGCAATGAGGAAGCGACGTTGGCAGGAATTCGCTGGAGATAGTGTTTCTTCTTGGGATCGGCCAGGCGGAAGCTCGCGTGATGCGTCCGCTTCCTGAGTAATTTCTCAAAATCAAATGAGATTGAAATTGAGGTGGTCGCAAACTTTTTCAAGTCCGCAGCTAATGCAAGATCAGACTGATAACGATCGTCTGGGTTCTTTTGCATACAGCGTTCAACAATCTGACAGACTTCAGTGGGAACATCAGGAGCAATGGACTGAATACCGGCGGGATCCTGTGAGCGATGCAGATTGATTTTTTCGCGTGTATTTCCTTCGGGGAATGGCAGTTTTCCCGTCAATGCGAAATACATGGAACAACCAAGACTATATTGATCGGCCCGATGATCGATCTTGTAACTGTCATAAGACTGCTCTGGTGAAATGTAATCCGCTGTTCCCAGACAATCGTTCCCCATTGTTTCTGCCAATTTCAACTCTTCAGGATCATCTCCCAGGAATACGAGGCCAAAATCACAGATTTTTGTATGACCATCGTGCCCTACCAGAATATTAGCCGGTTTGATATCGCGATGAATCAAACTGATCTCATGAATGTGACCAAGTCCCAAGGCTACTTGTCGAAAAACACTACAAACCTGTTCAACCGGCAAGGGGCCATCCCGTTGAACAAGTTCCTGAAGATTGATTGATTCAAAGAGTTCCAGCAACAGATATTCCACATCGTGCCGATGCTGATAGTCGAGCACTTCGACAATGTGAGGATTTTTCAATCGGTTTCCAGCACGCCCTTCAAAGACAAACCGAGCCTGTAATTCGCCCTGATCAACCTGAGAGGATGCTGCTTTTCGTGTGAGCACCTTCAGCGCGTGACGTTGCAGTGTGCGACCATCCTCAACAACATACAACCAGCCCATGCCTCCCGTACCCAGAATACCGACGACGCGATATTCGTCGATAAAGAAACCTTCCCGCGTAGTGTCTGAGAGATTGGTCTCCAACGTGAAGCGGAATTTTCCAATGCGGATTTCATCGCCATTGTTTAAACGAGCTGAACTGACGCGTTCTCCATTCACAAATGTTCCGGACTTCGAGCGCAAGTCCCAGATCCGGAATCCACGTCCGTCCAGGGTCAGAACACAGTGAGAAGGTTCGACATAGGAGGCGAGTAATTGAAGATTACTTTGCTCATGTGAACCAATCAGCGTGGTGGTTCTGAGTATATTCTTACGGACAATTTTTCCGTCTGCACTTTCATGAACCAACTCAGCTCGTCGATTTAGCGAATTCTGGCTAGTAGAAGTGACTGCCCGGTCAGTTTCTATTTGAAAATTTTCCAATCCCTGGTACCGCCTGAAAAACAGAATGGATTGAGGAAGTATGCAGCATTCAAGTTCCTGCATAGCGACCAACTCTGAATGAGTGCCGAACGACTCATTTATGATTACTTAACTATTTTCGGTTTTCAACCTCAATTTCCACTTGTTTCAAAATCGTTCCTGAAAATCTGGTAAACCTCGATCCAAATAGAATCCGGATTTCCATAGCTGATGGGCAGACCACAAAATTGGTTTGCTCGGCGCGTCACACATTCTACTGATCATTAGGAACCTCAGATGAACGTACTTTTTTTGCCTGTTTCTCTAGTTTTTGAAATGGAACGCGGTTTAAATGATTCAACCGGTCAATTTTGCGAATCCTGATTCCAAAATCTAAAAAACTTCAGAAAAAACAATGGATATTTCGAGTTTCTCTGAATATGCTTATGTAAGGCTGCTCATCATTTTCTATTCGATTTCGATTCTAGCGAATATTTCTTTTCTTACTTCTGGTTTGGTATTAAGGTTTCTTACAATCAGAGCATGTACGGGCTTTGGAATTGAGATTGACGGTTGACGAATTTGGGCAGGTATCAGGATTTAAGCTGATCGGTGAGATAAACTCAGATAACGAAGTCGTATTGTCCGAAACTACTTGTATTTGAAATCGACTTATCCGTTCAGTCTCGATACTGGTGAGATTGAGTGTTTCGGATTATTTCAAGCGGGCTTTTTGTTTCTGATGAGGCAAATTCCCATAATTATATTCCCATCACATACTCGCATGTGAGAGTGAATGGTTCGTTGCGGCGAACTCACTTTAGATAACGTCTACGGAAGGTTGCAATGGCAGCATCAGCAGGAAAAGTCACTGGAGCTCATATCTGGGCTTTCTTCTTTGGCGTTGCCTTCTTTGTATTTCTGGGGCTGTGGTATATGCAGTTGCGGGAACGGGAAGAACTGGTCGCCAACAAAAAAGCCGCGGAAACCCAAGCCTCAACGGCTGATACCGCCTTACGAAATCGCATCGATGAGATTTCAGCCTTAATAAAATTAGTCGGCCACGATTTCGACGTCGATCAAATCGGAGTCGGTGAACTGGACAATAAAACTAAAGTTCTGGGCGCGATGCGTGATGATATCCAGACCTATGGAGGCGATGTCGCACAGGAAACGTATTCAGCAACGATTGCCAAACTTCGTGATGAGTTTGACAGTACCAAGCAAAAGTACGAACAGGTCCAGGATGAACTGGAGCAGCAACGTCAGCAATATCTGGCCCTGCAGGATCAGTACAACACTCGCGTTGGACAATTCCAGACACAAACCAACGATGCCAAAAGCGATCTGCAGGATTATGTCTCCACATACGACGAAATGATTGCCACCAAAGATACAGAAATCTCGAACCTGAGATCTCAGCTGGCAGAACGGTTACTCGAACTCGAAACCGTCAAAGAAGCCTATGCTCAGCAACTTAAAGTGGAAGAGGATAAAGTTAATAAACTTGTTTTCCTGAACCAGCAACTCACAGAAAAAATCGATCAGATCCAACAGGTCAGTTACGAACGTCCTGATGGAATCATCACCAATGTCGACAATGCTCAGAAATTGATCTGGCTGAATATTGGCAGCCGGGACAATCTGACTCCTCAGGTGACGTTCAGCGTTTACGACAAAAACAACCAGGGAGTCGGTCGATCAAAAGAAGACATCAAAGCTCAGGTTGAAGTCACACGTGTCTGGGAAGATCGTGCAGAAGCCCGCATTTTGACAGCTGACCTGTACCGACCGATTGCTCCAGGTGATGAAGTTTATTCACCGATCTGGGAAGCTGGTCGCACTTTCTACTTCTCATTCGTCGGATTAATCGATCTGGATGGCGACGGAACTTACGACCGGGACCTGCTGCATGATATCGTCGCTTCCAGTGGAGCAGAAATTGATAATGAAGTCGGTGACGATGGGGAATGGATTGTGCACAACGGCGTGACTGCCAATACGAAATTCATCGTCATTGCAGAAATCCCCGATCCAACCAAGATCCAGCGACCTGAAGAAAAGAAACAGGCTGAAGCGATTCTGGCCAAACGAACTGAGCTCATTAACGAAGCTCGCCTGCAGGGAACGAAAGTGGTTTCTCTGAATGACTTCCTGGCATTCACAGGCTTCAAATCTCAAAGACGGCTCTATGTTCCCGGCTTGAGTGACAAACCTTATACACTCAAAGCAGGTTCGCAAAGTACGAGTGTCAACGAGAATATCGGAGATCGAACATCAACCGGACGAGTCTCAGATATTTTCAATGAAAACAAGTCGCAGCAGAAAACATCAAGCGGCAAGACCAGCGGAGCTTTCCGATCTGGTTCTTATTAAGCCAGTCTGTTAGTCGATTTCAAAAGTTAACGCCGGGTGGAAATCATTCACCCGGCGTTAACTTTTTTCGTGTCATACAAAACACACACTCTCCTGTTACAGGAGCAGAATAACGCCCTCGATCGTCTGAATTTCAGAGTATACAGCCAAGACCTGATCTGAATTCTCTGCGACGGGCTCAAATGTTAAAGCGATATGCTTCCCTCCAGAAGATTCCCGCGATTCGTATGGGGGATCAAAATCAAACTGCATTCCTTTACGGACTGCTGCAACGACCTCCTGGATAAAATTCTCGTTTGCCAGGCCGATGATCTTGAAAGTATAGGGACACGGAAAATCGTGGGTCGATTCGAGAAGATCCTGTGGTGGCAAATGTTTATTCAATGATTCAATCCTTGTGAAACCTTCGTCCGTGCCTGTCTGTCAAATTCAAGTTCATTATCGACACATACAATTTCTTAAGTTCTCATAGTTTGCATTCTATGACCTCCATGTTTCGGTGACTATGGAGAAAATCCATTGGTCAAAAAGAAAGCCACCCGTACGAAAACATACGAGTGGCCTGCTATTAAGCATTCACTTATTCTTTGCAGCATGTGCAGGGAGAACAGTTGCATTCCTCAGGTGAGCAATTGTCGCAGTCACAGTTTTTACATTCGCAAACCAGACCACAGCAACACAGTCCCTCACCCTGAGTTCGAGCAGAATCTGCAGCTGCAGAATTCCAAACAAATCCACCTGCAAGCAAGGCGATACTCAGTACTCCAAATAATTTAGACATTAGACTTCTCCATAAAATATGGCGCAAAACAGCACCATTAAAAAATTGAAATTTATCCAGACATATGGATAAAAGCGAAGTGGAGAAGTTCTCTTTAAATCAGCCAGAGGCAATCCAGCACATGCAACTTCACGGATGGATGATTCCGTAACTTCTGGCGCGGAAGCTTTGCGACCAGACTCTGTTTGACAGCTGGCTCAGTCACTGAAACGCAGTCTGCCAGACTCTGGAAGTGATCAAACAGTTCACCGCGAATCTGCGAAGGGAGCGTACTTGCTGCCAGTTCGACCTGGGAACTGCACAGAGTACAATCACAGTCTGTGGTCGGCAGGATAGATGCAGAATATGAACTCGATTGTACTTTTTCATTCTCAGACGAAGAGCAGCAACTCTGCTGAGAACAACAATCGGCTACCTGAGCAAACGATAAACATTCCTGATTTTCCCCTGCTGCATTCATTGAATGTCGTGAGAAGTCACAGCAATCGCAAGACATTTGCGGCAGAAAGTTATGCAGCAAAAGACTCAAAACAGCAATGGTGACGATCGACTTATTCATTATTGAATTCGGAAAAGGATCCGCATTAAAGATGCATTTTGGAATAATTAAGGACTTAATTCAGTGTCAACTCCCACAGCAATTTCGTCAAGGGGAATTTGCGAAAAGCAGATCCTCTCAGACAACTGCAGTTAATCGCAACAGAAAATAGAACGTCGACAGCTGGTATAACAGCCGGAAACACACGATTTTGTATCCTGCCACATCTGTCCACACCAGGTCTCAGCCGGAAGTAGGGGAATGACATCCTCAATCAACTCAATCTCGGAGGACTCCGCATACAAATCCGATTCGAGCAACCCTTGTCTCAAACTTTTGGGAGAAACGCGCGAAGGCTTTTCAGCGGTAATTAAATCCACCGCGATCAATGTGTCCGTCATATATTCTGCGCAATGAACACCTTTGGCTCGACTTCCCGTCACATGATGCCTGATACCATAGGGACGCCCGATTTGCTCTTCCAGAGCCAGCCGAAGTATTGCCAGTTGCTCGGCTTCATATCTCTGATTCGGGTGCAGCACAGTGATACAATTTGGGGCACATTCGTGTAGATATTCTGTGAGAGCTGATTTTCGAACCCCAGAGCCATTGGCAGAATCATAAATCAGCCAGCCAGCCTCGTCATCATGGATAGCCATGCCGACATGGGTAAACGGACTGGCCGTAAAGACTTTCACAGCCAGACAATCTCCCTGATGCATAATCAGGCTGCCATCCTGCAGTTCCGTTTTCAACTGGGATTCAACTTGAGGAACGGTCAGATTTTCAGTGATTTCACTCGCTGATAATCGGGAAGTGTCAAATCCGGATAACAGAACCATTGATAAGACGAATGCTGCTCCAATTGTATTCCATTTCATAGTTAACCTCCTGCGTCTTTTGAATTTTGCAATATCATAGGCCACCATCACATACGTATATACACAACTCCCCGATTGCGATCCTGTTTTTAGCTCATTTTCCAAGCCAGATGAGGGCATTCTGTACTTATCATACGAGTATAAGTTTAATTGTGATCACCAAAATTTTATAAAATTTCAGAATCGTTTCAGAGAATTGCTCAAGTAAGAGAAAACAATCACTGCAGAATGGCGATATTTTCTCCAGAAAACTGTAAACTAGGAGTATTGAGAACGAGCAGGTATCGAGGAGAAAAGTATGGCGGCTTTGGTGGAAATGGAGCTTTCGCGGATCATTATCAGCGAAATCAACGATCAGCAGGTCATTTATCTGCATGAGGTCGAAGGATCGCGAGAATTTCCGATTTTAATCGGACTGTTCGAAGCGGCCAGCATCGATCGTCGCATCAAAGGGGATGTCCCTCCCCGCCCATTAACTCACGATTTAATTCGCAGTGTTCTCGAACATCTCGGCGGCGAGCCTCACGATATTATCATCAACAGCCTGCATGAGCATACGTATTATGCCGTCATTCGCGTGATGCATGATGGAGATCTCATCGAAATCGATTCCCGCCCCAGCGACGCGATCGCACTGGCCATGCACTACGACCCTCCCCTGCCGATCTTCGTCGATGGGGAAGTTCTTGAAGCGGTGAGCACGACGACCGATTTATGAAGTTTAAGAACGCCTAACAATACTTGATCATTTCAAAAACAATTTTAGGTTGCGGGGGCGCTCCGCTTTAGCGGAAGCCCCCGAAAGTCCAACGATCCGGGGGCTTCCCTTCGGGACCGCCCCCGCCACCCTTGTATCAATGACTTTCATATATGATTTGATTTTTTAGTTTTGTTAGCTGTTCTTAGCCTAATGTGCGATTCCGTTTCGAGAGCAACTGCCGTTGCCTGATGTTTCGACGTCAGGCATATCGATAAAGGTTTCGACTGAACAACGAAACCTTAGAGATCCTGTATGAGAATATACCTATGAAATGTAGACGCATATTATCTTAGAAAAGTGCAAAAAAAATGTCAGTTCTGACGAATTTCTCAAATTTTCCCGATTGTGAAAATGGAGAACTTCAGAATGGTCAGACATAATTGAGAGCATATTTGATTTTGTCCTGATCCCAGATCATCACGAAAAAATGGTGTCCCCGATTTACAGGGACACCATTTCGATTGTTCACAATTCACGTGAGTAATAACTCTTATGGATTTCAGCAGGTTGAATCCGTTTTTCCTGGGAGAATTCGTGAGTCAACGAGACTACTCGACGATTTGTACTGCTGTCGCCCGCGGTCCTTTGGGGCCTTCTTCTTCTTCATAGGTCACGCTCTGACCAACTTCAAGGGTTTCAAATTGGGAATTCTGCAAAGCGGATAAATGGAAGAAAAGATCGCCACGGTCTCCTTGAATGAAACCAAACCCTTTGTCAGTCACCAGCTTCTTAATTTTGCCCTCAGCCAACTCACACTCTCCCTCCCACAGACCGCACCTATCGCAATTGATACGTGCTGTCTGCGGATGTGGCAGAATGGACATACACGCACCACGGAAAACTGAATATCTGCCGTTGGACAAATCAACTGCAGTGAATCCGAGTTATCAACCTGATCCAAGTTTCCTCAATGTTTGCACTTAGACACTTAGTCAAACGAGATACATCGATTTTCTCAGATGGATCAAGTCTACTGATCAAGTGAAAGTCCGTCTACAATTATTTTCAAAAAATCAAGTTTTGAGGGATTGTCTTTGAAAGCGTTTCGGCTAATCACTCTGGCAATTCTCCAGGGACGAATTTTTCCTGAGATCAATTAAATAAGAGTGGCGGATGCTCTCTAAGAGAAGCCTCCGCCACCCCATTTTGATAATGAAATGCTCAAGATATTGTCAGGCGAACATCGTTCAGGAGCGACGTTGCAACAACGGTGTATTCGATTTTACTTCGCTGCTGTCGGCAATGTTAACCCAGACATGAACGTGCGGAGCACCACGATAATGCCACACAAACGATGGGCCTTCCAATCGCCAGTTGTCCCAGACTTTATCTTTTCCGATGTCGTGATCGGTATAGAAGGCCAGCGAGCAGGCATCGAGTCCACCCTGAGTTTTCAGGCACTGGGCAACTTCATCCTGATCGGACTGGCGGAACATTTCCACAAGTTTCTGAAGCGTTTTCTGCAGAGCTTCTTTCTGATCGCTCGACATCTCACTGACCGGCAAGCCAGCAGCACGGCGACTGCTTCCCTGAAATGCGATCGCCCCTTCACCCGGAGTGCGGGCCACTTCGGCTTGCTTGCGTTGTTTGCCATCGAGCATGGCATACACTTTGTTCGCTTCCAAAGCCTGATCCCAGAAGACATTCTCGATGTGGTTCGGTCCCTCGTTGAATTCTCCGAGAGGATCGTGTCCATAAAACAGAGGGCCACCAAAGGCCAGATGGTCGGAAGAATTTCCATCACATCGCAAAGTCATATGACGGCCTGTCATGACAAATTCAAACTTGTCACTCTCAGGGCTTCCGAAAATCGCAATCGCCTGATTGTCTCCGAACCCGCCGTTGTCATCTTCGATCTGTTTGTAATAACGGGCATGCCAGTCAGGATGGATGATGCCTTCAAAAATCGTACGAACCATATCCTGTTGTTCGTCCGTAAAGAAGCGGCTGCGGACTTCCGGCTTGGTAATCTGCCAGTTGTTATTGACATGCGAACGCAATAACCCGCGGCCTTTCTCGGTATGGTCCCAGTCAAACACAATCGCTTTACGCTGCGTTTCATCGAGCGAGGCATACAAATCTTTCACGGCTGATTCCGGTACCACTCCCATCTTCTTAGCCGCTTTATTGACATCAAACAAAGCCGCCGAGAGCGTATTCGGCACAACCAGCCCGGCTGCAGCCGTTAATCCGGTCGCAAGAAAACGACGTCGGTCACAGTCCGTTAATGACGTTACGATTGGGTGGGACATCGAAACACTCCTCTGAAAAAGGGTTGCCGTGGAGATCGGAACTCGAATCAACATTATACAATATGAAAGATACTATTCGAAAGTCTAACGAGCCCGCCCTCTTAGAGAAGCCCCTTAGTGGTAGAACTGTCAGGGACTTCTACCAGTGAGCGGCGCCTCACCACTCACCTTGATATTTCTTGAAATCCCGATCTGCAATTTACGGCTTCAATCCACGTTTGATCAAAGTGCCACTCCCGGCTATTGCACAGCCGATCAACAGCCCAAAGGTATGAGCTCCATTGGCAATCGGACCGATCATTCCCGTCATGCAAATGAAGAAGAAGCCGATCATCAGATAGATTGTAAACTGAGGCAACGCGATCCCCGCCTCCGGTTCCAGTGATCCTTTGACCCAGATATAGCCGAAGAGTCCGTAATTGACTCCCGACATTCCCCCAAACGAAGGATCGGGTCTCCACTCGAGTAGAGGGATGCGGAAATAGTATTCACCAATGTTGGAAAGGATTCCAATCGTGAGCACCATGATTAGAAATCGCCACGATTTCAGACGTGGTTCCAGCATCGCTCCAAATAAAAACAGCCAGTACATATTGAACAGCAGGTGAAACGGGTCGAAATGAATGAACACAGGTGTGAACAGTCTCCAGATTTCACCCTCGCGAATTTCCCGAAACCCGGGAGCCCAGGAAATGACATCCGGACTGACATTGCGATATTCGCAGATCGTAAAGTCTGTAACGGAAATCGAGCCGAGATCATTCTGCTTCATTAGCGTTAACAGCGTGACAATAACACTTCCGATAATCAGCAGAGAGGTGACGGAAGCCGTCGTAAGTTGTGGAGGCTGCATTTGACGACGGATTTTCATCCGCTGGCGGATCTCTTCAACCGCCTGCTTCTCCTGCTCGGCTCGCAGGCTCGAAGCTAACTGGGCTCCTTTGCTGAAATGGTCAGCATCTGGATTCTGCTGGAAAGCCTCAAACTCGCTCTTCGCTTTCGGCAGGTCGTCTTCATTGACGATCCAGATCTCCCATGTGTTCTCGACCTGATCGACCTTCGACTCCACATTCTGGGACAACAGATAATCCCGGAATTTATTCGCAGCTGACTGTGAGTCCAGCGTTCCGAGCTGTCTCATGCAATATCCCTTCAGTACTTACTTCATTTCATTGAACTGGAAAACCAGATCATAGGCCATCTCGCGATACGAGTATAAGAGTTCAAATCGAAAATCGCCAAGATCGCTGAAAACAGCTGGAAATAGCAATATGCCAGGATCCGTTGTACTGACCGAAGCAGACTTGGATTTCAGATTTATCAGTTTAGTTTAGC
The DNA here is from genome assembly GCA_002359185.1 of Planctomycetaceae bacterium UBA2671. Lineage (GTDB taxonomy): Bacteria > Planctomycetota > Planctomycetia > Planctomycetales > Planctomycetaceae > Rubinisphaera. Next base: position 45,911 of record DEML01000125.1, read on the forward strand.
CGTTGGATCTGTAGTATTCCAACTATCGCTAA
>DEML01000083.1:0-3292 GCA_002359185.1 Planctomycetaceae bacterium UBA2671
TCTAAATGCTTAATTGATAACATCATACGTCATTCTTCGACTTTTGCAAAGCGTTGCAAAACCTAACAAACTGACGCGTATATGCACCGTAATTCGGGAGTTTCTCCGTAAAATTCCGTACGGATTATGAAGAGCCATTTTTGCGACAACTGCGAAACAATTGACTCGCAATTTGCCTGCAATCAGACAATGAAAACTCTTCAATCGCATCAATGATTTGCCCGGTTTGAGCCCCAGATTTCTCTCGCTGGATCATTTCAAATTCTGTCCCAATCTGCGTAAAATCTCGCCCCCAAAGTGCTGTTCAACGAATGTGTTGTACCCTGCAGAATATGATTTAAGGACAATACCGAAATGGCGAAGATTTTCCACCCACTGCTCGCATTGATCGCTTCTGCGACGGACCGAGAGTTAGCCAGATATGTGGAATATCTGAAAGCCGAGAACCAGATTTTGTGGGCTCGGATCCCTGGGCAGATTCATACGACGGCAAATGAACGCCAGAAACTCATCAAACTGGGGAAGGGGATCGGGAGAGCGATCGAAGAGTTGATCACGATTGTCACGCCGACCACGTTCTTTCGGTGGCTGCGGGACGAGAAGGGGAGTAAGTCCAAGACCAAGAATCCCAAGGGTGGCCAGCGGAAGCCTCGTGAACTCAGGGAACTGGTCATCGAAATCGCGAAGACAACTGGCTTCGGCTACACGAGAATCATCGGAGAATTGCGGAAACTAGGGATCAAGAATATCAGCCGCCAAACGGTTCGGAACATCCTCAAAGAGGAAGAGATCCAGCCGGGTCCAGATCGGACTTCAGATTCGTGGACGGAGTTCCTGAATCGACACGGGGAAACGCTGTGGGCCAGCGACTTCTTCTCGGTCAAGTCGATGACGGCACAAGGACTGCGGGATCTGTATGTGATGGTGTTTTTGAATTTGCAAACTCGCGAGGCCATCGTGACCGAGGCGACTTACCGACCGAATTCGGCCTGGATCTGCCGGCAAACGAAGAAGTTTATTGAGGAAACCAGGGATCGTGTGAAGCGTCCTTCGATCCTGATCCATGACCGAGATACGAAGTACACGAAAAAGTTTCGTGAGACCGTGGAAGCCGCGGGCATGAAGACGAATCCGTTACCAAAAGCATCGCCGAATCTGAACGGTCGGTGCGAACGGTTTATTGAGACGATCAAGCTGGAGTGCCTCAACAAGTTCATCGTGTTCGGTAAGAAGCATCTCGATTATCTCACAGTCGAGTTTACGAGTTATTACAACACAAAAAGAAGCCACATGGAACGGGACCACTTGCCGCCGATTCGGGAGGAGCCTGGTGAAGTGGCGACCATTTCCATCGATCAGATTGAGGTCCGAAAATACGTTGGTGGATTGATCAAGTCGTTTGAGAGGAAGGTGGCTTGATCGAGAGAAGGGCAGTCCAACGGATATCAGGAGTTAATTGAGAATCACAGACTCGGAAACAAATTGAAATTAACGACCGAATCCGGTATTAATTGTCTGATGATCAAAGTGACGAGAACTCGCGCGGAAAAGTCCAGAATGTTATGACAAACAGCACTGCATGGAATTCGTTCGCGTGCCTCGGAGAATCTGGTGACCGGGTCACTTCAACTCATCTTCCACCAATCGGTTCGCCAGTTTCAGGTGTCGTTCAATCAGCTTCTCGATCGTTTGCAAACCCTTGAGTTCTGCCTGATCAAAGAATAGTTCCAGTGTGGCTCCGTAGTCAGAGATCGCCTCCAAATTAAAAGAGGGATATGGATGGTATCGCTGACGATTCGGATGAATGCTGATCTGATGGATTTTTGCCGTCGCGAGTTGACTCTTTTTCCTGATGGGAATCGGGCCATTCCAGACGCTGATCCGGGAGTCTCCGAGTGTCACGATGGTGCGGTTGAGCATTTGGCACAAAGCGATATAACTGATGAAGGATGCCACGGCCCCGATGAAAACTGACGCCAGGGACAGAAAGAACGTCCCCCCGTCCAGAACTTCGGTGATCTTCCAGCCGTCGATCTGGCAGGCCCACAATATACCGCAGATGGCGATGGCGAGAAAAATTGCTGAGATGCCAAAGACGATGCGACTCGATTCACGATCCCAGTTGGCGGAAATCGTGAGTGTGGGGCCATGATGCCGCAGGACAAACGTGACTGGTTCGTGCTCGATGTTGCGGCGACGCGGCGGATGCAGTCCGACGGACTGCCAGACATCGTCGGGAATTGTGATTTCCGCACCACAACTGCGACACCTCGATGAGGTGATCTTGCGAGGCGGAGGAATGAGATTTCCGCAACGTGGGCAGATCAGCAGAACTTTCCGGGGACGTGAAGATTGTTGTGACTCGGATGAATCATTCGTGCGTAGCAACGCCTCGGTCAAATTCTTATCCAGATACTGAATATGCCCCTCCAGCACACTTTTCACTGCCGACGGAATCTGATGCGAGGTCTCATGCCGTATCAGTTTGAGTTTCCGGCCGGAGATTGTGCAGGCGTGAAGTTCAAAAGTGACCACAGGCTTTCCGTCTGAATCGGTGGTCACCTTGCGATGAACTTTAAGTTCCTGCAACGCCGCCAGCGGGATTTTCTGAGCTGGGTAGTAAGGCAAGGGGCCATGAGAAGTGACGAGGCTTCGATCCTGAATCGCGATCGTCGTTCTGTTAAACAGGAACGTGATCGCTGTGTAGGCGAGCCCGATTGCCATGCAGACTGGAGCCAATGCGAAAACAAGGGACAGCAGATCTTCGCCACTGCGAATCTGCCAGTCAGACCACTGTGCAGCGCCTCGAACGTGCCACGCAGCATACCAAGAGACGCCGCCTGCGATGAGAATCCCGGCTAATCCTTTGAAACGATCCCAGGCCCACCAGATTTCGAGATCCGGACCATCCACTTCGATCGTAAATTTTGACAGATCAACCGTCTGGTTACGTTTGAGCTTTTTGATTTTCGCAGACGAAGTGCTTTCAGGGACAAGAAGCGTCGTTGCCTGGCAGAATGGGCATTCGAGCTGATCAGCATCCGCAGACGCTTTCACCTTCGAACCACACTGAGAACAATGCATTGAGACGTGCTTCATAAAACGCTCCTAATCAACGTGAATCGCTCTCCTGGTCGCGAACGAGTGGTAGCGACACGTCAACTATCCCCTTTGATATCGATGAAAGAGTTGCTTTGAGTGGAAATTGTGATTTTCCTATGGCTGGAGAATCACACTCACTCTTTCTCACAGGAGGACCACCATCCTCTTTCTCGGTATCGATCAACATGCA
>DEML01000083.1:3384-4735 GCA_002359185.1 Planctomycetaceae bacterium UBA2671
CTCTTTCTCGGTATCGATCAACATGCACGACAACTGACCGTCTCGCTGAGAGACCAGCAGGGCGACTCCTGCTCGCTCGTCAGGTCTCCACACGGCCTGGCAAAATTCTACAATTCTTCGACCAGCTCACCCAGCGTTGTGCTGAGCACAATGAATTGTTCATCGCTGTCCTCGACTATTTGTGGATTTAATAGCTGACTGATTCCGCTCGCCGTCGTTGGCTTGAGCAGATCGAGAAGACTGTAGTTCGTTTACGATCAGAATTGAAACATGCTTCGTTCGCCTTAAATGAACGGAATTCTCGGCGACTAAGCCTCCAATCGATAGCTGTTAAATGAAATCAAATTTAATATCTTCTTTCTGCCGTATTTTGGATCACAGATCACATTCGTTGTACCGGAGGGATTAATCCACACACATGAAGTTGTCGCTTCGAACATTCATTCATTGAAAAGTTGTTGAAAAGTTCATCTCGGGGGTGTACGCTAATTGGAGTTGTGAAGATAGCGGTATAGCATCATTTGTTCAATCAGTGTTCTGTGACAAAGTTCCTATGCATTCTTCCATAGTTAAGTTTTCCCATCCATACTCGACCGAATAAATGCGGTAGAACTTTACCGCACATCGGCGGTCGAATACCTGTTCGGCAACTGCGAGTCGTAAGATGAAGATGGCACAAAACCTACCGCATTTCGCCCTTGCGACGATCATTTGTCTAATCGCATCGGGATGCACAGGGCCGCCGCAAGGTACAAGTATCACCGGCGAGTCTGGAGGGTGTGGCGACTTCGTCGCTTACCGATTCAATCAGTCTCGAACATTGGCCGTTGTCATCACTGTAGATGGAGACAAACTCAAATTGTCGGAGGAACCGACGCTGATTATTCTTGGACCCGGGACAACCGATATTCGCGTCGATGTGTATCAATTTAAGGAACCGGCAGGCACATACTTTTGCGATGACGTAGGCGGAGATCCAGAGCCGATTGCCAATTGGAGCGTCATAAGCGGAAGCGTATCGATAACTCGCAAAGTAGCTCAACCGCCGGCGAATCTGTCGAATGCTACTCACAAGATTTCGGTCGTTTTGAAGAACGCCACAATTAAGCACAACACGACTAGTGCGGTCGCAGACTTTGGCGACGTTCGGCTCGATGATGTCTGGGTAGGATGGTATGCTGGATAAATTGCCGAACAATTGATGGGATAGGGGTCGGCTTTTACAGGCCCCCTTTGATATCGATGAAAGAGTTGCGTTGTGTGGAAAATGTAATTCCCCTGTAGCTGGGAAATCACACTCACTCTTTCTCACAGGAGGACGACCATGCTCTTTCTCGGTATCGATCAACAT
>DEML01000083.1:4897-10529 GCA_002359185.1 Planctomycetaceae bacterium UBA2671
GACGTCCTGCTCGCTCGACAGGTACCCATACGGCCTGCCAAGATCCTACAATTCTTCGACAAGCTCACACAACTCTGTGCTGAGCACAACGAATCGTTCATCGCTGTCCTCGAAGTCTGCGGTTTCAATGACTGGCTGATTTCCTGAGCGAAATCGTTATTGGCGGCTGGATTTCGCACTGAATTTCAAACCCAGCCCTGAAGCAGATCGATACGTATAAATCATCATCTCCTTTCAAATTGAATTTCACTTGGAGTGTCATCTCCAGTTGACACTGTCGTCCAATGGTGACCATTTTCATCAAATTGTTGAGTGAACGTAGCGGAATTGTTAATTGGCATCTCAATTGCTTCTAAAACAAATGACAACATGTCGGTCCATGTTCATTGTTTTCAGGAGACGATTACCATGTCAAATCTATCATTCTATAATCGCGAGCGATTGGACGATCACTCCAAAACAACTTCTCGCGTTGAGCTACTCGGTCAGGTGATTCTCTTTCTGATAATTTTGCTGGCAATTGTTCTACAGACAATGTGATTGGCTTAGTGGCTGAATTCAAATTTGCACTTTGAGAAAAGTGCAAAATGCATTGAATATCCTGTAATTCAGATGTTTCACGAACAATAACCCGCTATGTTAAACTTTTACTTGCATCAAACATGAATCCATGATTTTGCATTTCACTGAAGTATTTGTAAATTTAGTTTTCTGCTGATCGTTGTAATTTCAAAATGAAAGTGCATTAAAACAAAATATGTCCAACGAAATGCCAGATGGGGATGTTAGCAGCCAATACATGGATAATTATGTGTTTCGGTCAATTGCTGACTACACCTACGACTGGGAGAGTTGGCATGCACCGGATGGCAAACTCCTGTGGGTAAATACCGCTGTCGAACGAATGACTGGGTATCAGCCGGAGGAATGTCTGGCGATGTCAAATTATCCAATCGCTTTGGTAGCACTTCAAGATCGTGACAAGATATTTCAGGTGCTGCGAGATGCGATGGCGGGAGTGAGTGGTAACGATGTCGAGTTTCAACTGCTTCATCGTGACGACTCGTTACGTTGGGCGGCTGTTTCGTGGCAGCCGATGTCTGATGAATGTCAACGAAATCTGGGCTTTCGCGCCAGTATTCGCGACGTTACAGAACGTCATCAATTACGAGAAGAGCTCCGGATGTATAATCAACATCTGGAACAGCTGGTTCAGGAACGTACCGCGAAGATCGCTCAACTGGAAGAACACCGGCTGAAAATGGAGAAGATCGCCGCGCTTGGACAGATGGCGGCTGGGATTGCTCATGAGGTGAATAACCCTCTGGCTGGAATTCGTAATGCATTTACTCTGTTTAAAAGTCGTCTCTCGACAAGCGATGAAAATTATGAATTGCTTGAATTGATCGACAGTGAAATAGAACGCATCAGCTCGATTACTCATCAGATGTATCAGCTATATCGTCCCAGTCAGCAAGCTCCAGCAACATTCGATATGCGGCGTGCCATTAGTAATGTTGTTGTTTTGTTAGAGTCGATGGCAACGAAGTTGAATGTTCAGATCACTCCAGAAATGATTGACTGTATTACGTGTGGATCACTCAGCCCGACTGAAGTTGTCTTGCGTGAAGGTGAAGTCAGACAGATTCTTCTCAATGTGCTTCGCAATGCCATACAGGCCTCGCCTCCGTATTGCGAAGTTCAAGTTATCGTTACAACCTCAATTAACTCTGTCTTTATTTCTGTGATCGATCAGGGGAGTGGCATTTCCAGCGACATGACTGAGAAGATCTTTGATCCTTTCTTCAGCACGAAAACGGGCTCCCGACAAGGAATGGGGCTTGGATTGTCCGTATCGAGAAGTCTCACAGAAGCAATGGGAGGAAAGATAGAAATTGAAAACAACAGTTTAACGGGAGCATGTGTTAAAATTACGCTACCAAGACGGATCTCAACTGATGAGTGAACATCAAAAAAAAATTTTAATCGCTGATGATGAACCGCTCTATCTGCGGACCACCGGCCAGCTCCTCCGCAATGCTGGCTACGAATGCGTCTGTGTTTCCGATGCCAACTCGGCCCTGGAAAAACTTCGCTCCGAGTCATTTGACTTAATCCTTTCCGACCTGAACATGCCGGGCAATTTAAAGCTCGAACTCCTGCAGCAAGGTCGTTCTCGCTGGCCCCATATTCCACTGATTGTGATTACCGGCGTTCCCTCTCTGCCAACTGCCATCGAAAGTGTCCGACTCGGAATTACCGATTATTTGCTCAAGCCGGTTAAATACGAAGATCTGATCACAAGTGTGAGCCGTGTTCTGGCTCAACCAGGTATGACTTATTCTGATCAACCACAGAAGCAACCGGATATTGAAGATCTTTCTGCAAAATTTCCGGAAATCATAGGTCGCAGTGAACCCATGCTGGAAGTCCTGGAAATTGTGGATCGCGTTGCCCACACGGATACCAGTGTCTTGATTACCGGTGAAAGCGGTACAGGTAAGGAAGTCGTCGCACAGGCGATACACCGACACAGTGGTCGGAGTGACCACAATTTCCAAATCATCGATTGTACTGCCATACCGGAATCGTTGTTTGAATCGGTCCTGTTTGGTCATGCCAAAGGTTCTTTTACTGGTGCAATTAAAGATCAGGATGGGCTACTTAGTCGCAGCCATTTCGGCACCGCATTTTTTGATGAACTTGGGGAACTTCCAATAGCATCGCAGGCAAAGTTGTTGCGTGCGGTGCAGGAACAGGCATTTACCCCAGTGGGAAAGAATGAGTTGGTTCGGGTCGACACACGATATCTCTGCGCGACTAATCGTGACTTACAAGAGGAAGTGAACGCAGGACGATTTCGACAGGATCTGTATTATCGTCTGGGAGTGATTCATATGGAGTTGCCACCTCTTCGGGAACGAGGTGACGATGTCGTATTGCTGGCCAATTTGTTCCTGAAAAAACTGCAACGAAGTGACGCAAAAATCACTGGTTTCTCTGATGAAGTACTCGACTGTTTTCGTAAATACGAATGGCCGGGGAATATTCGTGAATTACGAAACGTAATCGAACGCGCGGTTGCCTTGTCAAGAACTGAAACGGTCCAGCTTGTCGATTTGCCGAAACCGATTCGCCAATCAAGCGGCTCGACTACAGTCTCGATCCTTACTGAAATCTCGCGGGAAGAGGCTCTCGATAATGCTGATCATGCTTATCTGGTCTCACTACTGGAAAAACATGGTGGCAATATTTCGAAAGCTGCTCGTCAAGCCGGTCTTTCCAGGCAGGGCATGCACAAATTGCTTAGCCGCCATGAACTTGATGCTTCTGAATTCCGTGAATGACGTGTACCAGCCTGGTACTGTAACGAGTTTTTTCGCAACTCGTTTTTTCTAATCGCTAACTGATTTAGCACGCCTGGAATTAAAACAGAACGCTGTGCCTGTCAGCGATTCTGATTCTACGTACACAAAGAAGCCGCACACTGAACAGTTAACGTCAACTCCGTACGACAGCTGTCGCTCACAGTTGACTCCTGCATCGATCAGATGGTTGTAATTTCCATGCGATTAACGATGTGTATATGCGAATTCCCTCTGCAATACATGAGTTCCGGCCCAATCGTAGCAATTCCACAGGGAATCACTCGACTGGTCCGGTAATTGCTTTCATTGAAGTAGACGAACACAAAGGGGGAAGAGAAACATGACTGCAAAGCATATTGAAAAATTCTGGCTCGCAGAATCTGAGCTAGATCTTACATCAATATTTAAACTCAATGAATTTAAACGTTGTAAATCTTTGGGACGTTTTTCAATTCAAAAATGTGTTAACGATGAGGAAGAAACGGCCCTCATTATGGGAATCACTGGAATGATATTATTGGCAGTGATGCCGTTCGTCTTAATGATTTTAATTCTTTATTTCCATCCGGACTTCTTACTGATCCCGGTTACTCCAAAATAAGCAAAATATTCAATGACAACCAAGCAACATATTTTCATAAATAAGGAAGATCATAAACGTCTGGAAAGTCTCTTCGTCAACGACATGCTTCATGGACTTTGCGATCTGCCCCACTTGCGATCACTTCAGAAAGAAATAGAGACCGCATCAATAGTTGCTCCAGAGGAAGTGCCGACGGACGTTGTCACTGTTGACTCAACGGTGCGGTTATGTGATTCCCGAAGCAGCTACGAAGACACATACACGTTGGTGTTCCCAGAGGTAGCCAAACTGGGATGTGACTATCTTTCCGTACTGTCCCCAATAGGAACAGCGATCTTTGGCTATCGCGTTGGCGACCACGTGTCGTGGCCAGTACCTGGTGGGATAGCAGTGTTCTGTATTGAGGAACTCGTGTTTCAACCAGAACGAGATGGTGTAATTTCTAACTGATTTCTTCTCGACTGAAACCAATGATTTCGAGTTGTAAGCCACGCACTCAAGCTGTTGAGAAATTGATATTTCGAGACCCGTATTTATAACAAGCAGGATAGCCCCAATGAAAACCAAACGCAAAATCATCATCAGCAAGAAAGATCACGAACGATTGGAGAATCTTTTTTTCGACAGATTCGCAGCCGCTTTCAGTGACAAACCCTACCTTCAATCACTTCGTGGTGAATTGGACAACGCAAAAATAGTAGCAGCGGAAGATGTCCCTCCTGATGTTGTCACGATGAACTCGACAGTCAGGTTGCGGGATACACAAACCAGGGAAGTTGATACTTACACGCTTGTTTACCCTAACGAAGCGAATATTGCACAAGACAAACTTTCGGTATTGGCTCCAATTGGAACAGCCATTCTTGGCTATCGGGTAGGCGACTTTGTGCGCTGGCAAGTCCCAAGTGGAATGATTCGTGTCCAAATTGATGAGTTGATTTTCCAGCCTGAGCGCGATGGCATCGCCGAAGTCCTAAAAACTTGAACACACTAAATACCAGTATCCAGGTGTTATCGACAAAATTTCTTTCAAGGACCGTTTCATGCAAATCACAGTTAACGCACCCAATGAGAAAAATCGATCTAATTTCCAGAAATCCGTAGCCATTTATATCTCGAATACTTTGAATCGTTTTTCACATCGAATTGCGAGTGTTTCTGTCTCGCTGATCGATGAGAATGGACCCCGTGGCGGGGTCGACCAACGATGTCGGATTTGCGTAGTGATACCACGCTTCGGTGAAATTGTCTCGACTGCCGATCATGAAAATCAATGGGCAGCGATCACACTGGCTGCAGGCAGAGTACGTCGCCTCATTGTGACAAAACTCAAGCGTCCTCAGTCTCTCCGAGTTCGAAAACGCAAAGTTCTGACCGGAGTTTTCGAATCGGACACAGAGTAAGTTGACCAAGATTGAATAAGGTCGCAGGAATCGATCGCGAATTCATCTATTTGCCAAAATTCACAAGTCCGGCGAATCGTGAAGTAGTCAAAATAATCACCGACCGGGAGAAGTCATTCGATTTGAATTGTGGGCGTCCGAACAGAAGTCCGGACGCCCTCTGATATCGATGAAAGAGTTGCTTTGAGTGGCAATTGGGATTTATCTATCGCTGGAGAATCACACTCACTCTTTCTCACAGGAGGACCACCATACTCTTTCTCGGTATCGATCAACAT
>DEML01000080.1 GCA_002359185.1 Planctomycetaceae bacterium UBA2671
ATCAATGACTGTCCAATTATCGCGCACGGTTATTTAGTAGTTGGATCACCGGGTATTCGGGACAGGTGCAAAAATCTGGTTTTTGATGGATTTGGTCAGAAATTTTCCAAAATTTAGGGCAAACAGGGGGTAACTTTGTGCGATCTGCTGTCATATACATGTAGATATAAATAATTCTTCCACTATTGATATTTCAAAGATCGATGATGCGTTTCACGTCAGCCCATTGAAATTCCGCGAAGGTTTCAAGTCGTACACGATACAAAAATATGACCTGACAATGGAATCGCCGGAAACTTAAATATTTACGAATTTCTATGCCCACTTTTTCCGGACAATGCGGAATTACTCGCGGAACTCGATACAATTAGTATTTCATCGCAACAACAAAGTATCCAATTCCGTGGTCTAGCCGTCGGAATCGATCTCTCAGACCTGGGATATGCCAGCGGAGAGAGCATAGAAGGACTCTTTTTTCAAGATGCGCTGGACGACGGTAATTATGTTGACCCAGTGTTTATCGCTGGCCTGCCGGAGGAAAAATGAGAGTGATGTTAAATGGGCTACGCTTATATACTCTTGTTCTCACATCAGCATTGCTGCTGGTGGGTGGCGTTACCGTTTCAGCTGAGGAATCATCGACCGCAAAGCGGGATCTGTTTGAACAACACGTTCGCCCCATGTTGCTGGCAAACTGCATCAAATGCCATAACGCTCATAAACATGAGGGTGGCTTAAATCTGACTACAATGGAAGGTTTACTGAGTGGAGGTGCCTCTGGCCCCGCGATCGTTTCGGGTAAACCGGATGAAAGCTTGCTGATCGAAGCCCTGCGTTATGAATCCTACGAAATGCCGCCGAGCGGTCAGTTGGAAGATCCGCTCATCAACGGCGTTGCGGAATGGATCGCTGCAGGCGCGGACTGGCCCAGTGGACTTGAACTGAAAAATGTCACCCAGATTGACGAGAAGGATCGCAACTGGTGGTGCTATCAACCCGTTACAAATCCTGCGGTTCCTGAAGTGGACGACGAGGGTTGGTGTCGTAATGAAATTGATCACTTTGTTTTCCAAAGATTAAGCCAGGAGAACGTCAGCCCAGCCTCAGAAGCCGAGCCGGAAAAGCTGGCTCGTCGTGTTCATTTTGCACTCACGGGCTTACCCCCCAATGACGAAACTGCAAAGCAATTATACAGTTCCGCGGGATGGTACGAATCCCTTGTGGATCAACTTCTCGAAGAATCCTCGTATGGTGAAAATCAGGCGAGGTTCTGGCTGGATCTTGTCCGCTATGCCGATTCTGATGGCTACAATGCCGATCACCCGCGTCCGGAAGCTCACCATTTCCGGGACTATGTAATTCGATCCTTCAATGAAGACAAACCGTATGATCGTTTTGTGAAAGAACAACTCGCAGGCGATGAAGTTGATCCAGGAAACAAAGATGCCCTGATTGGTACGATGTATCTGCGACACTGGATCTACGAATACAATCAACGTGATGTTGAAGGACAATGGGCTCAGATTCTTAACGATGTTACTGAAACAACTGCGGACGTCTTCCTTGCTCAAGGCCTGAAATGTGCCCGCTGTCACGATCACAAATTTGATCCGCTCTTGCAGCATGACTACTACGCCTTTCGCACATTCTTTACTCCTTTGCTTCCCCGCGAAGATCAACCTGTTGCCGATGTTGCAACCCGCGCCAAACATTACGAACAACAACAGATCTGGGAAGATGCGACAGCTGAGATTCGTCAACGCCTGCACGAAATCGAAACGCTCGTTCTGCTCAACAAAGCGGGAGGACAGGGTTTCGATAAGTTCACAAAAGAAATTCAGTCTTACGTGTCCAGTCGACGTCACGAAATCAGTCCCTACGAGTATCAAATAGCGGCTCTGACGTTACGCCAACTGGAGATAAAACCTGAAAAGCTACCGGAATGGCTGGGTGAGGTCAAAGAAGCAGAGCGTCAGGATCTGCTGAAAGAGCTGGCAAAATTCGATCATTTGAAACCAGAACCGCTTCCCACGATCAAGTTTGTCGCCAGTGACGTTGGCCCGGAAGCACCACCGACATTCATTCCCGATATCAACGATGACACTCCCGTTGAACCCGGATTCCCCGTCGTTCTGGGAGACGAAAAGCCGACGATTCAGCCTCCTCATGAGGCTCTGCAATCAACAGGACGACGAACCGCGCTGGCGAACTGGGTTGTTAATGAAGACAACCCGCTGACGGCTCGTGTGATCGTCAACCGCGTCTGGCAACAACATTTTGGACGTGGTCTTGTCGAGAACACCAGTGACTTTGGTCGACTCGGCACGCCACCTTCGCATCCTGAACTGCTCGATTGGCTCGCCCATCGTTTCATGGAAGATGGTTGGAGTTTTAAGAAACTGCATCGCCTGATTCTGACTTCGGCGACCTATCGACAATCGTCTGAACGTCCGATGGACGATCAACTGTCGAAGCTCGATCCGCAAAACATTATGCTGTGGCGACAAAATCCACGCCGACTATCAGGTGAGGAAATTTATGATTGCGTCATCGCTGCCAGTGGAGAAATGGGATCGGGCAAACGGGCTATCTACAAAACCGTCAAACGGAATGCCCTGGATCCGATGCTGTCTGCGTTTGACTTTCCTGATCGCGTCGAGAGTCAATGTAAGCGACATCGCACGACCACCTCGCCTCAATCGTTACTGATGATGAACGATCCCTGGTTACATGATCGTGCCAGAAAAATGACTGTTAATGTCGATGCGAAGAGTCTGGAGTCGCTGGTACACGATACCTATCAGCGTCTCTATTTCCGAGAACCGAGTCTTGAGGAACTTGAGATGGCTTCAAAGTTCATCGAGTTCTATCAAGCCGATGTTAAGATCCCCGAACCACCGAACCAGTTCGCTTCAATGCCGAGTGGCGGTTCGGCGATCCAGATCAATGCTGAAAAACCTGTGAGAATTCAGATTGACCCGATTGCAGAATTACTCGAGCCGGCCACCGATGGAGACTTTACGATTGAAGCCACTGTGATGTTGCATTCGCTGTACGCGGATTCCTCCGTTCGCACAATTGTCACGAACTGGTCAGGCAAAAATACGGAGCTCGGCTGGTCGCTCGGAGTGACTTCGACCAAGAGCAGCTATCAACCTCGAAATCTAATTCTGCAATTGATCGGTTCGCGAAAAGACCAGAACAGCAAACCGGAATATGAAGTCATTCCCTCGAACTTGCGATTGGAATTGAACAAACCGTATTACATTGCCGTGTCAATTGATTTGGACAGCCCAGCCAAGGAAGGCATCACGTTTTATCTGAATGATCTCTCAAAACCAGATGCAAAACCGGAAGTGGCACATGTTGCCCACCAGGCACGCTGGAATGTGCAGTCAAATCGGCCTCTTGAAGTTGGTGGCCGTTCCAATCATCACCTGTGGGATGGCTTGATTCAAAATGTTCGCTTGCAACCCCGAGCGTTAAGCCAGGATGAGTTGTTTGGTGAACAACCGGAAAAGTCAGAAGCATTATTTGATATTCAGTTTACAGACATTAGAAATTCAGGTGAGGATCAGTCGGGGCATGATCATCATGCAACCGTGACTGATCGTGAAGCGACATCGGCTTCTCCTGCAATGCAGGCACGCATTGCCCTGATCCACGCACTTCTATGCTCCAATGAGGTGATTTATGTCGATTGATCATGAGAACCACGATCTTGTTTCTCGTCGAGAGATGCTCTTAAAAAGTGGCGGAGGCTTCGGGGCTCTGGCTTTGGCCGGGCTGTTGCAAAATGATGTGGCGAAAGCCGCAGGTCAGACAGAAAAAGACCCATTGTCTGGCAAGTTGTCGCACTATCCCGGAAAAGCGAAGAGCGTGATCTTTCTGTTCATGGATGGTGGGCCAAGCCATCTCGATACTTTCGATCCGAAACCCGATCTCGAAAAACTGGCTGGGAAGCCGATTCCTGAAAGTTTTGGTCGCGTTATCACGGCTATGGGCGAATTCGATTCCCCGATCATGCCGACGCAACGAAAGTGGAAACAGCATGGCGAGGGTGGTCTGTGGATTTCCGACTGGCTGCCTCATACAGCGAAGATGGCCGATGAACTTGCGGTTATCCGCTCCTGCTGGACGAATGGCATTAACCATTCGGGGGGCATCTGCCAGATGAACACAGGAACTCAATTCGCCGGTCGGCCTTCGCTCGGGAGTTGGGTGACTTACGGTCTCGGCACAGAAAACGAAAACCTGCCTGCGTTTGTCGTGATGCAGGAAGGCAGTGGTCGTGTGATCAACGGGGCGAGAAACTGGGGTTCTGGATTCATGCCTGCAGTTTATCAGGGAACTACGATGCAGCGAGAAGGGCCTGCGTTCTCGAATCTGGTTCCTCCCAGAAATGTCGCGACGACTCAACAGCGCAAGGAACTCGACTTTCTTTCGCAACTGAATCAACGGCACGCAGAATCGAGACTGGATAACACAGATCTCGATGCCCGTATCCGCAGCTTTGAACTCGCATTCAAAATGCAATCTCATGCTCCCGAAGCCGTCGACCTGTCGAAAGAATCAGCCGAGACTCAGGCATTGTATGGCATGAATGATAAAAAAACCGAAGCCTATGGACGTAACCTGTTAATGGCACGACGACTCGTCGAACGTGGCGTTCGCTTTGTGCAATGCTATCACGGAGCGGGTAGCAAGTGGGACGCCCACTCCAATATCGAAGGGAACCATACGAAGATGTGTGGCGGGATGGATTTGCCGGTCGCCGGACTCCTCAAGGATCTGAAGCAACGTGGATTATTGGAGCAGACACTGGTTGTGTGGGGAGGCGAATTCGGAAGAACACCGATGAGCGAAAAAGGCAACGGCCGGGATCATAATCCCACGGGATTCACGATGTGGATGGCAGGCGGAGGAGTCAATGGGGGACAAGCCTACGGAACGACTGACGCGCTGGGTTTCCACGCAGTCGAAGATCGTCTTCACGTTCACGACATTCACTCAACAATACTGCATCTTATGGGTCTGGATCATAAAAAACTGGTTTACATGCACAAAGGTCGCCCCGAACGAATCGATCAAAACGAGGGGCACGCCTACAGGGAGATCGCCTCAATATGAATCACCACAGTTTGAATCTCCATAGCAGGAAACTTGTCCTTTCCATAGTTTCCGCAGCGTTCGCCCTGACCATGGCGAGTCCCTTGTACGCGCAAAACGAACTTGAAACGAGTGTGGTCGCACAATGGGATTTCAGTTCTGAAGAAACTGCTCCGTTCAAGCCTACCGGCAACGTACAGAGAGATCAGGCTGGGCCACGCCCGCCGGAGTTCCCTGAGATGGGAGAAAATAACACGGCTATTAAACTCGATGCCGGGGCCTACCTTTCTGTTGCCGATCCCGGGCCAGACAGCGATTTCGATTTCAAAAACGGCGATGAAATCACGTTGGAAGCTTGGATCAATCCGAGCAGTGTTCGCGATGGTCAGCCTCTCTACATTATTGGAAAAGGCCGTACAGGATCTCCGAAAGTCGCGCGAGACAATCAGAACTGGGCCTTGCGAATTGTGGGCAAAGATGGCGAAGCTCGTGTCAATTTTCTGTTTGCGTCGAAGCTGACAAGCAGTGACAAACATTGGCATCGTTGGACATCGAAGCTCGGTTTTCCTGTCGCAACCGGCTGGCATCATGTCGCGGTGACTTATCGGTTTGGTGAACCCGAATCGATTCGCGGTTGGCTCAACGGCAAGCCGACCGATGGCACCTGGGACATGGGCGGTCCGACCAAAGAACCGCCCGTGGTCGATGATGACGAAATTCGCATCGGCGACAGATTTGCAGGAATGCTGGATGCGGTTGCGATTCACCGAGAGGTGCTGGACGACAAGGTTTTAGCCGCCCGGTTCAAGCGTGAGGGTAAAGAACGCAGTGTAAAACTTGCGACTGAAGTGATGCCCAATCTCGGTGACATCCCCGCCGGCCGTGTCTTGTTTCAACTGTGCGAAAACATGCCCGCAGGTAACCGTTGGTTGTATGAGGGCGAATCGTGGCCAGTCGAATCCACTCGTTGGCTGGGCGAATCCTTTTTGCTCCCGCGAATTCCAGTACGGTACGATGACTGGGGCATACGTTCGAGCTGGAAGGCACCATTGCTGTTGCGCATCGCAGGTGATGTCGAATTGCCAGTTGGTCAGCATCGATTCCTTGTCCGAGTCCGTTCGCTCAGTCGCTTGTGGATCGACGGCCAACTCGTGACGAGCACCAAAACCGTTCGCAGTCGCGGTGGAAATCTTGAAGCAATCGTACCGATCCCCGATCCATTGGTTCCAGGTGCCAGGTTGCTGCCGTTTCCTCAGCAGGAATCGTATATTGAATATGAATTACCACCAGATCAACAAGAGAGCCCGCGTCGCTTGCGCGTTGTTCTGGAAGTGATGGTCGGCGGCAATGGCGATCGAACTGAGGCTGGCGAAGTCTGTGTCGCAATTCAGCCAGAAAGTGAGAATTCGTTATTCGTGTTGAAGGCCGATTCATCATCGCCATTGATGCTAACCGACGCGACCATCGTACCGGAATTGCGGCAGTATGAAGCTGCAATAATTGCGTTTGAAGATGAGACACGTCGTGCAGCCGCTGCTTCTCAAGACGCATTCTGGCAACGTCGACACGAGATAGCTCGAGAAACGATCAAATCAGAGAAGCAAACTGCAAATGCTACGGGTGCAAATCCGATTGATCAGTTTGTTACAGAAAAAATTTCGGTCTCGTTGAGTCAAGCGGCAAAGACGGACGAAAAGACCGCGGAGCATTTTCATAATAAGGTGCTGCCAATTTTACGGGATCAATGTTTCCGCTGTCATGGAGAAAAGGAACAGGGCGGTTTGAAGCTCAATTCCCGCGAGAGCGTTCTTGCCATGGGGGATTCCGAACTGGCAGCCGTCGTTCCTGGAGATCCCGATGCAAGTGAAATGATCTCCCGCATTCGTGCAGGTGATATGCCTCCCACCGAAACAGGGCTGACGGAGCAACAAATTGCGATTTTGGAAACGTGGGTTATGGAAGGGGCAGTCTGGCCGAATCAACCACTGGCGCCAGAATCGGTGGCGTTGGCTCCGGTCATTGATGATGCCTCATTCTTGCGTCGCGTCTATTTGGATACCGTCGGAGTTGGCCCAACGCAAGGGGCAACCCTTGCCTTCCTATCCAGCGACGATCCCGACAAACGCACTAAGCTGATCGAACAACTTCTGCAGGACGACCGCTATGCAGATCATTGGGTCAGCTTGTGGATGGACTTACTGGCTGAGAATCCGACTCTGCTGAATCAATCACTCAATTCAACCGGCCCGTTCCGCTGGTTCCTCTACGAATCACTGCGAGACCACAAACCGCTTGATCGGATGGTGACAGAATTGATTCTGATGCGTGGCAGCCCGCATGAAGGGGGTAGCGCAGGATTTCAAATGGCTGGCGAGAACGATTCGCCCATGGCGGCCAAGGGACATATTGTCGCCTCGGCTTTCCTAGGCATCGAACTGCAATGTGCCCGTTGTCACGATTCGCCCTATCATAGTACGTCTCAGGAAGATCTGTATTCATTGGCCGCGATGTTAAATCGTAAACAGCTGGCTCCGCCAAAGACCAGCCGCGTGCCCGATGCGTTCTTCGAGGGCATCGGTCGCGAGTCTCTGATTCGAGTGACTCTGAAACCGGGCGTGCAAGTTCAACCGAAGTGGCCTTTCGCCTCGTTCACTGGGGTTGAAGATGGATCTCACATCGACGCCCTTGTACACAGCCCAACAGACTCACGCGAACGGCTCGCAGCATTAGTCACATCCCCTCAAAACCATCGCTTTCCGCAAGTTGTCGTGAACCATCTCTGGAATCGACTGATGGGTGCGGGAATCGTCCAGCCTGTTAACGACTGGGAAGGTAAGACCGCGAGTCATCCAGAACTGCTGAAATGGTTGGCAGAGGAATTGGTCACTCACGATTATGATCTGCGGCATGTCCTGCGGCTTATCATGACATCGCAAACATACCAACGCGCAGCGATTGGACAGAACGAACTGGCGTCGGCAGAGCAACGCTTTTTCAATGCTCCCGACCCGCGACGACTAGCCGCTGAACAAGTGGTTGATTCGCTGTTCGCAGCGACAGGTCGCGAGATGAACACCGGACAACTGACGTTCGTGCACGATGGAGCAGAACCAATGACTAAACGTCTCACGCTGGGTTCGCCTAGCCGAGCGTGGATGTTTGCCGGACTGAACAACGAACGTGACCGGCCAAGTTTATCGTTGCCACGCGCTCAGTCTATTACAGATGTGCTGGAAGCCTTTGGCTGGACCGGTACCAGACAGCAACCGATTATTGAACGAGAGACCGACCCCAACGTGCTCCAACCCGGAATTCTTGCTAATGGCACACTTTCAACATCACTAACGCGTGCGGCAGATCATAGTCCACTGGCTCAACTGGCGATTGATGCCGAATCTCCTGAGGCGTTGCTGGATTCCCTGTTCCTGCGATTTTGGTCACGCTATCCCAACGATCAGGAGAGAGCGGAATTCATCCCCGCATTGGCTGCCGGATTTGATCATCGGGTGTTGCCGGAGGACAAAGTCGTCCAACCTAATCCAGAACCACCACTGCCGCAATCCACATGGTCAAACCATCTGGTGCCGGAAGCGAATGAGATTCAGAATGAACTGCAAGCTCGGGTGATCCGCGGGCCGGCGGTCGACCCCCGATTGCAAACTGACTGGCGAGAAGTTTACGAAGATGTCATCTGGAGCCTGGTCAACGATCCTGAGTTCGTTTGGATTCCTTGAACAGACCGGCTACAAAACAATAGTGTCATAGACACAATTAAGAATAATTTAGCAAGTCAAGGATTAAATCATGTATAACCCTAACCGACGACAATTTCTGGCCGCCAGTGCTGCCGCGGGAGGTGCATTGAGCCTTCCGAATTTTGCACTGGCAACGGAACAGCAATCATTGCTTCAAGGCAAAGCAGAACATGTGATCTCAATCTGGCTGGGGGGAGGAATGGGTCAGATAGACACATTTGATCCCAAAGCCAAAGGGGATCCTAAAGCCAGGAAGCCTGGTGCATACTACGACTCAATTGACACTGCCGTCGAGGGAGTACAGGTGTGCGAACATCTTGGCAATCTGGCGAAAGTGATGGATCGTGTGACCGCCGTTCGCACGGTGAATCACGACGTGATCGACGAACATGCTGCCGCGACGAATCGCATGCATACAGGTCGATCAATCAGCGGAACCGTGACTTATCCATCTTTGGGATCATTGGTGGTTCACGAACGCGGTTCTGTTAACGATGGAGCCCCGCCCTACGTGCTAATTGGTTATCCCAATGTGACACGCGGCCCGGGTTTTCTGGGAGCAAAGTACGGGTATTTGTATCTGACGGAAACGGGGCGAGGCCCAGCGGGGCTCTCTCGCGCGGATGGCATCACAAATTCGCGTCAAAATCGACGTGAAAAGTTTCTGTCATCATTACGGAATAGCAGAAGATCAACGGAAGTCGAACAGTTGCTCGATTACGAAGCCGTGGTTCAGCAGAGTCTGAAACTGAGTGGCCCAGAGTTTAATCGTGTCTTCCAACTCGAAGGAGAACCTGACGATTTGCGGAATCGCTACGGCGGTGAATTCGGACAACGCTGTTTATTGAGTCGTCGACTGGTTGAACGTGGTGTCCGATTTATCGAAGTCAGCCACAACCTGAACTTCCTGAACGGTTCCGGCTGGGACGTCCACAATAGTGGAATTGTCAATCAACACAAGTTGATTCAGGAAATGGACACTGCGGTTTCAACCTTAATCACCGACCTCGAAGAAAAAAGACTTCTCGACAAGACGTTGATCGTCATCACTAGCGAGTTCGGCCGCCCACCCGAGTTCGACAGTGGCGGCGGACGCGGTCATCAAGGTTCGGCGTTCAGTTGCGTACTCGCAGGCGGCGGCTTGTCACATCGCGGTGCCTGGGGTGAAACCGATGAGCTTTCGAAAAAGATCGTCGCCAATCCCGTCGGCGTACCAGACTTCTTCGCCACGATCTGTGCTGCCCTGTCCATCGACTACCACAAGAATCTTTTCGATGGCGATCGTCCCGTACCCATCACGGATCGAGGTCAACCCATCTCAGAATTATTTGCATCTTAAGAATAAATACGATGCAGCCGATACACGAAGAGCGTCATTTTCGGGCATCTCCATTTGATATCGATGAAAGAGTTGCTTTGAGTGGCAAATCTGATTCTCCTACCACTGGGGAATCACACTCACTCTTTCTCACAGGAGGACCACCATGCGTAAGATACAATTCCCACGAATTAACAATATTCTACAAACCAGAAAATTAATCCCAAGATCGGTATTAGAAATTCTTGGGATTAATAGAGGAACTCTGCATTGATTCAGCACGAAAAATGCAAAAACAGTCACATTAAAAAGCTTATTTTTCGATTCCTGGAATTCTTTTTGATATTTTTCTGAAATTGGAGATTTTTAAGAAGATTTTTCAATTTCATTGCGTTTAATACTAGGCAATATCAATCCGTCTCGCCATCATCTGACAAATCAGGCCCACCTTAAGTTGAAAATTCCTCTCTTGAATCAGAGAGACACAACCTCACCCTTGGAATCTATTTGTCTGCACACACACACACACATTTGTATCGAGGAAAATGAATGTACGTCCCTTCGAAAGGTCGCCGCGGGTTTACTCTGATTGAGCTACTCGTTGTCATCGCCATCATCGCAATTTTGGTGGCACTATTGCTTCCTGCCGTTCAGCAAGCCCGCGAGGCTGCCCGGCGTAGTTCCTGCAAAAACAATCTCAAGCAGATTGGCCTGGCGATCCACAACTACCATGATGTCCATAATATATTCCCAACAGGAGGTTTAGGCGCACATGGGCCATCGGCATGGGTTCATATGCTACCATTCATTGAGCAGGGAAGTCTCTACGATGCCCTGACTTTCGATGGTTCAGCGCTTTTCTGGTTTGGCGGCGGAAGTACTGTAAATTATGCACCGATGAATGGCGCCAGGCCTTCAGTCTATCTCTGTCCATCCAATGCGATGCCTCAAAGTGTGTCCGTCACCGACGCGACTGCAACTTTGACCACTGACGTTTTGATTTCTTCCTACATACTTCTGTCTGGAGCAATCGGCCTGAACCAGGTTCAGAATGACTCAAGCACTTTCGGCTCAATTACGAACAAGGGAATTCGTTCCGACGGCGGTTCATTTTCCCATTCTCGCTCGACGAGATTTCGCGACTTTACTGACGGCACGTCCAATGTTGCTATGGTGGCTGAGCAATCAGGTTATGCGGAGAACGCGGCAGGAGCAAAACAGGATGGACGATCCGCTCGTGCGAGCAGTGCCTGGATGGCTCCAAATGGAACGACGGACGTTCGCTGTTATAACACGACCACAATCCGTTATCCGTTATCCGAAAAGAGGATGAACCTGACTGGCATGGCGAACGATGCCTGCAATAATCCGATACTTTCCGAACATACAGGAGGAGTCCAAGCCGTTTTCGCAGATGGTAGTGTGCATTTCCTGTCCGAGAATCTCGACTTCGATTTAACACGCTTTCTGGTAACCCGAAGCGATGGCAATGTTATTGGCGAATTTTAGATTCTGTATCTTATGTTTTGTCTCATCGAAATTGTTTCCTGGATCAAGGTTTATAAGGCCAAATCTGCTTATGCCCAGCTCATATTATTTTTGCTTAACGCTGGCGATCCAAGCCCTTCTCATAGCCGGCTGCGGAGACTCTGGTCCAGACCTTGGTCCCACGGGAACACTTCGTGGGACGGTTATGTTCGAAAGTACCCCTGTGACTGAAGGCAGTGTTCATCTGAGTCATCTTCAGGAAGGACACGGCGGCGTTGCCCAAATTGATGGTTCTGGTGCCTATGCGATTGATTCTTATAGAGGGCTGCCTGTCGGGACCTATCAGGTCACCGTTATTCCACCGATGGTAGAAGTTGACGCCGGTCCGAATTCGCCGAAGTCAGAGTCCCCAAAGGATATGAAGAATATCCCGCAAAAATATCGGGACCCTTCCACGAGTGGGCTGACAGTCGAAATCACAGCAGGTGAGAATACTTTTGAGATAAACATGAGCGGCAAGTGAAAATCGGCTTTTTAAGCGGGTGAACCGATCTACTTTGTGGATTGGATCGCGCAGCGACAAGATGAACCCGCCCTGCGACTTTTGAGTTTGGTAGACATCCAAAAACCCTTTGATATCGATGAAAGAGTTGCTTTGAGTGGAAATTATGATTTCCCTATGGCTGGGAAATCCACTTACTCTTTCTCAGAGGAGGCCCACCATGCTCTTTCTCGGTATCGATTAACATGCCCGTCTACTCACCGTCCCACTTCGCAATGATAAAGACGAACTGCAGCTGTATCCTGAGTTCTAATGCAGCTTTGACCTCTCGATAGGATAACAGGCTCTACTCCCAATCCAACTGGTCGCCATAGATGATGTCTGCTTAACGGAAATCTCATGGAAATCAAATTTCATTGAACCCCGTGAGGAGAAGGGGAGTAAGTCCAAGACTAAGAATCCCAAAGGCGGGCAGCGGAAGCCGCGGGAACTGCGAGAACTCGTGATTGAGATCGCCAAGACAACCGGCTTCGGATACACGAGAATCATCGGGGAACTGCGGAAACTCGGGATTAAGAATATCAGTCGACAAACGGTTCGCAACATTCTCAAGGAAGAAGAGATCCAGCCAGGTCCAGATCGAACTTCAGACTCGTGGACAGAGTTTCTGAATCGACACGGAGAAACACTGTGGGCCAGCGACTTCTTTTCAGTCAAATCAATGACCGCACGAGGGTTGCGAGACCTGTATGTGATGGTGTTTTTGAATCTGCAAACTCGTGAGGCGATCGTGACCGAGGCGACTTACAGGCCCAATTCGGCTTGGGTTTGCAGGCAAACGAAGATGTTTACTGAGCAGACCAGAGATCGCCAGAAGCGTCCTGCGATCCTCATTCACGACCTAGATACGAAATACACTAAGAAATTTTGTGAAACTGTTGAAGCTGCGGGTATGAAAACAAATCCGTTACCGAAAGCGTCCCCGAACCTGAATGGTCGCTGCGAGCGATTTATCGAGACGATCAAACTGGAATGCCTCAATAATTTCATTGTGTTTGGCAAGAAGCATCTCGATTATCTCACGGATGAGTTTACGAGTTATTACAACACAAAAAGAAGCCACATGGAACGGGATCACCTTCCACCGATTCGGGAGACTCCTGAAGAAGTGGCGACAATTTCAATCGATCAGATTGAGGTCAGGAAATACGTGGGTGGCTTGATCAAGTCGTTTGAGCGGAAGGTGGATTGAGAAGACTGCAGTTCGGATCCATGTGCGATCGCATCAAGTAAATGGGCTTCTCTGCGAGGAAGCCTTCAACCGTTAGCTGATATTACTGATCAACTTGGCTATTTTCTTTGTATCGTATTCTGGATCACAGATCACATTCGTTGTACCGGAGGGGTTCCGCTTGTGCTGTCCGCCGGAAGCGAAGCAGCCACAGGTTTGAGTATAATCGAGTGGATAGCAAATACTGACTGGGAACCAAGGAATAGAGAATCCTTCTTGGGGATGTTCCAAAAACTAGTCGAGAGCTGTTCCGGCCGCCCATGCCAGTCGATCACTTTCTCCGCATCACAGAACACGCGGATTCCTGCTTTACGAATCTCAATTTTAACTGTCTTACGGATATTCAGCGGCAGTCGATCACCCTGATTGCGGGTGCTATTCTCCTTCGCTCCTTGACCATCAATATCATTAATTCCCCATAGATGCGGAGAAGAATAGGAGTCCATATGTACTGTTCCTTGTCGGCCGCCGAACAGAAAACCGAATACCAGGCCAGTGCCCCCTTTACTTTTTCGTTCCAGCTCCAACTCCACGTCATATTCGTAAGGAACTATTGTATTCATAGGTAGGTATAGTCGAGGAGGAGGTTGACGCGGTATCTCATTTGGAGTCAACAGTATTCCGTTTTCCTTCGACCACGTCCCGGACACTGCGTCACGTTGAATATCAATCTCCGCGTAGAGATCGACAATTCCATCGGAAGCAGATTGCGACGATGCTCTGGTTGACGCTTGGTTTGGAGCTGAAAGCTGTCCTTTGGCAATCCGTTCTGAAATCGTAGGAAGTTCGCCTGAGGGCCAGATCTTTAAGAAATCGAATTCTGCCACTGCGTCGGGTTTTCCATAGATTCCCAATGCCCAGCCCAAATCAGTCAGCTCCGATTGCCAAACGATTGGATTACAAACTGCCTCGCCATTGACATAGATTTCTAGAAGATGCCCACGTCCGATTACCAACAGTTGATTGGCTTCTGTACCCTTTTTGATGGCAGAGTGGGTAATCCTTGGAAACTTGCGTGAATCGCTATCACTCAGTGGGTTAATTCTGAGTGTTCCATCCCCGCCAATGATAAGCTCAACACCAATTCGTTTTTCGACATGATTGATGGAAGATCCCTGTCCACTGGTGGCGTTAGTCAGGAGAAAGCTCCACCCCTCAGCATTCTGACCACTTAATTTCGCCTCCACCAGACAGGCGACATCCGAACGCTTTCCGCTGTACCTAAGATCCTTTATAAACTGCCCCTCTCCCTTGTTAACTTGGAGGCTCGCGAAGCCGTTCTGAATCCGGCAAGTCACATCACCATCGGATTCCATGAAATTTCGTGTAGAGACAAAGTTATCTTCCCAGATCGGTGTATATGTTGGCAAATCAGGAGCTGTTATCTTTCCCGCTTGAATTTCTTCATGTGACCAAATTGGAGGAGCGGCTGCGGTGAAGGGAGTGTCATTCTTTGTTGTTGAATCAGGTATATTGTCAGGATTAGTAACATCAGACTGCTTCAACGATGAGGAGTTTAGAGGTTGTTTTATTCTGTTATAGTTGATACGCCAAATCCGAATATCTCCCTTCGACTCACCCGAGGCGGCGAGCAGATCTCCTTGTGGTTGAAACTCGATAGCGGTAGTTTTTGTCCAGTCCACATCGAGTGTTGATAAGAGTTTACCAGTGGCTACATCCCAAAGCTGAATTGGTTGACCTTCGTGGCCGGTGGCAAGAATGCGGCCGTCCTCAGAGAAACAAAGAGAGAAAACTTCGCCAGCTGTTGTGTTTCGCAACACTTCCCTTCGCTCATCAATGTTATAAATGAGAAATCCATTAGGTGCTCCCCCTGCCAAGATAGGCCTACTGCGAGCAAAAGCGACTGAGTTAATGACATACTGGCTGCCCGGAGGCTGAACTAAGTCGACCATGGGTTCGCCGTTAGAGACTTTGCGAAGTTTCAGCTCTCCCCGAAAACCACTGGTCGCAAAGTATTTCCCATCGGGGGAAACCCCAGTTGCTGTGATTCGGGGCGAATCTACTGACGGAGTTGAAACCGCTCTCTTTGAGGCGATGTCGTAGATCATCAGTCCGCCCCATTGCCACATTTTGAATGACATTGAATTCGGAACGGCTCTTCCAGTTGAACCGGATCGTGACGACATTCGTTCGTAGCTTGCCTCCATTCGAGTAATCGATTCGTCGGACATCGTACTGCCGAGTCCTCCAACGAGATGGCCTCCGTCCGGTGAAAAAGCGAGGCTACAGACAGCCTTAGGATCTGTGACAGTAAAGGCTTGCGACCAGTCATCGGTATTCCATGCAACAGCAGTACCGGAACGTTGTTTTCCGGAATTGGATCGGTTCGTATCGCCAGTGGCCAGCATTTTCCCATCAGGAGAATAGGCGACGCACAAGACGGGAGTCTCGAATCCACTGAGCGTTTTAATCAGTTCTCCACTCTGTGGATCCCAGACTTTTACGGAAGCTCCGTCATTCGCCGCAGCGAGCCTTGTTCCCTCGGGTGAGAATGAAAGTTCATAGACGCATTTTGGATCAGAACTCAAAGTCTGAACGAGTTCCGTCCCTTGAAACTCAAGTTCAGGAATCGTTTTTGGTGCGAGTTCTCCAGGCTTCAAGAGAAACACTTCATTTCCAATACGGGTAACTCGCAACGCAATGGTGCCTTCTCGCTTTAATTCGAAGTATTTCTCAATGGGAGCTTCCAGTCCCTCGTAGCTGACAAACAGGCTATTCGGACCGGGAGTGATCTTGATGGGTTTGCCGTCGTTATCGGCGGTGATTGTCTCACCCTCGAAGGTGACCTGCAATGAGGGATCGAGAATTTCGATCTCGACGTAGCCATACTTCGTTCGCAGCAGGATCACACTCAGAAAGATAAGCAGTGATGCGGCGGCAAGTCCGATCGCAGTTTTCTGGAGTAATGTGCGATCGTTCCAGGTTCGTGTAATTTTTGTTCCCAGATATTTGTTGACAGCGGTTGTTGGTTTCACTTTCCCGTAGGATTCTGTCTGTCCAGAATCTTGATCAGAGATGATTACAGTGGGGGTTAATACTGGATTGGGACCGGATGTTCCGCCTCCCCGAATGAATTCTGCCAACGCTTGTGCAAACTCCTCCATCGACTGATAACGGTCGTGTGGCTGCTTTGCCATCGCTTTGAGACAGATTGATTCGAGTGTAGAGTCGAGCGTTGGACGAAATTTTGAGGGAGCGGCTGGTTCATCTCGTACAATGGCCGCCAACACTTCGCCAATTTTACCTTTAAAGGGGCGTCGACAGGTGAGTAACTCATAGAGAATGACCCCCAGACTGTAAATGTCCGAGTGAAAACCGATCATATCGACTTCCCCTCTAGCCTGTTCAGGCGGCATATACACGGGCGTGCCCATGATCTGCCCTTCCTGGGTCAATTGCTCATCATTCGACTCATCCCGACGAGCCAGTCCAAAGTCCATAACTACGGGTTCTTTGGACTGGCGGTCAATCATGATATTGTCGGGCTTCAAGTCACGATGAATCACATTTTTATGGTGGGCGGCTGCAAGTCCCAGAGCAACTTTCCGGACAATATTCGCGGCCTGCTTTTCCGTCAGAGGCTTCTCTGGATTAATTATGGCGGAGAGCGGCAGGCCGTTGATAAAGGCCATCGCGATAAATGGCTGTCCCTCAACTTCTCCGATTTCGAAGATGGGGCAGATGTTGACGTGACGTAGAGCGGCAGTGGCACGAGCTTCTCTGAGGAATCGGTCGCGAAGTTCTTGAGTTCCCAATACGGAAAGATGAGGAACCTTAATAGCGACGTCTCGTTCGAGCTGGGGATCGTATCCATGGTATACGATTCCGAAGCCCCCTTTGCCGAGAATTCGTTTTACATTGAACTTGCCAAACGATTCAATTGGCTGCTCATTGGACTGTGGCCACTTCATATGTCCCGTTTGGGAGGATTCGACGGAAGGACTGCTGACGTAGATCGTCTCTTTCAACTCGGGTAGAGACTTGGATGAATCCTTGACCGCCCCTGATCGCTTAGCGAAATCTTTGAAAGCCTGTTCGACGACTTGCGTGTCGTTGGGAAACCTCGCTCTGTATTCCGCCTGCCTCAACTTTTTACCGGCCCGACCCAGCAGTGCGAGTTCGACATCCAGCAATGCCCGGAGCAAAATTTCCCGGTCGGGTACGGCAGAGTTGCTGACAATCTCTTCGATTCGCGGGTGCTTTCCGGCCTTAAAAGATTCCTCGAACTGACTGCAGATCTGCTCCACTTGTCGCGTAGCGGAAAACGGAAGCGAGTTACCGTCTGCTGTCATTTCAGAATCCCAATATGTTTGGAAGAGATGGTTGGACAGAGCCTTGCCCCGATGTCCCTTATCAGGATGAGGATTCTTTCAAATTATTTCTGAAAAGGAACAAATGGTTCAGTCCATGCTGCTTGGCGATCAATGTTCAATGCTGATTTGAGTATTTTGTCAGAGCACTCATTTTTTGAATACTCACGAACACGAATTGGCTCAGTAACGTTAGTAAATACGCCTGATGTTGGTCGATCACCATCGTTTGTTTGTGAATGTTTTTTTAATCTGCTGAAATTGTTATCACTCAGAATGCCCACCAAAAATAGTCATTGCCCAGAATGCGTTCATGATCAGAAGGTAATTCACTGGGGGGATGCTGAATGACAGACGACAGAAATCGAAGAGACATGACTACTGACGCATTGAATTTATTTCAACTTGATCAAGCCTTTAATTAGTAGTGATGCCAATTAATGATTAGATTGCCCTGCTTATTAGCTTACCGAAGGTCAGGGAGCATTTCTATACTACTGAACAATTTTTAAAGACTTTCCTTATGGCTGCACTCTGGATGAACTCGAAATCTAAGTTCCACTGAGTGAATCTACCCCCACCCCTTTGATATCGATGAAAGAGTTGCTTTGAGTGGAAATTATGATTTCCCTATGGCTGGGAAATCACACTCACTCTTTCTCACAGGAGGACGACCATGCTCTTTCTCGGTATCGATCAACATGCACGACAACTGA
>DEML01000082.1 GCA_002359185.1 Planctomycetaceae bacterium UBA2671
TGATCGCTTCTGCAACCGATCGAGAGTTAGCCAAATATGTGGAATATCTGAAAGCCGAGAATCAGATTCTGCGGGCTCGGATCCCAGGACAGATTCACACTACGGCAGGCGAACGCCAGAAACTCATCAAACTGGGGAAGGGGATTGGGCGGGCGATCGAGGAATTGATCACGATTGTCACGCCAACCACGTTCTTTCGGTGGTTGCGGGACGAGAAGGGGAGTAAGTCCAAGACCAAGAATCCCAAAGGTGGCCAGCGGAAGCCACGGGAGCTTCGAGAACTGGTCATCGAAATCGCGAAGACAACTGGCTTCGGCTACACCCGCATTATTGGGGAACTGCGAAAACTCGGGATCAAAAACATCAGCCGCCAAACGGTTCGCAATATTCTCAAGGAGGAAGAGATTCAGCCGGGTCCAGATCGGACTTCTGATTCGTGGACGGAGTTCTTGAATCGACATGGAGAAACACTGTGGGCCAGTGACTTCTTCTCGGTCAAGTCGATGACAGCACGAGGACTCCGCGATCTGTATGTGATGGTGTTTTTGAATCTTCAAACACGTGAAGCCATTGTAACAGAATCGACTTACCGGCCGAATTCGGCATGGGTGTGCCGGCAAACGAAGTTGTTTACTGAGCAGGCCAGAGATCGCCAGAAGCGTCCCGCGATCCTGATCCACGATCGAGATACGAAATACACGAAAAAGTTTCGTGAAACCGTGGAATCAGCGGGTATGAAAACAAATCCGTTACCAAAGGCTTCACCGAACTTGAATGGTCGGTGCGAGCGATTCATCGAGACGATCAAACTGGAGTGTCTCAATAAGTTCATCGTGTTCGGCAAGAAGCATCTCGATTATCTCACAGTCGAGTTTACGAGTTATTACAACACAAAAAGAAGCCACATGGAACGGGACCACCTGCCACCGATTCGAGAGGAACCTGATGAAGTGGCGACAATTTCAATTGACCAGATTGAGGTTCGAAAATATGTTGGGGGATTGATCAAGTCGTTTGAGCGGAAGGTGGCTTGAGATAATTGAGAAGACGGTAGTACGTTTACGATCAGATTTTTCAATTAGCCTGCTCGATGTGTTGAGCTTTGTTCCGCTTCAATACTCTCCCCTCGCTTCATATAAGCGAAATTCTCGGCGTGTAAACCTTCGACCGGGAGCTGGTAATTCTCATCAATTAAGCTAAATTAATTCCATCGTATTTTGGATTACAGATCACATTCGTTGTACCGGAGGGTCCCCACCAGACTGACGGCTTGTCTGAAAGGTCCTTCGCGAACCAAGCCAAAGTCGGTTAAAATAGGGCGATCAGTGTCAGATACGAGAATGTTACCTGGTTTAATATCACGATGGATCTGGTTATTTTCGTGGACAACTTGAAGTGCGTCCGTCAGTTGGAGAAAGATGTTGGCGATTTTCTTTGCATGCAATGGTTGATTGGCTTTGGCCCAGACCTCGAGCGTTTTTCCATCAATATATTTCATGACGATATAATGGATTCCCTCGACTTCACCCCGATCGTAAACTGCACAGATATTGGGGTGGTCAAGTCCGCTTGCCGCTTTCGCTTCGCGAAAAAACCGTTCGATGATTTCATCGCCATGAGCGATATCGAGGATATGAGGAAACTTGATCGCCACATCCCGTTCAAGTCGCGTATCGTAAGCCTTGTAGACGGTTCCCATTCCTCCTTCACCAAGTTTTTTTGTCACTCGATATCGGGTAAGTTTAGCAATGGCATTTTCAATTGAATTCCTGTCTGTTCTAACTGACATTGAAACGGTCTTTTGTTGTGAATCAGATGCTTTGGAGATCGTAGTTTCATATTCCGGGAATCGTTCTAAATAATCATCGAAATCAATGTCTTCGCCATTTCGTCTCTGATATTCCATCTCTATCTCGAACAACTCATTAAACAACTGACATTGAAACGACTCGTGAATTCTGACAATGAACTCTTCAATTCGCGGGTTTAGATTCTGCTGAATCTCTTCATTAAATTCGTTACCGATTGCATCTATCAGTAGGGATTCATTTTCCATGAAGTTTTTCGCTGACGATGAGAAATGATTTGAGGTCTGGTTGATTCAGTTTTGAAGTGAATTGATTATCAAAAAATGATGACATTCCTAGGATGTTGTATATTTGCTGAATAACCACCACCTGTTTTTAAGGAGTCCATAAATGACATACGCTCATCTTACTACTGACGAACGAGAATCCATAGCAATCAGGATGTATCGTGATAAAATCATTCGTCATTTTATCAGCCCCCTTGGGCGTCAACTTTCCACGATTTATCGGGAACTTCTCCAGAATCGGAATGCAAGGCATACTTATTCGAAAATCAAAGCTGACCGAAAAGCATGCCGTAGACGCATTACATGCCTTCTTCTCTGAAAATTTAATCGTGCTTAATGTGGACAATCGACTTCTTCTCGGTCAAGTCGATGACCGCACGCGGGCTGCGAGACCTGTATGTCATGGTGTTTTTGAATCTGCAAACTCGCGAAGCGATCGTGACTGAGTCAACTTACCGCCCGAATTCGGCGTGGGTGTGCCGGCAAACGAAGATGTTTACTGAGCAGACCATGGATCGTGAGAAGCCTCCTGCGATCCTGATCCACGATCGTGATACGAAATACACAAAAAAGTTTCGTGAAACCATGGAATCAGCAGGCATGAAAACCAATCCATTACCGAAAGCCTCGCCGAACTTGAATGGTCGGTGTGAGCGATTTATTGAGACGATCAAATTGGAGTGCCTCAACAAGTTTATTGTGTTTGGCAAGAAGCATCTCGATTATCTCACGGATGAGTTTACGAGTTATTACAACACAAAAAGAAGCCACATGGAACGGGATCACTTGTCACCGATCCGCGAGGAGCCTGATGAAGTAGAGACAATTTCCATCAATCAGATTGAGGTCCGAAAATACGTCGGAGGCTTGATTAAGTCGTTTGAGCGGAAGGTGGCTTGAGCAGACTGTAGTTAGTTCTAGATCGGGATTGAAATACGCTGCGATCCACTCAGTAAATTTACTGAAATGGAACATGAATGAGGCCAATCACAGACAAATCGCTGCAACTACGAATTCAAGGAATGGACTGTGCATAAGAAATCTCACTCCTTAAACGTGAACCGGTCCCACTCTTCGGTGATGAAAACCGACTCGGTTGTGATTTCCTGAACAGTTAATCACACACAAGAAGTTATCGCGGCGAACTTAAATTCATGCAATCATTATTGAAGAGCATGACACAGACATGTACGCTTATCGGTATTGTGAAGAGTGCGGTATAGCAACATCGGATCATCAGCGTCCTGTGACAAAGATCCTAGGAATTCTTCTATAAATAGCTTTTTTTATCCGTACTCGACCATAAAAATGCGGTAAAACTTTACCGCACTATGATGGTTGAATACCTGTTAGGCACGAAGAGATGCTATGAGCGATCCACTCCGAATCGATTGCCCGGCTATCATCGATATCCCGAACCCGATGGAACTCTCCACGCTTGCGACGATTGATCATCACGTTGTTCTGCAGTTCCCTAAGTCACTCTCAACTTCCGACAAACAGCAGCTCATTGCTGAACTCTCTGCGGCACTTCCTGAGTACAGCACCTTCGACAGCGGAGGAATTAACGATCACGAATGTGTCACTGTGATGAAGGTGATCGGCCGTGACACGGTGATTGCGAATGCTGACGCCATCATTGAAGCGGCTCATGCCTTTCGCGATACCGCCACGATCTTGTGCAAACTACTCGCAAATAGGAAGAACGTGCCGCCGTCAGAGCTGGTCGAACGCTGCTCCGGTTCTGGACGCCTTTACGATGGATGGAAATACGCATTTCATGGATTGCAGTGCTGCTTCAGGCATACGAAGACAAAACAGGTCGTTGACGTCGAAATCGCCTTCGGCGATGAATTCGGCGTGCTTGATCCATACTTCTTTGGCCAGTTCGTCACCACGACCCCAAAGTTCAAGCCGCTCGGCAAATTATTTCCCAGACTGTATCATGACTGCCGCCGGTCACTCGATGTTCTCGAAGAGTTGGGGCATCTGGTGCGGATCAAAACGGACACTCCATTTCCAAAGGTCGGTCTCGTGGTCCAAACAGGTGCCTAATCGGGTAGCCCTGTCCCAATCTGCGTAAAATCTCGTCCCCATAGTGCTGTCCAACGAATGTGTTGTACGCTGCAGAATATGATTTAAGGACAATACCGAAATGGCCAAGATTTTCCACCCACTGCTCGCATTGATCGCTTCTGCAACCGATCGAGAGTTAGCCAAATATGTGGAATATCTGAAAGCCGAGAATCAGATTCTGCGGGCTCGGATCCCAGGACAGATTCACACTACGGCAGGCGAACGCCAGAAACTCATCAAACTGGGGAAGGGGATTGGGCGGGCGATCGAGGAATTGATCACGATTGTCACGCCAACCACGTTCTTTCGGTGGTTGCGGGACGAGAAGGGGAGTAAGTCCAACAATAAGAATCCCAAAGGCGGGCAGCGGAAGCCACGGGAACTTGTGATCGAGATCGCCAAGACAACTGGATTCGGCTACACGAGAATCATCGGAGAATTGCGGAAACTCGGAATTAAGAATATCAGCCGTCAAACGGTTCGCAATATCCTCAAAGAAGAAGAGATCCAGCCTGGTCCAGACCGGACTTCAGATTCGTGGACGGAGTTCCTGAATCGACATGGGGAAACACTGTGGGCCAGTGACTTCTTTTTAGTGAAGTCAACGACGGCACGAGGAATCCGAGATCTGTATGTGATGGTGTTTTTGAATCTGCAAACTCGTGAAGCGATCGTAACTGAATCGACTTACCGACCGAATTCAGCCTGGGTCTATAGGCAAACGAAGAAGTTTGCTGACGAGACCAGTGATCGCGAAAAACGTCCTGCGATCCTCATCCACGACCGAGATACAAAATACACTAAGAAATTTCGTGAAACTGTCGAAGCAGGGGGTATGAATACGAATCCGTTACCGAAGGCTTCTCCGAATCTGAATGGTCGATGCGAGCGGTTTATCGAGACGATCAAGCTGGAGTGCCTCAATAAGTTTATCGTGTTTGGGAAGAAGCATCTCGATTATCTCACAATCGAGTTTACGAGTTATTACAACACAAAAAGAAGCCATATGGAACGTGACCACCTGCCGCCGATTCGAGAGGAACCTGATGAAGTGGCGACCATTTCCATTGATCAGATAGAGGTCAAGAAATACGTTGGTGGATTGATTAAATCGTTTGAGCGGAAGGTGGCTTGAGCAGATCGAGAAGGCTGCAGTTTGGGACCATGAGCGATCACCTCAAATAAACGGAATCCTCGGGACCTAAGGATCCAACCGTTAGCTGGTAATTCTCTTGAGCTTTGTTATTTTCAATCGATTGTATTTAGGATCACAGATCACATTCGTTGTACCGGAGGCCCTCTAAATCCACCTGTGTCAGCAGACGAGTTTTTCGGTGCTGAATGTTCTGTTGTGTCCCACATGACGAGAACTCTTCAAAAAACTCCAGAATGTCGTGAGAAATAGCAGGAGTGCAAAAATGATGTTCGGTCACAGGAGGACTCTTGGTCTATAGATTCTAAGAGAAATTACCCGTCGATAGCTGCGAACAATTTTTTAGCATTAACAGGCTTTGAAACATAGTCACTACAACCGCATGCAAGGCACTTTTCTCGATCGCCAGTCATTGCATGGGCAGTCAGTGCGATGATTCGTCCTGTATAACCTTTTGCTCTCAATATGGCTGTCGCTTCATATCCATCCATAACAGGCATTTGCATATCCATGAGAATTGCATGAAATTGCTCGTTGTTCTCGATCGCCTGCATTGCAGTTTCAACGGCTAATTGACCATTCTCGACAACAGTCACAATGGCTCCTTCTTTTTTGAGTAAGAACTCAATTAACCTCTGGTTGTCTGGGCCATCCTCGGCCAGCAAAATCTGTTGTCCTTTTAGAGAATAAGGCTGCTGATTGAAACTAGGGCTCACTGCTTTAAGAAGCCTTTCATCTCGCATCCCTACATCGTGATCGGTGTCGTCAGTTTGTAATTGATCTAAATCTCCCACTGGCACTGACAGACGAAAGCGACTTCCGATCCCAAGCGACGATTCTACAATTTTCACGCTACCACCGAGTTTTTCAGCCAGTCGAGAGCTGATTGTCAATCCGAGGCCCGTACCTCCAAATCTTCTGGTTACGGAACTATCAGCTTGTACGAACGGTTTAAACAAATTCTGTAGCTGTTCTTTTTTGATTCCTATTCCCGTGTCAACAACATCAAATTCAAGCCGTAATTCGCCACGATTTACTTGCCTGATCTCAAGAGTCACTCCTCCTCGCTCAGTAAACTTAATGGCATTACCAATCAGATTCGCCAAAATCTGACGCATGCGGATTGGGGCAGTAATGATCTTTTCAGGAATTCGATCTGCAATCTTGATTTCAAGTGATATCTGTTTTTCATTCGCCCGAATTTTCATCAACGAGATGATATCATTCACAATAACAATCGGTGAATATACTCCTAAGTCGAAATCCAGTTTGTCGTTTTCGATTTTTGTCAGATCAAGAATATCATTTATCAGCGACATCAGATGCTCACCATTGCGGTAGATCGTTTTGGCTGCCTTAATGATTTGGTTGGAATCACTGATAAAGGATTCATCGTCAGCTAGCAGCTCAGCATATCCCATGATTGCTGTCATGGGAGTTCTAATCTCGTGGCTCATATTCGCCAGAAATTCGCT
>DEML01000068.1:0-92939 GCA_002359185.1 Planctomycetaceae bacterium UBA2671
GAACGCGGTGTCCGTTTTGTGCAGATCTGGTCCGGCAACGACAACGGTTTTCCCCGACGAAACTGGGACAGCCATGAAGACATCGCCCGCGATCATGGTCCATTAGCCCACGGTATGGCCGTTGGCACTGCGGCTTTGATTAAAGATCTGAAACAACGGGGATTACTCGAAGATACGATCGTATTGTGGACAACCGAATTTGGACGTATGCCCAGCAGTCAGGCTGGAAAAGGGCGGGATCATAATCCGTATGTCTTCACCAACTGGCTTTGCGGCGGAGGGATTCAAGGCGGAATCTCTCATGGCGAGTCAGATCAATGGGGCTATAAACCACTCGACCGCTTGAATCCAACACAAGTCTATGACGTCCACGCCACCATCCTGCATCAACTCGGCATCGATCACACAAAACTAACGGTTCGCCACGACGGCGTCGATCGACGATTAACCGATGTCCACGGGCATGTGATTCACGAGATTATTTGATCCAATGTAAGCTCATCAATGCCTCTCCGGAAGGGTTTAAAATCCGTATCCCGATGGCTAACAAACATACATACGATGCAAAAATAATTACTCATCACTTAGTAAGTAATAATTATTAATTACAACGATTTCAAATAAGCAAGCAGATCACTCAATTCCTCTCGGGATAACGCCCTTTCCCCACTCACTTTCTCAGGAGCATGGTCACCCGTCAGAACATCTTCCAGGCTTTTGGAGCGGCCATCATGGAGGTAGCGGACTTTTCGATAGAGGCCGATCAGTGTCGGGGTGTTGTAGCCATTGTAGTAATCCTCTGCGGAGCCCAGGCCAACGTCGTGGATTTTTCCGTCTGTGAAATAGGGACCATTGTGGCAACTGGCGCAGGCAGCCTGCTCGCTGCGGAAAATCTTTTCTCCTCGAACCGCAGCTTCTGTGAGTGAACCATCAGCATTCCGGAAGGGATTCTGCGGGAGTTGAAGTTCATTCAGATAGGTCATCACGGCTCGGGCTTCTTCATTATTGATACCTTTGCCCAGCATGGTATTGGTGAATGATGTGTGCATGGCATCCTGCAGATCGGTTTGCCAGCCGTGCCACGTCCAGGGGCTGGTCTGTTGCAAATGATAGAGAGGCAGGACGGTTTTCATGGTCAGTGTGCTGCCGTCGTTCATCGTGTCCATCGCTTTGGAGTTGACGCCGCCGTTGTAATGGCAGCTGTGACAGCTGTACCATTGGTCGAGACTTTGCTGACCGTCGTAAAACAGTTCCATTCCGTGTCGGGCCAAGCTCTTTTCAGGAGTGCGTCCCAGTGAGATTTCCTGAATGACTTTTCGAGACTCGATATCGACTTTCTGCACACTGTCGTTGACATAGTTGGCGACATACACAGTTTTATTGTCGGCTGAAATAGCCATGCCCATGGGACGACCACCCACATCGACACGCGAAAAAACATCGCGATCTCGCAGCAATGTTGAATCGATCAAATCTCCCGGTCCGCCCGCTCCAATGAAAGGCAGGTCGGGGCGTCGATAGATCAATAATTCGTGAGTGCCCGAGGCGGAAACGACAAGCCGATTGCCATCGTTGCTCATGGCCAGTCCATGCGGATCAGCGATGGCCATCTGGGGAACATCCAATGAGATTGCTTCCCGATAGGCCGGGCCATCGAGTCGGACACGTCCAATACGACTGGCGAGCACCCAGCCTCGTTGAATGTTGCCAACGGTAATCGGATTGCTGCGATAGACCATCCAGGGGAAATAAACATATTTCCCATCTTCGGAACATTGCATGTGCCCAATGTTAATGCCGCCGATGAGACGTTCTTCGTAAAGGACTTCCCCTTTGAGAGCATCGGCCACGACAATTTTACTGTCTCCACTGCAGGCAACGGCGAGGCGAGTTCCATCTGGAGAAATTGCGAGATATCGCGGCCAGGCTCCGACGGTAAATTTTCGTTCGACACGAGCTTCCTGCAAATTCAGTTGAGCGACTTCACCAGTAGCCGTCAATCCGACAAAAGCGGTTTGACCATCGGGAGAGACCGTTAAACCGACAGGTTCGAAGCCAACGGAAATGGAGGCTTTCTTAAGAAGTTTACTCTGATCAATCTGGACCAGCAGGATTTCTCCACTGCCCGTACAACTGACGAGGAGATGCTCGCCATCGAGGCATAGGTCAATCGAAGCAGGTTGTCCGCCACACTTCAATTCATCAATGCAGTTGCCTGAGACCAGGTCGATAAGAGTGATCGAATTGGAAGTTTCGTTGGTGGAGACCAGCCAGGATTCATCGTTGGCCAGAACGACATCGACTGGAGAACGATGCAACTTTTCAACGAGAGTAGACTGATCC
This sequence comes from Planctomycetaceae bacterium UBA2671, assembly GCA_002359185.1. Taxonomy (GTDB): domain Bacteria; phylum Planctomycetota; class Planctomycetia; order Planctomycetales; family Planctomycetaceae; genus Rubinisphaera. The sequence continues at coordinate 2,344 of DEML01000068.1, forward strand.
GCATGGAGAGAAATTGGGTTGAGCAGAAGTTGACAACAAAGTATCGTGAATGCCATCGTGGCTGTGGTTATCAAAGAACCGAATGAGCATCGCAGCATCTGGCGGGCCTCCCTGTGTTTGTATTATCTTTGTGACATATCTTACAGAACTTTTGCCAGAACGCGAATAAATTGGCCTGATCCTTGTAGGTTGGCGGGGAATTCCGGATAATACAAAGGTGTCGGAATCCATGACCTGAAGCGGGTCGCCAACCATACGTTTCCCACCTCGTTTAGTTTTAGGAGAGTTTGATGAAACAGTTGACAATGTTCACAATGGCCATCGTATTGTTTTCAGGAGTTTCGTTGTTGACCGCTGAAGAGACCAAAAGTGGTCTGCAGTCGGGAGAGCATGTGGGTCCTTTCTATGTCACAAAACTTTGCGGTGCCGATGACGATGGCGTAACTGCAGGTAAGAATCTGTGCTACCGTTGCAAAAATGGTGGACGCCCGCAAGTGATGGTTTTCACTCGTTCTTCTGACGAAAATGTCGTCAAACTGGTTCGTCAGCTCGACAAAGCGATTCCAGAAAACGACAGCAAACAACTGCGTGCTTTCGTGAATGTCCTCGGTGAAGACAAAACTGCTGGCAAATCGACAGCTGAAAAACTGGCTGAATCTTCAGAAGCCAAGAATGTGCCTTTCGTTCTGCCAAACGAATTCGAAAACGGCCCAGCCGATTACGGCATCAATCCTAAAGCCGATGTGACAATCATTCTGGTCAATGGTGGCAAAGTGATCGCCAACCACGCAGCAGGATCTGCCAAAGACTTGAATGTTCAGGCTGTTGTTGACGATCTGTCAAAAATCTTGAACTAACTTAATGTCCATAACCCGTAGGTCAGGCTGTGCCTGACAATAATGGTCGTCGATAGTTGTTTCGTCAGGCACAGCCTGACCTACAGCAATTTAAATAAAAAAAGCCGCGATCGGAATTATCTGGTTGCGGCTCTTTTTATGGATCGATCTATCTATTTGAGTAATTTTTCAACCAGTGGTGTAATGTGCTGATCGTAGTTGAAACCTTTCGGTCCATACAGGTCTTCATCGTTGTTGAAGATTTTATGAAGTTTGCCATTGCGATCGTAAATGATCGCTGCAGGTATCGCTGCTGTTTTGATCTGTTGCAGAACGATTTCGTCAGGATTTGTCGCAATAATATTGTGCATTGTTGCATTTCTGGACTTTAGAAACTTAAGAACCTTCTCGCTATTATCTTCAGGCTTCTGATCTTTGCCGCCGTAGAAATCGATATTCAGTGAGACACAGGCAACCTGATCTTTATGTTCATCGTGGAATTCGACAAAGTGAGGAAACTCGCGGACGCAGGGCAGGCAGAATGTCGACCAGACATCGACAACAACAACTTTCCCTTTCTGACTCGCCACCCAGTCCTGCAATTCCTCCCAACTCTGCAGTTGAACGGAGACGTCAGTCGCTGAACTCTTTTTCTGCTCTTCTGCAGAAACCAGATTCAGGCTGAAGACCATCAATAAACTCAAAAAGGCCGAACCTGCACTCAAATGCTGTAACATATTTTCTCCTTCTGCAGTTACTATTTGTCAAAATTCACAACTCTGCGGATTGTCATTGTACTCGATCCCAAGGGTTGAACAGTGGGATATGTCACACATTTCCTTGCTGAATCCAGCAATCAAGCTTTGCAGGAAAATATACTTATGTTCATTTACTCAGTTTGTCAATTCTTGAGATTCATGCGGTTCAGTCCGGCTGAGAGCAAAAAACTTTTCGAATCCTCAAAAAAAGTTTTGCCAACACTTGCCAGCGTTAAGGCGTAACAGGATTATCTAATTGAGGATTGGGGACTATTTGCGCCCCTGTGAACCGTAAATTTTACTGCATCGATTTTGCGTCAGGTTTTCCGTGAATAATTTCCCACTGCAAATTTCTCTGTTAGCTCAAGAAGTTAGTGAAATCGAGACATTGCAAAGCGTGCAAGCCTCTTATGGCTGGATAGCCGGGCTCTCGATTGCGGCTTTAATTCTGCTGTTTGCCATCAATCGGTTTTCCAAGATTGGTGTGATTGCCCGGGCAACCTGTAAGGAATCGGTGCGACAGCCGATGTTTTTCTCGCTGCTGGCCGTGGCGATTCTGGTGATGTTGCTTAACACCTGGATCCCGTTCTTCTCGCTGGGGGACGACACCAAAATGTTCCTCGATTGCGGACTGGCGACCATCCTGATCTGCAGCATGCTACTCGCGATATGGACATCCAGTATGAGTATCGCTGATGAAATCGAAGGAAAAACAGCGATGACGCTGCTTAGTAAGCCGATCAATCGCCGACAGTTCATTATTGGGAAATATCTGGGATTGCTGCAGGGGGTCGTCATTTTCCTGATTCCCGTCGTGATCGCCTTCGTTTGTCTGACTTATTACAAAGTCGGCTACGACATGAAGGAATCGGGAAAACAGGCGGTCGAGTATTTCAACTGGATCGATACTTCCAATGGTATGCAATATCTCTGGTTCCAGGCTGACCGGATTGCACCGGTTCTGCAGGTTTTGCCGGGAATTCTGCTGATCTTCCTGGAAGTGGCTGTGCTGGCCGCGATCAGTGTCGTTGTTTCAACGCGGCTGCCAATGGTCGTGAATTTCTCGGTGATGTTCTCGATTTTCGTGTTCGGTCACCTTACTCCCGTGCTCGTTGCTTCGAGTGAGGGGCGTCAGGAACTGGAATTCGTCTCCTTCGTGGCTCGTCTGTTTGCGACGGTTTTGCCGCAGTTGGATGCGTTTAATATGTCTGCATCAATTGCAACGGGATCGATGGTTCCTCCCGATTACCTCGGCTTTGCGGCTTTATATGGCATTGCTTACTGCGTCGCCGCAATTTTGCTTGCTTTTATTCTGTTCGAAGACCGCGACTTAGCGTAGTCTGAGCATTGGCTGAGGCGGTTCACTGGCAGACATAGCCTGTCTCTTGGATTTTTTCATAGATCTGCAGAAATTAATTGTGCACAAGCACGCTTGTGTTCAATGAAATTTCTGCGTTCGATCGTGAAAAAAGTCTGAAAACAATACTGGTTGTTACTGTCCGATCTCGTAAGATGGAACATGCCGGTTTTGTTCACGGTGTGAACTCACTGTGTGATGGGACGGATTCATTTCTAACAGTTTTCACCTGCGACACCGCCGACTCCATTCCTGCAACTCTGGTCATTCAACACTCGACAGAGCCGTTGACGCGTTTTTCGAGGGTGCAACGTGTACACATCAAATGGCGATACCTCTTCGACCTGGAAACGACTGTTCCCCAGATCGATGTGGCGACAGCGCAATTCTCTGCAATTAATCGGTCTCTCTCTGATCTCGGGAGTTCTGCTGATCTTCCTCTTTCTGATTGGTTTACTGATTGCAGACCTGTTTGTCAGCCGTGGTGCGGTCGTGTTGCAGGGCGATCAGATCGAAGTCGCACGCGAGCGTTTCGGAGATGTTCTGGATGTCGTTGCTCAACCGGAGGGGTTCAATTCCTCGGAGGAAATTCGCCTGCAGAACCGCGGCTTATTGCATTCCTTATGGAACTTTAAAGATCGAATCTGGGCTCAGCCTCTGATTACGATGTATCAGAAGTTTCCTTTGCTTCGCGAAAACAGCTCGGCTCTGATCTGCCTGCTCCTTGCAGGTGCGATCCTCGGAATGCTCCGCGGGTTGATTCTGGCTCGCTGCCGGATCCAAGCCTCGCAATTGGGGTTAACGGTCAGCAATCAGTTGCGACGATCTCTCCATCGGCAGGCGATGCGACTTGGACCAAGCGATTTGCTCGATCATCAAATTCATCAGGCCTACGATCTGTTTCGCAATGACACCACATTGATTCGAGATGGAATCACGGCAAATCTCTATCGGCTGACACTGCATCCGGTCTCGTTGGCAGTCCTGTTCTTCCTGGGCTTAATCATCAGTCCGCGACTGTTTTTGCAAATGGTTGTTCCGCTGCTCGCCTGCTGGTTAATGGTCGTTCGGGAACGGACTCGATTTCAGAAATCGAGAAAACTGGCGGAGTCTGAGGATCAATTGCGTTCGAATGTGCTGGCGGAAAGTTTGACAAAAACCCGCCTGATCCGTGGCTATTCGATGGAAGAGTTCGACAACATCAACTTTAGCAAGCATCTCGATCAACTCTCCACATCGACATCGACTGTTCGTCGACGGGAAGTCGTTTCCAGCTGGCTCTGCTGGGGACTCGTGCTGGGCTGTGTTTTGATTCTGGTGTTGCTGATGGGAGTGAAAGTTCTGCTCCCCGAAGAGCATCCTCAGAGCTTGCAACTGTCCGAGGTGATACTGCTGAGCCTTGTTTTCGGCTTCGCCTTCAAACCCTTATTGCGACTTCGTGACCTGCGAGAGATTCGCAAAGAGACCGCACTGGCAGCTGAGAGAATCTACCGCTACCTGGCCCAGATCCCGGAAGTGGGTCAAGCTGTTGGAGCAAAATTTCTGGATCCACTGTCGAAATGGCTGTCCTTTGAAAATGTCAGTTACAGCTTGCCGGGAGCGACTGGCAAGAAGATTCTGGATCATCTGGAAGTCAAACTCCCAGCTGGCGGTTTAACCGTGATTGCTGCACCGAATCCTCTCGAAGCACAAGCGATGATGTACATGCTCCCTCGTTTCCTCGAACCTCATGAAGGTCGAGTGCTGATCGATGGGGAAGATATTGCGTGGGTGACCTTGGAATCTCTTCGGGCCGAAGTTTTGTATGTGGGAGGACGTGAAATTTATTTCACCGGCTCGGTCCTCGAAAACATTACCTGCGGACTGGCGAACTTCACCCAGGCCGATGCGATCTCAGCTGCCAAGCGAGTCCATGCCCACAATTTCATTCAACGATTGCCGCAAGGTTATGAAACCGTTCTCGGAGAACATGGCGAACGACTCAGTGTTGGCGAAGAATTCCGACTTGGTCTGGCGCGAGCGATCTTACGGAATCCCGCCATCCTCATTCTGGAAGAACCGGATAAGGATTTGACCGAAGAAGATAAATCAATGATCGACGACGCCTACGATCAGATTTGCCCTGGTCGCACCGTGTTTGTCATTCCAAGCCGAATGAGCACGATCCGACGTTCGGACCGGATTGTTCTGTTGCACGAAGGCAAAATTGCGACGGTGAACACTCAAGCCAATCTGCTCGGTGGCAACGAATTGTATCGTCACTGGGAATACACCCGGTTCAATGTCTTCCGGCATATCGGCAAGTAAAACGGTCGTAATGCAAAACTATGAAAACTGAGACATTTCGTGAAATGATTCATGGTAATGAGAGTCGATCCAGCAGGATCTTCAGTCTCGTTATTCAATTTCTCATACTTGTTTCTCTGCTGACATTTTCTATTGAAACGCTCCCAAATCTTTCTGCAAATACTCAATCGGTTTTGTATATCATTGAAGTTTGCATAGTTGCGGTCTTCTCGATTGAGTATTTATTGCGGCTGTTCTTCGCGGAAAACCGTCTTAAGTTTGTCTTCAGTTTTTTTGGAATGGTCGATCTGATTTCGATCCTTCCCTTTTATGTTTCCGCCAATTTTGACCTTAGATCCTTACGTGTCTTCCGGCTGCTCAGGCTGGTGAGAATTCTGAAACTGGTCCGTTACAGTGCCGCCATCAGAAGATTTCATCGGGCTTTACTGCTTTCCCGTGAAGAATTAATCCTGTTTGGCATTGTCATGCTCATGCTGATTTATTTGTCAGCTGTTGGAATTTACTATTTTGAAAATGAAGCCCAACCCGATAAGTTTGCTTCGGTGTTTCATAGTTTGTGGTGGGCGACCGTCACGTTAACAACCGTGGGCTACGGAGATGTTTATCCGATTACTGCAGGGGGCAGGACATTTACATTTTTTGTTTTGCTGATTGGCCTGGGGATTGTCGCAGTTCCCACCGGCTTATTTTCTTCTGCTTTGATTGAAGCCCGAAAACTCGAAAATGCTCCCGTTGAGGATCCACTCGGGGACGAAAACCTGGAGGGGAATGAAAGCTGAACCTCAAATCAACACCACTTTATACCTTTCATCTGCCGGTCAGAATGCATACAATAGCTCGTTGCAGAAAGTTTTTCCCGCCTGAACTTACGAGTCATTTATTCCCACCATGAATGTCAAGCAAACACTCCGTTCGATCGATCTGGCCTTAAAAAGTCTGCTGTTGCAGCGATTACGGTCGGGTTTGACGATGCTCGGGATTGTGTTCGGCGTCTTTTCCGTAATTGCGATGCTCGCCATCGGTGAGGGAGCCAGTCAGCAGGCGCAGGAGCAGGTGCTCAAGCTGGGTGCGAATAACATTATTATTCGCAGTAAAAAGCCGCCGGAAGGTTCGACATCGAACAGCGGCGGCGGCAGTGCACGCGTGCTGCGTTATGGCTTATTACGAGCCGATTACAAACTCCTGCACGATTCTATCCCCACCGTTTCCGATGCCATCCCGATTCGGGAGACTGCTCACGAAGGCCGCTATCGGGATCGCACGCTGGCAGTGCGGGTTGTGGGTTGCAATGCAAAATATCTCGATGTGAATCTTCTGGAAGTTTCCCGCGGTCGTTTTGTAACGGATCAGGATGAATTTCTCGCAGCCAATGTCGCTGTACTCGGGTCGAATACTGCCGATACGCTTTTCCCGTATGAAAATCCGATCGGGAAAACGGTCATGATCAGTAACCAGCCGTATCAGGTGGTTGGTTATATGAAAAAACGCCAGGAATCCGGTGGAATTGGCGGAAGTCTGACCGCTCAGGATTTCAATAATGATATTTATATTCCGATTAAAACTTTCAGCAGTCGCTTCGGAGATTTGATCATTCGCGCCACTTCCGGTTCGTTTTCAGCTGAGCAGGTGGAGTTGAATCAAATTACGCTGCAGGTGAAGGATCGCAACGATGTCATGTCGACAGCCGAAGTGGTGAAGGAATCGCTGAAACGAAATCATGCGACTGATAATGACTACGCGATTGTCGTGCCTCTGGAATTACTCAAACAGGCCGATCAGATTCGCGCCATTTTTAATATGGTTCTCGGCTCCATCGCTGCGATTTCGCTGGTTGTCGGGGGAATTGGCATTATGAATATCATGCTCGCGACGGTGACGGAGCGAACGAAAGAAATCGGAATTCGACGCGCCCTCGGAGCCACTCGACAGAATATCGTGCAGCAATTTTTGACGGAAACGATTGTACTCTCGGGCACGGGAGGAGTGATCGGGATCATTCTGGGATTGCTGACGCCGTGGGCATTCAACGTGATTAAATTTGTGGCGATTCGAATTCTCAGCCTGGACGCCTCAGGTGGCGATTCCGAATTCAGCAAAATCTTCCTCGACATGCAACCGCAAATCGCCTTCTGGAGCCTGCCGATGGCATTTGGAATTTCAGTTGCAATCGGAATCATCTTCGGCGTCTACCCGGCCCGCTCCGCCGCCCGGCTTGACCCGATTGAAGCGCTGCGGCACGAGTAATTATCAGCACCTGTGAAAAACGCATGCGTGACTATTTAACAGTGCCTTCTATCCAGACTTCAGCTGGCCGCAGAGCTTACCCAGTTTAACGAGACGTGCAGAATCCTGATTCTCGTGGGAATCTCGGGAGAACTCTCATTTCCGAACAGACTTGCAGGGTGTATGATACGCGCAGTGTCATCCCGAAAAGAGCGTCTCGCGGGTGTGAAACTGAACGACGATTGGCTCGAGCCGGTCGAAAATCAGTCAAGCTGTCCATTGTTTGAGGAAGTTCTGGAATGCCTGGTCCCATCCGCCTGATTTTGGCGATTCATAATCATCAGCCTGTTGGCAATTTCGATCATGTTGTCGAAGAAGCCTATCAGGACAGCTATCGTCCGATGCTCGAAACGCTGGCCGATTACCCGGCTGTGCGCTTGTCGCTGCACAACTCGGGCAGTTTGCTCGATTGGATCGAACAACACCGCCCCGAGTATATCGAACAACTTAAAGAACGAGTCGATGCCGGTCAGGTCGAAATTCTGGGTGGCCCGTTTTATGAGCCGATTCTGGCCAGTATTCCTTCACGGGATCGTGTCGGACAGATGCAGGCGTATCGGACTCATCTGGAAACAACATTTGGCCAAACGCCCCGCGGAATGTGGGTGCCGGAGCGGGTCTGGGAGCAGTCTTTCACTCGCGATGCGGTCGCTGCAGGTTTAAAATACACAGTACTGGACGATTTCCACTTCAAGAATGCAGGTTTCAGCGAAGAAGAACTTTATGGCTATTTCGTGACGGAAGACGACGGCAAAATGCTTTCGGTCTTTCCGATTAGCGAAAAACTTCGCTACACAATTCCGTTTGCTGAGCCGGAAGAGACGATTGAATGGCTCAAGGAAGTTTACGAAAAGCAGCCGGAAGCGGTCGTCGCATTTGGGGATGATGGCGAAAAGTTCGGCACCTGGCCGGGCTCGAAGCAGCACGTCTACGGAGACGGCTGGCTGACGCGATTCTTCCAGTTGCTGACTGATAATCAGGACTGGATTCGAGTCGTCACATTTGCTCAGGCTGTCGAAGAAGTCTCTCCATTGGGACGGTGTTATCTGCCTGACTGCAGTTATCGTGAAATGACAGAATGGGCTTTGCCGACAGATCGTCAACTCGAGTTGATTCATCTGCAACGCAAGCACAGAAAAGAGAAGGACTGGCCGGAAATTCGACAACGCTTACGCGGCGGGTTCTGGCGAAACTTTCTTGTGAAATATCCCGAGGCCCACGAGATGTATTGTCGGATGCGGGAGATCAGCGATCGCCTGCATCAGTTATTACAGGATGCTCCCGAACTCGAACAGACGGAGAAATTCCAGTCTGCTCAGGATCATCTTTATCGCGGACAGTGCAATTGTCCTTACTGGCACGGGGCGTTTGGTGGCCTGTATTTGCCGCATTTGCGGAATGCGATTTATCATCATTTGATTGAAGCCGATTGTCTGGTCGAACAGATGGCTGGAAAAACGGGTCGCTGGGTGGAAATCGCATCGCGTGATATGAATCTGGATGCTCGACAGGAAATCCGGATTGCGAGCGATCAACTGGTCGCCTATCTGGCACCGGCTCGGGGCGGGCACATTTATGAATTGGATGCCCGAGGTTCGTTTGTGAACTTACTGGCGACGCTCGATCGACGTCCCGAACCTTATCACGAAACGATTCTGGCTCATGCTTCTGGCGAGTTGGCTGGTCAGAACGAAACCGCTTCGGTTTCCGATGAAATCGTCTTCAAACAGGAAGATCTGCATTTGAAGCTGGCTTACGATCAATGGACGCGCAAGAGTCTTGTCGATCACGTTCTGCCGACCGGTATGACGATGGAAGAATTCCGTCTCGGCGGAGAGTTTGTCGGCGAAGCGGAAAAAGCAGTCTTCAAAACTTCGTTGAAACGTTCAGCCGATCGCGCTGAAGCGGTCATGACCCGTCGTTGTCGCTGGAAAGGTCAAACTCCGCTGCTGACAAAGTCGGTTGCGGTTTCGACGTCTTCTCCTTCAGAACTCGAGATTCATTATCGACTCGATGACCTCGTCCCCGGCAAACCAGTTCATCTGGCTGTCGAATTTAATTTTGCAGCGATGGCAGCTAATGTCGACAATCGATATTTCTATGACGAAACCGGTTCGTCAATCGGATTTCTGGGAACCGATCAGGACTTGTCTGAACACTCCCGCATTGGGCTTGTCGATGAATGGCTGGGACTGGATGCGTCGCTTGAATCGTCTCAGCCGGCTGGCATCTGGGCGTATCCGCTGGAAACGGTCAGCCAGTCGGAAGGGGGCTTTGAACTGGTCCACCAGAGTTGTGCCGTGATTCTGCACTGGGAATTCACACCGGATTCGCACGTGTGGGAAACGTCACTGCGGCTCAATATCGATACCTCTGCCGCTCGGGCAAGACGGTTAGCTGCAAGTCCAGGAACGACACGGATGACGGTGGAATCATAATTTGCTGATTAAGGAGCAGAGGCCCATTGCCAGGTGCCTGCAACTGCGAAAGGTCCATTCGCAGTATCGGTGTAGTAGACGCCGCGTACTTCATAGACAAGTGAGGAATCGGAATAACTGGTCAGAAAATCTGGCGGGCCAGCGATGTAGGCAGAATTTATAGCCGTCAAATCTCCCTGCTTATGGAAGTATTGGATTGGTGCCTGAAGCGAATCGGATTCAAGCATTAAGCAGACTCCATCATCGGCATCAATTGTAGTCTCTCCAGAGAATGAGAAAGTCACCCAGCCCGGTAAGCCAACGGGTGCGTCATTACTTAAGAATGTTAGAGAGTCGTAATTCGTAGCAGTTGGAATATTAAATGCATCCGGCTGGCAAATTCGAACGGCTACCGTTTTGTCATTTTTATTCTTCATACAATACAAGTCAATTTCTGTAATTTTCCAGCTGATGGCTTCGGCGGGAAGAGTCGCTTTGAAGTATTGACCAGCAGAATTATTTGAACTGATATAGTTGACGCTAAGGCTTAAAAGAGATGTGTAATTACGGAAAACTTGTGGGCCGAACATTTCCTGGGCCATTAAGTCGATACTAGTGACCTGAACTGTATTATCAATTCGCCCAATTCCGAGCAGCTTCAAGGCGACATCGGCATTTTGCAAATTGCCGTCACTATCCTGAACGATCCAACTGATGGTGCCGTTCACGCTGGCATGGACATTCGAAGGAGTTGTTTCGACCCCATTGCTGTAACTGGTTCGCCAGTTGGGATCGTTTTTGAGTTGATCCAGTCCCAGTTCAACCGCTGATCGGGAGAGCAAACGAGCCCGCTGCATTTCAACGCCGGTCAACATCTGATCGCGTTGCAGACGCATCAGATTCATGCCGGCCAGACCGATCATGGAGATGAGGACTGACATCGTCACCACGAGAATATACAGCGCCGCCCCATGACGTTGTCGTGAGTTCTTATTCCGAGAACGAATTTGAAATTGACTCTGCATGGAAATTTCAGCGATCGATCAAAGTTATTCTTGTCCGTATTACTGACAAAGAGTGGCACTGGCAGAGCCAGTGGCACACGTCTGATAAATCTACTTATTGCTAACGGTCTGAGGCATCAATCTCAAAATCCTGGCTTCTTAATGCCACTAACTGTGCCATAGTGATCCCATTGTGTTTCACGGTAACAGTAATTCGCTTGAGCCCTGTCTCGTAACCTGATATCTGCGAAGGATTTGATTTGTTGACCCACGCCACTGAGACCTGCCTCTGCCAACCCGTTGTATTGGAAATGGCGGAGTTCGAACGATCTTTCGGTGGACTGGCTGACCAGCCGTTGTAGTCGTCGACGTCGTCGTAATTGGAGCGGGGGCCGTTGATGTAGACGAGTTCCAAAGCTTCAAGACCAAATAGTGGCAGGAAACCATCGCGATATGGTTGCCGCATGATCTCCGTCATCATTTCCTGGGCGAGTTGTTCTGCCTGAACATACTTGGCCGTCATCCCCCGACCACGAACCACTGCCCCGATACACTTGAGCGATGTGATCATCAAAAAGGCAACCAATAGAGTCGAGATGCTGACTTCCAGCAGGCTGATCCCTTTGCGGTGTTCGAATTGATGAGGCTTCCTGCGCATTGTCGTTCCTAGTTGGCAACCATTGCGTTCATATTCAGTAGGGGAATTTCCGTTTGAATTGTATTTGCTGTCGAACTGCCAACTTTGAGTTTCACAATCACGGCGACTGTCCGAGTTCCAGAGACAACATAAGTGAGATTAAAATCGTAAACGTTCTGTAAGATTTGATATTCCGTCGCATTATAACTTCGGATTAATGCATCGCCTGGTACGGCACTCCAGCTATATCTGACAACCTCTTCATCTGCGTCTCCATCTCGGTTAGAAACATAGACTTCAATCGTTGAAGAATTGCTTGTAAGAATTTCAGTGGCAAATTGCAATTCTGACATCTCGTAGAGGATATCAGAGGCGTCGATCATTTCATCGGCATTGGTCAGCGCAAGATCTGTTGATTTGAGTGTGAGAAACATTGCTGACATCAACCCTGTTGTGAGAACAGAAGTCGCGACTAACGAGACCACAATTTCCATTAGGCTGAAGCCATGATGCGCAGTGGCGATTACGACTTTTCTCATGGGATTGATACCCGACCGGAAGAGGCATGGACAATGACAGTTTTTTGCGACCCGCTCACATCCAGAGTGACGATCGCTTCACTGACGGGAATTCCGTATTGATTGAAGGTGATCACAGCTGCTGGAGTTGAAGAAACGCTGACAATATCTGCAGGGGAGGGAGTGTCGGTCAATGAAACGGCATAGGTTTGATCGGGATGATTGCGATCCTGGATATCAGAGATCGTATAGCTCTCATTGATAAGATCGAAACTGACAGTAATGGATTGACTGCGGGAAATCGCCTGCTGCCGTGCATATTTTAAATCACCGGCAATCGTTTCAGCCGCTAGCTTCAAGCGGTAAGCGTCCATCGAATCGTAGACTTTAGGAACGGCCACCGCAGAGAGGATTCCGATAATCAGAACGACTGTGACCATTTCAATCAGCGAGAATCCCGTACGTGTAATAAGCGTATGATTGTTCATTCGAATGTCTTCTTGACTTTTCTTTACACAAATGTGGCAGCCTTCACTGCTGCCTGAACGGAGTTGATTTCACTCTGAAGAGCATGTGCCCGGGTAGGGTACTTTTTGAGGTAATGATCTTTTTGCTGATCGGATTCAATCGTGATTTCAAGAATCTGTTGCATACCATCCAGAAATGCATCAACACAGACCTTGTCCCATTGTGTTCCTGCTCCTTCGAGTAGAATACTGACAGCTTTTTTAACGGGCATGCCATCTCGATAAGGCCTGGTGCTCGTCATGGCATCGTAGGCATCTGCCACGGCCAGGATTCGGCCCATTAAAGGAATTTCATCTCCTTTGAGCTGATACGGATATCCGGATCCATCAACCGATTCATGATGATGCAACACTCCGGGAAGGACATAAGCAAAGGCATCGAGATTTTTGAGAATGTTGTAACCGATTTCCGGATGCTTTTTGATTTCTGCAAATTCCTCTTTTGTCAGCTGTCCTGGTTTTTTCAGGATGTGATCTGGCACTCCAACCTTACCGATATCATGCACGAGACCTGTTACGAAAATGTCATTGCATTCTTCGTCAGACAGCTGCATTTTTTCAGCAATGATCCGTGCATATTGAGCGACACGATCACTATGTCCACAGGTATAAGGATCTTTGGCGTCGAGTGAATTCATCATCGTACGGATAATGCCGATAAGCAGTTCCTGTCGTTGTTCGAACAGGTCGAGATTCTTCGCATGAGTCGCCAGTATGTTCGCGGTTGAACGGATGAGAGTGGCTTCGGATGTCCCAAACTCCAGTTCACTGGCTGAATCCATTTGATCGTGAAAATGTGTACGGATCTGACCGGTGATCTTCTTATTCAATGCGGCCACCCAGCCGTAAGTTTTTCCATCTTTCATCAGAGCGGTCAAAATATAGCTCTGAATCCCTGCCGGGCACCTAATGTCACTGTTGGGAATGATTCCGTCATTGCAGACGACAGGAACCGAACTCTCGGACTTTTTCCAGTGCTTGACCAGTTCGCGACAACTCTCTTCATTGATTTCTTCACCCCAGCTTTGCACGAACAATTCCAGCTGATTGCTGGTTCCAAGTTCTGGAGTGATGAGCGCGACAGAGCGACAGTGGATCAGGTCCCCAAGGAGTTCCAAAGCCGATTCTGCCAGTGAATTGAGGCTGCGTTCAACGGTGCAATTACCAAGCTGATCGGCCAGGGCACGCAGCCAGGTCATTTCTTCAAAATCAGCCGTAACCTGGGCAGCGTAAAGATCGATTTGACTGGCTTGAGATTCATTGCGTTCTTCAAGTCGCTGTAATTGAGAATCCTGCTTGAGAAGTATGCGCAACAAATCGGTTTGTGATAGACGGGAAATACCAACGGCCACCGTTTTAAATCTGGTCTCAACTTCGACAGGAAACAGGAACAAAGTGCGATCATCGTCCAATGACAACAGGAAAGGCTCGGAGTCATTCTGCGATTTACGGATGTAGAAATGAACGTCGCATTGATCGGAAGGATAAGGTGCTTCGCCTACAGTGAATTGCTGAACCCAGTCATGAGTGAGTTGCCAAATCTCAACACTGCTTTCAAAACAATCCGCAATCTTCCGCGCAAATGACATTAACGGATGCTCGGATTGCATCTGCACATTATTGATAACGGACATGGTTCACATCCTCTTATTTAGTGAAAGAAATTCACTGGTTACAGAGTATCGGATTCCCTCAGCTCCATCAGTTCACAGGGAGCGAAACGAGTGGGTCTTACAGTATTCTTCATTGAAACTTAGGTCACAGATGGGCAGGAAGCTAAAAATATTTTCTGATGTTGAAAAAAGCGGACAATAATTTTTGCATAGGGGTATTTCCCGACCTACGTTTGCATAAGACCTTCATTTGTCAGGGTCGAATGCAAGTGGCTCTCACCTTAAACGAGGTAGAATTATGAAAACTTCAGCTCTCAAAGGCGGCATGAACCGTCGTGGTTTCTCTCTGGTGGAATTGGTCGTCGTTGTACTGGTGATGGGAATCATCGCAGCCGTTGCAGGACCAAAGATGTTCAATACGGCTAACGATGCCCGTTTGAACGGTACAAAACAGTCTTTGACAGTCGTCCGAGATGCGATTGAGCTGTACAAAGCTCAAAATGGTGCCTATCCCTCAAGTGCCAATTCAACGGCATTTCACACGGATATGTCTGCTTTCATTCGTGGTCAATTTCCGAATGTGGAAGTTGGGGCCAATAAAGGGGCGAATGATGTTCGAATTCATTCTGGCTCACCAACTCCATCTGGCACAGAAGCCTGGGCATACGATACCTCAGACGGCAGTTTCATCATTAACGATACAACCAGCAGTTATAACACGCTGTAATTGTTTCCAATCTTCATTTGCTCACCCACCCGATTCTTCATGAGAGGAACAATGACTATGAATTCGATTCTCATTGCCGAAGATAATCGGGTGATGGCTGATGTCGTTCGATTCAATCTGGTCCGAGCAGGCTACGAGGTCGTCGTTGCTGATGATGGTCTTGCAGCTCTTGAAATTGCGAACACGCGAACATTCGATCTTGTCATTACCGATTCCCAGATGCCGCGAATGAAGGGTGAAGAATTTTGCGCCGAGTTGCGAAAATTGCCAAGCTATCAGGACGTGCCTCTCATTATGTGTTCTGCAAAAGGCTTTGAGCTCAGTGCAGAGCGTCTGAAAGAACAATATGGGATCGAACGTGTTTTATTGAAACCGTTCAGCCCTCGAGAAGTACTGGCGGTCGTCGGAGAACGGCTCAACGGAACAGCCGTTGTAAACGGACTTTGATCCGAAGATCCCCTGCGAAATCTGGATTCGCAGTAGCAGCAAGACACTATGGAGAGACTTGTGAACGACCAATCTATTGCACAATATCTGCGCGCCATCGGCTTGCTGACATTACTCCTGTCCGGCACCGCGGTCGTGCTGTTCTTCATCGAATCTCACGAATTCTGGGCCATCCGCTCACTGGTGGCCGCAGCAATCTGCAGTTTGTTTCTTGGCTTTCTGACAGTCGTCAAAAAGCAGGACTCAGTCCCTCTGCCTGTTGAAATTCTCACTCAACTCGAATCGTATTCCTCATCTGAATCTCAGAATAAGCCGCCCTTGAATCTGGTACACTGGCAGGATCCTCACTCGCAAGGCTGGAATACCATCGTCGAGGAATTGAGAACCCTTCAGGCTTTAGCAGCACTTGAGGCTCGGATCGATGAAAAATTGACTCAGAATAAAACGTCGGATGACACAGCCGTTTTGGACAGTTTGGCTGAAGGTGTGGGCGTAACCGATCTCAACGGTCATTTTACATTTGTGAACTCAGCTTTCGAAGCGATTCTGGCAATCGACTCCTCAAAGCTACTCAAGTCTTCAATCGAGGATGTGCTTCCCTCAGAAGTATCAGCTAATACCATCGATGCTATTGCACGAGCAATCCCAGTCACGTTCGAGTCGCAGACCAAAACCGACGAAGGCACTCTGTATTTCCGCTGGAGCAGACGCCCCAGACTGAACGAACATTGTGAGCCGAATGGACATGTCTGGTTGATTCGAGATGTTTCTCAACAAAAACTCGCAGAAAAAATGCGGGAAGAATTCGTGTCGATGGCGACTCATGAATTGCGAACGCCCTTAGCCAATATCAATGCCTATGCGGAAACGCTGACCATGGCGGACGATATCGATTTCGAGCAGCAAAAGGAGTTCTACAACATCATTCAATCGGAAGCGACCCGCCTGGCTCGCTTTGTCGATGAACTCCTGGAAATCAGTCGCATGGAAGCGGGTTCGATGTCGATCAATTGTCGAATCACGGAACTCGATCGGATGCTCAAAGAGATCTGCGATAAAATCCAACCGGAAATGAACCGGAAAGCACTCGATTTCAGCATCGTCATTCCTCCGAAGCTTCCCCAGATCGAAGTCGACAAGGATGCAATTACTGCAGCCCTTGTGAACCTGCTTGGTAATGCAGTGAAATATACTCCTGAGGGTGGAAACGTCTGCTTTACTGTTGTGGTTGAAGATAACGAAATTCAGTTCAGGGTGCAGGATTCCGGTATCGGGATTTCTGAAGACGAATTGCCACATGTCTTTGAGAAATTTTTCCGCAGCGATGATGGACGCGTCAGAGACATCAACGGAAGTGGACTCGGACTGGCCTTCAGCCACGAAGTCGCACGGTTGCATCAGGGGCGGATCAATGTTTCCAGCGAATTGAATCAGGGTTCGACCTTCAGCCTGGTATTGCCACTCAAGACAGGAGTGGATATATGATTCGTCATACAAAACAGGGGGCCGTTGATATTCTCAGTGTTGAAGAATCAATGATTTATCTCCACATTGATAAGATGCAACTCGCCGTCGACCAACTCCTCAAAGCCGGTCAACCGCGTGTTGTTCTCAACATGAAGGACGTCGCCTTATGTGATAGCCGGGGACTGGAATTCATTCTGGACCTCCGCGATCGCTGTGTGAAATGCGGCGGCATGTTCAAACTGGCAGCAGCCAGTCACCTCTGCCTGGACATCCTCCAGATTACAGGCGTTCTCGATCAAATTGAACACTATGAAAACTCCGTGCAGGCGGCAGGGAGTTTTGCATTATGACATCCATCGTACATTCAGAAAACAAACGATCGATCACGTCTGTTACTCAACGAAATAAGCCTCGGCAGCGGCTCGGCGAAAGATTGGTCAGTGCGGGGATTCTAACTTCAGACGAATTGGAATCAGCCCTGCAGCGGCAATCTGTCAACGGACAGCGTGTCGGAGAAACACTTGTTGAACTTGGATTTATCGAAGAGGAACAATTACTTCCCTATCTGGCCGAGCAGCTCAATATTCCGCACGTGACACTTCGTGAGGGACTGATTGATCCGCGAACGGTTCTGACAATTCCAAGACGCAAAGCTGAGGAATTTGAAGCGATTGCGATGTTCAAAGTGCGCGACGTTTTAACGGTCGCGATGCGAAACCCGCAACAACTTGACTACATCGACGAGATTGAACGTCTGACCAAATGCCGTGTCCGGCCTGTGCTGGCCATGAAATCGGCAATCGAACAACTGCTGCCCCGTTGTTACGACGAAGGCTTCGAGGTCGATGCCGTAACCGCAGACATGGATCAGGAAGCGATTTCCGTCCAGGATGATGCCATCCATGTTCAACTTCAAACTGTTGAATCGATCGGTGATGGAAGTCCAATCGTCAATCTGGTCAATTATATGATCCTGCAGGCTGCTCGACAGGGAGCCAGTGATATTCATATTGAGCCGGGAGCAAATCAATCGACGGTTCGTTTTCGTGTAGATGGAATGCTACGTGAAGTCTTACGTCCCCGTCGTGAATTTCATCCGGCTATTATTTCGCGTATCAAAGTGATGGCGAAAATGGACATTGCTGAGCATCGTATGCCTCAGGATGGTCGAATTCACGTTGTGGTTGATCGACGCGATATCGACTTGAGATGTTCGACATTGCCGACGGTTCAAGGAGAGAAAGTGGTCCTGCGAGTTCTGGATCGTTCCAGCGTAACGTTCAATTTGAATGAACTCGGAATTCCCGATACTCAACTGAAATCCATGAAAGAAATTCTGGCCAAGCCTTATGGACTGGCATTGGTGACCGGACCGACAGGAAGTGGAAAAACGACCACATTGTACTCAGCGATTGAACTGATCAAAAATGTGAATCGCAACATCGTGACTGTTGAGGATCCCGTTGAATACCAGCTCAGCCTGATCAATCAGGTGCATGCGAACGCGGGCACCTCTCTCAGCTTTGCCAAAGTCCTGCGTGCGATTCTGCGACAGGATCCGGACGTGATCATGATTGGGGAAATTCGTGATGGCGAAACAGCAGAAGTCGCCATTCAGGCTGCACTGACTGGGCACCTTGTCCTCTCGACGTTACACACCAATGACAGTGCCGGTGCCATCACGCGACTGATGGATATGGGAGTTGCATCCTACAAAACTGCGGCTGCGTTTGTCGGGGCGATCGCTCAGCGACTGGTACGACGTGTCTGTCCGAATTGCAGCACGACATACTATCCGCAGACTCAAATGCTCGAAACGTTGCACTACAAAGGGGATAAAAAACAACAGTTTATTCGCGGCGAAGGTTGCCACGAATGCTACGACACTGGATTCAAAGGGCGGATCGGGATTTATGAAATCCTGCATGCGGACAATGAATTACGGGAACTGATTGGAGCGGAGGCTTCTGTGGAAAAGATTCGACAATGGCATCGAACCCATGGAGGAACCAGTCTGCTGCAGGAAGGGTTAAGGTTGGCTCAGGAGGGAATCACCTCATTAGATGAAGTCATGCGTGTGGCATATTTTGAATAATCCATTAACAGAGCACCATCAACGATGATTGCGTTTCAATATCAGGCAAAATCTCGAACTGGAGAATTGCAGGTCGGCCTCCTGGAAGCCGAAACGCTTGCTGCTGCGCGACAGGATTTACGCGGACGTGGCCTGTTTCCGATGTCCGTCACGAAAGCGGGCTCTGAAAGACGAATCAAAACAGCTGGGTCGAATAAACGCGTTTCCAAACGCGATCTAATGTTAATGACGACGCAATTGTCGATCATGCAGAAATCGGGAGTCGATCTGGCAGAATCGATCAAGAATGTCTCACGTCAGGTTTCCAACAAACGACTCGCGACCGCTCTGAATCAGATTGTCATTGATATTGAAGATGGGAAATCATTTTCAGCTGCGTTACAAGCCCAGTCCAGCATTTTTGGGGATGCCTATGTCGCAGGAATTGCCGCCGGAGAAGCCTCAGGAACTCTCGGGCAGGTACTTGCAAGACTGACAACTCTGCTGCGAAACGAAGTCCGCTTGATCAATACGATCAAGTCCATTGCCACCTACCCGGTGATTCTGATGTTTGTGGCGGGAATGGTCGTCAATGCCTTGATGTTCTTCGTGTTGCCGCAATTCGCCAAAGTCTTTCGAGACCTCGATAAAACGCCGCCGATCACAACACAAATTCTACTCTCGATCGGAGAATTTGTCCGTGGAAATTTTCTGTTTATCGGTATCGGATTCGGAGTGATCATTTTTGGTTTTAGCGTCCTGATCAAGACCGACTGGTTTCGCAAACATCTCGATCACTTCATGCTCTATGCTCCTGGATTCGGGAAAGCGACTCGCACATTACTGGCCGGGCGGATGTTTCGACTGATCGGAACGATGCTGCAAAGTGGCGTCCCGCTCCTGGAAGCGGTTCGTCTCTGTAGTCGTTCGATTAAGAATCGTCAGTACCAGAAACTCTTTTCATCAATTGAGCAGGAAGTCACGCGAGGAAATGGTATTTCGATCGCAATGATGCAAGCCAATTTTCTTCCCGATGGAGCAGTCGAAATGATTTCCACTTCAGAAAAAAGTGGAGATCTTGGCGGCGTGATGGAAATTGTCGGAGAGTTCTACGAAGACGAAGGGGAAAATTACGTTCGCGATCTGGCCAAAGTGATCGAGCCCGCCATCATCGTCGTGATGGGAGGTGTTGTGGCTGTCGTCGTCATTTCAGTCATTTTACCACTGCTCGATATGTCATCGACCTCAGGATATTAAGGAGAACCAGGTGAAGTTCATTACAAAACCAACCTCGTTATTCTCGATGAGGTCGTCAAATTCGAATTCGCGAATTGGAGTCGATTTCCAATCATCCCGACTCATTTGTGCTCGTCCCAACTCCCACAATCGAGACGAAAATAAAATTGAAGGTCTGATCATTCCGTTCCCGGAAAGAGAGTGTTCTCTGAATCACTGGATACTCTCCGGTGGGTTCCATGAAGTGCTGCAAAAACATCGAAAACAATTTTCGCACTTTGGCGGTCAAGCAATCGCTTGCGTCCTGCCGGAATCGTTAACGCATACCTGCATTCTTGAACTCCCCATGGGCAGCGAAGCGGAGATTCACGATCTCGTCGCTCAGGACCTTGCTGATCAACAGGTGTTGACAACCGAGGAACTGACCTTCGATTTCTGGGTGGAAGAAAACCCAACGACCGAAGGAATGGCTAACGTGCATGCGGTCTGTATCAATACGAAGGTGGTTAAAGAAATCGTGTCTCAGTTTCTGGCGATCGGCTATCACTGTGACAGGATCGACTCCCATGCCAATTCTCTGGCTCAACTGATACCAGATACTTCGACTTCACTCTCCGTTGTGATTGATTGGGGGCTGGATGAAGTCACCCTTATTATTTGTGACGCTGGTCAGCCCTTCTATTCCCGGAAATTACGGAACTGTCAGACACGTCCATTTTTCAAGGAACTCGCAGAGCATTGGTCGATTTCACCTGCTGATTGTGATGCACTTTTAAATCGACTATGCCATCAGGAACACAAGCGATCCACAGAGTTGAAGGGGCTGAAAGACTCCTATTTGAATTTGTCTCGCGAGTTATTCCTTCGATTGGCAGACGAAGCCAGTCGGACGATTGATTTTGCCCATCAAAAGAAACTCTTTACGGTTCCCGAACAGGTTCTGCTTGTGGGATCCGGTGCAGGTTTACCTTTTGTAAGTCGTGAGATCAATCGGTTGCTACCTTTACCGGTCCAGACAGAGTCCCTCACTGAGAAATATTCCACAGCCGGGATGTCTGAGTTCATCGTTGCAATGACTGCACTCGAGGGGAGCAGATCATGAGTGGCTATAAACGTATGAATCTCGTCCCCCTTTCAACTCAGTTCGAATTGATTTTACGCAGTCAGTTGAGACGCGGGATGACGACAATTGGTTTTGTGGTCTGTGGTCTGGCCATCATCATTCTCTGGCAAGCCTCTGAACTGCAAGTCTCGACAGTTGAGTTGCAACAAAAAGAGTTGCGATATCAACCCGTGCGGGAAATGATGTCTCAGAATTCCAATATCAGCCAGCAACTCAAGCAAATCGAACAGCAGAAAACGCACTTGAATAATCTCGTCGCTGGCCCAACCCCTTTGCACATTCTCAAAGCAATTGCCGTTGCATCGCATCATGCCTCGGGAGAAGTTGTCGTGATGAGTCTTTCCTGCAATTCACAGGATGTAGAAGAACAGCAGGCAGGCAAGCCGACAAATGTCTCCGATGTGAAACGTAAGTTAAAAAGAATGATAACGATTGCGATGTCTGGAAAGGGTGAAGATGACGAAGCGATTATGGAATTCATCTCGGCTCTCAAAGGGAGCGGGCTGTTCAAAAAAGTGGAGTTGAAGTCAGCTTCTCATGCAAATGACCTGAACCAGACGAGCAAACAATTTCATGTTGAAGCGGTGAGCGAAACCGAGGTGGGTTCATGAATTCGTTATCCAATAAACTCTCGATTACTCAATTCACTCTGCTGATTCATTCCGCAGGCGGATTGACGATTCTCGCGGTCTTAATCGTAGCCTGGTTCTGCTTTATTCATCCGATGCAACAAAAGCTCTCCAGAAATCAGTCTCATGTGGAAATCTTCAATCAACTGGGTGAGCAACGGACTCAAGTGGAACAACTGAACCATGAATTGACCAGTCAACTGCAGTTGGCAACGTCTGATGTGGAGACAATCACTCGAAAAATATCAGACAAACTGGTCATCGATCAATTTCTACAGAAAACTGGTAATTTGGCAGAGAAGCATCAGGTTCACATCCAGGAATTTCGACCGGGAAATTTTGCAACGCACGGGGAATATCAGGCTCTGACAGTCAGTATGTCACTCTCGGGATCGTTTGCCGGGATCTGCAAATTCTTTAAGGAACTCGAAGATCTCGATCGAATGAATCGTGTGAAGTCGGCTCAGATTTCACCTCAGGGGGCAGCAGGAGAAAACTGCTCAGTTTCCATGGTTCTGGAACTTTATACACTGACCCCTTCTGCAATCGCAGTTCATATCCGGGAATAAACCGATGTTTAAGAAATCAAAATCCACACGGAAAATCAGTCCCGGAAAACTGTTGCTGATCGTCACACTTTCGGGAGTACTCTATTCCGTTTTTCCTCGCGGAGAGGAGTCGTCGGTCACAACACAACTAACCGAAGTTGCCATACGACAATTAACGGGAGGAAACACAACCGGTTTACTCAACTCCGAACCTGAACTCGACCTGGCCAACTTCAATCTGGAACAACTGATTGAACATAATCCGTTCCAGAAAACCAAAAAGGTGGAAACGGAAGCAGTCTCTGAAACCAGCGTAACGAATGAACAGGAACTTCTCAACGAGGAATCAGAAGCGATCCAACCTCCTTCTGTCAAAATCACCGCCATTCTTTATTCCGACACGAAGCGGTTCGCACTGATTGATAGCGTGCTCTATCCGGAAGGAGGAATTCTTCCAGGGGGATTGAAAATCGCCGAGATACACTCAACATTTGTTCGTCTGATCCCCCTCGATGAAGTCAATTAATCGTAAAGTTTGCTGAAAATCGTCAAAATCTTGACAATATCCTTCAAATCAACAGGTTGTGATTTGTCGAACCATTTCCTACAATCTCCATCGCCTCGCCTCGAAGATCTCTCGATCTTACTTCATTCCCATCGAAATATTTTTATTACTGGAAAAGTTCCCCGCTTTCATCTTAAGATAACTTTGATGAATTGGGTGGGCTCCCGTTCCGCAACTCCTATGAATGCAAAACCATTATCTCATCGTTTTCACGACTCAGGCTTTTTGATGTCTTTCGATCCAGAATCCGAATTTTACTCTGAAGGTATTGTGCGGGTTGATCCCTCGTCACAACGCAAGAGTTACTGGCTGATTTTCGCCTCGATTGTGTTTCTCATCGTTGTTGTCGTCGCTGTCACGTTGCTTCCCATCCAGAATCAGAAGAGACATCTGGCTCATCTGAGAAACCAAGGGGCAATTGTTTACACAATCGTTCGTCCGGGAATCTGGACATCGATTTCAGACTACGTCCATAGATTCACAGACTATCAATTACCAACTCTCGAAGAAGTTCGACAGATACACTTTCAAAAATATCCGGTCACCGATCAAACAATTGCCAACTTGAGCAGATACCCCGAACTGCAAGCTCTTTCCATGCAATCTGCGGAGGTCTCTACTACTGTACTCGATAATATTTTTGACGATCTGCCTGAACTGACAGGGCTGACAATTATCAACTGCAAAAATATCACACCGGAATGGATCGAGAAATCCCAGCTGGCAAATCCATCGGTGAGTATCAATTTTCGGGGAACTGCATATCTGGGCATTTCTGCTAATATTATGAATCCCGATGAAGAGGGGTGCGTTGTCATGTATGTCCAGTCTGGAAGTGCAGCTGAAAAAGGCGGCATGTTGCCTGGAGATATTATCATTGGTATTGAAGATTCAGAAGTTTCTTCATTCACTGATCTTGTGATGGAACTGGCCCGATATTCTCCCGACGACCAGGTCACGATTCAGGTCAATCGCCAGGAGGAAGAAATTCCGATGGTCTGCAAACTGGATGCGTGGTCTAACAAAGAATTTTGACTGAAAGTTGAGACCCTCGTGCAGACGACCTCCCTCCCACGGCCCCTTCTGTTTTCACTCCTGCTGATTTTCAATCTCGCTAACTTTGTCTCAGCAGCTCCCAAAGTTGAGAATCCCGAAGAGAGTGATTTTCCTCCGGGATTACTCGGCACGTACAAGTCCGGCGACAAAACTCTGCAGAGACTCGATCCCGATATCTCCTTTGACTGGCAGTCAAGTTCTCCCGATCCACGATTGGATGCCGGTGTATTTTCTGCCAACTGGCAGGGATTGTTACTTGTTAAAAGTCAGGCCGCCCATCAATTTCATGTCTATCTGGCTGGTGAAGTCGAAATTCTGCTGGATGGTGAAACCGTCCTGAAAGGGAACTCTGCTCAACCCCAGTGGATTACAGGCGAAGAAATTTTGCTCTCATTTGGCGAAAAAGAACTTGAAATCCGTTATCAAAAAACAGGAGAGGTGGGAGCGCTCAAATTATTCTGGTCGAGCGAGAAATTCGCGATTGAACCAATCTCGACTTATATTCTGTACCGGATTGAGGGGCGTCCTGATCTGGCGGAACTTGAAGTCGGTCGACATCAGTTTCGCGCCTTCCACTGCGATCGTTGTCATGCGTTGGATCGGAATACCCAAAGCAGCCCCGCTCCCTCTCTCATGCAAGCAGCAGTCGGCTTGAAAGCCTCCTGGATCTCTCAAAAGCTGTTGGAGTCCCCCTCTGATACGGACAAAATGCCTCATTTCGACATGACCAGCGAGCAGGCAGCTGATATTGCAGCTTATTTGCTAAATCAAAAAGACAATCAGCCCAAGCTTTCTCAAGTCAAAATGAAATCCAAAGAAGAAGAGACTGCAACTGGAGAATTACTGGCGAACTCGACGGGCTGTCTGGCCTGTCATACGATTGGAGATTTGGGAACCAGCGGCGACTTTGGGGGAGGCTCCCTTGATAGAGTCGGTTCCAAACGCAGCCTGGAATGGATTGCCGCCTGGCTGAAAGACCCCGCTTCGCTGAATTCGCATCATCGTATGCCGGTGTTCCAGCTGGATCAAAAAGAAATTCCTCAACTGGCGATTTATCTCTCTTCCCTAAAAGGGGAGATTGATCATCAAAAGAAGTCGAAGTCAACTCAGGCGAATGAAGAACAACTCGCCCGTGGCAAAAAAGCGATTCAATTTTTCGGTTGCGTCTCCTGCCATGAAATCCCGGGTTTCGAACAGGAGATCAATGGTGAGCCTCTGCCTTATGAAGACCACTTGCGAGTCTATGAAGAATTGCCGGAAAACTCGAATTTGATCGGCTGTCTTGCGGAGCGGAAAGAAGACTCAGAGGCCCACCAACCCTATTATCCCCAGGCCAATGTCGAGGCGATCCGTTCCTGGATGAAAAATTATCCACAGGTCCGCGAACAGAATGCTCATCATCGGGAGATGGACTATTTTCGTGGAGCCGATCTGCTTGTTGAAAAAAACTGCACGGCTTGTCATCCGCGGGATCGTGCAGCGGGGCTTGTCGCAGTCGCGGGAAAGGTTTCCAAAAAGGATTCGCGTCTCACGGGACAAAGCCAGGGGTTGATACCGCCCCATTTAACAGCAGTGGGAGATCGAATGCTGACGGAATCCCTCGCGAAAGGGATTCGTGGCGAGCTGCCGAAACGCTTGCCCTGGTTGTCCGTTCGGATGCCAAAGTTCAATCATTCGGAATCCGAATCCAAACAACTGATGAGCTATTTAATTGGCCATGATCGCCTGCCCGATCCCATTCCCGATGAGCGCCTGCAGTTAGCCGAAGTTAACCTGACATCTTCCGAGGTTTTATTGACAGGACGGGAACTGATTGGTGGACGGGCTTTTAATTGCATCGCCTGTCATAAATTCGGAGAATTCGAACCGAGAAACACAGCTCTGGGAACACGCGGCTCCGATTTGCTCGGTCTGGCCAGCCGCATGCGTGCTCCCTACTTCCTCCGCTGGACCGCCTCCCCGTTGCGTGTTGTTCCGGGGATGGAGATGCCGAGTTACAATCAGCCCAAGCACGGCTTTCCCGTCGAAACGATTCATGAACAGCTTTCTTTATTGTGGCTGGGCATGAACCACCCGGAATTCAAGGCTCCTTCCAATCCGACCGTCGTAGAAAAGTATCTGGTCGTGCAACCCGGCGAACCTTCCCTGATGATACGAGACGTGTTTGAACGGACGGGTTCCAAAAAAGATCGAAAATACCTCACTCGACCACTTGCAGTTGGCTTCGATAATGGTCATAGCCTGCTGTTTGACCTCGATGAAGTCAGTCTACGAGAGTGGACCTACGGCGATTTCGCCTATCAGCAGACCGAAGGCAAATCATGGTTCTGGTACATGGCTGGAGCACCCGTTGTTAAGGAGTTCACACAACAGGCCGACTTTGCCCTGAGAAAATCAAACGAGACATCTCCATTAATCCAGCCTTCCAAAGTAGGATTTCGTACTGGCCGGCTGCGGGATTACCGTGTGGAATCGGAGGGGGTCGTCCTGCACTATGAAGTCGACTTTCGTATCGAGGGTGAGCTGCATATTGTCGATGTATCCGAGCACTGGCTCCCGTTGACGGGGGAGAAACAAACCGGATTTTCACGTCGTATCGAAGCCGCGAATGTTCCTTCTGGTTATGACTTGATTCTGCAGCAATCGATCGAACCGACTTCGGTCGCTCAACCAGAATTAAAAGTCGATGGAAAAGTAATTCTGCTAAGTACGCAGGATCCTGATCTGATTTCATTTGCACGAGGTTCAGAAACATCACAAAATTTGAATGTCGAGTATTGGACCAAACTGCACACACGGGCAACCTCTCCTTATCCTGATAAACCCGAGGTGGCAGGTCGTCCCGAAGTCATCACCGGTACTCCCGGATTTGATGCTCATCGCTTACCCTTAACCAGCACTCTCATGCCGACGGCTTTAGCCTGGACAGAACAAGGGAAGCTGATTGTTTCCTCTTTGAAAGGGGATATCTTCTCATTGAAAGACAGCGATCAGGACGAACTTGATGATCAACTGCAGTTGATTCAAAGTGGTCTGGCTGCTCCCTTCGGTCTGCACTGCGAAGGAGACAGTTTGTATGTCGCTCACAAACCGGAAATTTTAAGAATCGACCAGTTTCAATCCGATCGCCCCCAAATGAAAGTCTTAGCCGATGGCTGGGGGCATAGTGAAAACTATCACGACTGGGTTACCGGCTTTGCTCAAGACAATAATGGAAAACTCCTGATTGCAACCGGCAGCGATTACACGCAGAAAGAACGCGATCGAGAACTGACTCTCTGGCGGGGAGATGTGCTACGGATTGAGTCCGATTCGGAATTAACTCCCTTAGCCTCCGCCTTGCGATATCCGATGGGAATTGCTTCCGACAGCAAAGGGCGGGTATTTGTTTCGGATCAGCAGGGTGTGCAGAACTGTTTCAACGAAATCAATTACATTATCCCGAATGCAACCTACGGTGTACCAGGTCAGCGAACCAGTCCCGGTGAAGAAAAGCGGGCAGCCATTCAGATTCCTCACCCCTGGACACGCAGTGTCAACGGCATCTTTTTTATTCCCGATCGAGATGACCTCGGCTCTCTTTCCGCATTCCGCGGACATGGTGTCGGTTGTGAATACAATAATCGTTTCCTGGTGCGGTTTTCCCTGCAGGAAGTGAATGGTGATCTGCAGGGGGCTTGTTACGAGTTGACAAAATCCGCTGAAAACCTGCCCGTCGATGCACCCGTATTCCTCGGTCCGATGTGCGGCGGTGTGAGTCCCGATGGACAGATCTATGTCGGCAATATCCACGACAGCGGCTGGCTCGGTGGTCAAAACACTGGCGAAATCATCCGACTGACTCCCCAGGAAAAACTTCCGAATGGAATCCGCGAACTGCGAGCAACCAGCACTGGGTTTGAACTGGAATTCCTGGAGCCAGTTTCCAAAGAGGCGTTGCAGAAAAAAGAAACGTATGACTTGGTCGGTTACACCCGCGTCTGGGAAGGGGGCTACGCGACGCCCGATTCCGGTCGTTATCGCCCGGAAACCACTTCGCTGGAAATACTTGATGACGGTAAAACTGTCCGCATTCACGTCGATCAACTCAAACCCAGCTTCCTCTACGAACTGCACCTGAACGAAGCATTGGATCTGTTTCCATCATCGGCTTATTACACGATGAACCAGATTCCAAAACCATAACCCCAGTAGGACAGGCTTCCAGCCTGTCAATTCGCAGAATGCGAACCCCAGTTGAAGTATGTCAGACAGGCAGGATGCCTGTCCTACTGATCAATGAGGGAATCTTCGTTGCTATACTAAAAAAAACGCCTCGAAACTTGTGAAGGTTCGAGGCGTTTTTTGATCCTATGCAGTCAAACTAATTGTTCGATCTTATTCATCCATGACATCTTTTTCTTTAGCGTTCGCGGCATCGTTGACGACACCTTCGTATTTTTTGGTCAGTTTTTGAACATCATCCTTGACGGTATCTCGTTCGTCTTCCGACATCACCTTATCTTTTTCACTCTGATCGGCGTGCTTGTTGGCATCGCGACGAATGTTACGAATCGAAATACGTGCTTCCTCAGCGAATTCTTTAACACGAGAGACGAGCTGCTTGCGACGTTCGGTTGAAAGAGGGGGGATGGTCAGGCGGATGAGTTTGCCATCGTTATTGGGAGCCAGGCCGACATCGCTGGCTTGAATTGCTTTGGCGATTTCTCCCAATGCAGAGGCATCGAAAGGGCGGATGACAATTTGCTGTGGCTCGGGCACGCTGATGTTTGCCAATTGCTTGAGCGGAGTCGGGGAGCCGTAATAGTCGACGCGAATGGAATCGACCAGACCGGGATTGGCACGTCCGGTTCGCAAACCTTTGAGCTGATCCTGCAGCACGCTGGCTGCTTTTTCCATACGCTCTTCACAATCGAGCAGAATTTCGTCACTGTTCATAATACCCTCTATTTATTCGATACTTTTTATGTCAGAAGCGATAACCTATGCTCCATCCTAAAGCATAACGCATCCCCGTTGGCTCATGCCAGCGTTTGAATCGTTTATGGGATCCCGAAATCGATCAGGAGGCGGGATCACTATTCACCAGCGTTCCCACCTGGACTCCCCTTGCGGCATTGATAATGTTGCCCGCTTTCTGGAAATCGAAGATCAGAATCGGAATGTCGTGTTCCATGCAGTGATGGAAAGCCTGTGCGTCCATCACCTGGAGACGCTGGGCAATGACATCCTGAAATGAGATGCGATCGTAGCGGATTGCGTGTGGGTTTTTCTCGGGATCATCTGAATAGACTCCATCAACTCGAGTCGCCTTCATCACGATATCGGCTTCAATTTCCCGTGCCCGCAAAGCGGCAGCTGTGTCTGTAGTCACATACGGACTTCCCGTTCCGCCAGCCAGAATGACGACGCGTCCTTTTTCCAGATGTCGCACACATCGCCGACGAATAAACGGTTCAGCCACACTCTCCATGCTGATCGCCGACTGCAGACGGGTCGGCACTCCAATATGTTCGAGAGCATCCTGCAAGGCCAGTCCATTGATGACGGTCGCGAGCATTCCCATATAATGAGCGGTCGCCGGTTTGATCGACTCGCTGTTTTCCGAGAATTGTTTACCTCTCAGGATATTCCCACCCCCACAAACAATCGCCAGTTCAACGCCCGATTCCACAATGTTGCGGATCTCCTCCGAGAGGCGATTGATTTCCGTCATACTGATGCCTCCACTGCGATCCCGGCAAAAACTTTCGCCAGTCAACTTCAGGAGTACACGCTTATATGCCAGGGGAGCCGTCGATTCGGACATGATCGGACCTCAAAGATCGTTGGGAGTAATGGCGAATATCAAACAAAAACGGACCGTCAGAATACTCTGATCGGTCCGTAATTTAATGAATAATGAGAAATTAACCAATCACGCGTAGATAAAACGCTTTTGGTTTGAGTTTCTTTTCTTCGAGAATTTTACCAACGGTCTTTGTTTCGTCTTTTGCGAATGCCTGAGCTTCGAGGACTCCCTGTTCAGAATAGAAGTTCTTCATGCGTCCTTCTACCATCTTCTCGATGATGTTTTCCGGCTTGCCAGTGCTGCGGGCTTCTTCAGACAATCGATCTTTCTCTGCTTTCACAAGAGCAGGATCGAGATCGGCTGCACTGGCGAATGTCGGACGAATTGCAGTGACGTGCATTGCGACATCCCGCAGAACAGGATCGGTCGAAGGCTCGCCTTCTGCCTGGAACAAGGCACCCGATTTGCCATCGTGGTGGATGTAAAAGCCGACGGGACCATCAACGCGTTTTACGAATTCAACGCTGAACTTTTCAGCAATCTTATTGACCAGTTCATCGAGCATTTCCTGTAAAGTGCGATCCTGACCGGGTGCCTTTTGAGACATCAGTTCTTCAGGAGTTTCAGCTCCAGGGCCTTCCAGCAATTGCTTTGCCATCGCTTCGCCAAGAGAAATGAAGCCTTCATTGGAGGCGACTGGAGCGGTTTCGCACTGGAAATCGACAATCGCAGCCTGACTGCCATCGTCTTTCATGGCGACAAAAATACGACCTTCATGAGTCGCATTGTCGGCTCGCTTATCTTTGATACTCTGGGTTTCCGATGCCAGAATCGCAATCGCTTTTTCTTCATCGCCACCAGCTTCGACAAGGGCTTTCTTGCAACGCATCATGGGCAGATCGGTACGTTCGCGGAGAGCGCGAACTGCAGCAGCCGTAATCTCGGCCATCGGACTATTCTCCTGTGTTGTGGTCGTAGTTCATTTTTGTAGTAATGCGACATTGTGATGAGAGTTGTTCTCAATCGTCTGCTGTCGCAGTTTCACGAAAAACTCAGTTGGGCACTCTTTCTGAAATCTGTGAATCAGCGCGATAGTAAACTGAGTATTGATCGTGAGCATGGTGTATGCCCTGATCACCAGAGCATGAGTTTCAAATTGCACTGATTTTGTTCCAACCGCTGTACGATTCGTGGAATCGTAGCAGGCGGTTATGAACATTTTATGATTTCCGGGCAGGCTATTTTGAATAAGCCCTTATATTGTTACTTGGAAATCGTCGGAACAGGCTTCATTGATTCTTCAGCGGGGTTGGATCGTTCTTTATCCTGTGGCAACTTGCTTTTGCCGCTGATGATTGCGTTTGAAAGATGAGTGGTGATCAGTCGGATCGATCGCATGCTGTCGTCGTTGCCTGGAACTGGCAGATCAACCATGTCAGGATCGGAATCGGTATCGATCAGAGCCACGATTTTGATGCCCAACAGGCGAGCTTCGTGAACAGCGTTGTGTTCTTTGGTCGGATCAATCACTACCAGCGCTTCCGGCAGGCGATTCAAATCGCGAATACCACCCAGGTTACGGTTAATTTTTTTGTACTCACGCAGCAATTTGGACTGAGCTTTCTTTGAGAAGCTGGCCATATCGCCGGATTCCTGAATCGCTTCGAGTTCTTCAAGTCTTTTGATTCGGTTACGAATGGTGCGGTAGTTGGTCAGCATTCCGCCCAGCCAACGTTCGCTCACATAGGGCATACCACAGGCAGTTGCACATTCTTTGACTGTGGCTGCAGCTTGTCGCTTTGTCCCGACAAAGAGAACAAGGCTTCCTTGTGATGAAACTTTTTCCAGATACCGCTGGGCTCGAATGAGGCCGCGGACAGTTTCTTTTAAGTCGATAATATGAATACGGTTACGGCGACCATATATATAAGGTCGCATCTTGGGATTCCAGCGGGCAGCCGGGTGACCGAAGTGAACTCCAGCATCGAGAATGTCTTTAACGTTAATATCAGCCATCTAAACTTCTACTCCTGAATGTGCTGAACCGATTGTGCGACGCCACGAAGACAATCTGGTTTTACGAAGGCTAAGAAGGGCTCTTCGAACAGCAGTTCGATAATGATTATAGCCGTTTCCATGAATGTGTAGCTTTGATTGACTGGTATTTAATGTTCAAACAATCAAAAAGAGGCTACAGAAATCTGCAAACAGCATTAAGCACACAGGGTAACGCCTCAAGACATTTGGGTCAACGACGAGCCCTGTACAAAACAGGCAGTTGCCTGTGAAGTTCGATAGGGATGCCCATGCGTGATTCACGGTCTGGCGAAAATGGCATTGGTCATCGATAGCCCTGAACTGTTGCGATATCCCGCAGGTTGAACGCGATTGGACTCTGACCGATAAGCCGTTGGCCCATCCTGCATTTGTGGCTGACGCGATTGGTCGTCATTAGGAGCAGGCGGCAGGGGTATTTGAAGATTTCGTTCGGGATAAGGAGCCAGTTCCGGAGGAACAACGATCTCAACTGGAGGAGCCTGCGGAGGTTTAGGGTCTGGCTGAAATTGCGGGCCAGAAGGTGAAATTTGCTTTTGGACTGGAGGCTCAATTGAACGAGTGGGAGCCAGCTGAGGTTCCCTAATGGCAGAATCAGGGATTCGAGTATATTGAGAAGGACCTGGCTGGTAAGGAATCGGACCGTGCTGCCAGCGAAAATAATTCACGGACTCATGGCTGGAACTATCGTGACTGATTCGTTCATAAACCAGACTGGGGCGAAGGTAGGTGTTGTATTCCCAGGACATGTAATACAAATTTGCAGGATTGCGCAAGCCTGCACACCCTGACATAGCAAGCAAGGTGAGAACAAACAGCATTATAGGTAATTTGCCAGATTTAGGCATGGGGCGATAGCCGAGATAAGGTTAATTTATATCGGTTATATCGTCTGGGAGCGACTTCCTTCTTCATTTCGAGCAGCAGAAAGCCTCTGTTACAGAGAGAAAGATCAAAATTCCGTACAGTTATTCCTGTTCAACATTGCGATCAGGGCGCATTTCCCCTTGTTCGAATGCAAAATCGAATTTGTTTTCCCCGCTTTCTTCAACTTTGGCGACTGTGACAAACTCACCAAGAACTTTTTCTTCAGCTTCTTCATCCAGTTCTTCGACTTCGATCGGTCGGATAATAACTTCATGCGGGCCTATGACTGCACCGGCATATTCTGTGATTTCATATTTGCCATCTTTGACATAGCCAAATGCAGTCGGAGAATTTGCTAGGTCTCCCGAGCTGGGGTGAAATTCAATACGCGCAAGTTCCAGTGGCTCTTCATCGACAGTCACAGTCCCGGATACTGGAAGCCGCGTTGGCCCACTGGTGCCGCCAGAGCAACCTGGGAGCATCAAAAAAAACGCGAGCGTCAGGAAGCAATTGAATATCGGAGGTGTAGGCATCACAGTTATCCTGCAAAAACAGTGCTATTGGGGAAGTTCACAGAATGGCTCTTAAAAACAGCCGACTCCCTTAAGGGAAGTCGGCTGAACGATTGGCATTGATGGATTACTTCAGTAAAGGCTTAGACCATTTTCAAATGGTTTCTGCAGTCGCATGGACATTAAATGACAGTAAAACACTGTATTTGCTCCTGCCGTACGCTGCAGTTAATTTTTGAATATGCTCTAAAATTCACCAATCACATTGCCGTCGGATTTACTGCCCAACCGGCTATAAGTTTGTGTGCTCAGGTTTTCAGAAAGAAAACGGACAGATCCATCAGACAACACAAACTGTGCACCGCCAGAATGGCGGGATGAAAATTTCCCGCGAGCTCGCCCCTGCTGGATAGCGAACGAGGCATTGAATAGATCTTTGCCATTCACTCCGATGCCGGTTACTCCAAGGGCATCGGAATAGCCGCAACCGCCGCATTCGTTGTTCGGATCATTTGACGAGCGAGTTATCCATAAGTTACCAGCTCGGGCATCGACGTTCTGAAGTGCACCTGTAGACGGATTTGTTACCTTGTAGGTCCAGGCACGTTCACCGACAATCAGTGTATTGCTGGTTCCATCTGTGATGTCCCGCATACGAACCTTACTGTCCACATAGAAAATGCCATTCGATTGGTTTTTTCTCGCGCGGACATTATGGCTATTGGCACCACGATTGACTCCAATATAGTTGACAACAGCGATATTTCGTCGAGTGCCAGAGGTATCTGCAGGTCGACGTAATCCACCAGCGGAATCAGGTGCGGTATCCGAAGGGCATCGAAGTGATGCGACTGGTGTCTGGAAGACGGACTGAGTGTTACTCCAGTCATCCAGGGCAGCTGCCCCATGACGATCGCTGACATCCAGCAGATCAAAAGACGCTGACTGTTCAATCATGGGGGCAATCATGGCTGTCCAGGTCCACTGACCTCTGTTATTGTTCGCTCCTTTAGGATGCACAATAGGAGTTCCGCCAGAATTACTGAAATGGCCGTAGTCCCCAATGTACCCAGGGGGCATGACACGATAAGTGTCATGGTAGTTATGCAGAGCTAATCCAATCTGTTTGAGATTGTTTTTGCAGGACGATCTGCGTGCCGCTTCGCGGGCCTGTTGAACAGCCGGGAGCAAAAGAGCCACCAGTATCGCGATGATTGCGATCACCACGAGAAGTTCGATTAAAGTAAACGCCCGACGGAATTGACTGGCACTGGAATTCTTACTCATCTCAAGTTCTCCTTGATCGGATGATAGAATCTTCCCGTTCGCGTACTTAGATAGAAATGAAGATGGGAAGAAAATGTCGAAAGACATTATTTATTAAGTACGCATAAAATTGGCGGAACCGCCATATCGACCTTCGTCGATGTGAATTAAAATATCAAGACCAAAGTTTCGAAAAATAATAAAAACTCTTAAAATTATTTGATTGCTACTTGAAAACGAATGCCTCCAACCCAAATTAATTTCATTTTGAGGATGATTATTCAAGCTCCCGGCGTTATGCCCAGCCTTCGTTTCCCGCCACTATAGACATTCCTCCTGACAACGGATCTCAATCATGACAACCATCCTCAGGGCTCCGCGATCATTGGAATGCTTTCTATTGAGGTATTTGGATCTCCCGTCACTCTTGCTGCTGCAGAAACATATTGCACTCGAAATAAAACAATCAAAGACCCATCGTGCAGTCGTCATATTGGCTGAACATCCGGAGTGTTGTTCTACGGGAAATTCCGCAGAGGAATATCGGATGGAGTCTTCAATCAGTTCAGAATTGCTGACTGCACGGAGGGAAGCGGTTTCGGTCAATCGCCCCGGTGGTCTCTGGGAGCATGGACCCGGTCAGTTGGGTGTCTTTGTGACATTTTCTCTGGAAAAAACGGAACTTACGCCGTTATCATTCTGCCAGGCTGTTGAAATCCTCATTCAAGAAGCCTGTGTGCAGGTGGGTATTCACAATCCTGGTCTTGAACCCGGTTTCGGAATTGTGGGGAGATCGGGCGTGGTGGCCAGAACCGCGTTTACTGTGCGAGACTCCATCGTGCAAAGTATGATTTATTTGAATGTGAGTCATCACTATCGAATCAGTTCACGTACTCACAACTCAAGCCTTTCTGCAGAGTCGATGCATAAGATCTCTGTACAATCTCTGAAAACTGCGGTGATTGATCATTTGAGTCAATGGTTAACAGATTCGAAGATCTCAACCTTTACAACGCACCCTCTCCTGAAAAAGTATCGTTTGAGTGATTTGCCCAATCTGGATGAACTCGACTGATTTTTGAGCCCCATTGCAAACGAATTTGCTCATTTTAAGTCGAACTCTTATTAGACGGTACGCAGAGCAGAGGAGAAGGTCTATAATCTGATTACACACACGCTCCCCAATTAGTACCTCGCTTCCCGAGTTAAATCCTATGCAACAGTTAACAATCGTTACTCCTCAGCCTGAACGCCCTAAACGCCGGCTGCCAAAATGGTTAAAGCGTCCATTGCCAAGTACGGAAATGGCCTTCACTTCCAATGTGATTGAAGATTTGAACCTGGAAACGGTCTGTGAAAGTGCTAAATGTCCGAATCGGACAGAATGCTGGGCACAAAAAACGGCTACCTTCATGATTCTGGGGAATGTCTGCACTCGACCATGCGGCTTTTGCTCAGTCCCCAAAGGTAAAACTGGTGAAATTCTGATTGATGAACCGGAACGTGTGGCTGAAGCGGCTGCCCGCCTCGGCTTGAAATATGTCGTAATCACTTGCGTGACTCGCGATGACCTGCCGGATGGAGGAGCAGAGCATTTTTATGAGTGCGTGCTGGCGGTTCGGGAAAAGACGGGAGCTGATGTTGAAGTGCTGACTTCCGACTTCCGCGGCAATCGGGCTTCGATTTCACGAGTCATCCAAGCTCGCCCGGATGTTTTCAATCACAACGTGGAATCTGTTCCCCGGCTGTACAGTCGCGTTCGCAGAAATGCGATTTATCAGCGATCGCTCGATTTGCTGAAGCAAGTCAAAGATGAAGCCCCCGATATGCCCACCAAAAGTGGGTTAATGCTTGGCTTGGGTGAAACTTTTGATGAAGTTCTGGAAGTGGCATCTGACCTGAGAGGTGTTGGATGCGATATGCTCACGATGGGACAATATCTGCAACCTTCCCCGGAACAGCTTCCCGTAGAGCGTTTCGTTCCGCCCGAAGAGTTTGATGAACTGGGTGAACAGTGTCGGAAACTTGGGTTTTCAATGGTTGCCAGCGGGCCGTTTGTCAGATCGAGTTATCATGCCGGAGAAATGGCAGCTGAGGCGACTTCCTGAATTAGTGTTCTTCCCATGCCCAGGCATTTTCCCACTGAACCAGATTTCAATCCGCAAGAAACAACTGCACTGACCGCACCGCATCCCGGCATTGATCCTGCGGTGGAAATTTCTGGCGAGATTACGGCTTGGTATCTGAGGAATTCTGAGGAATTCGCTGCAGGGGATTTGCTCTATCAAATCACCTGGCCGGGGTTGGTGATTGATGTTTCTGCGGAAACCTCAGGGCTACTGGTGCGAATTCTCGCCAAACTTCGCGATCCTGTTGAACCTGGACAACAAGTTGCTCTGGTTCAACTCACTAACACTATCTAAACCCGTCTGCTCGGTTTTGCTTTCATTGACTCGATATGGGGAGCATTAGGTCGGCTATGTTTCTTGTGATAGAGATATCTTTTTCGCAGGCCATTCACAATTTTTGCACTCCACTGGTCGCGTGTGGTCTGCAGGAGTTGAGGGAGTGAGATTGTTCCGCATATGAGAAAGAATGCCGCCAATCCCAGCAGAATTTTTTGAATCTCATACGATGCAGAGACTTTTTCAATTACGGACTGCATCAATGTCCTTTGAGTATCAGTATGCTTTCGTTCTTCAGAAGGGATACTTCCAGAAGTGTCGTCGACTCTGAGCATTGCATCGGGGTGAATGGCCAGTTCGAAGGGGACATTGATACTCTGAATCTGTCCCTGGGCCAATGCACTCTCATTCCGACTGAGCCGTCTGGCCAGATCGGGATCAGATTTGAGTCGCTCCAAAAATTGAACCCGTAACAAATTCTGCTCTTCAATCTCAATCAATTCCCACTGCTGGTCATGGCAGATCTCCCGAAGTCTGGCATTTCGATCGACAATTGGCGCAAGCAGAGCCGTCCCGAATAGTCCGACAGCAATCACTGCACAAACCGGGAACCGCAAGTTTTGCCACCATTTGAGGTCGAGGGACATGGGGTTTAGGGTTTAGGGTTTAGGGTCTTGGTGACAAATCTCAGAACGAAGTGATGGGCGTGGTGATGACTGACACCGGAACATTCACGTTTCGGCTGAACTTTCCCTATTACTTGAGATTGTCTCACCTTCTATTTTATCGACGCGATGCCCATTTCATGCTGTCGTGGAATTCGAAAAGTCTCGGGTGGCTTCATAAAAACAAGCAAAATTGATGCCCCAGGAAGAAATGGCCGTTTAGGAAGTTTAGGGCGCCTGTTCCGATTTTAACGATTATTCTCAAGAGGCAGGCTGGAATGGTCGATCTTCAAGGATGAAACCTCATTTTATTGTTGGATCGTGCGCGGCTATTTTCTCAAGTCTCGTTCATCCTGCACGATACTCCCTCCTTTCATCGCCATCCCTGGTGAATCTGGTATCTATTCATGTTATACGGACTCTATCAATCTGCCGTCGGAGCCGATCTTCAGGCTTTGAAGATGGATACGGTCTCCAATAACATCGCTAATGCGAGTACATCCTCTTTTAAACGAGACCTGGCTGTTTTTGGAGTGCGACAACAGCAGGCTCAACTTGATGGCAACCCCCATGGCATTCCACAGGGGCTGGAGAATCATCCCGGCTCTGCAATCGCGGTCGAGACATTTACCGATCATTCTCAAGGTCCACTGAAAAATACGGGCTCTTCGATGGATGCTGCTCTGGCCGGGCCAGGTTTTTTTCGTGTGACTGATGGCCAGTCGGACTTTGTGACCCGCCGAGGCTCTTTCACGCTCAATGCTGATTCCGATCTTGTCGAAGTCGATTCGGGATTTCATGTTCTGGATGATCTTGGAAATCCAATTTCGGTACCTCCCGGCAGTGAACTGCAAATCAGCCAGGCTGGTTATCTCACCGCGATTGATCCCTTAACAAATCTTCCCATTCCTCTGGGACGTCTCGATGTGGTTGAACCAACCGACTACCGGTTACTCCAGAAGCAGGGTGACAGTCACTACAGCATTGATGAATCCGCATTGCAGCCTGCAGGTCCGGAAACACGCGTGCGTCAGGGATATCAGGAAGGCTCAGGCGTTCAGCCCGTAAAGGAAATGCTGGAAATGATTCAAACTTCACGAGGCTTCGAAGCCAATATGAATCTGATTCAACATCAGGACAATTCCCTCGGTCAACTTTTGCAGGCGATCGGAAAAAATTGATTTTAATTACTCTTATCTGCGTAGGCTTTAGAGCCGTTTCCAAGAATGTGTAGCGGGTAATTGATTGGAAATACAGGGTTCAATCTATCAAGAAGCCGCTAACGTAAACTGCAAACTGCAGTAGAGCTCAAATACAACACCTCGGAATATCTTTCGGGATTACGAGAGGAAAACGATGAGTTTACGAACAATGAATACCTCCGCAACGGGCATGGAAGCCAATCTCTTCCAGCTCGATGTGATTGCGAACAATCTGGCAAACGCGGGAACAACCGGCTTCAAACGTAGCAGGGCTGAATTTGAAGATCTGTTCTATGAACACTTCAAGTTGCCGGGCGTTGTCTCGCCAGAAACAGGTACGGAAACGCCTACAGGTGTTGCACTTGGTTTGGGTACGAACATCCGGGCTACTCAAGTGGACTTCCGGCAGGGTTCTCCCAACCTAACAAATGGAACATTTGATTTTATGATTGAAGGAGAAGGCTTTTTCCAGGTGGTTGATTCCGGTGGGGCAATTGCCTACACGCGAGCCGGCACCTTCACACCCAATTCCAGTGGCGATCTCGTCATGACTTCGGCGAACCTGGGGAGATTGCTCGAACCGAATATCAATATTCCTGCCAATGCACAAAACGTTTCCGTCGGTGCAGATGGTCAAGTTTCATACCGCGAGAATGGTAACTCAACGATAACAATTGCCGGACAAATTTCCCTGGCTCGTTTCATCAATCCCGAAGGTTTGATTCAGGCAGGAGAGAATCTGTATTACGCCTCGGATGCATCCGGGGCGCCCACTCAGGGATTTCCTGGTACCGAAGCGTTCGGAACAATTCTGCAGGGAGCGTTGGAATCCTCGAATGTCGAACCGGTGAAGGAACTGGTCGACCTGATCAAAACCCAGCGCAATGTCGAACTGAACAGCGAAGCCCTCAAAGCGGGCGATCAGATGCTGCAACTCGTGAATAACTTACGCAGGTTCTAAGTGAGTTAAAAAATGACTTTGGCAACTCATTTCAGAAAGTGATCCCATGAAATCTCTAATGGCAATTGTGATCTTCACTCTGCTAACGACACCGGTCTTCGCAGCGACGATTCGGCTATTGCCAGATGTGCAGATGCAGGGATCGCTCGTTCGACTCGGCGATATCGCAGAAATCACTGATTGCGATGCGACGATTCGTAATCATCTGGAAGAACTGACTATCGGACCTGCTCCTGCTCCAGGTCGGGAATTTCGGATTCCACTTGATACTGTACGTCGTGAACTTGCATTGCGGGGAGTCGACCAAACCGATTTGCGGTTTACCGGGGCTACGGAATCTGTCGTGACGCAAGGCCGTACGAAAGCGGTTGACAAGCCTGTCTCTCCGATGGCAAATCGGCAACTTGTCGAGCATGTTGAAGCTTCCATCCGGACTTATCTCACTCAGCGCGTTACGGAACTGGGAACCATTGATGTCACACTGGAAGAATCGAGTGCCTCTCTGCTGCCTGCGGAATTGCCACAACGAATGCCGGTCACAATTCAAGGTGGTCAACAGCCGTGGACCGGCATACAACACCTCACCGTCTCTTTCACTTCCACAGAAGGGGCACCACATTCCTTTCCAGTCACGTGTCACATTTCCCAGAAGCCACGTTTACTGGCTTTGAAGCATGGCTTGCCGCGGGGGCAGGTCATTCGGGAAATTGATTTGATCTGGATTGAAGCGGAAACAGCGACCGAAGGCTTTTCTGATCCTGTCGCTGTCATCGGAACTGAAACGGCAAAAAATGTCAGAGCCCTGGCTGCGATTCAGGCAGATGACATCCGCATGCTGCCCCTGGTACGCCGGAATGATATTGTAGCCGTCACCGCTCAAATCGGATCGATTTCTGTGATGCGATATTGCAAATGTTATGAAGAAGGGACACTCGGACAATTTGTAACCCTGTCTCCTTTAGACAGCAAAGAACGCATCGTGGCTCGCGTTTCCGGCTATCGAGCAGCTGTGATTTCGATGAACGATCAAAATGTGAATCAGACAACTCCACAAACACAAGCTAAGAATCTGACATCTGTGAAATCGTCAGGTCTGGAACTGATTGCGACGGAAACTCCCAGTCAACCCATTCCTACTGCGAACGCCATCCGTCAGACTTCAGCTCAAACTCAGATGACTCCAAAGCAGTATTCCTCGCCAACTCCTCCGCGTGTCCTCGCCAACCAGCCTGCTCAATTACCATAAAACGAATCGAAATTTGAAACCGGCCATTTTTTCAATGCTGATTCAAGAAATAGCTCCATGAAAAATTTACTCCTAAGTGGATTGATCCTGTTCGCTTTGAGCTCATCGAAAGATGTCCATGCGCAGGGGCCTTCTCCATTTGATGAATATAATCAACCACAGACTCAGCAGCCTTATCAGCAGCAATCTCCCAATCCGTATCAGCAGCCACCGACTCAGGATTACAGACAGATGCCTCAACGGGCTCCCATGCCCACTTATCAACTGCCGCCGCCATCGGTGAGAGATTTTTCGCTGATCTATATTGATGAACCACCTCCCAAGGAATACATGATTAACGACATCGTGACTGTGATCGTCAGTGAACGGTCGGAAGTGACACTCAACTCCCGGTTCAATCGTCAGCGAACTTCGACGTTCAAATCCGAATTGAAAGATTTCGTTCGTCTGGGAGATGGATTGCGATTGGAAAACTCAGCCACCACCAGTCCCGCTATCGATGCCAGTCAACAGGAGCGACTGCAAACCACCGGACAGGTGACCGATGCCGAGGGAATCACTTATCGCATCGCGGCTACCATTGTCGATATCCGTCCGAATGGAAACATCGTACTCGAAGCTCGCAAAAGTATCGATGCCAATGATGACCTGTGGGAATACACTCTTCATGGCGAAATCCGGTTTGAGGATATCGCCGTGAACAATACTGTCCTCAGTGAAAACATTGCGAATCTGAATATCGAAAAACGACAGAAGGGCCGAGTTCACTCCAGTACAAATCGTCGCTGGGGAACGAAAATCATGGATGTCATCTGGCCATTCTGATTCGTTCAAAACTCAAACTGATTGCAGGTTCTTCCCCCCTCTCAACTTCCCCTCCCCACAACGAAACTCCCTCCCATGAAGTTTTTTCAACTCCATCATTATCTGAAAACCATTCCTCTGATTGTCTTGTTGATGTTCTGTACGACACTTTCCGCGCAGGTGCGGCTGGAGAGTATTTGCACATTGAATGGACATAAGGAAGTCCGTTTGACAGGCATGGGCCTGGTGGTTGGCCTGGATGGATCGGGAGATGGAGGTGATGCCGGGCCGACAATTCGTGCTTTGGCAACGGCGATGAAAAATATGAATGCCCCGGTGATCGACCCGCGTGAACTTCGGGATGCTGATAATGTCGCGATTGTGATGATCGATGCCACCATTCCGAAAACGGGACTCAATCGTGGACAACGGCTCGATTGCTATGTCAGTTCCTATCTCGGAGCAAAAAGCCTGCGTGGCGGTCGCCTTTTGATTTCTCCTTTGCAAATGGCGGACATTCGAGACGAGCGTCTTGTCGGAACAGCTTCTGGTGCACTCGTCATTGAAGATGCATCCATACAAACGAAAGCCAGAATCCCTGGCGGGATTGTTCTTGAAGCGGATCTCTTCCAGAGTTCACAGTATCTTTCGCAGATTGTCGATCAATCGACAGGTGTTCCTAAAATTCGACTGTTGCTCGATGAATCGCACTCCAGTTTCATTTCAGCGCGGATGATTACTGAAGTGATCAACGAGGCATTTGCTTTTGAATCGTTCGACAAACAACACGCCCAGGCAGTCAGCCCCAGTATTATCGATGTCACAATTCCTCAAACCTGGCGGGAGACACCGATTGATTTCATTGCCGAAATCATGGATCTGAAAGTGATTGCTCCGCACAGCATGTCACGGGTGCAGGTCAATACATCAACAGGAGTTGTGATTCTTTCCGGCGATGTCGAATTGAGCCCGGTGCTGATCAATCATCCCAACCTGCAAATCACAATCGGCGGCGCGACAAACTTTATCGACGGGGCTCAGTTTCGTCCTTTGACCGATGAGCAATCGACTCGTACCAATTCCCGACTCGACCAACTTGTACAAGCTCTCAATCAACTCGGAGTTCCTCGGGAAGCGATGATCGAAGTCCTCAGAGAACTCTCTCGCTCCGGCAAACTCCACGCCATTTATGAAGAGATTTAACGTAAGGTTCTATTAGTTTGTAGTATTCCAACTATCGCTAAAAGTCGTGTACGTTCAGAGATTTGGAGCAGGCAAACTGCCTGCGGAACAGCGATTTGAGGGCGACATTTAAAGCTCGAAAGAGCAGTAGGGTGCGTCCTGACGCATCATGCTGCCGACATGACTTCCTCATAGAGTTACTCTCCATATATGAAACCATCCCAGCTCAATCATCACGAATAAGTTGAAATCGACACTCCACTCCGGTGCGTCAGGACGCACCCTACACCTAAATCAAACCCGTTTAATCAGTGCCACCCAAGCCAGCAGTGGCACACTTCAATCGAGACTTGCTCCCAAGAACAATCCTGCCAACAAACTCTAACCTCTCCTCTCTAATCTCTAACCTCCCCCAAAGCCTCCCCATGAGCAACTCCACAATTTCATCACCATTGGCGACACCTCAATATCCTGTCAGTCAGCTCACCGAGAAAGCTGCCAAGCCAGATTCTTCGATGACGACGAAAGAGGCGTTTCAGAAATTTGTGGCGAGTACGTTTTATAAGCAGATGCTCAAAGCGTTGCGTAGTACTCAACAAACGGTGCAGTATATGGATGGGGGACAAGCTGAGCAGGCGTTTCGGTCACAGCTCGATCAGCAGATCTCTGAAGATCTGGCGGAGAATCATGGGGCTGCCTTCAGTGATTCGCTGTATGATCGCTTCCAGAATAATCTCGATACGAAACGTGCTCAGGCCGGAAGTCAAATTAACTATCTTGCCTAATCGTTACGACCGGACTTGTTTCGGAAGATCCGCACGGTTGAAGGGATCTGCGACACACCCAGCTGGTAATTTATTCCGATTTTAAT
Source organism: Planctomycetaceae bacterium UBA2671 (assembly GCA_002359185.1). Classification (GTDB taxonomy): domain Bacteria; phylum Planctomycetota; class Planctomycetia; order Planctomycetales; family Planctomycetaceae; genus Rubinisphaera. The sequence continues at coordinate 46,300 of DEML01000068.1, forward strand.
GATAGAACCGAATGTACGGCTTCTCCGTGCGCCAGCACTGATGGGAAAACATCAGGCTGATGGGTTCCTTGATTAAAAGAGGATTTGTATGTCGACTGCCCCAGATAATGGACTGACCGGTTATCCCAGAGAGATCTCCAGATTTCTTACGGATCTGACAACTGCTCAGAAGAACCTGATCGCACTGCACCCGGCTAAAAAAGCCGCTTTGATTGCCCGGGATTTTAATCAGGTCACCGATTTGCAGCGGCAGGAACGGTTGCTGCAACAGAAACTGACACAGGTCCTCTCACTGCGCGAGCATCTCCTGCACAACTTACAGCGAACCGGTTCAACCGGGGCAACACTTTATCAAGTCTGTCAATCACAAGGTTGGTTGGCACTGAAGCCGTTGACGGAGCAATTCCTGGAAGCCCGCTCACTTGGTCTGGAACTTCGTCAGCAGTCGTGGTCGTTGTGGACCTTCGCACATCGAGCATCCCGCTATTACAGCACGGCTCTGGAATTGATTGCTCAGCGCGGGATGAAACAACCAACTTATAACCAGGATCCTAATGCTCAATACGATGCTGGCGGTGGCTCGCTGTTCGATGCTTCGATCTGATTCCGATTTCAAACCCTGTCGACGAAATCTGCAACTATGGGACTCAATGCAACATTAATGACCGCCGGCCGATCCCTCGAGCTGTTTACAGCCGGGATTCAGGTTTCAGGTCAGAACGTCGCTAATGCGAATACGCCCGGTTATGTTCGTGAAGAACTTAATCTTGGAACCAATACGCCCTATGAAGCGGGCGGACTGATCCTCGGGACCGGGGCACGCGATAACGGAATTCGTCAGCAACTCGACTATCATCTCGAACAACAGTTACATGCCGCCAATACCGATGCAGGGAGTGCCGAAATTCGCAGCGAAGTTTATGGTCGACTGGAATTGATTCTGGGAGAATTGGGATCTGGAGATCTCTCTTCGCAACTCAACGCCTTCTCTGCATCCATCAACGAAGTGGTGAATCAACCCGAGTTGATCAGTAATCGGCAGGTTGTTCTGCAGGAGGGGGCGCAGCTGGCTACCTCGATTCAGGATATCCGAGCGAATGTCGATCGAGCTCGAAATGGGCTCACCAGTGATGTCAAAGGCTTTGTCGATGAAATCAACGGACTTGTCGATTCCATAGCGAAACTGAATACGCAAATTGTGAGACAGGAATCAGCAGGACTGAATGGAAGTCAGGCGGGTGGTCTGCGTTCAGAACGATTAACGGCTCTGAATCGACTTTCTGAACTTATCCCGATTCGTACGGTTGAACTTAAGACGGGCTCGATTGATGTTCATTCCGGATCTGACTTCCTGGTTCTCAATGGAAACTCTCAGCATCTTGAAACCGAAACCAAATCCGACCGCGGAGTGATCACGAATGAAGTCGTTTTCTCGAAAACGAAAGCGTCTTTCGTCTCTACTTCAGGTGAATTGGGAGGTGCGATTGATGCCCGGGACAATATTCTGGGAACATTTGCAGACGACCTCGACACATACACACAGGCTGTTATTCAGGAAGTCAACCTGATTCATGCCTCGGGCGAAGGGCTAAAAGGGTATGAATCGGTCACTTCAACAAATGCAATCGAAGACACCTCGGCCAGTTTGAATGCAGCCGGACTGGGCTTAACTCCCAAACATGGCAGCTTTGAAATCAAGATTTATGATCAGGCCACAGAGGCAACGATCACAACTCGTATCAATATCGACCTGGATGGTTTGAACGGGAACGATACTTCTCTCGATGATCTCCAGGCCGCTCTCGATGCGATTGGAAATCTGTCTGCCAGCATCGACAATCGAGGACAGCTAACCCTCAGTGCAGATGCCGGGTATGAAATCAAATTTAGCAACGACACCAGCGGAACATTAGCTGCTCTGGGAATCAACACCTTCTTTCAAGGTAAAGACTCCAACGATATTGCCGTGAATGAAACCCTGAAAAAAGATCCCTTCCTATTCGCGGCTGGATTGGGAAATGGACCTGGGGACAACCTGAATGCCCAGTCGTTAGCGACCTTTTTCACAAAACCCTCAGGCAGACTGGGAAATGCCAGCCTGGATGATTTTTACTCCGGCGTCACCTCACAGATAGCCAGTTCGTCAGCAGCCGAGTCGGCTTTGGCGACTGGCTTCAACTCCTTCCACAATTCACTGAGCGGTTTGCGATTGCAGAATTCGGGAGTCAGCCTCGATGAAGAAGCGATCAATATTATGGAACTGCAGCAAAGTTATGCGGCTGCCGCGAGAATTATCAGTACGGTCGATGAATTGTTCAATGTGTTGTTGAGCATTTAATAAATTAGAGACAGATACAGTCCCCTCTCCCACTGGGAGAGGGTTAGGTGAGGGGAATTCGCGTGGAGTTTAATGAGTACGTCGAAGGAATCCCCTCATCCGGCCTTCGGCCACCTTCTCCCCCAGGAGAAGGAAATAAATATGAATTCCTGAATATTTTGACGGTTCAGAATATTGATGACCTGTGAATCTCAAGGATGTTAATTCGCTAATTGATCTTGATCTGCCTTTGATCTGAAACAAACTCTCTCGAAAGAAACTGAACCGTGTCACTGGGACCTATTCAAACTGGCCGAATTCCGAGTTCTCTGATTTACAACCGTTCGTTGCAAAATCTGGATTCGAGTACGCGCGCGTTTCTGCAACTGCAGGATCGAATTTCGAGTGGTCAGCAGTTTCAGACCATCGGCGAAAATCCAGCAGCTGCCTTGAAAACAATTCTCCTGCAGCAGACACAGGAACGAAATCAACAGGTCTCAGACAATGTCGAAGTCAGTCGCTCTTTGCTCTCAGCGACAGAAAATACTTTAGGCCGAATTGGAGATGTCCATAACCAGCTCAATTCGATCATCCTTTCCGGTCTGGGCGATTCCACATCTGCCACTGAGAAAAAGCAACTGGCGACAGAGGTCGGGACTTTGATCCAGGAAATCGTCAATGCAGGGAATACACAATTCCGCGGCCGGTATCTGTTTGGGGGAACGAACAACACCCAGGCTCCGTTTTCATTTTCAAATAATAATGATGCGATCAAATTCTCCGGGACTCTGGCCGAGATTAACTCCTTTATCTCCACAGATGGCCTGCTCGCCAATAATGTCAATCCTCAGCAGGCCCTTAACCCCACTGCATCTGTCAAAGGCAGTGATCTGAATCCCAGTCTCACTTCTGCGACTCGAATTCAGGATCTGTTTGGTGGTTCCGGAGTGGAGTTAGGAATTATTGAAGTGACCGTCGACACAGGTGGCGGGCCGCAGACCGAGAGAATTGATTTATCGAATGCCGATACGATTCAGGATTTCGTCACACGTCTGGAAGCTCCTTTCGCTGGCGATTTAACGGTTGGTATCACTGCTACGGGTATCACACTGACTCCAAGTGCAGGAACGGTAGCCGTTGCCGACTTGCCGAATAGTCGCGTAGCTGGTGATCTGGGAATCAAATCCGCAGCAGGAGCGAGCATCACCTCCAAAGACCTGGATCCACGGCTGAGCCGATTGACAACTTTGGCCTCCCTGAATGGCGGGGCGGGCATCGGTCCAACCACCGGCACAGGAATTGTGGTGACCAACGGGATCCAATCGGAAACGATCGACCTTGATGGCCTGACCACTGTTGAAGACTTCTTCAATGCCCTGAAAAAAGCCAATGTCGATGTCGAAGGAGGCTTTACCGCTGATGGAAAAGGATTGCAGGTCATCAGTCGCTTGAGTGGAGTCGGATTATCGATCGCCGAAAATGGGGGCACGAATGCGGCTGGCCTGGGTCTACAGACTTTTTCTGGGACCACGCAACTTTCCTCACTCGATAACGGAAAAGGAGTGCCCGTTAATGGAACTTCCGAATTCGATCTGATCCGACGCGATGGAACCGAAGTCAGCATTTCGCTGGCTGGTGCCAAAACGGTGCAGGATGTGGTCGACAAGATTAATGCCATTGATCCCGGTGTTCTGGTCGCGTCATTCAATACCACTGGAAACGGTTTGATACTGAGCGATTCTTCGGGAACCGGAGCGTTAGCGGTTGCTGAGAATGCCATTACCAGTGCTTTGAAAATTTCTGGAACTGAAGATGGAAATGCGGATCTGGAAGGGACGGGTGTCGGCGCAGAGTCTGCTCTCGATTTACTTACGAACCTCAATGACGGAGCAGGGGTTCCCGTCGGGGCGTCCACTCTCGACATCACTCGCCGGGATGGTTCGGTCGTGAACGTCGATCTGTCAGCTGCTCTGACCGTTCAAGATGTACTCGATGCCGTCAATGCGGTCGATCCCGGCAATTTAGTGATGACACACAGTTCTGTTACGGAAAGCTTTCAACTGAATGATAATGCCGGGACAGGGAGTTTAACAGTTGCCGACAATGTGGTTTCGACAGCATTGGGCATAGCCGGAAGTGAAGATGGTGTCGTCGACCTTTCCGGTACGGATCCGAATCCACAACGCTCGACAGGCTTGCTCGATTTGATGTTTCGCCTTCGCGATGCGTTAGAGACGGGGAATAATCAGGAACTGGAAGTGATTTCCGGGGCTCTGAAATCGGAATTTGAGGACTTCAATTTTCTGAGGGGTGACGTGGGCGGACGATTACAATCGCTCGATCGCTACGCCAATAAGCTAGCCGATGAAGATATCCAGATCCAGGAATCCCTCTCGGAAGTCTTCGATACCGACATGACTGAAGCGATCACTCAATTTGCCAATCTTCAAGTCACCATCCAGGCTGCCCAGCAAATCGCGGCTCAAACTCTGCAGTTGAATCTGTTCAACTATCTGTAGAGAGTTCTCTCACGTATTGAATCCATTTTTCGATTAAAAAAGCGAGTCGGGCATCACTGCATCGACTCGCTATAAACAATGATTCCACCGAGTTTACTTGTGCGACAAACCTGTCAGGTTTGTTTTGATGCGGCAGATATACATGTCGGCTGTCATGTAGAGAGTTTTACCATCTGCTCCGCCGAAGGTACAGTTGGAAGTCCGCTCGCCTGTGCTGATCCGACCGAGCAATTTTCCGTCTGGTGTGAAGATGTAAACCCCGCCAGGACCAGTTGCGAAAATTGTCCCATCTGTGGCGATCGCCATGCCATCGGGTAAGCCAGGAAGTTTATCGACCGATTCCGTCGCATCGTGCAGAACTCGACTTTTGCCGAGCGAACCATCTTTATTGATTGGAAATGCTTTCCACAACGCAGCTTCAGGATCCGATTGAGCCAGATACAAAGTTTTCTCGTCGGGAGACAAAGCAATCCCGTTCGGACGGGTCATCTCTTTGGTCAGCAGAGTCAGTTGTTGATCGGGAGACAATCGATAGACACCACAGAAGTCGAGTTCGCGACGAGGATCATCCCAGCGTTTCGGCAAGCCGTATGGCGGATCGGTGAAGAGCAAATCTCCATTGGAATGAAAAACGAGATCGTTCGGACTATTGAGACGCTTGCCTTCGTAATTGTCGACGAGCGTTCGTTTACCGCCTTCTTTTGTGAGAACGGATAGACGTCGGTCGCCATGCTCGCAGGAGGTGAGCCGCCCCTGAGCATCGAGCATTAAACCATTGCAGCCAGGTTCTGCCCCATAAGGAGCAACTCCCGTGTATCCACTCGGCTGCATGAAGAGCGAAACTCCCTCTCCTTCATCCCAGCGGAAAACTGCGTTTTGTGGGATATCCGAAAACAGCAGATGTCCCGGATCGCCCGGCACCCAGACAGGCCCCTCGGTCCAGTCGAAGCCGGACGCAACGACTTCAATCACCGCATCCTTGGGAATAATTTTGTTGACCGAGTCATCCATTCGCAGAACTTCCCCCAGATGAGGGAAGTTGAGCGTGTCCTGAGCAGTGCAGACGTTGGTGACCAGCATGATCATCAACGTGAGAGCAAATCGAGTCATGGGTGTCGCTTTCGTTAAACGCATCGAAAAATTGTGATACGAATACGAATATCATGTCACGACACGCAACGCAACCAAGCCGACATGAGTATTATATTTAATGGGGATCGCAAAAAAACAGGGTGGCCCAGATAGCTCCGCTATCCGGGTGGACGAAGTCCACAAGAGGTCTTCAGATTGAAGATGGAAATCTCACAGGGCTCTTGCGGCTACGCAGCCCCGAAAGAAATTTTCGGGGCTATCCTGATCAATAGTTTCTACTCAGATTACTCTTCCGTTTCCCGCAACTTGGCCAGCACGGTGAAGTCCTCCAGAGTCGTCGTATCGCCAGCCGACTCCCGGCCTGCGGCAATGTCTCGAAGCAGGCGTCGCATGATTTTTCCGGAACGGGTTTTCGGCAACGCGGCTGCGAAGCGGATTTGATCGGGTGTGGCGATGGCCCCAATCTGTTTGCGGACGTGCTGCGTCAGTTCTTTTTTCAGTTCTTCGGAGCCCCCATCTTTGGCTGTGACAAAACAGCAGATGCCTTCTCCCTTGAGTTCATGCGGGAAACCAACAACAGCCGCTTCGGTCACCTGTTCGTGAGACACCAGAGCTGATTCCACTTCCATGGTACTGAGTCGATGCCCTGAAACATTCAGCACATCATCGACACGCCCCATCACCCAGTAATAGCCATCTTCATCCTTTCGGGCTCCGTCACCAGCGAAGTAGCAGCCGTCAATTTTAGAGAAGTAGGTGTCGACGAAGCGTTCGTGATCGCCATAGAGGGTTCGTAACATGTGCGGCCAGGGTTGAGTCATGACCAGCAACCCACCCTGATTATCGCCAACTTCCTGTCCAGACTCATCGACAATTGCGGGCACGACACCCGGCAGAGGCTTTGTACAACTTCCCGGTTTTGTCGGAGTGATGCCCGGCAGCGGGCTGATCATGATGCCTCCCGTTTCGGTTTGCCACCAGGTATCGACGATGGGACAACGTTCGCCCCCGATGACCGTATGATACCACATCCAGGCTTTCGGATTGATCGGCTCGCCAACGGTTCCGAGCAATCGCAGGCTGGAGAGATCGGCTTTCTGTGGGAATTCATCGCCCCATTTCATGAAGGCACGAATGGCAGTGGGAGCCGTATAGAAGAGGGTGACGCGATATTTTTCAACCAGTTCCCAGAAACGACCTTCATCCGGCCAGTTGGGAGCCCCTTCGTACATCATCGTCGTCGCCCCGTTTGCGAGCGGACCATAAACGATGTAACTGTGACCGGTAATCCAGCCGATATCGGCAGTGCACCAGTAAGTATCTTCAGGTGATAAATCGAAAACCCATTTGGTTGTCATCTGAGCACCGAGCATATACCCGGCGGTGGTGTGCATCACGCCTTTCGGCTTACCGGTACTGCCGGAGGTATACAGAATGAAGAGTGGATGTTCGCTGTCGAGTGATGCAGCAGGGCAATCGGCTGATTCATTTTCCATCAGTTCGTGCCACCAGTAATCGCGGTCTGGTACCATGGTCACATCGCATCCGGTGCGTTGATAGACAATCACTTTTTCAACGGTCGGCGAGCGTTCCAGACTTTCATCGACAGCGATTTTCAACGGCACTTCTTTGCCACGACGCCAGCCAGCATCGGCAGTGATGACCAGCTTGGCTTCGGCATCATTATTCCGATCCGCGACGGCATCAGCACTGAAACCACCGAAAATGATCGAGTGAGTCGCACCAATCCTGGCACAGGCGAGCATTGCGATGGCCAGTTCAGGAACCATCGGCATATAAATTGTGATCCGGTCGCCAGCTACAATGCCCATCCGTTTCAGGACATTGGCAAACCGACAGACTTCCCGGTGCAAATCCTGATAACGGAGTACGCGGGTATCGCCCGGCTCCCCTTCCCAGATGATGGCCGCTTTATTGCCATGCCCGGCTTCAATGTGCCGATCCAGACATTGATAGCTCGCATTAATTTTGCCCCCTTCAAACCACTTCGTTTCTGGCATTTCACCAGACATGGTCGAAGTGAACGGTTCAAACCAGCTCAGATTTTCCTGAGCCAGTTCGCCCCAGAATTCAGCAGGATTCTCTTTGGCGTGCTGCCAGGCCTGCTCGTATTCCTCTTCCGTCTTAAAGCTGACACGAGGCGTGAACTCGGCAGGTGGTTGAAAAACGCGAGTTTCATGCAGAACATTTTCGATATTGCCAGATTCAAAGGCGGACATGCGCAGCTCCGTATATTTGACTGAATGTCAATCTTTAGTGATTATTAAAAGCCGTAAGTGGTAGGTCAGGCTGTGCCTGACATGATGAACTATTGACGTTGTAGTTCGTCAGGCACAGCCTGACCTTCGGATTAATTCCGAATTGAAATCGATAGAATTTGATCTATCGAACGATAGTAAAGCCCCCGATAGCAAACGTCAACGAAATCCGTATCGCTGAGGGAAAGCAAGTGATTCCACAAATCAGGAATCACACTAACCAGCAAAGTCAGCCTCAATTGCCTGGATTCAATACAACCGTGGGTGGCTGGTCGAACGCGAAAACATGGGTGGCGGGGGCGCTCCGCTTCAGCGGAAGCCCCCGAGAGTTCAAAGTTCGGGTGCTTCTCTTCGAGAGCGCCCCAGCCACCCTGACTAATCATCCGCAGTACTACTCTTGTTTCTCGCCCCGATTGAAAATCAAATGCGTACCTGATTTTCCCGCGACGGCAATATCGAGCTTGCCATCGCCGTCGAGATCTGCAGTCCGAATCTGCAGGCCGATTCCGACGTTGCCGCTGGTGTCGATATCATGTCGGGTGAATTTCAACGCGACAGGATCCCATTCGTAATAAAAAATCCCGGCTGGTTCCCGACCGCCTGGATCGTTGCCGTTATGAGCACGGACACGTTTCCCCGTGATCAATTCATCCTGACCATCGCCATCAATGTCGGCAAAATGCAGGGCGTGTGCCTGTGAGAAGCTTTTGTCGATTTCATGCTCTTTCCACTGCAGGCTGCCGTTTTCATCGATGCCGGTCACTTCCCACCAGTAGATGCCGTAGTCGTGTCCTTTGGCCCAGATGATATCGTTTCGACCATCGCCATTGAGATCCCTGACCAGGCAGGGGACAGCTGCGTGCCAGTCGAGCCAGTCGGCATGATATTTCCACTGCTGTGAGTCGGCATTCTCAGCAGGTTGTTCATACCAACCCTGGCCGACGAGAATATCGGTTCGACCATCGTTATTGATGTCGCCAATTGCCATGCCATGCCCGTTGGCCCGTTCTCCGATTAACCATTTGTCCAAAGCGGGAACTTGTGTCGTCAGAGTCCCGGAAGCACCAGCGCCCGACTTGCCTTTTCCCTCTACTTTCTGCTCGACTTCTTTCGTAGTCAATTTCCAGAGGCAGGTTGGATTCGTTTTATTCCAACTGTTGACCAGAAATTCGGGAACGTCATCACCATCGATATCCAGAAACAGATTTCCCTCATTCTGACTGAGTTGACTGTCGACAAGCACATGTTTTTTCCACATCTGCCCCAGACGCAGTCCTTCTTCTTTTGGGTTCTCGTACCAGCAGATTTCCGTCTGCAGGAAGCCGCCGGAGATCAAATCGACCCAGCCATCCTTGTTCACATCGTAAGCAAAATCACCATTGCTGACGACATATCCATTCCAGTCCTCAATCATTCGCAACGGATGCGGCACATATTCCGGAGCCCGAAACCAGTTGCGGCCGGAAATGATATCGAGCTGACCGTCGTTATCGACATCGGCCACATCGATTCCCTCATTGGCATCGACCGTCAAACGTTTGACTTCGAATTTGAGTGGTTTGTCAGCGAATGCCTGAGTGGAAGCTGCCAAGAGCATTCCAGACACCAGACAGATCACGGAGAATTTCAAGCATTTCATCGTCTTGTCCTCAGCTGTAGGTCAGGCACTGCCTGACGAAATGGGCGTTCATTAATAAAATCGAAGTGTTCATAATTGGCAAGTACATCTTATTCACATCAATAAACTATGTTACGTCGATGGCCTTTCCTGTGCCAGTCTGACCCAGAGAATTACTTCTGCAGAAGAATTCCCCTTGCCGATTTGCCCCTGTTTCGATTATGACTAGCAGGCTGGAGGGGGAACTCCGCGAATAATATCGATCAAATTCAGCGATCAGATCTCAGGGAGGGGATATGTGGTGCGATAACTGCCACGCCGAGGTGAATACCAGTCAAAGTCCAGTTTCCGGCCTGGAACAGTGCACCGAATGCGGCAACGAACTGGAAGCGGCGACAACTTTGGGCAATCAATCGATTGCACAAACTGCACACGCACTCCTCAAGCGCTGGGAAGAAACCCGGTATGAACAGGAACCGACTGCTTCCAAAGAGGATGATCAGACCAGCCAGCCGGCTCCCCAGCAACCTGTTGTTCGTCGTGTAGAGCAGCCTCATGCTCCCGCAAAACCTGTTGTAGCAGCTTCTCGATCAGCGGAAGCCTATCAGAATGACGAACAGGACATCGAAGAGGAGCAACTTCAATCGCCTCCGCCGATGATCTCATCTCCAGCTAAACCACCTGCTCAACCGGTTGTGCAAAAGCAAACGCCACAACAGGATTCGCTGCCACTGGAACGACAACGCCTGGCAAATCCCATCTCGTTCCCCAAGCGAGCAGCCAATATCGATATGAAGCCACTGCCAAAAACACTAACACTGCCAAAAACACTAACACCGCCAAAAACACAGACACAGACAAAAGCACAGTCCCCCAAAACGGTGACCAATTCCGCTGAAAAGCCGCAGGCAGAACGACGATCGTTCGGGAAAACAGAACCGAAAGAGAAATCGGAGACGCCAATTCCAGCCGGGAAATCGGCCAGTAACGATGCCGCTGGTCTGATGGCGAAAACTCGCCAGCCTGAAGTGTCGCCGCGTAATCCGAGTGCCACCGCTCCAAGTTTCACCGCTCAGAAACAGCCGACTCTCGAACAAACCCTTTCCCGTCCTCAATCGGAACCGAGCATGACTCAAGAACCATCCGTCACCTCTGTCGACAACTCTGCTCCCAGAGAACAGTCTCTGCGCGAACAGTCTCCTCAATCCGATGTACGAGATGGTCAAGTCCGTTTCACACCACGAAAATCGGAAACATTTGCCGACTTCGAACCGGAAGCCGAATTCACTCCTGCAAAGCGGAAACGAAACTGGTCGGCGATTATCGGCCAAACACTTGTTTTCTTGAGTTCTCTCGGTATGACAGGCGGCATCGGCATCATCATCGCTGCTCGCTTTGGAGCAGGCATCGATATCCCAGAATCGACCGGCTGGCTCGCCTTTGCCGGCAGCCATCTCATCTTTGTCCTCGGAATCTACACGAACCTGAGCAGTAGAATGGAGCAGGTGCTCAATGAAATGCACAATCGCTCCGACGAACTGACCCGAATTCTTTCCTATCAGCAGACGGTTTCACAAAACCGTTCTATGCCGAGAGAGACCAGTCCGCAAAATCAAAAAACGGAATTCGCACGAGGCTCACTCGCTGAAGAACTGGCGAGCACTTTGCCACGGTAGTCAGCATTATTTATACAAGCACGAAGCACAAGCGAGTGAGGTGACTTGCAATAATAGAGTCTCATTCACTTGCGATTCGTGCTTGTTTTTATGATCTGTTTTGTTCAACCCCTTTATTTCTGAATCTCAAGATTTCCCCCAGATCGCATAAAATCTCTTAAATCCCTCGGATTTCCTTGATCGAATTGGTTAGAATATACGTCTACTCTATACAGAAGAGAGATAAACCTTTCGCCGAATTGATCGAGGAGCAGGTTCATGCCGAATTCGCAGCAATGGATTCAACGTCACTGGCGTCGTTTACAGTGGGGACAGTTTCTGGGAATTTGTGCGGATCGGCTGGCGATGGCTTTTATTGTCATCGGCTGTCTGATTCTACTGACTAAACTCTTCATCCCGGCTCTCTGGCCCTACGCTCCGGCTCTATTCGCACTTCTGCTGATTGTGCCGATCTGGTCGTGGATGACAATCCAGAAACGCAAATTTTCGATGACAGAAGCAACCGCTCTGCTGGACAGTAAACTCCAGGCGGGCGGCTTGTTGATGACTCTTTCGGAAGCTCCTGATGAACAGTGGTCAGCCCGACTGCCTCAAATCGAAGATCTCTGGCGAGATTCACTGCCGCGAATCCGTCCGAAACGTTTCTTCTCGCTGATCGCAGTTCCCTGTCTATTCGCGATCATCACCTGCTTTGTGCCGATTCGAGAATTCTCGACCGTGATGGCGACTCCTCGCAAAGTCGCGCAACAAACTAATGAAGAATTAGAGGAGATACTCAAAACTCTCGAAGAGGAAGAGGTTCTCGAAGAAGAGGAAAAAGAGGAGTTGAAACAGGAACTCGAAAAGTTTATCGAAGAGACAAAAAATCAACCTTTGACACACGAACAATGGGAAACTGCCGATTCACTCCGTCAGCAGATGCAGTTGAGCTGGGAGAAGAATGAACGCGGTCTCGAATCGGCTTCTGCTGCTGTCGAGGAATTATTGTCTTCGCTGGCCAATCAGGGCGAGCTTTCCGCCGAACAACTGGAACAACTTGAGTCTGCTCTGGGAAAGAATCTGCAGTCACTCGCCTCTAAAGCCTGCAATGGAGAATGCCCCGGCATGTCCGAGTCGTTGAAGAAAGCTCTGGAGAATGCGGCTAAGTCTGGGAAACTGGGGTTGCCTAATGATGCCGAAGCTCGTGAAAAAATGCTCAGTGAATTGAAAGACGCACTCAAGAGCGAGTGTGAAAAACTTGCCAAGAAACGGGGAGAATGTCAGGGGCTTTGCCAGGGAAATGGATTCTGCGACAAACCGGGAGAATGCAATGGCAATAAACCGGGACGCGGTGGAATTTCTCGCGGTCGCGGCGATGCTGAGATGATGTGGGGCAAGGAATCGGATCTGGAAAACACAAAGTTCAAGGAAGTCGTCCTGCCTCCCGGCACACTCGATCAACCAAACGATGAAGTTCTCGGACTCACATTCAAAGAACCCGAGGTTGATCCTTCAAACACTGCTCCTCGACAGGCCTTACGGGAAAACGATCCCTCAGCAGGACGAGCCACTTGGGATCGAAAATTGAATCCCAAACATCGCGATGTTGTCCAGAAGTTTTTCAAAACCGACAAACCAACGAAAGCGATTCCTGAAGACAGTGCTCTGTAATGTTGATGAATCAAACACGCAGGTAGGACAGGCTTCCAGCCTGTCTAAAACAGCTTGGCAAACAACAAATATCGAGGATAGCCCCGAAAGATTCTTTCGGGGCGGCGCAGCCTCAAGAGTTTATAAAAAATATCGAACAATCAATTTACGGGCTTCTAGTGGACTACGTCCACCCAGATAGCAAAGCGATCTGGGCTACCCGACTCAATGAAAATCGACCTCCTGGAGATAACGCGGATGACGGATACGCAAATGGGCGAACTTCTTTCGCCAGAGGAAGTGACACAGGCTCGCGAAGTAATTGATAAACTTCTCAGCCAACTCGGCAGGGCGATTCTCGGCCAGGAAGTTCTGCTCAAGCTGACAACTACCTGCATCCTGGCTCGCGGTCATTTGCTGCTCGAAGGTTTGCCGGGACTGGGAAAAACGGAACTCGTCAAATCCTTATCCGCATTGATGTCCCTCTCCTTCCGCCGAGTCCAGTTCACACCCGATTTGCTTCCCGGCGACATTGTTGGCTCTCCCATTCTGGAAGAGCAGGAAGGGGGCGGCGGACGCAGGCTCGTCTTTCATAAAGGACCAATTTTCGCCAACCTGCTATTGGCCGATGAAATCAACCGAGCGACACCGAAAACGCAATCGGCGTTATTGGAAGCGATGCAGGAGCGTCGCGTTACCGTAATGGGCGAAACACATCAGTTGCCGTTGCCGTTTTTTGTGCTGGCCACGCAAAACCCGATCGAACTCGAAGGAACGTATCCGCTGCCGGAAGCTCAGCTCGACCGTTTTGCATTTAAAATCAATGTTGAAGGAATCGGCACCGAGACGCTTCAACAGATCATCACCAAACGTAGACACGGCGAACCGCCTGTGCTGGAACCTGTTGTGAATCATGATCAACTTCAGACATTATTCGAGAAAGTCGATCGTGTTCACCTGCCGGAAGCGGTCGCTAACTATATTGCCCGGCTCGTCTCGGCTACTCATCAGCGATTTGAAGACTCACCCGAGTTCGTAAAACAGTTTGTTCGTTTCGGGGCTTCCCCCCGAGCGGCGATTGCCCTGGCGAATACATCCCGCGCAGCTGCGCTGATTGCCGGGAAACCGAATGTCGGGTTCGATGAAGTTAAGTTCGTCGCTCCAAGTGTTTTATCACATCGTATTATTTTGGATTACTCGGCTCGAATGGATGGCTGGGATAATCAGTCACTGGTACGGGAACTGGTCGCGACACTTTCGGAAGTCGGACGAGAGATACCAGCTGATATTCGCGTTTAATGTGTGTCCGCCGCTGATTACTTTTCAGACAATCTCTTCTTCTCAACTCAGTGGATTTCTTCCATGTGGAATCTGATACGATTAACTCTGCTGCTAACTCTAGTTGTCGCATTCACAGGCAACACCAGTTTCGCAATTGGCACTGAATTCACCGTGACGGGATCGGACCTTGTCGTCGATGTAAACACCAAATGGATTGGCGGAAAGGATGGAGGCTACTATCCGGTTCGTGTTCGCGTTCGCAATATCGGACCTGCTCGCCGGATCACACTCGCCTTTCGAGCCGATCCCAATTATCAGCCCCTGCCCGATGTTTCCCGGCAGGTTGACATTGAACAAAATCAGACATTAACCACCACTCTGTTAATTCCACTCGTCGATCGTGGAAGTTCTGGAACATTCAGCGTTCAGGAGAATTCCCGAAATCTCAAAAATATGAGTCGGTCAATTAATGTCGCCGACATCTCCTACAACAACGATCACGGTCCTTCGATGCTGGTCATCAATGACAGCATTGTTGATGGTCAGTTTTATAATCATGCCATCTCACATCTGGTGAATTCAGGCTACGGAGGACATTCAGGTCGCCACGGCAGCAGCAGTGGCGAATACATGGAAACGGTCGATCCTGCCCAACTTCCGGAAACCTGGCTGGCTTACACTCCGGTTGATCTGGTCGCGGTTTCGCTCCCCACGTTTGCCAACAAGCTGAGTGCAGAATCTCGGCAGGCGATCTTGCAGTGGGTCGAAACAGGAGGGAAACTCATCATCTTCGAGGTGGAAGATTCACCCGGAGAATCAGATTTATTGAATCGCACGCTGGACTGGAACAATCGCAGTTTTGCAGACAAAGAATGGTCTGCTACCTCGACAACTCAATTCAGTCATCTAGTCATCGCAGACCCGAGTGATTCCAGCAAAATCGGTCCAGAAGATCTCTCGGATGGCAAGGTCTGGGCTGTTTCTCCCGAGACGTTTTCGACACGCTCATTGGGACTGGGAACCGTTGCGGCCTTCAAGGGAGACCCGTTTCCCGGAACGGCTTCTCACTGGACATGGTTGATGAACAGCCTGGGTAAAGAATCGCTTTCCTGGCAGGAACGTCATGGCTTCAGTTCTCGAACCGGGACACCCTCGTTTCTCAAGTTTTTGATTCCGAGTGTTGGACGAGTCCCCGTCGTTTCGTTTCTGTTATTAATCACAATTTTCACGGTGATTATCGGCCCGCTCAACTACGGATACTTTCTCCGCAAGAAGCGACTCTCCATGTTACTGGTGACCGTTCCCGTTCTGGCACTGGGAAGCAGTTTGCTGCTGATTGGATACTCGACGGTCGCCCATGGATTTTCGATCAAATCGCGGATTCGCAGCGTGACGATGCTCGATCAGAAACATGGGAATTCCGTCAGCATTTCCCGTGTCGCCTATTATGCGGGGATGGCTCCTTCTGGCGGTTTGAAGTTCGAACCTTCCACAGCTGTTTATCCCATCTGGGCTTCTACTGGGGCGTTTGAATCGGGTCGTCTCGACTGGAGTGACACTCAACACTTCACCTCGGGATGGCTGAAGTCGCGCACGCGAACTCAATTCTTAACGGTTTCGAATCGAGAGCAACGCGGGCGAATCGATTTCAAGCCAGAGTCCTCAGTCTCCTCAGAATTCTCGAATGGACTCGAATGGGGCATCGGCATGATACTTCTGCGGGACAGCAAAGGTGATGTCTGGTTTGGCGAAAACATTCAACCAGGAGCCGTCACAAAATTACAGCCCATCAATGCGGATAACAAAGGCAAAATCCGAGCATTGCTCGAAGAACGTGGTTTGGGATTACCCGAGGGAATTTCAGAACGCCAAGCCGCTCAGGTTGTCTATTCCCGATCACGTTATGACTATTACAATAACGAAAACGTCGACATCTACGAAAAGAGTCAGCAGGAACAATTGCTGTCCAACTTCCGTATTCCCGATCGCTTCACCAGAACACTGCAACCGAATTCTTACTTTGCCATCCTGAATGATAACCCAGACCTGGACCTCGGTATGAAGAACGCCAAGCCACAGTTAACTCTGCATACACTGGTTGGGTTCTTTTGATCTCCGTATTTATAAAATGAATGAACCGCCAAGACGCCAAGTTAAGTAAGAAAACAGTTAAAAGAAAAATATATTGGAACCACCAAGGCACGAAGGCACAATGAGATTTTTGGATCTTTAAAATCAAAAACAAAACATCCTGATTAAATTGAGGCAATGTTGTTACAGAACTCTTGATTTACTTGGCGTCTTGGCGGTTCAACCTGATTTCCATAAATTGTTATAGAAGTGAATAATCCTGCTTCAGATATAATTTTCTCTGACGATGAGTAATTGATGACTGATTCTGCTTCCCAATCTGATGTTGATAACGAGACCGAGAATTCACTTTCTGATGGTGAGCCTAATGTCATTGCGGAAGCGCCACCAGAAGAGATTCCGGATCCGACGATGGCATCCGTTCCTGTCGACGAGCGACCGGAACCGACACTGGAGATTCGCAATCTGCATCGATTCTTTGGCAAGCTCAAAGCGGTCAATAATGTGAGCTTTCGGACGTATCCTGGTCAGGTGATGGGCTTCATCGGTCCTAATGGAGCCGGGAAAACGACAACGATGCGAATTATTGCAACGCTCGATTTACCGACCGCTGGTGATGCCTTCGTGTGTGGACATTCTGTCGTTGACGATCCTGAAAAAGTCCGCAAAAAACTCGGGTTCATGCCCGATGGTTTCGGCAAGTACACGAATATGGATGTGGTCGAGTACCTTGACTTCTACGCACGTGCCTACGGCTTTAAAGGGGAAGATCGTAAAGAAGCTGTCGAAAGAGTGCTGATCTTCACCGAACTGCGGAAGATGGCTGATAAGCCGATTAAAACTCTTTCGAAAGGGATGTCTCAGCGGCTGGGATTGGGACGAACACTTATTCACGATCCTGAAGTTCTCATTCTCGATGAACCAGCAGCCGGACTCGATCCCCGCGCTCGTGTGGAGCTTCGCGAACTGATTCACCTGCTCGCAGCCGACATGAATAAGACCGTGCTCATCAGTTCGCACATTCTGACCGAACTGGGAGAAATCTGCGACTCAGCTGCGATTATCGAAGCGGGGACGATTCTCGTTCACGGCACCATCGAAGAACTCAAACGGCATCGTCCGAAACGAGCAGCCGATGATCTTTCCGGCATTCCGCTGGCAGTTGCTGTGATGTCGCGTTCGAATGATTTACGAAAGTGGCTTCTTGAACAACCATTCGTGACGCACGTCGCACCGGCTGCGAATCGACTCGTCTTTGAGTTTGCTGGTGATGATGCTCAGCGAGCCGATTTGCTTAAGCGTATGATCGGACAGGGTTTTGCGGTGACCGAGTTTGCAGGCAAGTCGGAAACTCTGGAAGATGCCTTTATGTCGATTACCGAGGGCATTGTCCAATGAGTTCCGGCTCTCTCCGGCAGTGGCTTCAATGGGGCATGGGAGATGCAGAAAATCTTGCGGACTTCCCGGATCGCTGGAATCCGATGTTTGTGCGTGAACTCAGACGGATGCTGAAGAGCCGGTCTTTCTCGATTACATTTTTGCTATTGTTAATTACCTGCTGGGGAGCCGCGGTTTATCTGGTTCTCGAATATCAGGACTCGATCAGTTATTCCGAATCGGGGCCGATGTTTTCGAGATGCTTTTTCACGATTCTCGCATTTCCACTTTGCTTTGTGGTGCCGATGACTCTGTTTGCAGCCGCAGCTGAGGAACATTCCGACAACACACTTGAAGTGCTGACGATTACCACACTTGATACCAGCAAGATACTCAATGGTTATTTCTGGATGGGGATGGCTCATGCCGGGATTTATTATTGTGCCGTCGTCCCGTTTGCCTGTTTCAGCTATCTGCTGGGCGGAGTCGGCTTACTCGATTTAGTGGCCAGCCTGGGATTCACCGTTTTCTTCACCGCGATTGTTGCCTGCTGGGGACTGATGCTCGGAGCCTGTGCGTCCGGCCCGATCAAGCGAGCGTTTTGTTCATTTTTAACAATCGGCGGCGGCGTCATCTGCTTTACGATTTTGACAAGCGTCCTTTTCCTGCTGATTGGTACCGGGATCTTCTCATCCGATTCGATCTCTCTTCTGGGCGGTTTGGTCTGCTTTCTCGTCTTCACCGCTCCCATTCTGGCGATCGTAACCGGAATCGCCCGTCAGCAGTTTCAGCTGGTCGATCCGATCATCAAACCGTACCGGGTGCAACTGGATGATCAAGGCAACGTGACCAAGTTCATCGCCCGTTACAACGCTCTACAGGTTCGGCCTCCACTGCCACCGGGAGAATTCCCAATGACTGCAAGCAGAACAAATGAGCCTTGATACCAAAACGGTTTGCACTCCTTCGAAGGAAAGAGTTAGGGAAATCGATATCAACTAATAATAAGAACGTCGAAGAGATCCCCTCATCCGGACTTCGGCCACCTTCTCCCTACGGAGAAGGAAAGAATACCGCTCCCCGAGGACAAGGAAAGTAAACCGCTCCCCCATTTTATAGACTCACTCGCTTGCGCTTCGTTCTTGTAATACGCTTTCTAATTTGAAATAGCGCGATTCTACGACTTAAAATAACAACTGAAATGTCAGATTTTTAATGTTAAAAATGTTTCACGCAAAGACGCAAAGACGCAAAGGATTTTTGATCGATGTCTTTGAAACATCTTTGCGACTTTGCGTCTTTGCGTGATTTCTTCTTTTTTTTCATGAGACTCTAGAGTTTGCTTTGAGATTGATCCTGGAAACAATTTCCAATTCCACTAATCGTTTTAATGATTATAACCCAGTGATTACATTGGTAACTTTGGGACTTCCAGTGGCTTTCAAACTTAAGTGTAAACGCGCTCAATACTGTTAGAGTCCGTATAATGATAACCGTAATCAAAGGGCGCCACTGCCGGTCAGTACGACACGAATGGTGCGGAAGAGTATTTTGAGATCGTTCCAGAAGCAGCAGTTTTGGAGATACATCAGATCGTAAGCGACTTTGCGTTCAAAGCTTTCCAGGTTATTGTCGTATCCATTTTCGATTTGAGCCAATCCTGTCAGGCCGGGCTTGAGACCGAGTCGATAGACATAATTGGGAATTTCCTGTGACAGATTCTGGATGAACTCAGGCCGTTCCGGACGAGGTCCGACCATCGACATTTCGCCTTTGAGGACGTTCCACAATTGAGGCAATTCGTCGAGCCGGGTTTTTCTCATAATGCGGCCAATGGATGTGACTCGAGGATCGTTCTTCTGAGCAAACTGAGCCCCGTTCTTTTCGGCATCGGTTCGCATCGTGCGGAATTTGTAGAGCGTAAACTCACGGCCGTATTTGAACTGCTGACGACGATCTGTACTTTTACGGCGACATCCTTCCAATGTTTCTGGGAGTTCAGCTTCTTCCTGACGTCGATCAGAAAACTTCTTTCGCAGATTCAACCCGACTCGTCGTTGACTGAAGATCGCAGGTCCAGGTGATGTCATTTTGACCGCAATGGCTGTCAATAACATGACGGGCGAAAGCAGTATCAGCAGTGTCGAAGCGATCACAATATCGAGCGATCGTTTCAGGATTCTCGTCTGCAGAGAGATGCAGTGAATGTTTTCTCGAGGCAAGTCGAGCTGTAACTGGCTGATCCATGTTGCTTCGATGGTAGCGAGATTCTCCAGCGTTTCCGTCTGATGCGTATACGCAACCAGATCCGCCAGGGGATCTTCACTTCGATAAACGGGGACAATTTCCTGTCCTCTCGGGAGTGTCCGTGATACTGGAATGCTGCTCATAGCCCTGAATTCACCTGAAATGACGGACAGGAACTGTCCGAATGTGAAAAGAATCGATGTTTAACTCTATCTTTGTAATGACGTTAACGGGTGCGTCGATGCACTAGCCAGTCACAATATAAAACTCATGTGTCCGTTAGGAAGTTTATGTAGGACATGCTGAATGTACGGATTATTCCAACTGCGGCTTGATCATGATTCCATGAAAATCAGTTCACATTTGCAGCCAGTGGAGAGAATGCCGGGTTCAAAGGAGCCGCGGTGCCTGTCACTTGATGAATCACATATTGACCACTGCGAAAAACGACGGGGTGTTGATACGGAAATTCATGCAGATGTTCCTGGGGAAATTCTGCTGGCAATTGATGCGGCTGATCTTTTATGGATGTCTGACATTGCTCGATCGTCAGACCGTTTTCGAGAAGACTGCTCAAAATGTATTGGTGTCCTGAGCGGTCGAGCTGATCGACGATTTCCGATTGATGATCCCGGAAGACACGGGTTAGCACATCCAGATATACAAAACGTGTCGAGGGTTTCAATTTCAGCTCGCGATAAGCGTGTACTAAATACACATTATGAACGGTTAATTCACCATCACTCAACTTCTGTTGACGAAGAAAATCTAATGCAGGCTCCAACTCGTTCCAGTTAGGGAGTGGAAAATGTTGTAGAGCCGTTTTCACCTCAGGTGAACTCCCCTGCTGGAAACATTGCGACCAATACTGGACCCGTTGCCAACTGGTAGCCGGGCTGAAACAAACTGCGACAAGTACACAGCATGTTGCAATGACCGGTCGGAATAGTACGCTTTGATTTTGTGCAGCAGCTATGCATTCGAGATGACGGATTCCACGACTGATCACACTCATCGATATTGTGATCGCCAGCATCAATTCAGGCACGTGGATGTAGTCGAACAAATGCTGAAAGAAGAATGTCTGAAATAACCAGCCGAGATAGACTGCAGATAGTATCGAAAATGAAAGGCTTCGGTGGCGAGACGAACTGCGTATGAGAGTGAGTACGGCTACCGGAATCGCAATCAGATGAGCCAGGCTGAATGGATAAAACCGCAACTGCTGACGCCAGAGTCGATCCCAGGTCCAGCGTTCACGGCCAACTTCAAAATAGGTCGGATTCCATTCAATCGCCATTTCCCAGAAATGTAGCCAGGTGCCACTCATGACCAGCCAGCTGGTTCCTATCCCGCCAATCAATAATCCGCCAATGAATACGCCAGCAAAATCGACTAGACACTTCTTTCGATTTGGTCTGCGAAGCCAGCCGACAATCATTGCTGCAAGAGCAGGGACGGCTATGAATGGTTTGATCCAGAAGCCAATTGCCCAAACGATCCCTTCGAGCATGCCCCATAAATGAATTTTCAGAGTGGTTGACTGATCCAATTCGATACGTTCAATCTGACGTCGTCTCAAAAATAATCCAAGCAGAGCGGGCAGGAACATCCACGTGTCTCGCTGACAGTGACACCATTCCGAGGTCCCAAAATAGAACCAGAGCAACATCACACCCAGAAAGAGACGTTCTGAAAGTGAAGTTTTGAATTCCCTCTCTTGATTTCGAAACCACAAGGCCAGCAGCCAAGTAATGCTTCCCACAATTACCAGATCAACCGCTTTGAGAGCATATTCCGACCAGCCGAACAGACTTCGAATCGCAATATGTGCCCAGACAATGCCCGGCAAATTCGGCTCGACGATATCGCGATAAAGTACGCCCCCTTCGAGAACGGTTTGTGCCTGCAGGTCGTAGAGTGAGGGATCTGCGGTGAGCGGCATACACATCATCATCGGGACGCCCAGTATCAGCAGTCCCAAAAGCAGGAGACCGGATATCCAGTGAGTCGAACAGCAATTAGCGATAACCTTCACAGCAGATCCTTGAACAATTGACGATGTTGCATATAGTCAACAATCAATGTTAGCTCAAGAAATGAAGTGTGCATGAGAGCATTAATTTTTTTTCGCCCGGTACCCGGTGCCATGCTTGCATCGCGCAGCAGGGCAGGCATGATTCGACATGGCAGTCACATGAATACGACTTGAACACTTTAATAATGCTCATAACTTTGAGCAGAAATAGTCCCCTCTCCCTCTGGGAGAGGGTTAGGGTGAGGGGAAATCGGTGTTGATTGCAATAAGTACGTCGAAGGGATCCCCTCATCCGGCCTTCGGCCACCTTCTCCCCAAGGAGAAGGGAAGAATACCGCTCCCCAAGGAGAAGGAAAGATTACCGCTCCGCTTAGAGTCGAAATTAAGTCTTCAATGCAAAGTGATCGAAAATTTAGCAATTGATGTTCTGGAAATTCAAGAAGTGACTTTCATAATCATTAGAATCGTTAGCTCGATTGGAACCGGAAAGCAAATCCCTTGAATTTTATAACGAGGAAGTTTTATAACGACTCCCATTCTGAACATGAGCTATCCGTTTGATGGACGTTGCTTTTTTGCAATAAAACTCTCAGCCGAATCATTGAGGATTGGCGGACTCATGGAAGTAGCTCACCTGCACGAACTCTCCGAACTGGAACAAACCTACTGGTGGCATGTCGCGAAGCGCGATCTGGTCACCAAATGGTTGCAGCAGTATGCGCCTGCTCCGGGATTGATCATTGAAGGCGGTATTGGCTCTGCTGGAAACCTGCTTGCCTTTCAGGAACTTGGGTACAACGTGGCTGGCTTGGATATCATGCCGGAAGCGGTCGAGTATGGTCGTCAACGCGGGTTGAGTCAGGTGCAGGTTCACGATCTGGAACAGCCTTGGCCATTTGCGGACGAGACTGCAGACGCCATCGTCCTTCTGGATGTCATTGAGCATGTTCCCCATCCCGTTCATGTTCTGCAGAATGCGGCGAGAGCATTAAAACCAGACGGAAAAATCTTTCTGACAGTTCCCGCCTATCAATGGCTCTATGGCGACTGGGATGAAGCCTTGGGACACTATCGTCGATATACAACACGCAGGCTCCAGCAGCAAACGGTAGCAGCAGGCTTGAAGACGATCAAGGTAACGCACTGGAATTCCTTCACGCTCCCGGCTGCTCTAGGAATGCGAACGTGGCAGAAAATGTGTCCTCTCAAACGCTCTGCCGAGTTTCCTCGAGTCTCTGCGATAACGAATCAAATGCTGATTGGTTGTGCACAGATTGAGCGGAAAATCAATCAGTTTCTGAATGTACCCTGTGGACTTTCTGTGGCTGGTGTCTTTGAAAAAAACACGGATTCCATCAGTGCAGGCAACGCACCACTTCCACAGTTGCATCGGGAAGAAGGGACAGAGCAATGAATCTGAATCGCACACCTTCTGCGGCTTTCATCTCTGTCGTGCTTCCCGTTTATAACGAGCTTCAGGCATTACCCATACTCGTAGAACGGATTAGTTCGACGCTAGACGCCGGGCATTGGCGATTTGAAATTGTCTTTGTGAATGATGGTTCAACTGACGGCAGTACTCAGGAACTTGCGCATTTGAGTCAGGCTCATGATTTTGTGCGAATTGTTTCCTTCTCCCGCAATTTCGGGCATCAGGCTGCAGTTCAAGCCGGGATGATGGCTGCTCAGGGCGATGCGATTATTCTGATGGACTCCGACTTACAAGATGATCCGCATGCCTTGACCGATTTTCTCGCTGCCTGGCAGCAGGATTTCGATATTGTCTATGCCGTCCGCACTAAGCGAAAAGAACATGCCTGTAAGCGATTTCTGTTCGATTCGTTTTATCGCATTCTGAACGCGATTTCCTCAGTGCGAATTCCTGTCGATGCGGGCAACTTCAGTTTGCTCGATCGTCGAGTCGTCGAGACGATCAATGCGCTGCCAGAGCGGGATCGTTATTTTCCGGGCTTACGCAGTTGGGCTGGATTTCGACAGACGGGCATTGAAGTCGAACGTTGTGCCCGTTATGACGATGTCCCTCGCGTTTCTTTGCTCGGCTTATTTCGACTAGCGAAAACAGCGATGTTCTCGTTCTCGAATGTTCCGCTGACGATGTTCTACGCGATTGGCGGGCTTTCGTTTTGTGTCAGTCTGATTCTGGCTGGATTTGCCCTTTACCACAAACTGATTACTGGAGATGCTATCCCCGGTTGGACGTCCACCACAATTGTGGTCTCCTTATTTGGAGCCATCAACTCTCTGGGGATCGCAATCCTTGGAGAATATGCCGCCAGGATTTACGATCAGGTGCGGGCTCGCCCCAATTATATTGTCGATGAAATAGCCTCTCAAAATATCAGAACGTTGCCCACACCTGCTGAGAATTCTGCAGCAGTCACGCAACTTCTGGAATGGTTGCAGAAGAATCAGGAACAAACACATAAAGGTGATCCAAGTCAGTCTATGTCGAGTTAGTTACGATTGCAGTTCTGGAGGCTACGCTGGGCTACGAACCCAGCCACCCGAGAAGCCTGATCAGGTTTCAAATTGATTCCCGATTAATCCCGTTGGACAATCAGCACGCTGGTATCATCGTGTCGTCCCAGCCCTTGAGTAAAAGCGTGACTCGATTGAAACAAGGCTTCGACGGTCTCCTTGAGAGTTGATTGAACTGATTCCTGAAGCACGCGTTTGATTCCGGGAACGCCGAACTCAACGTGATGACCTTCATCGTCGCAAAATGCTTCCGCTAATCCGTCAGAATAAAGTGCGAGCCTTGAGTGCTCCGGCACATCGATTTTCTGACTCACATACTCAGCCTCTTCCCAGATTCCGAGAGGCATGCCAACATCATCTGTTGACCCGCGTTCATCCAGCGTGTTCGTCGTGAGGTCATGAACCATTGGTAGTGGATGACCGGCTGCGGCCCATTCGAATTCGTGCTTGACCGGATTCAAAATTCCGTATAACAGCGTGATGAATCCTCCGTCATCATTCACGACCGCATGGCTGCAGAGACTTTCGTTGATGTCTCGAACAAACACAGCCGGGTCGGTATATCGCTTGGAGGGAAACATCTGGATCAACGTGTGTAACGTCATGATTGACATGCAGGCTTTCATCCCATGCCCGGAAGCATCGCCGACCAGGAGAGCAATATTACCATCCGGCATGGTCAATGCGTTGTAATAATCACCTCCGGCCATGGTCACGGGAAGTCCGCCGTAAACGTTGATTTCTGAGGATTCATATCGGCCTTCGATCTGATAGCCTTTTGGGACATTGAGCAGCCGGGGAATGATCGATTCCTGTAGTTTGCGAACCGAATCGATTTCCTGTCTCAGTTTGGCGGAAATCACGCGTTCACGTTCGGCTCGGACCGATTCCATTGCGCTTTGCAAAGCCGCGTGCAGCAGAAACATGTAGTCTTTATTATGATCCCGAATCACATAGCTGCGCAAGCCTGTCGTCAAAAACCTGGCGATCCGATACACATCCTCCTGTGAAGAAGCCCCCACGACCGCATGATCAGCAGAGACTTCTCGCAATTTCATAAAAGCTTCGTAAGCCGTATCGACATCTGGCGAGCTTGTCGAAATCAGAAAGACATCCCAGCTCGGATCTTTTTTTGCGGCTGCCAGAAAATCATCCCATGTCGTGTGCACCTCGACTTCGGTGTCATCGACATCCAGATACAATTTCAGAAGTTCCGCCTCATCCGCATCATCCCAGCCCACAAGTACCCGCATGAATTAACCGTTCATTAAGATTTGATTAGATTAGAAATATTAGAAGAGATAATAATTCTGATCCTGATCCCGGGTCAACGCAAGGATCAATCGATGTTTATGAAACCAAGTTTGAAAAACAGAATGAAGTTACCTGAAAATTACTAGTTTTCTGGTCTGGGATTATTTGCCCAATGTCCTGATTTATCCTCTCCGCAAACAAGCACCCCTTTCCCGTTCCATCCCAAATGGGCTTTCACATCGGCAGCCGCATAGCGAAGAGTCAAAGCACAGCGGCGGCGGTCGGAATCGTTGGCGTCCGAACCGTGCAGGAGCAAATCGGAATGCATCGAAATCTGGCCGGCCTGTAAGTGGTTTTCGATCACATCCCCATATTGCTCGGGATTATCGATCGTCTGGTTGAGGACATTATGCTCATGCGACGAACTCGGTCGATAGGTCAAATGTCCCACATGATGCGAGCCACTGATAAACTTCATCGGCCCATTCTCGGCATCGACATCATCAATCGCCAGCCAGACGGTTAACGCTTTCGTCGGTGTTAATGGCCAGTAACTCGAATCCTGATGCCAGGCGACGGTTTTTCCATCATGAGGCATCTTGCAGAAAAAGTGCGAACCCCAGCCCACGACGTTTTGGCCCAGAATATCGGAAACACAATCAACAATCCGCTGATCGTGCAGCATGTCCCAAACCTTGCCGTGCTTCAGATGAGCAGAACTGATGGAATAACTGTCCCCACCTTCCGCGATGACCCGTTCGAGCAATTCATCAAAATATGATCGGATCTCACCAATTTCACCCGCTGAAAAAATTGAAATCGGATGAATATAACCTTCACGATTATAATGCTCGATCTGTTCAGGCGTTAAGACTTTGGGATCCTTATTCGTGCTCGGATAGAATTTCAGATCTCGTTCAATCGCGTCAAGTTCCTCTTGATCGGGAACGATTTTGTAGGAAGGAGTAGCCATCTGATTCTGCACCAGTTAAAGGAGATTTCACTCATTGACATATCACGAACTGCTATTGTATCAGCTAATTGCAATTCAATACAGGGATCAACTGCCACCTTAACAGACGGCGAACTTGAATTTCCCGGCAGTGTCAATAAACTCATACCATCGCCGCCGTAGCTCAGTTGGTAGAGCAATGCTTTCGTAAAGCATGGGTCGTGTGTTCAAGTCACATCGGCGGCTCTCGATTAGCCCTGTTTTTCAGGGCTAATCTTGTTTTCCGAGTCGCTGTTTTTTGATTCACCCGCTGGACTGTCACGTGAAATGTCACCCAGTGCTGCTCAACAGACACACCAACGAAAGAGACCTTCTTCAGGCTTGAGCATTTGTGTTGACGTTTGTTGCATTGTCAGCCTTGAATCAATCTCCTGAGAGAAATTTACTCAAGAGAGATTCATCTGTGTTCAGAAAGTGAATGCAAAAATCCTCGTTGCTTGTGTAGCCTTTATACTGGTTGACAATTATCGATTCATTAGTCGATAATGAGAATTGTGTTATACAGAATGTCAAACTTTATTAGACAGAAGTCAATTCTGTCTATCAATTAGTTCGTTGCGACTCGACTCAACGAACGTCGCGGATGAGCTCCCCGGAGGCGTATCGATGTTCGGAGTAACCCCGATTATGAGTCCTCGGCGAAATGTTTTTCGTGGGTCCAACGAACAAAGCGGGTGGAGCGGAAAAGCGCGATCGTGTATCCAAGGTATGTACACAACTTTGCTTTCCGCTCACCCGCGACGTTCGTCGGACAACAGGATGAATCAACCATGTCGATGATTGGCAACTTTCTGCAACTGTCGTCCGATGAATTGGCAGCGTTGATCGCCGATCCATCAAGCGTGGAAGCCTTCATCTATCCGGACGACGAGGAACACGAAAACAACATTGATGTCGACAAAGCATGGCACGGCATTCACTACCTGCTCGCTGGCGATGCGTGGGGCGGAGAGCCGCCACTGGCTAACGTGGTTCTCGGCGGCACGGAGATCGGTGACGACGTAGGATACGGCCCGGCTCGCTACTTAACGGTTGACAAGGTTGAGACTGCTGCCAGTGCATTGAAAGACATTACGCCTGAGAACTTCCGTGCACGGTACGTCGCAACCGAGCTATCAAAGAATGAGATCTATCCAGAGATTTGGGATGATGCCGACGACGATGCTGTTGGATACCTGGCAACTTGGTATGAGACACTCCGTGACTACTTCATCGATGCGTCCGATAAAGGCCATGCGATGATAAAGTACCTCAACTGAAACCTAAACCCCCGCGAAGGCCAACGAACAAATCGTTGCAATGGAGCGGCGGGTCGGCTCGGTACTGAAGCCAACGCTACTTGGCCGCCGCCTATTAAACTTAAACGTTCGGCTATCATGCGAAAGCATCACGAGATGAGACGCTTTCATCTATTTCTATTTTGCCTATTCGCCACGATTGGTTTGGCGACAGCGTCAAGACTATACTACACTTGGGTATGGCTTCCTGAGCATTCGCGCCCGTCAGAGATCATCGCTTTTAAAGCTTGGTGGCTTTTTATTCTGTCCCCTTTCGGGGCTACATTTCATATTGCCATCATCGCTTTTCTTGTAGTTACCATCTATTTCTTAGCGACAGGAAAGACCTCGAAAAAATGAGCCGAACAATACGCTGCAGCCAACCCCTACCAGCGATCTGCCGATTCCCTTCGACCGCTCGGCTCCACCTTCACACCTCTCCCAGAGCTTGTGCGCCCGTTCGGGATGGCTGAGCTTGGCGTTAGAAAAGAGCGAGTGTTGAATTCGATAATACCTCAACATGAGGAACTTTCTTCGGTCGTTCGAAAGCTGTTCCCGCAATTCTCACACTTGCGATAGCGGATGATTTTCATTATCGAGACTCGGGCTCTTTGACCGTGCACATTTCGTACAGCAGAGCACTGAACCTTTTTTGTCCGTTTGACTGTCGATTCGGAACAGTGGCAGGTTGGGCAGAATCCTAAACGAATCACTTCCTCATCACACTGATTGATTTTCTTTCCAGTCAATTCATTCATCTTTGTCTCCTCCGCTTCCGTGCCTTTCTTTCTGCCAGGGAGATTCCTGCCGTGGCTGATTTGCGGGACTGGCGTCGTTTTTCCTGACTGTCTTCTCCCGGCAATTCGGCTCCCTCGATCGAGGCGGCCACCTGAATCCCGACCGAGGTATCGAGCCAGTGATTGTCGCGGCCTGATTTTAATGTCCATTCAATCAATTTCCTGCCTTGCCCCTCGGTTTGTTCTGGAGATTCCGCTGTCAGAGTTCCCCCGTCACCATGTAGACATCATTCATGATTACTCATGCGGCAAAAAGTAAAGCAGACCATCCTCGGCTCCTAAAATCAAATCTCGTTTGCCATCTTTATTCCAGTCGACGGTCGTCGGGCTGGTGGTGTGGCCGGCTAAACGGCGATCTCCAAGCGTTCCCTTATCCACAAAACGGGTTTGTCCGTTCTCGTTACCCGCATTTTCCATCAGGTTGGCATTGACCGAATTGATCAGCAGGTCCCGCTTGCCGTCGCCGTTCCAGTCGACAAAGCAGAGCTTTCTACGGCCACTCGCTCCTGCCGTACCTGTATTCAATTGCAAAGGACTCTCAGGGTCTGCTTTCTGTGGTTGCTGGCGATTGTTAAACGCTCCTCCGCGAAATGCTCGCTGGCCCGGTTTGAGTTGGAGCTTACCATCGACCATTTCCCGCTCGAAGTATGCCAGATAGCCTTCGTGATCGAGCATCACCAGATCATACAGACCGTCTTCATTCCAGTCGATGACTACGGGAGTCGTTCGCCACTGTGTTGCGAATTCATTATCGGCTGGTGACCACCAGTTCCAGGCTGGCTTGGGAGGTTCTGAGGTCCAGTTGACTGTGACAGGTTGAGCAGTGGATAACTGAGACTTTTCGCGAGTTCCCACATTCCGATACCAGACGACTTTCCCCCAGATCGAATTGGCAAGAATATCTGGCAGACCATCATTGTCCCAGTCGGCTACATCAATTGTGGTATAGCCCCATTTCTGCTCGGCTGGACCCTGAATCGAGCCATTCAAGCCGGCCTGAATCACAATTGGTTCGCCATCGACTTCTAGCAACTTCGGAGGATTCCACTTCGGTTGAGCGGATCCATCGAGATTCTCGAACCAGCCAATTTCTCCAGCCGTGTTTCCGCAGACGAGGTCTTCATCGCCGTCGTTATCCCAGTCGAAGCCGACGGGAGTCACCAGAGCACCGAATTTCAAATACTTCGCTTCCTGCTGAAAGAAAACCGGTTCCGCGAACTGGGGCATCCCCTCTTTAACTTTCCCTGTGTTCTCAATAAAAGCCACCCGGCCATCTTCCTGGCCAACAATCAAATCGACATCGCCATCACGATCCCAATCGAGACTGGAAACGACAATCATGCACAGATGCATGTTGATGACTTCGCCATCACGAGCCAGCTCTCGTCCACTGTCGTAGACTGGATTTTTACGTGTTCCTGTATTCTGAAAGTAAGTGAAGCCGTCGATGAAGTCGCCGCAGAGCAAATCGAGATCACCATCCTGATCGAAGTCGGCAAAGTTCGGACTGGGCATGCCGTACACATCGACGTTCTTGCCCCCCGCCTGCACATACTCTGGTTTTTTGTAATCGGGTTTCTCTGTGGTGCCTTTATTTTCTATCAAATAAACAAATCCATGCAGCGGGCCGCGGGTCCAGTTGCCCTGATCGTCGAAGGCATCGTCCCAGCCGTAGTCGTCCCAGTGGCCTTGGCCAATCACTAAATCGAGATCGCCATCTCCTTCGTAATCGACATAACTCCATTGCCGCGCTCTCAATTTTCCACCATTTCGCAGCACCTCACTGGTGGGATAAATCTTCTGCTTCTCCTCGACATTTCCACTGGTGATTTCCGTCAACTCATAACCGGGAACCAGCACGCGAGGCTGATTATTCACATAGGAGAGTGTGATGTTGGACATCCCTTTCCCCAGATGAACTCCCGGTTTGAACACCGGCAGTTTGGGATCATTGCCCGTGTTTTCGAAGAAGTAAACACCATTCGAAGGGACATCGGGACACGAAACAAGCAGGTCGTAATCGCCATCCTGATCATAATCCATGGGCAAAGGCCACCCCCACAGTCCAACGCCCAGATCGACTTTCAATCCGGGATTGTTATAGGGAATCGGTTCAAAGTCCGCAGCGTTTGCGGGAACGGTTTCGTACATCCAAGCGGCTGCACACAATAGAGCGAGCGTCTTAATTGTTCGCATGGTATTCCTTTTTGAGTTTGGAGATCTGGTGGTGCCCAAATTATGGAGTTGAAATCGTTTTAAGTATCTCGGCGACTTTCAATCGCTCCGGTTCCAGAAAATGATTGAATGGTTCGGCCATGTGATCGCTGCAGATTTCAAGAATCCCGAGTCCGCTTTTGACCGCTTTGATAAATCGGGAACCGTATTTTCCAATGTCGTAAATTGCCTGCAGAGTCGTGATTTGTTCTTCGTACTCGCGAGCATTTGTTTCATCCCCCTGCTGCCAGGCGTTGTAGCAATTGACGAACAGTCTGGGGAACAGATTCGCACCTCCATGCACGCCACCATCGCCACCGAGTTGCAGAGACTCGATCAGATTGGCCTCCGGCCCCATCAGAATTGACCAGTCGGGTCGTAGTTTCTTGAGTTCTGTCAGACGGGCATAATATTCGAGATCGCCACTGCTGTCTTTGACTCCAACAATGCGACTATCCTCTGCCAGTTGTTCGAGGGTCTCAATTTCAAACCAGACTTTCGTCAGGCTGGGCATGTTGTAGAGCATCAAAGGCAGTGAAAGTTTCTCAACCAGTCGCTGGGTGTAGCCGAGCAGTTCGGTTTGTCCGACTGGGAAATAGTAGGGCGTTGTCAGGACAAGGGCATCGGCTCCACAGGATTTCGCATGATCGGCCAGCGAAACCGATTCTGCAAATGCGGTATCGGTAATGCCAACGAGTACCGAGACCCGACCGGCGACAACTTTTGTTACCAGTTCAATCAGTTCTCGTCGCAGACGATAACTCAGGCATTGAGCCTCGCCGGTCGTTCCCAGAATAAAGATTCCGGAAACACCTCCCTGTATGAGATGTTCGAGCAGACGCTCCGTTCCGGATCGATCCAACTCATCATAGGAGAGCAATGGGGTCACCATCGGAGGCACGATGCCCTGAAAGCGTGGTTGTGTCATTATGAGTTTTTCTTTTCTTCGTGTTCAATGGGAATGTCAGCAGCCGGTTTGAGTGGTGGAGCGACAACAAGTCCGACAAGGAAAATTGTCAGAGTGCCAACGACGATAATCATATTCGCATGCAATGGATTTCGCAGGACTTCAGGAAGTTGCTCCATGTTTGGCGAAAAGGTCATCCAGGCGATGACGAGTAAACCGATCACCACAGCTGTAATGGCGCGATGCCCGCGTGGATAGCGAGAAATGATACCAAGCAAAAACAAGCCGAGCAGTCCTCCGGCAAATATCCCCTGCAGAATCCACCAGGCATCGAGAATGCTTTTGACACCGATCAAGGAGACCGCAACACCGGTTCCGATGATCCCCGTTGCGACGGTTGCTATCCTCAAAACGAGCATGGAAATTCGCTCGGAGGGAGTTCGATCCCAGTATCGTTGATAAATGTCTTTCAGGATGATCGTGGCCGAGGAGTTCAGAGACGTATCGACACTGCTCATCGCCGCTGCAAAAATCGCTGCAATCAACAATCCTGCCAGCCCAACCGGTAACTGATTAGCAATAAAATGCGGCAACACTTTGTCACCGATTTCCGCATCCGTCAGAGAAGCCGCTTTGGTTTCGAGTTCTGCTGGTGAGAGCGGTTCCGCTTGTGATTCCGCAGCTACCTGCAAACGAACTTCCTGCAACATCTCGGGATGGGCATCGTAATAGGAAAACAGAACCGCCCCAATCATGAAAAACAGCAGCGAGATCGGCACATATAATAACGCTCCCAGCCACAAGGCCCGCTTGGCGGAACGCTCGTCTTTGGCCGTGTGGTATCGCTGCACAAAACTCTGATCGATACCGAAGTTATTCAGATTGATAAACGTCCCATAGAGTAGCAGCACCCAAACAGTCGGCTCTGTAAAATTCAACGCCCAACTTCCCAGGCTGAATTTATTCGCAGAGGCTGCAATCGCAAACGCCTGAGACGGACCTTCCGGCATGCCGAAGATCAGCAATGCAAAAACAAGAATCGCTCCGCCCATGAGTACGATGGATTGAACAACATCAGTCCAGATCACCGCCTCAATTCCACCAAGGAGCGTATAGAATGTGACTAGTATCCCCGTCGCAATAATAATGGTCGTGACATCCCATCCCGTTAATGCATAGAGGCTAAGCGCAACACCAAAGAGAATCGCACCCATCCGTGCAATTTGTGTAAGCAGATAACAGACGACCGCATAAGTCCTGGCCCACAAACCGAATTTCATTTCCAGATGATGATAAGCGGAAATTTCGCCTGAATTGCGATAGAACGGAATGAAATATCTTGTCGCAAACCACGCGGCTATTGGTAATGTCAGACTGAAAACAAACGCGTTGAAATTGGTGCCGTAGGTTTTTCCAGGGACTCCGAGAAATGTATTACTACTCAAAAACGTTCCAAAGATAGACAACCCAACCGCCCAGCCAGGTAACGCTCCGCCAGCAGCCATGAATTCGCTCGTGTTATCGCTCTTGCGCACAAACCAGCAGCCCATCGCCACGACGGCTATGACGTAGATCGCAAACACAAAAATATCGAGCGAGGCCAGATTCATAATGAGTTTTGCTTTTCGTTATCGTCGCCAGCGACGGTCTGCAGGGTTAGTTGATGAAGAATGCAGCGTAACTTCAAGTCCATTTCGTATGTGCCGACGCATCGCGACCTGAGCAGCGATGGCATCTCCCTGCAGTAATGCTTTGAGAATTCGTTCGTGATCTTCACAAGTGGCATGCATCAGTTCGGCATCGTAGCGATGTCGATTGGTCGAAAATATTCTGGTCAACACGTGAGAATTCTCGACGGTTCGGATCATGATTTCGTTACCACAGGAGTCGAGAATCGTTTTGTGAAAAGCCAGGTCATGCTCTTCAAATGCTTTGATCGTCTTCAACTCCTCGGCATCGATTTCACCGGTCAACACCTGTTGAGTAATCTCCTGCATCGCCTGATAATGTTGTTGCAGGATTTGCAGATTATTCTCCGACATCCGCTCTGCCGCTTTTTCCGCCACATAAGGTTCAAGAGCTTCGCGCATTTCATAGAGTTCGATCAGTTCTTCCCGTTCGATTTTACGAACCACTGCACCCAACTGAGGGACAAGATCGACGAAACCTTCATTCACCAGCATGCCGATGGCTTCCCGGACGGGAGTCGCACTGATGCCAAGTTCTTTGCCAACTGGCCCATAAAGAATCCGACTACCCGGCGCAAGCTCACCTGAAATCAGTTTTGATTTCAAATGATCGTAAGCACGACGGGAGTGGGTGGTTGACATTGATAACAGCCGTAATCATTGAAGGTCAGCAAAGTCCATACAGGTCTATAGACTATAGATAACCAATAGCCGATATGATTTCAAGCAAGGGGGAGAAAGTTTTACAAGCACGAATAGCACACTATTCTGCCGCTGCAATACGATCAAAAACAATTTCCACCATCAATGGATGCAGGCCCAGATGAGGACAGACTTTGAATTCGACATTCGGCCATTTCTCGGCAAAGTTGTGTCGAAACTCTTCCAGATCATCTACGACATGCGTACCGGCCGAGAGAAAGTAGGGGAACATCAGCACGCGAGTGGCACCTGAGGCAACGCACTTTTCTGCCCCTTGTGGAATGGTTGGCTCCGTGAGTTCGAGAAAAGAGCTCTCGATGACGGAATCGGGGCGAGCCTTGCGAACCATATCCGCCAGTTTGAAAAGATCATCGTTCGCCTGCTGACGTCGACTGCCATGTGCGATTAACAGAATTGCGGTTTCGTTTTGCGGAGTATTCATAATCGCATTTTATGCCATAATGAGCGGGGGAACACCCGAGTCATGACTGAATCGGCTCACCTTTTGGTGAGATAATCGAGTCAAATAAAAAACGCGTCCTCGATGAGGACGCGTTTTTAAATGTCTTGATCTTCGATGGTGGCTTACCAGGCGAAGTGAGCGAAGGCTTTGTTGGCATCTGCCATGCGATGAACGTTTTCACGTGTGGTCATCGCAGTCCCCTCACGTCGAGAGGCTGACATGAATTCTTCAGCCAAACTCTGTGCGATTGGACGACCTTTACGACCGCGGGCAGCTGCCAGAACCCAGCGAATGGCGAGTGTCTGCTGACGCTTTGGTTTCACTGGAGTTGGAACCTGATAGGTGGCACCACCGACTCGCTTTGATTTCACTTCGATGTACGGTTTGCAGTTTTCCAGAGCTCGCTCGAAGACTTCAATTTCGCTCTCTTCCGGCATCCGCTGCTTAATGATTTCCAATGCATCGTAGAACGCACGCTGTGCAGTGCTCTTTTTGCCATCGAGCATCAAACAGTTGACAAATTTCGAGGCCAGGATCGAATTGAACCGGGGATCGGGTTTCAGTTGACTAACTGAGGCAGTAAATCGCTTTGCCATGAATCATCTATACTTTACAGGGCCAGAAAAGTTGGAACTTTATATACAAGACAGTCAGTTGCTTATTTAGGGCGTTTCGCACCGTAGCGACTGCGTGCCTGACGACGATCGCCGACACCCAGGGTATCGAGCACGCCGCGAATAACTTTATAACGCACACCGGGAAGGTCGCGAACTCGACCACCACGGACAAGCACAATGGAGTGCTCTTGAAGGTTGTGGCCTTCACCAGGAATATAGGCCGTGACTTCTTTTCCGTTCGACAAACGGACACGAGCCACTTTACGCAAAGCCGAGTTCGGCTTTTTCGGTGTCATTGTCTTCACTTGAAGACAGACCCCTCGCTTCTGAGGACATCCTTCCAGAAGCGGAGTTTTGCTTTTGGCAATTTGTTTTTTGCGTGGCTTACGCACTAACTGATTAATTGTCGGCATACTTGCTGACCCTAAGTCACTAATATCACAGAATTTAGGAGATTACATCGAGGCTGGCATCAGCCGCGTACTCTTCCCGTCAATCCACCTGATTTCAGGGGAAGCGAAAAGGATACCGATTCAAGAGTAAATCGTCAAATCACTTTGGACCGCGTTCCAAATGAAAACCAGAGAAATTCATCCATTTGTATTAACGCTGGTTCGCACCAAGAGAATAATGGAAAACTTAAAACCCGGGTGGCGGGGGCGCTCTCGAAGAGAAGCCCCCGAAACGCAGAACTTCCGGGGGCTTCCGCTGAAGCGGAGCGCCCCCACCCAAGAGTCCCATAATGTTCTGGGGGCTTCGCTACGCTACGACCCCAGCCACCCGGGTATCTAAACGATCAGGCGAGCCGAGGCAGTCATGACTCGGGAGTTCCACCTGCAATTTGACAGAATCCAGTTGAATCACTCATCAGGCCTTCGTATAATTACTTATGGATTAGTCATTTATGGTGACTCTCCCACATTCCCCGCACTTCTGGCTCCCACAGTCAGCAGAGTTCAAAGTTCCCTCCCTGTAGTAAGATAGAGATCGAGTCGGCTCATGCGATTTGTCCCCAATAAACTTCGATTTCTGTTTGCTCTGGCTTTACTGATCCTGTTCTTCACATTTTCTGATTCCGCCAATGCAGAAGACCAACTGGAAAAGGGCCGAAAAATCTATCAGTCGCAGTGTGTCGACTGTCATGGCGATAAAGGCCAGGGAGTGGAATCAGTATATCCGTCTCCATTAATTGGCGATCTGGCCGTTCGGGAATTGTCTGCTTACATCTCAAAAGCGATGCCCGAAGGTGAGCCGGAGACTTGTGTTGCTGCAGATGCGGACGCCGTCGCTGCCTATATCCATCAGGAGTTCTATTCGATTGTTGCCCGCGTGCGTAACCAGCCACCTTCAGTCGATTTTTCCCGGTTGACAGTCCGCCAGTACCGCAACAGTGTCGCCGATCTCGTGAACAGCTTTCGGTGGTCCAATAATTTCGGAAATGAGCAAGGACTCAAAGCTCGCTACTATAAGTCGAATCGACAGAACAAAGAGAATCTAGTCATCGAGAGAATCGATCCCGTCGTTAATTTTGATTTCGGTGAAGCAGGTCCCGATCCAGAGAACATTACGGAACCAGAATATGCCATGATCTGGGAAGGTTCTGTCCTGGCTGCTGAGACCGGCTTGTATGAATTTATTGTCGACTCGGAGAATCAATGCTATCTCCGAGTGAATGGAGTTGATCCGCCGCTGATTAACATTCGCGTGAAATCCGGGGACCAAACCGAGTATCGAGAGGAGTTGTTTCTGCTTGAAGGTCGCGCCTATGGGATTCGTCTTGAAGTCCGAAAATCAAAGACTGACAAAGCAGTCTCCGCTCACCTTAAGTGGAAGCCACCTCATGGCACTGAACAATACATCCCGCCGCATTGTCTATCCGCCAGTCCGATGCCGAGCTGGTTAATTGTCGAGACCGATTTCCCCCCCGACGATAAAAGCGTCGGTTACGAACGCGGCGTGCAGGTGTCTCAGGACTGGTTCGATGCGGTCACAACGGCTGCAGTGGAAGTCACAGATAAACTGATGCCCGAGATTCCGGGGATGATCAAAATCCCCGAAATCAATGATGAGCATAAAGAAAAACTGAAGCAGTTTTGTACCGACTTTGCGACGCGTGCGTTTCGTCGTCCGCTTTCGGATGAACTGAAGCAACTTTATATTGAACGACAGTTTGCAGAATCTCCCAGCTCAGCCGTGGCGGTTAAACGATCGCTGCTGTTGATTCTGAAATCTCCTCGTTTTTTGTTCCCCTATCTTGGGAACGAGCAATTAGACGATTACGACCTGGCTGCCTGGATGGCGTTGACTTTGTGGGATTCCGTTCCCGATCCCAAATTGCTCGAAGCTGCTGAAAAACATCAGCTCATCGAGAAGGATCGATTTACCTGGCAGGTTGACCGGATGGTGAAAGATCCGCGAGCCAAAGCAAAGGTACGTCAGTTCTTTCGCGGTTGGCTCTACTTCGATCACTTCAGCGAATTATCCAAAGCCGATGACGAACACCCCGAATTCGATGCTGAACTTGTCAGTGATTTGAAAGATTCGCTGGAGTTATTCATCGATGACATCTTCTGGTCGGATGATTCCGATTATCGCAAACTGTTGCAGGCCGAATCGATTTATGCCAGTCCCGAAATTGCAAAGTTTTATGGTCTACCTGAAGTCAAAGGCCCAACTTTTGAAAAGGTTGCGTTTGAGCCAGAAAATCGGGCAGGGATTCTGACGCATCCTTATCTGCTGGCTGGGCTGGCTTATGAGAATACGACATCACCTATACATCGAGGCGTATTTCTTTCGCGGAGTTTACTGGGACGATTTTTGAAGCCGCCACCGATAGCCGTGACACCTACCCCACCAGATCTCGATCCGACCATGACAACCCGGGAACGAATCGCCTTGCAGACAAAACCGATCGCCTGCAGTTCCTGCCATGGTTTAATCAATCATTTAGGGTTCACATTGGAGAACTTTGATGA
Source organism: Planctomycetaceae bacterium UBA2671 (assembly GCA_002359185.1). Taxonomy (GTDB): domain Bacteria; phylum Planctomycetota; class Planctomycetia; order Planctomycetales; family Planctomycetaceae; genus Rubinisphaera. The sequence continues at coordinate 84,869 of DEML01000068.1, forward strand.
GGTTGGTCGATACCGAAAACAGGAACGGAATCGGGATATCGATGCATCCGGCTATTACATCTCTCGCGAAGGTGAACAATACCGCTTTCAGGGAGCCGAGGAACTTTCCCAATTTCTGACGAAGAGTGACGAGGCTCATCGGGCGTTTATCGAGCAGTTTTTCCAGTATCTGATTAAGCAGCCGATTCAGGCATTTGGCCCGGAGATGATTAATGAACTCGATCAGGATTTTGCGAATAATCAGTACAACATGCAGAAACTGATGCTGAACATCGCCACGAAATCGGCGTTGCGACAGAGGAGCATGAAGCAGCAACTTGTTGAGCAAACGCACAAGTAACTCTTTATTTCCTGAAACCATGTGATATAATAGACTTAGCGCACCCACCAATTACCTTCCAAAGGTCCTTCCATGAAATACACCATGCAACGCCGCGAATTTCTGAAGAATGCTGGTCTTGGAGCATTGTCAATTCCGTTCCTGGCCGGTCTGCCCAGCTTAGGGTACGCCAACACAACGACCAGAAAACAACGCATGGTTGTGATTTTCAGTCCGAACGGAGTTGTGCCGCAAAACTTCTGGCCGGATGAAGAAGGGGAGCAATTCGCACTCAAGTCGATCATGGAGCCGTTTGCGCCTTATAAGGATAAACTGCTCACACTGCACGGAATTTGCGATAAAATTCAGGGTGATGGCGACTCTCACATGCGCGGTATGGGCTGTCTGTTGACGGGATCGGAATTGTTTCCCGGCAATATTCAGGGTGGTTCGCACACCCCGGCTGGCTGGTCGAGCGGATTATCGATCGATCAGGAAATTAAAAACGTATTGCAACAGAACCCTGCCACACAAACCCGCTTCGGCTCTCTTGAATTCGGCGTGATGGTTCCCGAACGAGCCGATACCTGGACACGCATGGTTTACGCCGGTGCAAACAAACCAATCGCTCCCATCGACGATCCTTACCAGATGCTCAGCAAACTCTACGGCAAGATGAAAGACCGCGAGTCTTTGAAGAGCATTATGGATCCCCTGCAAAACGACCTCGCGAAACTTCGCTTAATGGTCAGTGCGGAAGATCGTCATCTGCTCGATGAGCAGGCTTCGTTTGTTCGCGATATGGAACGCGAACTTCAACAGGAAAACCCCGCGGACGTCGGACATGCAGTACCGAAATTGGAACTCGGCGTGAAAGAAGTCAACGACAATATGCCGAAGATCAGCAAGATGCAAATCGATCTGCTGGTCAACAGTTTCCGCGCCGACTTCGCCCGCATCGCCACGCTGCAATTTACGAACTCGGTCGGCCAGGCCAAGATGAGCTGGCTCGGCATCGACGAAGGCCATCACGGCCTCTCCCACGAACCGGACAGCAATACCGATGCTGTCGAGAAACTGACGAAAATCAACACCTGGTACGCCGAGCAGGTTGCATATCTCGTGAAACAATTAGCTGAAACACCTGAACCGGGTGCCAGCGGCAGTATGCTCGATAACACGATGGTCATCTGGACGAACGAACTGGGCAAAGGGAATTCCCATACCCTCAACGATATTCCGTTCGTCATGATCGGCGGAGGGATGGGCTACAAAATGGGACGCTCACTCAAACTGAATAAAGTGGCCCACAACCGCCTGCACCTCTCACTCACCCAAAGCTTCGGCCACGACCTCAAAACCTTCGGCAACCCCGACTACTGCGGCGACGGTCCACTTGCGTTGAGTTAGGCATTTTCAATGGGGTGTGCAGTCTCATGGGCATCAAATGTTTATTATTCGCTGGGCTTGCTCCTGCCGACTGTGTTCGTTGATTTTTGAATATGCAATAGCAGCATCATTCATAAACCCATGTGCAAAGTAGCGAAACTCGCAAAGCTTCACACAACCCTACTTGCATTCACAACCTCTTGTGAATTCGTTACACCGTTATCCGCTTCAGCCAACAATATTTCAGTTTCCTGACTCGCTTTCTTAATCGACATGCCGATTCCCGGCGACTTCGTTGCCTTTGCTATCGTAATACAATTCTTTGATCGCACCATCTCGCCAGACAATGACCGGAGTTCCCGTTCGTCTGGCGATGTCGATGACTTGTTTACTGGCATCCAAAAAGGCCTCATCTGCAAGGTTTGCCAATTCATTCTTTTTGCACTGATCATCAGACATTTAAAATTACCTCATGGCATTTTGAAATTGTGAGAATAAGTCCGGTTCAATAACCTCGACATTATTACTAATTTTGTAGGCGTTATTTAGTGGAGGATTATTTGATGCCAGATATAGCTGCCATTCGTCACTCAGTTCACTGTAATATTTATCGAAATTATTCAAACCCGCTGAATATCGTCTTCGAATGTCTTTCTCAGGGACATTATGCCCGCCTTGTATGACTCGGAATTTCACTCGGGCAACTGCAAGTTCAGGATTTGGGATCCACAAAAAAAAATATAACGATTCGATAACCGCTCAACTTCAACTTTTTAAATAAGCGAATATAACCTCGTCCGGACAGTGTGGTCTCAAAACTGAAATCAATTCGCTTAGCAATTGTTTCATCGATACGTCTCAGGAAAAGTCTACCGGCGGGGATATTTTGCGATTCCGGATCGAATGGAGATAATCCCGCTGCGATCAAATCTGCATTTAAGAATTCTGTACAGGAGACTTTTTGAGGCAGAAATTTTGAGGCAAAAGTCGTTTGCCCTGCACCATTCGGACCTGCAATTATGTAAACAGTCGGTGGCTTTTCTGTTCCCATCATTTTTCATGTTATCGCGTAGTAGAATCTCTTGGAATTGGATTCGTTAATTCTAATCGTTTCAATCCGCAAAATGCGATCTGTATTTTTGATTCAATGCACACGACACTCTTCAATTTTGAAAAATCGCAGTGTCAGTAAAACTAAACTCTTGCGAGATGCCGCCCCGGCATGGCAGAGTGGGGGAAAGACCTTTTTCTCGAAATTCGCTGCCGATGCAGAAATCCTGCCCGGCTGAGGGGACATCGACCGTGCCGTATTCTAAATTATTTCTCACCAGTTGCTTCACTCTGGGAGTGATCAGTTCATCTTTAACTCCCGAGCTTTACGCTCAGAAAAAGCCGAGCCCGCCTGCGACTCAGGATTTGAGAGCCGTCGATAGCGATTTCCGCTATCAGGGCGAATACATGGGCACCTTGCCGGTGGAGGAGAATTCGTTCTATCGCAAGAAAGTCGGCTTGCAGATTGTCGCTCGCGGCAACGGAAACTTTGATGCGGTCCTCTACGACGGCGGCCTGCCCGGCGATGGCTGGAATGATGAACCCGCAGAACGTGCGATTGCTCAGTTAAACGACGATATCGTCACGGCAACCGTTGGCGATTATCAGATTGAAGTCGCTGGGAACATCGCATCGTTCTCTAGTTTAGAAGGAGAATCTCTCGGCGAGCTTCGTAAGTACGATCGCCGGAGTGCTACGATTGGTCTGCCTGCTCCAACTGATGCGGTCGTCCTGTTTGATGGTGAGAAGAACGACCTCTGGAAGAACATGAAGGTCACTGAAGACGGCTTGCTCGAAGAAGGTTGTGAAACTGTTGATACTTTTGGTGACTTCACACTGCATGCCGAGTTTCGTCTGCCTTACAAACCTCTCGGCGAAGGACAGGATCGCGGAAACAGCGGTTTCTATCTCCAGCGCCGTTACGAAGTGCAGGTTCTCGATTCTTTTGGAGACATGCTTGAATTCAACCACTGTGGAGCCATTTACCGTATCAAAGCTCCCGATTTGAATATGTGCCTGCCTCCTTTGAGCTGGCAGACTTACGATATCGATTTCCGATCCGCTCGCTTCGATGAAGAAGGCAACAAAACCGAGAACATGAAAATTCGTGTCCGTCAAAACGGAATCGTAATTCACGATGCGGTCGAGATTGAATCGAAAACAGGAGCCGGTAAACCGGAAGGTCCTGAGCCTTTGACGATTCTTCTGCAGGATCATGGCAACCCGGTTCGCTATCGCAATATCTGGTTGGTTAAAGGCGATCCTTATGAACGGGAAGAGACTGAAGAAGTGACACCGGCAGAGAGTTATGTCGACGGATACTATCGAGGTCGCGGACGAGGTTTCCGCAACTTCAATTATGGCCCGCGGTATCCTTACGCAGCTGAGTACTGGCCGTATACCTGGGACTACCGTTACGCTCCACTGGCACCACCGGCTCCGATGTATATGGTGCCGAATTACGATCTGCCACCTTATCCGTATGCCTATTAAGTAAGAAACTTTCGGGTGGCAAGGGCGTTCCGCTTTTACGGGAGCCCACGGAAGTTCAACAAATTCGGGGGCTTCTCTTCGAGAACGCCCCGCCACCCAGGTTTCTTTCTTGTTCGTAAGATTTTTCAGAATTTCTTCAATTACCCTGAACCGTTGTTGATCTTTCCCCGTTGATGACGTGAGATACATCAGTATCTCTTTGTATTTGTCTTGCGAGGTCAGCGGATGGAAAGTTTATTTACGTGGTGCGCGGTTCTGGGGGGCACAATTTTCGCCGTCCAGTTTGTCATGCTGTTGATTGGTCTGGATGGAAGCGGCGATCTTGATTTTGATGCACCCGATCTGGATGTGCCGGATTTGGAAGCACCCGAAATTGGAGAAGAGGCTGCTGTTGGACTTAGAGATGCCGAGGTTGATTTCGATCATCATTCTCTCACGCATTCAGATGGCTGGTTTGTCGGTATCGTTACTTTCCGCTCGCTGGTCGCCGCGACTGCAGTTTTCGGATTGACAGGTCGGGGTGTAAGTGAGCATTTGCCACCGGGGCAGGCTTTCGCCGTCGCAGCGCTGGCCGGATTTGGCATGTTGTATATGGTCGGCTGGAGTTTCAAGAAGTTGTATCAACTCAAGGCCGATGGAACCGTACGCATCTCTGCTGCAAAGGGTTGCACAGGAACCGTTTATTTAACGATTCCCGAAAACAACACTGGACCAGGTAAAGTGACAGTTTCAGTTGCGAATCGAACAATGGAGTATCGAGCAATCACGCAGGGAGAGCAACTAAAAACCGGCACTCCCATTGTGGTCACAAATGTTATCTCGGAGGATACCGTTGAAGTCGTATCAGAAGTCTCTGTCTCCGCCGTTAATCGTTCTCCAGCCAATTCGGCATAGCGTTCAAATTCGAATCGATGAGGTTCACATATGTTAGGTAATACTGTTTCTCTTGCTGCAATTCTTGATTATGTCAATCCGGAAATCGCAATGTCGATTTTCGTGGCAGCAGCCGCTATTTTTGGAATTGGGCTGTTTCTAGCCAGTCGTTACAAGCGGTGTCCCAGTAATAAAATATTGGTGATTTATGGTCAGGTTGATAAAGGGCAGTCGGCCACAACAGTCCACGGAGGTGGACAAATCGTATGGCCGATCATCCAGGATTATGCTTATCTTTCTTTGGAACCGATTCAAATTGAAGTTCCACTCAAGGATGCGTTGTCCAGTGAAAACATTCGCGTGAATGTGCCTTCAGTCTTCACGGTCGCCATCGGTACCGAACCTCAACTCATGCAAAACGCGGCGATTCGATTGCTCGGCTTGAATTCTCAGCAGGTGAAGAAGCAGGCTGAGGATATGATCTTTGGCCAGATGCGTCAGGTCATCGCATCGATGTTGATCGAAGATATTAACCGCGATCGCGAACAGTTCCTGAGCAGTATTCAAAACTCGCTCGAACCGGAACTGCGTAAAATTGGTCTCGTACTGATCAACGTGAACATCACTGATATCACTGATGAATCGGGTTACATCGAAGCAATTGGACAGAAGGCCGCTTCGGAAGCCGTGCAGAAAGCTCGTGGAGATGTGGCCGAGCAGGAAAAACTCGGGGAAGTCCGCGTTGTCGCCGCTGATCGGGATAAGTTCATTCAGGTTGCGAATGCTAAACGAGAGCAGGAAATCGGGATCCGGGAAGCCGAACGGGAGAAGACAGTTCGGGTCGCGGAACTCTCTAAGGAAGAAGAATACGGGAAGCAGAAAGCTCTCTTTGAACAGGAAACTCTTGTTGCCGATGCGAATCGTCAGAAACGTGTCTCGGTGGCCAATGCCAACGCTGAAGCGTTCAAAGGAGAAGCGGGAGCAGATGCCGAAGTTGCCGAAGCTCAGGCGACCTTGCAAGTGAAACGAGCCGAGGCTTACGAACGATCCAAGACTCGCGAAAAAGAAGCCGAAGCCTTTGTTCTGGAAGCGCAAAACCGAGCGATGGCCAAAGCCGCGATCGCTGAAGCGGAAAAAGTGGAAGCTGAGCAGCGGGCCAAACTCGAAGCTCCTGCGAAAGCGGAAAAGGCGCGCACAATTGTCGATGCCGAAGCAGCTGCCGCGAAAAGAAAACTGGATGCCGATGCCGAGGCTGCTGCCATCTTCGCCAAACTCGAAGCCGAGGCTCGTGGGCAATACGAAATGCTCGCCAAGAAGGGGGAAGGTTTACGGGAAATCATCAGTGCCTGTGGCGGCTCCAAAGAAGCCTTCCAGATGCTGCTCCTCGAACACCTCGACAATCTGGCCGATGCCTCTGCCAAAGCTATCTCGAATATCAAATTCGACAAAGTCGTCGTCTGGGACAACGGCTCCGGAAAAGGAGACTCGACCAACGTCTCCAACTTCCTGCAGGGCATGTCCCGCACGTTACCTCCCATGCTTCAGGTCATGAAAGATATCGGCGGCGTCGAACTCCCCGAGACATTCGTGAAAATGACGGGCGAAAATGGAGTCGCAGAACCTGTAGCCGAAAATCGTATCAAACCCGATGATTCGAAGAATGTTGCCAAAGACGAGAATGGAAACAAAACGGAGAAGAAGAAGCGCGAGACGACTTAAAGATGTTGTCCGTAGAATTTCCTGAAGACCACATGATTACTCATGTGGTTATTTTTATTGATGTCAATGAAGTTCATTCAGAGGAATCGTCGCCAGATAGATCGAAGTCTTGCCCTCGTGGCTGGAGTAGTAAGTCATCCAGAGTTGACCTTTATAGATTACGAAGCCGGGATAGCTTGTGTCGCCGCCGCTGGGGAATTCGATCAATTCTTTGAAGTTTCCCTGCAAATCGATTTCTGCCAGAATTGTTTTGGCTGGCCCCTGATATCTTCGCGTGCCTGCGATCAGTTTTCCATTATCCAACACGATGAAATCAGGTCCTCCCAGTCGATGTCCAAGATCCTTAAGTTCCCATTCTTTATAAGGAGCTTTGGCGTTTCCGATGATGCCGTGTGCTTTTCCTTTTTCGCGACGAAGCAGCATCACCATCGTGCCATCATCGAGAAATCGAAGAGTGGCTTCATTGGGGGAATCCTCAATTTCAAAACTTTTCACATTCTCATAACTGATGCCATCACTCGTTTTGACTAGATGCAGTCCATACTTGACCCCCGCCTGATTACTCTGATACATGATTCCATAACCCGCATTTTCATGCCAGGTGACGCGCCATAACCAGTCGAAATTCGTCCGGATGGCAGGATCCATTTTGATAGGAGTCAGAGAGGCGAATGTCTGGCTGCCTGATTCCAGAAAGCAAACGCGAGGTTCCCGTTTGAGGATTTTAGTTCCCTCATAATACGAACCGCCAATCAGCAGCATGAGGCGGCCATCCAGTGTGACTGATAATTTCGGATCGCGGAGATCGACTTCCGCTTCGGAAATCAATGCAAATGATTTCCACTGCTGGCCGTCGGCTGAAGTCAGTACGCGAATCTCTCCATCGCGGCCATTCTCTCCCGGCACATGTCCAGTCCCTTCCCGGAAGGTACATAAGAATTGATTGTCGAACCTCACGAGATCCGTAAAGGCATTGTGATTCGCCTGATCCCAGATTTTTCGAACTTCATACTTGAGGGACTTGTCCTCTGCAGTAATGAAATCTGTACCGATCAGAGTGAATATCAAACAAGTTAAAAGGAGAATACGAATTGAGAAATGTTCGTATTTCTGAATCAAACGCATAGAATCAATCCTTATGTTTTAGAGATTAAGAACCTCTAACATAACCTGTATTTGCCATAATGATCTGGGGTGGCGGGGGCGCTCCGCGTTAGCGGAAGCCCC
>DEML01000068.1:93022-129942 GCA_002359185.1 Planctomycetaceae bacterium UBA2671
CGTTTCGGGGGCTTCTCTTCGAGAGCGCCCCCGCCACCCGGCTATTAAAAACGACCAGAATGAATTCAATTTCGATTATTGTTAGGAGTTTTACATCAGTGGCATCTCACTGGCTTTCAATAACGCTTCCTGGACGGCCAAGTCATGTTTTGTGGTGTAGAGGACGGGTTCTTCTCCGCGAATGACGGCAGCGAAGTGCTGGAAGTCGCCATCGTATCGGCCAGTTGATTTCGGCAGATCGATTTGATGCGTCCCTTTTTTGAAGCCTTCAGTTTCAGACTCCAGAGTCAACAGAAGTTGATGAGGTTCCAATGGTTCGATTTTGATGGTTCCCTTGCTGCCGCATGCGATGAACTGACGCCGACGTCCGCCATCGACTTCGACGACGGTACTGCGAATGGTCGCAGTCGCTTTTGGATATTCGAAGACAGCCAGGCAGTTATCCATTAATGAGTCCTGTTCAGGGCGAGTGTTTCGATTGAATGCGGTCACCTTATCGGGAGGTCCCATGACTGCCACCACGGCATCAATGAGATGACAACCCAGTTCGAACATCGATCCTCCCGGAAATTGTGCTAAATCTTTGCGAGTCGCATCATTCACTTTTTTGCTCATCTCGCAATGAACCTGATGCACCTCACCCAGCCAGCCTGCTCGAACTGCCTTGAATAGAAACTGAAAAGCCGGGTTGCTGCGGTACATGTATCCCATTTGAATCATCAACTGTTTCTCATCGGCTGCACGACAAATCCTGCGAAAATGCTCGAGCGAAGTTCCTGCTGGTTTATCGAGATGAATATGTTTTCCTGTCTGGATACATTTTTCGGCGACGGGAAGGAGATCCTCAATCTCGGTTTCGACGGCAATTCCCAGGACATCGGGAATCGAGAGCAGTTCCTCTTCAGACATCCATGTCAGTCCCCGGTAAACCTCGCTCGATTCCATCCGTTTTCGCTGCTGCGGATCCTTCTCGACAACTCCGACCACTTCAAATAAGTCTGGAAATTTGCGGAAGGTTTCCATCTTTCCGCCTGCATGGGCATGCCTGGTGCCGATCTGTCCCACTTTGATAGGGGAACGACCAGAGTTATCAGCCAGTGTTATCGCTGGACTTGCCAGAATTGCAGCCGCGGTTGTCTGCAGGAATGTGCGCCGATTGGATTCAAACATGAGGGATTAATTTCAAAGGTGGGTTTGAGAGATAGGATTCCAGCAGGAAGATTCCGTGTTATTTGAGCAACAACCGGGCTTCTTGAGCAGCTTCACTTTCCGGAGCTTCATCAATGGTCTTCTGCAGATACTCGTTGGCTTTGGGAGATTTGATTTCGAGTAACTGCTTTGCCAGTCGCAAATAAGCGGCTGCTTTTTTGGAATCTCCCGATTCCGTTTTCTCAGGCATCGAAGATTTCGCGGGAGTGGACTCGCGATTTCCCAGTCGTTCCTGAGCCAGTGCCGCCACGGCTGTTTCGGGATATTGCTTGATCAGTTCTTCATAGATCGCCGCTGCTTCGCCTCGTTTGCGATCTTCGCGTAATTGATCAGCAGAAAGCAACTGCTCGGCTTGTGCGACCAACTTTTGATTGGCTGCCTCTGCCCCAAAGTTTTCCTCAACAGATTGAATTTTTGCCAGCAGTTCTCGCGAGCTTTGACAGGTTTGCTTCATTTGAACGAGTTCAACAACAGCGACAAATTCGACAGGAGTCTGCTTCAACTTTTCATCGAGCTTTGCGATTTGATCAGTAACCAGAACGTCAATCTGACTTTTGACATCCATCATCGCTGTCGCAGTTTGGGCGTAGCAGTCTTTGAATTCGTATGGCATCGCAATTTCGATTGCCCCGGCCAGATCGTCTTTTTTCAGCAGACCTTGAATCTTTGTCAAATCCCGACTCAGATCACGAGCTTCGGTCGTTGTGAGTATGCGACCCGATTTGTCGCGGTAACGTTTCAGAAACCCTTCCATATCAGAAGGTTTTCCGCTGGCTGAATAGAGTTTTTCACCATCGGCTCGGAAGATGAAAACAGCTGGAACGCCCGTGCCATCAAATTCGAAAACTCGCTTGGCAATGTCCCAGACGGGAGTGTCAACATCGATTTTGAGGATCGCAAAATCTTTCTGAAGCGGCTGCAGTTCGGGAGAAGTCGCCAGTTCCTGAGACATTTCCCGGCAGTAAACACACCAGTCCGCCCCGGCAATAACGAGTGCCGGCTTACCGAGTTGCGTCATTTGCGATTTAAGCTCATTCAAATTTCGAACGGTCTCAGCTTGAGCGGGCCACTGAAAGAGTGAAAATCCCAGTATTGCTACTAGAAAGCAGATGATATGTCTCATGAACTAATCCGTTCTAAAATTGGCAATTTCCATTGATCAAATCGACCACTGTCACGATACATGGATTTTGTTCACCTGACAAATCTGTTTGCTGCATATTGTCGAAAAGTCGAATGATGGGATTGAATGAGCGGTCACTGAAACCACCACGCCCATCACTTCGTTCTGAGGCGTGCCACCCAATATGAGTGAATTCAGAGAACCGGATGTGAACTGGTTATGTCTGTTCTTCAAGAGTGAGTACAATTTAATAGCGGAGTGAGTCGGGCGGTCGCTGGTGACTTCGGTTGCTGGAGGAAAGTCCGGGCTCCACAGGAGACGGTGGTGGGTAACGCCCACCGTTCGTGAGAATAGGGAAAGTGCAGCAGAGAGCAGACCGCCGATGGCCACGACATGAAAGTGTCGGGGCACAGGTAAGGGTGAAACGGTGCGGTAAGAGCGCACCAGCGGGATGGGTGACCATACCGGCTCGGTAAACCCCACCGGGAGCAAGATCAAGCAGAGAGAAGCGGCTTGCCGCACGGTTTTTCCGAACCGTCCGACTCTCGGGTCGATCGCGTCGAGGGGACTGGCAACAGTCCTCCCAGAGAAATGACCGTCCACGACAAAACCCGGCTTACAGACTCACTCCGTTTTTATTTTCATGTCATCCTGATTATACAAAATGATCGCTTTGTACAATTCATCAACAGTACTAAACCGAAGTGAAGGTTTCATGTGAAGACATTTCATACAAATACTTGCGATTGATTCGGAAATATTGCAATTGAATTTTCGTGGATCTGCAATGAATTCTGATGATAATTTCTCCAGAGCAATTTCTTCGAATGTCTTACCGATGAATGGTAGACGTTTCGTAAGAAACAAATACAGGATAACTCCGACAGCGTAAATATCCGTTGCGGGACTAATTTGGCCCCGTTGAGGATCAATCTGCTCTGGGGCCATGAAGTTAACTGTTCCTTGAATACCTGATACCTGTCGAACTTCGTCCTTCAAATACTTCGCGAAACCAAAATCCGTAATCAGAATTCGGTTATCCTCATTCAAAAGAATATTCGCAGGTTTCAAATCGCAGTGAATAATACCTTGATTGTGAATATGCTGTAATCCCTGGCAGATTTGTTGAGCCCACTGTCTGATCTGAGATTCCGAAATAAATTCTTGAGTTTCCAGTTGCTCGTGAAGTGATCGACCGGGAATCCAATCTAAGACGATGAAGTATCCTCCGTTTGGTACCTGACCAAGTCCCCGGATATTGATCACATTTTCATGGTGAAATTTTTTGAGGGTTTTTGCCTCGTTGATAAACGCTTCAATTCTTGCTGCGTGATGGTGAAACTGCTTTCGCATAAATTTCACGGCGACATTCTCACCAGTCTCTAAATCAATCGCGAAATAAACCTTCGCATGACTACCTGTACCGATCAGTCGCTTTAATTTGTAACGCGACCACTTTGCATTGATTTGACTGGAATGTGTTTCGAACGATGACCTTGGAGGTTCAAATTCATTCTGATATTCATCATCAATAGACTTTTGAATTTCATTCAGTTCGTCGCGAAACTCATTCAGGTAAGGTCGAAAATTATATTTTCGTTCTGAGTATTTCGCATCTCTGATCGCTTCGCTCAGCAAGAGCAATGTGAGTTTTCGAGTATCGACATAATCACTGAAGTCATTGCGATAGAACTGAATGAACGAGAGCAATTCAATAAACTCTCCAATTTGCCCTGAATTTTTTAACCGCAATTCAAAATCAATTCCAATCAGTTCACTGACGAGAAATTCAAGATCTTCAGTTTTCCAGGAATGGATTTTAGAATCCGAAATATTGAATTGAGAGATCGAATCTGAAGTCCAATTCTCTTCAAACGTTGAAAGCAGATCTTCAATATCAGATTGTCTGCTCATCTTTCAGTCCAGATAGTTCGTCAGCAGGCGTTTAATCGTTTCCAGTTGTCGTCGGATCGTGCGTTCCGATTTTTGCAGGCTGTCTGCAATTATTGCAATCTGTATCCCCTGAAGTCGTTGTTCAAATATTTTCTGTTGAATCGGTGAAAACTGCTTGCAGACGATTTCCATAGTATCAATTAAGGCGAGCGACTCTTCAGCGGACGGTTCGCGCGATGAGAGTGATTTCTGCATATTACTGGAGGAGTCTATTGTTCTTTCCTGATTAATATTTCGCATATCAGAAAGTTGCCTGCGTGATTCTCGGTAAACCTTCCTCAATGTAATTCCAACGAGCAGTTTCCAGAGATCACCACTTCGAGAAATTGAAAATCGTCCTGCCTGAGTTCCTGCGAAGAAGCTTTTCCAGACGGACATCGAAATATCTTCAGGATCGGTTTGCTGTTGCAAGTGAACTGCCAGCTTTACTCGGGCCAGAGCCGTAATTCGTAGCATGTAACGAGTAAACAGAATCTCAGCAGCTTCTTCCTGACCGTTTTGAAAACGCTTAAAAAGTTCCTCTGAAGGCCATATTTCAGAATCCTCAACCATTTTTTAATTTTCCATGTCCGCTTTCTTGAACAGAGCGGCATTTACTAAGTGAATCAGTTTTACATACTTAAATGGAAAATAACATGGCTTACGTTATTACAGAACCATGCCGAGGATGCAAATTCACTGACTGTGTCGCAGTCTGCCCTGTCGAAAGTTTTCGGGAGGGGGAAGAGATGTTGTACATCGATCCAGAAACTTGCATCGATTGTGATGCTTGTGTTTCCGAGTGCCCTGTGGAAGCAATATTTCCTGATCATGAAGTTCCGAAACAGTGGCAACATTACGTTGAAATTAATGCCACCATGTCTCAAAAAACACCTGTAATTTCAGAAATTCGACGCTCAGAATAAATTTGGATATTACTCATCCCCACCCTCAATCAAATCCCGAATCTTTGTCAACTCGTCCAGTGCTTCCTCCGGCAAATCCTGGGAAGTGGCTTCGAGTTCTTTGCGGAAGTCGGGGGTGCTGGTGCTGCTGTATTCTGGTTGGGCGGGTTGAGGCTGGGCTTCGGGGACGGGCAGGGCGTTGCCGGGAGGGAGGAGTCGGGGTGGTTCGATCTTTTGTCCGAGGTTTCGTGGATAAAAGCCGGAGCGTTCCAGTGATTGAGGAGTGGGAGCGATTGCCGGGTCTGATAAATGGCCAGCGGGCTCGATGGTCGCGGCTTTGCTCATGATAGCTTTGGCTGGAGCCGAATGTTCGACAGCGGGAATTGAACGGGCAATCATCAGTCCGCAGCCGAGCCCGAACAGGGTGCCACCGACCCAGAGGGTGAGGGTGTCTCCATTCGCCATTTCACTTCACTCCTTGAAGTTGATATTTCATTTAACCGTAGGTTGGTTAGCGAAGCGTAACCCAACAAGCTTTGTATGTCGATATCATCAGCTCGTAGGGTCCGCTGTGCGGACCAAATTGTGGGATCGATTAATTCTTAATACGTTTTAAGCACAAGCGAATGGTCCGCACAGCGGACCCTACTGCTGACCTATATTATACATTACTCTAATACTTCGCGAACGCGGCTTCCATGAGGGAGTTTTGTTCGAGCATGTGGCTTTTCTTGCTTCCGGTAGCCGGGCTGGCGGAGGCGTGGCGTTCGATTGATCGGAACGGGTATTCGTCAAAGAACGATTGTCCGAAGTGAGCCTTCAGGAAGCGGCTCGCTCCCATGTTTTCCGGCTCCTCCTGAACCCAGCGGACTTCGGTTCCAGCTGGATAACGTGCGAAGACTTCCTGCAGTTTGACATACGGCAACGGATAGAGTTCTTCGAGCCGCACAATCGCCACATCACTACGTTCCTGCTCTTCACGGGCATTGAGTAAATCGTAGTAGATCTTGCCGGAACAGAGCAGAATGCGTGTGACTGTTTGAGGATCGGTAATGGTTGTGTCATCCAGAACCGGATGAAACTCACCCTGAACGAGTTCGCCGATATCGGAGGTGCATTTTGGGTGCCGTAAGAGACTCTTGGGAGTCATCATAATGAGCGGTTTTTTCCATTTTCGATACGCTTGTCGACGCAGACAATGGAAGTGCTGAGCAGGTGTTGTCAGATTGACAATCTGGATATTGTCCTCGGCTGCGAGCATCAGGAAGCGTTCGAGACGACCGCTGGAGTGCTCGGGCCCCTGACCTTCGAAGCCGTGAGGGAGCATCATGACCAGACCGCTGAGACGTTCCCATTTGTCTTCCGTGCTGGCAATGAACTGATCGATAATAACCTGAGCCGCATTGCAGAAGTCGCCGAACTGAGCTTCCCAGATGACCAGTCCTTCAGGAAAATCGAGGCTGTACCCATACTCAAACCCGAGGACGCCGATTTCCGAGAGCGGACTGTTGTGCAATTCGACCAGACCATCTTTGGCGGCCAGTTGTTTCAGAGGCGAGTGGAGAGTTCCATCCTGCACATCATGCAACACGGCATGTCGCTGGCTGAAAGTTCCCCGCTCGACATCCTGCCCGGTCATGCGGAAAGGTCGGCCTGAGGCAATGATCGTTCCAAAGGCCAGCAGTTCGGCTGCGGCCCAGTCGAGTTCTTTTTCACCCCGTCCCATTTCGCGACGCTGTTCAAGCAGGCGAACCAGTTTTCTGTGGGGGCTGAATCCTTCGGGATAGTCGGTGAGGACATTCATCACACGGGAAAGTTCATCCATGTGAACCTTGGTTTCCACAGTATCGGCTTCAGAGACCGAGCCTCCATTGTAGCCGTACCAATACCCGCCGTAATCTTCAAGGCAGCGAATATAGGAATCCTGCTTGGCGGCTTTGAGTTCATCTTCAAGCACCAGTCGTCGCTGCTCGACAATTTCTTCTCCCTCTTCGCGGGTAATTCCCCGCATACGAATCAGTTGATCGAAGTAGCTTTCGAACACGGTCGGATGTTCTTTAATGTCCTTGTACATCAATGGTTGAGTGAATTCCGGCTCATCGCTTTCGTTGTGACCGTGTCTGCGGAGGCAGTACATGTCGATGACGACATCTCGGCTATAGGTGTTCCGGAAATCCATAGCCAGATTGACAGCCTGGGCGACTGCCTCGGGATCTTCTCCATTGACATGAAAGATAGGCACCTGCAGCATTTTTGCGATATCGGTCGCATAGGTACAGGAGCGGCCCTGTTCAGAAGTTGTGGTGAACCCAATCTGATTGTTGACCACTACATGCAGTGTCCCGCCAACGGAATAGCCTTTGAGCTCGCTCATATTGAGCGTTTCCTGAGTCACCCCTTCGCCAATGAAAGCGGCGTCGCCGTGAATCAGGACAACCAACCCATTCTTGTGCTTGAAATCTCGGAACCTATCCATCTTCGCCCGCATTCGCCCCTGGGCAACCGGGTTGATGAACTCAAGGTGACTGGGATTGAAACAGAGCGATAGATGGACGTTATTTCCTTTGGAAGTCGTCCAGTCGCTGGAATAGCCGAGGTGATATTTCACATCGCCACGTCCAATATGCAGTTCAGGATCGGCATCGACGAATTCTCGGAAAATCTGACGATAGCTTTTATGCAAAATATTGGCGAGCACATTCAGGCGACCACGATGAGCCATACCGATGACGATTTCCTTCGTCCCTTCGTTCCCCGCTTTTTCGATCGCCATATCGAGCAGGGGAATCAGACTCTCTGCTCCTTCGAGCGAGAAACTCTTTTCGCCGATGAATTTCTTCTGCACGAATTGTTCAAACAGCACGGCATTGCTGAGTCGCTTGAGGATACGCACCTGCTCATCTCGTGTCAGTTTGATGCGGTTACCGGTTGTTTCCATGCGGGTCTGCAGCCACTGTCGCACTCGCAGACTGTCGATGTGCATGAACTGCACGCCGATAGAGCGACAATAAGTTGTTTTGAGCCACTGGACAATCTGGCGAAGTGTCCGCACTTCCGGGCCGCCCATCCAGCTTGTGGAAAAGCGACGATCCATATCTTCTTCGGTGAAGCCGTAGAACTCAGGCTTGAGTTCCGGAGGATTACCCCGTTTTTTGCCGAGTGGATCGATTTCGGAAAGAATGTGACCGCGCACTCGATAGTTGCGGATCAACTGATCGAGTCGTTCCTGACGGCCAGCAACTTCCATCCGTTGCGGGCGTCGCAAACCTCCTTCGGACATGGAGGGGGGATTGAAGATGGAGAATGGCTTCCGCTGAGGCCGCAGGGTCTGACCGGCATCCTGCTTGCTCTCTTCGTCGAGCTGCTCGAAATACTCGCGCCATTCGAGTGAAAGTGTATCAGGAGATTTCTGATACTGTTCGTAGAGAGTTTCGAGATATAGCAGACTCTGGGCATTATCGTCCACATGGGAAGAGCCGTTGCCTGAATGAGAACTGGAAGACGCTAACGAGCCGTTGGAAGGGGCTTGATCCCCGGTATGAGCCGACATTTTTGGCCTGATGCCCTGTCTGGGCTTAATAGTGGAGTTTCAAATATCGATAACAGTCCAGAATATGCTATCGCAGATTGTTTGAGAGTAATTGTCGCATTTTTATGAAATCCGACAAGTGCGAACAGCGGCAATTTGAAACACAATCACTGAATATTACTCTTCGACCTTTTCCGCACGCTGTCGTTTCCGGGCTGCGATGAAGGAACGGACGCACATGATGACAAAACCTGTGCAGATGATTGCCATAATCAGAACCATCACCGCTGCTCGTTGATTGTACTCGATCCCCTGGCTCATCTTGCCGGCGGTCATCGCTGTTCGACCCCATGCGGCAAATGCGCCCAGCAATCCGAAGCTGACAGCGGCGTGCATCGCATGCATGCGGTAGCTGTCTTTCAGGGCAAACAATCCACTTATTCCGATGGGAACGCCGAAAAAGAGTGGAATCAGAGCGGTCATACTGCGGTCATCGGCTGCGGCTCCAAAGTAACCGTAAAGGCCTTCGGCGATGAGTAACAGGGCTGTTAGCAGGGCAATTTGTGGCATTTTTAACGCTTTCTATCAATATTTTGCATTCGTTTTCTTACATAGTACTCAATTTCTGCTGATTTGCGAGATCTTGCCGTGTGTGAAAATTCTTGTAGAGAAGTCCAAATATGGTTTGTGCTGTTTGAGGCTGCCAATTAGTATACGCTCAGCGATGTGAAAGGGAGTTTTGTCGTTTGCTACTGATTGTTGGGTTCTCCGACGGATTTTGTGGCTGCGTTTCTCTTCCTGCGGGGCTCTCACGTCTCTCTCAAGCAGGCGACTCTGCTTGCATTCGAAGCTGTTTACTCGATTGATCACAAATCAACACGAGTAACAGACTCAAAAATACATCGGACAGGAATGGACACAAGGGAATCGATTCAAGAGATTCCAATACCCAAGGAGGATGTGCTATGCGAATTCGTGCGGTCTGTATTCGGACCAGTCTAATTTTCGCCGTAATGATTGCTGGACTGGTTCCGGGATCGGTTTTTGCTCAGGGACAGAACGGGACTCAGCGTCGCGAGCTGTTTGAGAATCTGCTGCAGTCGCTGATCGACAGCCGGATGGATGGAGTTCAGCAACAACAGCCTCAGCAGTTTTACGGACCTCCCGTGGATCGTCGTCCGCCGGCTCAGGATCAGGAAACTCGTCGTCTGGTGAATAACTTTTCACAGGAAGCGATTCGGCTTTTTGATGCCATCAGTACTGATTCGCGGCAAAACCCTTCGATGCGGTCTCTGTTGAATCCAACTTTGGAAGTTCAGGCCAGTGCTACCATCCTGGGACAGCTGATTTCTCAAAATTCTGACTGGGCTACTGTTCGTCAGGAGTTCACAACCCTGGATCGTAACTGGCGTCTGCTCTCTCACCGATTGCAGTCGACCATTTCCCTTAGCACCACGGCACGCAATTCCGTCAAAGCGATGGATACCATCGATACTCAGTTGAGCAAAATTTTTGATGTTTCCCCTCAGGTCGATAATCGAGAATTCCTTCGACTGACTGACACCCTCAAAGCCGATCTGCAAAGTCTGCTCGATGACATTGCGATTGAACTGGGCCAATCTCAGCAAGCTCGTCAATTGCTGGTTCAGGGACGCTTGATCGAACAACAGGTTCGATTCATGGCCAATGCGATTGAATATCAGCAGTCTCACGAAATTGCAGTGGCTGAATTCAAGAAATTTCACGAACTCTGGGGACCATTTGCGGCTCAGTTGTGGCCCCTGAATAACCGCTACCTCGAACGAAGCCTGCAACGGATCGAACAGGCCGATCGAGAATTGCATGAGATTCTCTGGATTGACATCCCTGTCGATAACACTCAACTCTCTCGACTGACAACCGTTTTAACAACTGATATCGAAACTCTGTTTCAGACAACGACCTTGCGTCAGCTATTGGATATGCAGTCTCGAGATACATTATTAAGGTCAGCAACAGAACTGCATGCTGCCAACAAACGACTGACCGAATCGATTTCACAAAATCGTAATCTCCAACAACTCCAGGCCGATTTCCGCATTGTCGATCAGAAATGGCGTCAACTGGAAGCATCCTACAGCACCTGCAATCAGCGGGAAATTCTGCGACTGATCAAAACGACTGATCAGACAATGGTTTCGATTCAGCAGGCTCTGCAGGTTGGAAATGTTTTTGATCATGATCTGGCCATGCAGATTCTCGCTTCCCTCGAAAACTATGGCGAGCATTTGCAGGAAGCGTTCAGCACGAAAGTATTGCCCAAGCCACAGTACAACCGACAGTTCTCTATTCAGGGATTGCACACCAGCCAGCAGTTCACTGCGTTTGCCCGGAACATTCATTACGATCTGGCAGCTGGTTCCAAACCGGAAGATGTTCGAGCACGTTGCGACACGCTCGTGCGAGGCTGGAATTATCTCAACGGAGAATACATCCACAAACTCAACGGCCGAGAGCGAGAGGATCTGAATCGACTCAGCTCACAAATCACGCCGCTGATTGTGCAACTGCAGACAATGTTTGAGGTATAAACTCAGCAGAATATTTAAGCGGGTTTGTTTCCAAAGAATCACAGCAGCATGGGTTACTCGACCTGTGCTGCTGTTTTTGCGTTTGTAAGGGCATCGATGTATTCAGTTGGTAATCGCTCGCCAGTCCACCAGTTCGGAACGCCCGAATAAACCCAGACGTAGCGATCACTGTGCTGCATGGCGAATCTTAGACGACTTTCAAAGTCGAGCGGCGTGTGAAAGTTTTTTGAATGCTCGGTGAGATCCCATCCATAGTCACGAAGTGAATAATCGGTCCAGAGTCCAAACGAAGCCTGGACATGCTTTTGATAACGGCAACCATCAGCCGCCCAGTTATTCGCTTGATGTTTCATCACATGACGCGCATTGCGAAATTCGCATTCCCGCTGATAGCCGTAAGCGTATTCCCAGCCATCTATAATTTTGGTGCGTTCATCGCAGGCTGAGAGAATTCCATCGAGGAAAGGTGCGAGCAATTCATAATTGCCGACGCGGAAGTTTTTAATCTCAGATTTCTGGGCCGCTCGATAGCCAAAGGTCATTAAAATGGTGATGTCGGGATATGCCTCATTGATCGCTTGAATCCATTCGCGTCCGCGTTGTCTAAGTTTTGTTCGGTAATCCTGAGAATGGTGTGGAAATACTTTTTGCATTTCCTCACTGTCAAACAGCCGGATGTTGTATTGCTCAGTGTCAAAAAGGATCCCAATGCTTCCGGTTTGTTTTGCGAGTTGAGCCGCAACCTGAAAGTTGTGGAGAACGATTTTCCACGCATCATCGTTAAACCAGTCGACCGATCCGGGAGTCACATTCACGCGTAAAAAGCGATCCGTTGAATTCACGAATCGGGTTGCTTGAAAATCGTCAATAACTTGACCGAACTCTTCAAGTACGTATTCCCGATCCCCCCAGATGTGCCACATCATCTGTTCGCCAGTTCTTGTTGTTGCACGAAACACAAATCCATCGAACGGTGTTAGCTCAAACTGATTGGCCAACTTACGAACGGTTCGACTGTCTGGCTCCACAGCTGACCATTCAATCAATTTTTTCTCCACGGGATTCTGTTTTTCACAGCGTGAAGTTTGTGCAACTCCCAATGCAGGGAACAGTAGCACGTTGATCCAGAGCAGTGGATAAAGGAGTCGAAAGATGTACTGCATTCCGGTAGCGATCTGTTTAAAATGAATCATGCATTTTGTTTTAAATCCAAACCCTAATCCCTGTCTTCAATATAGCAAATTGAAGAAAAAAGATTGACCTCGGAATCAGATTTGCACGTTCATTCTACAGGCGAGATATTGAAGAATCGCTGACATTCTGGCAATCTCAGGAGATGAAACTCAAACAATTGAGTGTGAGGAGATCAATGAGTAACGAAGAATTTTCAACAGGCCCAGGTTCGACAGGGAATGTCGTAGCAGCACTCTGCAGTTTTTTTCTGCCTGGGCTGGGTCAGTTAATTCAGGGGCGTGTTATCGCTGCCCTGATTCATTTTGTGCTGACAGGACTCCTGTGGTGCATCTGGATGGGATGGATAATTCACATCTGGTCCACAATTGATGCGGCAAGATTCAAACCGAGACCGCGACTGGAAGATGAACTTTTTTAAGTTTTTTGTCCTTGCGATGGGTCTAAAACCCTCGCCTTCAGACGAAACCTTCAGGTTCTTTTTTTTCGTGGGTTCAAATTTGTCCAAGGACAATAAAAACCTGGCATGTGAGCGAAAGGATTTCAGTCCGAAGCTCACGGCCAAAAAACCTATCGGCATCAGCCGATAGTAATTCAGTCCTGCTCGCCGGGAACCAGCGTTCCGTTATCTTCACCGGGAACTAATGTACTGCCATTACTGTCGTCTTCACCGGGCACAACCGCAGAGGAATCACCATCCTCCTGATCATGCATTTCGGGATTATAAATTTCAGGTGTGAGAGGACGTCGCTCCGGGTATTTGAAGTAAGTCGGGTAAGTGTCGTCCGACTCTCGAATCATCACGATTAACCCATTGTCACGGACCAGAAAAAGACGATCTGTTCGAGAGTTCGGTGTTGCCACATTGAATGAAGTGGCAGGAATCATGCCGACGACTTCTCCAAAATTGCGTTCGAGAATCAGAATATTATTAATCGCATCGGTCACAAAAACAAAATTCTGGGTCGCTGCCCGAAAATCGACAGCTCGCTTCTGAGGTTCACTCCAGATGGGAAATCCATTGTAGGCATCCAGTGCAGACATTCCACCTGCCTCTGGAAGCACATAAACCACTTCCGTTCGGACGCCACGAATCGTCCCTTCAATAATGTAAGGAGCTTTACGGATTGGCAAACCAGAAAGGAAGGACCAGCGAACCTGGCCATTCTTTGCGTTCAGGCAATAGAAGTTAAAATCCTCCGAGGCCAGGAACATATATTCGTTATGAATGACGAGCGGGGCAGAAATTGGAGCATCGGTTTCAAACTGAAAAAGCAGCTTGCGTGTCGCTGCACTGACGGTGTACAAGGATTTATCCAGACTGGCAAAACTGACTGCTCGTCCATAGGAAACCGGTGGAGACGTAATTTTTTCAGCGGTCTTATATCGCCAGACTCGTGCAGCCAGGGAGTATTCTGGTAGAAGACGTTCGTTGTAAAGCTGATTAATTTTTCTCAAATCGAATGCATAGACACTGCCGTCTAATGTTCCGACATAAATCTGATTATCATCAGCTGAAGGAGCCGTGGAAGCCATTTGCGGAAGGGTGATATTCCATTTGATATCACCTTTAACTCGGTCAAGAGAATAAAGTGTCATCCCGGTAACAATCAGCACTTCATCATCATTCATCACAGGTTCGAACGTAGCCTGAGTGCCTCGTCCGATCCGATTGACCCAGAGTTTCTCTCCGGTCTCGGCATCGAACATTGTCACCATACCGGTGGCAGTAATAGCGACAAGTGATCGCTCATCGATTGAGATATGCTGAATTTTGTCACGTCCGACTTCCATTGTCGCCTGACCAATCCAGTCAACTTCCAAACCATAACGATTCAGATTCCGGGCAGAGGGCACCGGATTTGTGTTCATCAGACTGACCTGAGCAGAAGCACTCGGGCAGACGCATAAGACTGTCAGCAGACTCAAAATCGCTATATTCCGAATCATCGGAAACACTCCAACTCTTAGAGAAGATGAACTCAAATATTGTGATCAATCGCTGTTGTGACCAACTCGTTGAGGAAAAGAACGTCCCCATCTGTTTGAACATCGTCGATCTGAAAATTTTACGCGATGAATTCCGTGGAATCCAGCTTCGATCCGGATGATTTGCGGCTCGCACCCTGATTTTGCCGACACAATAAGTGTATTCGGAGGGAATTTGTGAGGTCAGGCACTTTTTCTGGAACTCCACTGGCAATATCAGGTCACTCAAATGACGATGAACGCTATTAGATACGAAAGTGGATGCAGAGTAACCTGAAAAATGCATTCTCCGCAAATTTTCTCGAACCTGAGGCTCAAGTCTCCTACGATCAGAAATATCCTTGTCATAAGGTCATTTTAAGGCATAATGCAGAGGAAATCTTAAAGTACAGACTCTCTAACCATCATTATGAGTCCACATTGTGGACAAAATTGACATGCTTCATCGCTTCCTGGATAACTCGAAACGAATCAGTGTCATCATGCTGACCATGATTTCACTCCCGCTCTCTTTACGTGCCGATCTGGTTCGACTCAAGCAGGGAGGAGAATTGCGAGGCAAGATTGTCACGAATGCGAATGAAGTCGGATATCGCGTCTGCGTTCGCACCGTCACTGGTGCTATCATCACTGTTCATAAAAAGGATGTCGAGTTTGAAACAAGACGTCCGCTTTACTACGAAACCTACGAATTAAAATCACGACTGGTTCCAGAAACAGTCGAAGCTCAGTGGGAAATGGCTGAATGGTGCCGTGAGCAGCGATTGAAACGCCAGCAGGAAATTCATCTGGAAAAGATGCTCGCGATCGACCCCGATCACGAGGTGGCTCATCGATTGCTCGGACACGTCGAACGGGATGGCAAATGGGCCTCGTTGGAAGAACACATGCTCGATCAGGGGTATGTCAAACATCGAGGGCGTTATATCACTCCCGAAGAGAAAATGCTGCTGGAGCATTCCCAGGAGGAGCGGGAGCGACAGAGTGAATGGATGGCCAAAGCCAGTTTGTGGGCCAGTTGGTTAACCGGGCGACTCGACAAACAACGGGAAATTGCTCTCGAAAACTTTCGCGGAATCGACGATCCGCTGGCCATCCCGGGATTGCAAAGGCATCTCGGAGAGCAGGAAAATCGAGATCTGAGAAATCTCTACATCGAAACTCTCAGTCAAATCAACGATTCTTCAGCAATCTCGGCTCTGGTCCGCATGGGTGTGTTTGATGGTGATCGCGGATTAAGGATGCGTGCGATCGAAAAAATTCCGGAAAACCAGATCAATTTTGCAGTTGCCGAATTCGTACAACACCTGCGAGACAGTCAGAACGTGGTCGTCCGCCGAGCCGCGACCGGCTTGAGAACCCTCGGGAGTAGTAAAGCGGTCCCTCAATTGATTGATGCTCTGGTCACGAATCACTCCTATCGGATTAAGGTACCGAATCCGACGACCGGCGTCTCAATAGGACCGGGCGGAGCCGTTTCTTCCGGAGGGGGTTCAATACTCCCTCCTGATATCCAGGCCGCTCTTTTGACAGGCGTCATGTCTCCTGACAATATCATTCTGCCACCAGGGGCGCAGTCGTTTCATTGGGAAACAGTGAACATCGCCCAGCAGAACCCTGAAGTCCTCGAAGCTCTCAAATCACTCACTTCAGTGGACTTCGGATTTGACGAACGGACCTGGAAATTATGGTTGCTCTCACAGAATACGTGAGTTTGTCGACAATCTTATAAGCTCTGATTTCTCCCAAGTCGCGATATCATTCTCATAAATGACTTCACCTCATGGACTTGCTCGCTATTTGCGGAAAATGAATTTCCCGAAATATGTCGAGAGTTCCTACAAGCACGAAGCGCAAGCGAGTGTGTATTCTCATGTATTTAAAACACTCGCTTGCGCTTCGTGCTTGTAGGAAAATCATCTGCTAAGAGTACATTTAGTGGTCCGAAATCACTTGAAAATGGTCTAACCAATTTCAAATCCGGCTCGATAGTCCCGCTTCAGCCAGGTATTGGCTTCGGAATCGTTGACGAATTCCTCCAGTTGAGGATCCCATTGAAGTGGGCGTCCCAATCGCATGGAGATATTCGCCAGATGACACGTGCTAACACTGCGATGCTGACTTTCGATATCTGAAATCGGCTTCTTACGGGATTCGACACAATCAAAGAAATTCCCCATATGATTAACAATCGCATCAATTTTTCCGCTCCGTTCCGGACGGGTGAGATTGTCATTGTCATACACGGTGAAAGACTCTCTTGGGAGTGGATTCGATTTCAATTCATCAACCGGAGCGCCATAGGCACCTCCCCGATTAACGAAGATTCGACCTTTGTCCCCCTCGAATAAAATGCCATCACGACCTTCATCGCTGATGATCAACTTTACTCCGTTGGCGTAGTCAATGTCGGCTGCAAAATCGATGGCAACATTGTACCCGTTTTCAACTGTTGGCAGAGTCGCCTTTCCAGCAATATTGACCGGCAGACTGTCAATTGCCCATTGTGCAATATCGATGTGATGAGCACCCCAGTCAGTCATTTTACCGCCGGAATATTCATACCACCAGCGGAAGGTATAGTGTGATCGTTGTGGAATATACGGGACATCGGGAGTTGGTCCCTGCCACAGATCCCAGTTGAAATGTTCGGGAACCGGCATCTCGGAAAATGGTCCCCCTGTTGGGTTTTTACTTGTGGTGCAAGTGACGGTTTGCAATTTGCCGATTCGTCCCTGACGAACCATTTCGACAGCCAGACGGAAATTGTGATCGTGTCGCTGCCAGGTTCCGACCTGAACAACACGATCGCTGTTCCCAACAACATTTCGCAGAACTTTGCCTTCATCGATTGTCAGAGTGAGTGGCTTCTCACAATAGACATCTTTGCCAGCCCGGACAGCATCGACCAGCATTTTTGTATGCCAGTGATCCGGCGTGGCGATCATGACGACATCGACATCTTTCCGGGAGAGCATCTCCTGATAGTCTTCGAAGATTCGCGGTGTGCTCCCAAAGCTGGCACGGGCCTGCTCGCGAACATGGCGGTCAACATCGGAAATTGCAACGACATCGGCATATTTCCGAGCCTGTTCGGTGATGACTGAACCCTGGTATCGCAACCCAATTGAACCAATTCCGAGTCGCTCAACTTTGGCGCGAGGTTTTTGATCGGCAGTGGCCATCATCGGCCAGGCGGCAGCGGCACCTGCAAGTGCTGCGGAAGTCGAAAGGAAATTTCGGCGGGAAAACTGAGGTATTGTCATCTTTGAGTCCTGTCCGGAAGGAAAGAAAGGAGGGAGAGAATGCAATTCTCACCAACATTCATAAGGACAAGACTATATAAAAACTTCGACGAATGCCAATCTGCCGATGGATTTTATAACTTCGGCACCTGATTCTGCCCCGGCTTAACCGAATTATTCTTATTCGGGGTATTGCCCGGTCCATCTGCTTCGTATTCAGGCAGATCGAGTTTCTCGCAATCTGCTCCAATTCTTTCTCCATCTGCTCCCCAAGAACTTGCTTTGCATTCCCTGAAAAGTGTAAATGAAGAAGGTCGCAGACTTTTCATAACGATCGAATTGGATTCGAGCATCACTCCCTCTGGCCCAAAGAGCGGATTTTCCACATGCCCACGTCCCCAAAATTCGGACCAGATCTGTGGCAGCGGCTTGTTCATCAACTCCTGTTGAATGTCTGTCGTGTATCCATTCCGATCTTCCCACCACCAGATACGTTTGGGGAGTTCTGAAAGTGGGAAACTGGCAGAGAGCAATTGCGTATTCGGAGAGTCTTTCCCTTCCAGAGAGACCGGTTTGGTGAAGACGCATTCGTTTACCCTACCAGAAACCAGCGGTCGACGATGAGCATCGGTGGCAGGAACATTGAAGTGAATGTTTCCCTGCCGGGAAGAGAAAGTTGACTGTGAAAGATTGAAGAAACCGGGCTGATTATCTTGGACGGTTCCCGAATAATTGAGCATGACCAGATGATTCTGAGAAACCAGCACGGAGTTTTCGATAAACAGTCGAGAGGCACGCAGGTCAACGGCTGTGATATCCCCTCCGTATTGCAGATACGTTTTATCAATCAGCAATGTTTTTGCTTCAGCTGTGACATTCCCTTTTCGTCGGGTGGCAATCAATGAGTTTAGTTTTTCGTTTTTCGTTGCCGGAGCAGTCACATAACAATTTCGTACGATGACATCCGCATTTTCTGCAACCAGCCAGTGACTGGGCATCGGCTGGTTACTCGGAGGATCGACTCGAAAGACTCCGTTGTCGATCACAACAAACCCACCCTGAATATTAATCCAGGGAGTGCCGTTTACTTTTTCAGGTCTTATGGTGAGAGGGAATTTGCCTCGTTCGGATTGAAATTCGATTTTAATTTTCCGATTCAAGAGCTGAATCGGGCTTGATGTCCGAATCCCGAATCCTTTGGCTTCAATAATGACCGGTTCGGGCAGATTCGTCGTTGCCAGATAATTCCCCAAGTCAATTTTTGGGTCATTCAAATTGATACTGACTCGTTTTACGGAATCATTAAATGGATCCGCGGCAGGTTTCGGCGTCGCCTCCAGCGCGGCTAATTCTGCCCTCCAGGACTTCTTCGAAAGCTCTGGGGCAGGGATATTTGCCAGATCTTTTAGCGTGTCCTCACTCGGTCTGACGACTGCTGTCACTCCGATTGTCTGCAGATCTTTACCAGACTGAAACGGAAAATCAGCTGTCGAATTTTCACGTAATATTTTCCCATCCCAAGTACCAAACAGGCCGGAATTGCCCCAGAATTTCTGCCAGTCGTCTTCTGTGGAAATATTAAAGACGGCTCTGGTTTTATTCGTTGTCGCTACCAGTCGTTTCGACCAGCCGGAGAACGTACTCTTCTCACTGATCCAGTTCACATGCGAAAGTTGAGCACTGCTCCCTGTCGAAAGGACATTCTCAGGCCAGTTGGCCACATTCAGGAAGGGGGCTTCGCCATGATTATTTGTCGCGATAAAGTGGGCTCGATTCATTCGAAACTGTGTCGGGGAAGCACTCACGCGGCCTCCAGAATTGGCCATATTCAACGGTGTCCCGTGACAGAGAACCAGCACATCAGTCAATGCAATTTCGCGATCTGTTTTCTCCTTATCCTCTGTGCCGACTGTCCCATTTCTAGATCCACCAAATGACAGATTTAAATTCAAAAACGGATTGCCGCCCATCAAAAACAGACTGTCTTGCACCTGGAGATCTATCCGATTTGCGGCACATTGAAACGGTTGCCATGAAGTGCCGCGAACGAGGTTATTTCTCCATTGCAGTTTATGACGTTGACTGGACGACGATGCGAACTGGCACAACTGCACAGCATTCGCGCGGGATTCTTCCATCGTGAACGAACAGTTTCTTACGCTCAAGTCAGTATCCATCATACTGAGCAACTGCAGTTCGGTTTGCCCAGGCAAATCATATCCGAGCAGACCAAAGTGCAAATTCTCGATCACGACTTGCGCATTTCTTCCCTGCAGCAGTCCGTTGGTCATCGCTCCAGCGGAATTGACGATAATGAATCCGGGAGACTTCTCAGCCGCTCTTAAAATTACATTCCGGTTTTCGATGGAAGCCGGTTGCTCCCAGATAAAACTTTTCGTCGTGGCTATTTCAATGACCAGATCTTTTTCGTCGGTTTTACTGAGCGCATCCTGAATACTGTGAGCGGAACTGGCATTTTCGGCAGTGGAGGCATCGACAATGCGAACAACGGGCAACTGTGCAATTTCTTCTTTCGTCAGTTCTTTATCCGCAACGATTGACTGAGCTTTCGCACCACGTTTTGGAGGAGGATCGTTCGTCTTTGGTGACTTGGAATTCGGATCGTTATTGTTGGGTTGATTTTCCTGGTTAGCCGCATTCCGTTCGGCTTCCGCCAGACGTTCTGCCTGCAATTCCTGAGCGGCTTTCCCTAAATCGACCTGTTCCTCAGATGCCGTATCGACAGCGCCCCCTAACTGAGAAATTCCATATCCGACAAGTCCAAAGACAGCAAACACACCCAGTGCGAGGATGGCATACTTCAGGATGTCGAGATTGAAATTGGAGGGCGATTTCCCTTCAACATCTTCCAGTTTGCGACGCTCGCGCGGCGGCAGGGCATCCACACTGGACCCTTGCGATTTTGTATTTGTCGGCGCGGGTGCAGACCCATTTGAGGACTTACTCGTGCGAGCAGGAATCACTTCCTCTTCGTCGTCCATTTCCCGGGCGACACGCGAAGTCCGACGACGCGAAGGAGCAGAGGATGCTCCAGTAGAGTCCTCATAGTTATCATCAGCCCCGTCGTCATCCTCTCCAGCCAGAGCCGCCAGATCTTCTGAGCGAACTTCGCGTTTGGAGGACTTTACTGCATCCAAATCTTCCAGTAACTCTGCGACTGTCTGATAACGATCGATGGGCTTCTTGGCCATTAATCGCTGCAGCACCCCCACAATCGCTTCGGGCACCAGTTCATTCTGTGAACGGGGATCGGGAATAGGAGCCGTTGCGTGAGCATGCAGTTTATTGGTGACACTTCCCTCAGGAAAAGGAGGAGATCCCGTCAACATGTGATACCAGGTGCATCCCAATGAATACAGGTCACTGCGAATATCAGCGGCTTTACTGCTGCGAGCCTGTTCGGGAGACATGTAGTCGACTGTCCCCACTGTTGTGCCTGCACGCGTTATGGACGTCTCCTCAGCTTCATCCATCACCCGGGCCAAACCGAGGTCCGTCAATTTGACAAGACCACTTTGAGTGATCAGTAAATTCGAAGGCTTGATATCACGATGAACGATCGAAGCTTCGGCGGCATGTTCCAGGGCCAGTGCGACCTGCTTGATAATTTCAGTCGCACGACGGACGGGAAGTCGGGTTCGTTTTTTGATCAGACGTTGAACATCGGTCCCTTCAACGTACTCCATCGCGATATAATGGAGACCATCGGCTTCACCCGATTCAAAGACTCTCACGATATTATCGTGAGTGAGCTGTGCGGCTGCCTGAGCCTCGGCTTTGAAGCGTTTCACGAGCGTCGGATTCTCGGCTTTTTCCAGAGGAAGAACCTTTACCGCCACCATGCGTTTCAGGTTCGTATCCAACGCCAGATAAACCGCACCCATTCCGCCGGATCCGAGCTTCCTTTGGATTTCATAGCGACCGAGAGTTTTGAGCGCGACCACATCATCACCACTGTCCCGCTGAGCGGGTTGGGCAGTTGCAGAATCGCGCTTCTTTTTCGTCGCCATGGGAAGTCCATCAGCCCGGTGAGAAGGTATCAATTATCCAATCGACGTCACGAACCGATGTCGCAAATGAAGTCCGCCGATCATTCACAGTGGAAATGCAACTGACATAGTGACATTTTCCCCACAAATATGCAATCAGATTTCCAATGAGTTTCCCATGAACCTCTGGAACACATCAGACAGTGCAGCCGTAACAACTTTACCGATTATTCGTATCAGGGTGACATTCAGTGGCACATCCCAGAACGAAGTAATGGGCGTGGTAATCGTTTCCTGTTACTTTTGGGTGGCTGGGGTCGAAGCGCAGCGTAGCCCCCAGATTGTCAGTTATTCATATTTCGGCACATTCGGCTCCGGAATTTCCTTCACCAGTCGGGTCACCAGGTCATCTGTCGAATAACCTTCCGCCTGAGCCTGGAAATTCGCTGAGATGCGATGTCGCAGCACAGGAATGGCAACTTTCCGAATATCAGCCGGGCTGATGGCTGGTCGTCCATCCATCGCCGCCATCGCTTTAGCTCCCATAATCAAATACTGCCCGGCTCGCGGACCTGCTCCCCAGTCGATCAGATCTTTCACAAAAGCAGGGGCAGATCCATCTCCCGGGCGAGTCGCTCGCACGATTCGGGTCACATAACTGATCATCAGTGGACTAGCCTCAATCGCATTAATCTGCTTCTGCAGATACAAAATCGACTTGGCCGACAAAATTTTCCGGACTTCTGCCCGCTCGCCGCCGGTCGTCGCTTCGAGAATCCGCTCTTCTTCATCCTGAGAGGGATAATCGACTTTCACGTTGAACATGAACCGGTCCAGCTGCGCTTCCGGCAGAGGATAAGTTCCCTCCTGCTCGATCGGGTTTTGCGTTGCGATCACGAAAAAGGGATCAGGCAGATCATAAGTCGTCTGCCCGTTTGTCACTTCGTGTTCCTGCATCGCCTGCAGCAAAGCGGCCTGGGTTTTAGGCGGTGTTCGGTTGATTTCATCCGCCAGCAGAATATTTGTGAAGACCGGCCCCTGCACAAAACGAAACTCACGTCGCCCCGACTCCGACTCTTCCAGAACATTCGTTCCCGTAATATCTGAAGGCATCAAATCCGGCGTGAACTGCACGCGTTTGAATTCGACGTCAAGAATCTTGGCGATCGTACTCACGACCAGCGTTTTCGCCAGCCCCGGCACCCCGACGAGCAGACAGTGCCCCCCCGTGAAAATGGCAGCCATGATCTGCTCGATCACATCATCCTGCCCGATGATCACCTTATGCAGTTCCTCCATCATCAGTTGACGATGTTTGTGAAACTTTTCCAGAAAGTCGTCGAAGTCTCGTTTTTCGGCCATGATCTCTCAAGAAGTTAGGTCTGGATACTATATATACGGATACTGTGTAGATCAGGCTGTGCCTGACGAAATCGACTGAATCATTTCAAACAGTGTAGTCATATCGCCCCCGAGAATCAGCCTCAAGGGAGAGAATCTCGGCAAGAGATCGTTTCCACATAGAGAGAACTCAGAAATTGGGCTCCACTCAAAACCAGACTCTGCCTACAATTTTGTTGTCAATTGAAGAAATATAAGCACGAAGCGCAAGCGAGTGTGTTTGATCCAGGTGAATTGACACACTCGATTGCGCTTCGTGCTTGTAAAGTGGGAGTACAGACCATCCCGTCTGTGAAATATTGGAAAGGGAGAGCCATGAGAGTTTTGGGTGCCTGTTTAGTCTCAGCCATTGTCGGAGGCATTGTCGCGGGAACGATTGTCCGCATCAGCGAGCCGACAACCCTTGTCGCCCAGCAGGCCACACCACCACGAGGACCCGGTTTTCCGCTGATTCCCATCTTCCCGCAAAAAAAGGATAGCCCGAAAGAAACGCCTCCACCACCCGCGATAGCCCCGACTCCTGCACCGGGAAAAACTCAACCGTTTCAGTGGACGAATCCGAATTCCAATCAGCAACTCCCGCAAAACACATTCACTCTGCACGATGAATGGGACGACACTGAGGAGTTAACAGTCGAAGAACAGGTGAGTGTTCGCGTTTATGAGGACACTAATCGCAGTGTCGTCAACATCACGACCCGCACCATCCGAACTGATAACTTTTTTCTGCAAGCCGTCCCCGAAGAAGGAACCGGCTCCGGCATGGTCATTGACAAATCGGGGCACATCCTAACCAACTTCCATGTCATTGAAGATGTCCGGGAAGTGGCTGTCACGTTATTCAATGGCGAATCGTACGATGCTACTTACGTCGGTTCCGATCCCGTCAACGATCTCGCAGTGATTCGCATTGAAGCTCCGCCTGAAGAATTGATACCCGTGAGGATGGGCAATTCCTCGAAACTCAAAGTCGGCATGAACGTCTACGCGATAGGCAACCCCTTCGGCCTCGAACGCACACTCACAACCGGCATCATTTCCTCGCTCAATCGTTCGCTGAAAATTAACGGCGACCGCACCATCAAGTCGATTATTCAAATTGATGCAGCCGTCAATCCGGGCAACTCGGGTGGACCGCTGCTCGATTCCCACGGCCGCATGATCGGCATCAATACCGCAATCTATTCCAAGACCGGACAAAGTTCCGGCGTCGGTTTTGCGATTCCCGTTAACCTCGCCAAACGGGTCATTCCCCAACTGATCCGGCACGGCCACGTCATCCGCCCGGAAATCGGCATCTCCCGTGTGTATGAAACGGAAGAGGGATTGCTGGTCGCGAAACTGATCCCGGGCGGCCCGGCAGAACTGGCCGGCATCCGAGGCCCGCAAACAAAACGCGAACGCCGCGGCCCCTTCGTCGTCGAACGCATCGACCGCACCGCAGCCGACACGATTATCAGAGTCGACGATGAAAAAGTCGCCACCGTCGACGACTTCCTCGGCAACATCGAATCCCGAAACCCGGGTGATACGGTGACATTGACGATTTTGAGAGAGGGCCAGGAAGTGACCGTGCCATTGCGATTGGGCGGAGAGGTGCCGCAAGTGCGGTAACTCGCAATACTTCTTGTGGCGCCGAGTATTTTGATGTTAGTTTTTGATTATTGAGAATCAAATGAAGTTGCCTTTGTTAATTTTAGTGACAGCAACACTTTTGATGAAGAATGCTGCGGGATATGCCCAAGACATTAATCTTTTCATTCCTGGCGATGCGTTTTTTCACACTGAAATTTCAAAACATTTCTGCGAGAATATTGATCACAACAAAGAAATATCATTCAGATATATCCCTCCCAAACGTGAAGAACGTATTGATGTGGTTGTGCCTTACACTCATGGGATTAAAACATTAAATGCCTCTAAATTGCCGAAGGCACAAATTGCAGCGTTAACAGAAGTGTACTTGGAAATAAGAAAGTACGAAATGACCATTTATCAAGAGTACATCAATCACAAGGGAGATTTAAAACGAGAAGAATTGAATCCCGCTCATCTATTTATTCACAACGCAAATTTTCCATTTCGAGAACACAACCCCTTTTTGAAGTACAACGAGTTATGGGGAAAAGAACTAGCAGCCCTCGGAAGTAATAGAAAGCGAGTCGGCAATAAAGAATTTGTTCAGGACAAAGGACTGGTTTCCTGGCGTGATGCCGATTTAGTTGCGGGTTTGAAAATTCAACAATCAGAAACAGAGAGAACTGATCCATTAATTCAAAGGAAGTCAAAGTATGAACTGACCATAATCAATGAAGTTGATCTATTTGTAATCGCCGCAGAAGACTTTTCGATGTTACATTTAGATAATGCACCATGGGAGCAGATTATCCTCTATAAGATCGATTCATCGGGAACAATAAATGAATATCTGCTTACGGGTAAGAATAAGTGGACTTTGCTTGATGATGTAAAAGCAGAATTGCTAGAGTGAATCAGCGGGTAGAACAAAGTGGCTCCAAAAACATTCACTTAAAGAAATTACTTCTCCTGCTTTCGGCGATCCTGATAACTGCAGGCTACCCGCTGAATCGATACGCACATTTCACTTACAAACAACAAAGGGGCTTTTGATTGTGCACTGTCGGCTTATGTGCACACTTGTTTGAATCAACTTCAGCAATCATATCTAACCAAAGAATTAAACTCTATGAATATCAATTGGCCGGGACTCGAAGAATGTTTATATGAATTAATTCGCGATGATATCAAACGATTTGCAGAGACACATAAACATGAAAGCTTTTATGGATTTGCACTCGATTGTAACAGCGAATATGGAAATGTTTTGTTGTGTTTCAACTCGCCGGAAAGTTTGAAACAACAGGCAGAAAAGTATGCCTCCGATCGACCTAATAAAGCAGCATTTGATAAAATTAGTCAGAAACTACACGAGGATTCAGGTGGAAAGATTCCTCTGACTGAAAATTCATCGACTGTGGAAGCAGAGGAATTGAAATTACGTTGGAGTACTGGTGATTGGAAGTATCAGGGATTTAACTCTACTCAATTTGATGAAGGTTGGGATGAGTACGAAACCGAGGTCATGAATGCCTGCATGGATGAGGAGGAAGACGAGGAGACATTCAAAACCCCAACTCAAGAACTCTTCATGAAATCGATTTGTCGAGTCCTGTTACGGCTCGAAAAAGAAAATGTTTTTGATGTCATTAATCGAACTGCTGATTTTAAATGCTATGTTGCAGACCACGATGAAGACAGAGAAGAATCCTGGGGTCGCCTTGAAATGCTTCGAAGAGAGTCTGAAGTTCTGTAAATGAGAATATCGGAAGATTCTGGCAAGTAAGCAGGGTAGCCCAGAGAAACTCAAAGAGTTCTCTGGGTGACGAAGTCACAAGAGGTCAGCAGCCTCGTATTAAATCTGAGATTTAAACTTAAAATCTCCTCTTCAAAATATTGCTTCATGGTGGTGCAACTGTAAGAAGTCAGCATAAAAACTGCCCAGTGGATATTGTCTTTCAGACAGATAATTTTCCTGTCGTCCAAAGAAGAAATTTTTCATGAAATTACTTCTCCGATTTTCGGCTATCCTCGTAGCTGCAGGCTGTTTTAGTCAGGCTCAACCGGCAAGAACTGATTCGCCAAATAAACCCATCCCCACGACTGCAGTTTCCTATCGCGTGCTAACAGATACTCCAGTGGAGATACTGGATGAACTGGCATCCAATTATACGGGGGATCTTGAGCAATGGCGTGAAGGATGGATCCAAAGCAATTTCACGACAACGCTGGATGGCCAAAGCACGATCAGACTTCTTGAAATTGCCTGCTATGCGGATGTCATGTGTCACACCATTGAATACCCGTTACGTGTTGTGACTCACGACTTTATCCGAGAGCGTATGGACATGCCCGAAGTTCGAAGCTCACTCGAATGGATCCGTTCGTCATATCACAGCGGTTTACCTCTCAAAGAGCCCGGTGACACAACTGGCGATTTCGACGGCATGCTGGTCGAATCCATGAATTTCCGAATGAGGGAGTATGCCAACCAACTCCTGAAATCTTCCGATTCGACCTCTGTGAAGTAGGATGAAATTACGTGAATGTCGATCGGTTCCGTCTATAATGAAGCTACACCACATCGACCTTTCCAGAATCTCACTCAAGAGATTTTCCGGCCCGCATCCTTGATTGAACACGAATTGTTCCGGTATCGTGTTCTCTATCAATCAGGATCTATGCACCTGACTCATCACACCCCTGTTCTAACGATTTCATTTCACAGAAGCACTCGTCATGGCAGAAGCGAAAAAGGATCTCCTGCTCAACTGCATGCAGAAGGATGTGATCCTCGATTTGCAGAGTATGTATGTCTGCGTCGGAACGCTGGTTGATCAGGATCATCGTTATCTGGTGCTTGAAAATGCGGATCTTCACGATTTGAGAGATACATCGACCACGCGAGAACGGTATATTATTGATTCCAAGGTGCACGGCATCCGGGCAAACCGCGAACAGGTGCTCATCAATCGACACGAAGTGGTTGGTTTGTCGTTACTGGATGATGTGATTTCCTGAGTGGAATTCGAATTGGAATTGGATCTGTAGGTCAGGCTGTGCCTGACGAAATCGACGTTGAAGATAAATCATGTCAGGCAAAGCCTGACCTACGGGTTGAATTCATCGTCCTTGAGGTGTTTGGAAATTAATGTCATTTTCGCTGCTGAATTTTGGAATGCTGGCCGGGTTGCTGGCGGTCGCGGTGCCTGTGCTGGTGCACTTGCTCAATCGACGTCGTTTCGATGTCGTCGAGTGGGGGGCGATGCAGTTTCTACAGTTAGGCGAACGAACCCGGCAGAAAATCAAATTGAGCGATCTGTTGCTCCTGCTGATGCGAATGCTGATGGTGGCGATACTGGTGCTTGTATTCACCCGGCCATTTCTGCAGGGGAATCTCTATATTCGCAATCTGTATCCCGAGCCGATTGATCTGGTGATTGTGATCGACAGTTCTTACAGCATGGGGTGGACGGGTGAAGAAATTACGCCGCATGCGCGAGCCATTCAATCGTGCCACAATATATTGGACAACCTCACGTCGGTTGATCGGGTGGCCATTATCGATGCCCGGAATCGTCCGGAACTCCTCACGCCTGCGCCGTTGACAGATGCCTCCACCGCCCGGCTCGAACTCGAAAAATTAAAAGGCCCGGATGGAACAACCGAAATGGCTGCTGCGATTACGCAGGCCTGTCAATTACTGACACAATCGTATTCCACAAGACGGGATATTGTCGTTTTAACAGACCAGCAGGCGCTTTCCTGGGATCCTCCTGAAACTGCAAGTTGGTCGGAGTTTTTGAAATTGCGTCAGTCTGCAGCTGTTCCGATTCAGCTGTCCGCAATCGATGTCGGCTCCGGCACCATGGACTCGATGGAAAACTATCGCGTCGATCGCCTGAAGGCATCACGAGATATTACCGTCGTTAATTCGCCCATTACGATCTCAACTCGTGTTGGATACAAAGGAGCCTTTGCAGAAGCGGAGTGTGAACTGCACTGGTCGGTCGATGGTCAGCAATTGAGTCGGGAGTCGGACGTACTCCAATTACAAAATGGTGAAGAAGCAGTCGCGGAAATGACGACTCGCTTCGCGGATGCCGGGCCGCATATTATTACCGCCTCATTGGATGTCGATGCACTTCCGGGAGATAACGTTGCGGAAATCGTTCTGGATGTTGTCGATGAAGTGCCCGTTGTCATCGCGACCAATGCCGCCTCACTCACCGATCCTGTTAACCAGGAGGAGCCCGAGACGGAATTTTATCTCTCGCGTGTGTTCGGAAATCCCGATGTCGAGAAGGTTTGGGTCTCTGCAAAAACTGTCAAGCAGGATCAAATCGATGCGGCTATGCTGGATAAAACCCGCGTTCTGTTTCTGTTGGGACCGGGAGCGGAGTCGATGGACTGGGAACTGCTAACGAATTATCTCGTCAAAGGAGGCGGACTCGTTCTGCTGCCGGATCGAGATTCGTCACCAGAGGATTACCAGAAGTCACTCGAGCAATGGATGATCGAAGGTCGTTCGGTGCTGCCCGTTCAATTCAATCAACGCATAGAAGCCGGGGATGAGCCTGCCAGACTCGATTTGAAATCATTCTCCGCAGCCTGGCTCGCCCCGTTCAGCGATCCGACAAAATCTGAACTGGTCGATGTCCTCGTTAATCGGTACTGGGACCTGTCGCTGAATGATCAGGATCTCACGAAACCAAAAGGTAAGAATGCTCAAAAGCTGGCGATCGAAATGGGACCACCTGCAGTCATCGCCAATATGCAAAATGGTTCGCCTGTTTTTGTCCAACGGAAAATTGGTCGGGGCCAAATCCTGATCAGCTCAATTGCCTTTGATGGAGCCGGCTCCGATTTGATCCGTCAGCGGACGTTCGTCCCGTTCATGCACGAACTTGTTTTTGGTATGACCCGCACAACTTCCGAAAGAAATCTGGATTTGACGCAGGCGATTATTGTTCAACAGCTACCCTGTCAGCCTTTGAAACTGGATGTGACGGCTCCTGATGAAAGTCAACTCACTGCTCAGCGAACCGGCAGTGGAGATCAATTGACGTGGCGGCTTTCCAACCTGAAACTTTCGGGGATCTACCAAGTAGAAATCGATTGTGAAAAACCAGCAGGCGGTTTACAGGCAAGTGACGAAATGCCGTTTTATGCATTTGCTTCGCGCGAAGAATCGGATATCACACGGCTGAGTGCCGAGCAGAAACAGGACTTCAACGGAGCCTTCAATCTGAACTGGCGCGCCAATTCCAAAGAAGTGCTCGATGATCTGGCGACCGCTTCGGGTGGTATTGAAATCTGGCCCATTCTACTTTTTATTGTGACGGCTCTATTGGTTGTTGAACTGCTGATGACCCGCCGCCTGGTGCAGGGGGGACATCGTCAGATTGAACTTAATGAAGCTTCGCTGGCCGCTCAACAATAAAATTCGGCAATCACCACGCTCATCTCTTTGTTCTGAACGTGCCACTCAATTTTTGCATTTAATTAACTACGAATCCGAAATCACGACCAGTGGCGGATGACACCTGAGTAGATTCGATGAGTAGTATATTGATCGCGAAGTAATAGGGCTCCATCTTCGTCAATTCCTTCACATCGACCAATAATGAGATCTTCCGGCTTGCCCGATTCCCCACGATCGAGAGTGACGAGAGTATCATCGAGCAAATGGCATCGCTGCCACATCTGGGGGAAAAGTTGTGTTCGGTTCTCTACGGACTGCAATGCAGACTCGAAACATCGCATGATTTCAATCAGAAGCTGGATCGAATCCAGTTCTGCTCCGAGAATATCGCTTAATGAAATCGCGGTGTGTTGAAGTTCGGCAATCATACCTGCCTTTGAATTATTGACATTCAGACCAATTCCGATCACGAGCAGAGATCTCTTTTCAGCAGGTTGCTCCAGAAGGATTCCGCAAACCTTGCGACCTTGCAGATACAAATCGTTCGGCCATTTCAACTGCAGACTCGAGGCCTGAATCTCCGTGACATTAATGATCGCCTGCCTCACCACGGCTGCGGTCATTAATGAGAGTAACTGGATTTCATTAGCGGGTATTGAGTATTGAACAGGTTCAATCAGCAGGGAAAACGTGAGTGAACCTTCACCTGAAATCCAGAAATTCCGGCCTCGCCCCCGACCAGCGGTCTGCTTTTCAGTGATGACCAGTGTCGGTGTCCGAAATTGCCCGGCTCGCTCAACGGCATGACGATTCGTTGAACTCAACTGCTCGTGAGGATCAATCTGCCAGCCGGGAAATTCCCGTTGAACATCGTTGAGATTAAGAGGTAGAGAATCAGAGGACATTGTCAATTTTTTGTATAAAGAAGTTAGTTGTTTTGTAACCTGTTTTTATTCACTGGGAATTAAAAAACCCTTTGCTGATTAATCAGCAAAGGGTATCAATAATGCTTAAATTATTAAATTCGCTACATTACTCGGAGGTTAATTCAAAATTAATAGTATTGGGGCCAGATTTTACAGTTTCCGTTAATGTGGATTCTGAGTTGTACTTGGCAGGAATTACAGCTGGTGCAGTATATTTCTGTCGTTCCTGGGGGGAGAGATTATCTGGGTCAACGCCTTCTGGAAATGTTGGAGTGGCTCCCTCTCCAACGATGATTGTGACTTTGTGCTCTCCGGGAATTGCGCCCATGTTCTCACCGGAATAATGCAACTCGTAAGTTCCAGTCGCATCGGTTGTTCCCGAGGAGGTGTTTCCACTTTCCGTATCGACAGGCGTAAATGTTACCAGTGCATCCGCAAGTGGGTTTCCGTCAAGCGTAACTTTTCCTGTCACCTGACCTAAATCCGGCAGGTCGTTAGGTCCACCACTGCAGCCTGGGGCTATGCAGAATGTTGTGAGAAGAAAAGAAGATAAGAGGAGCCTGAAAGCTAAGATCATTGTTGTGGTCATCCAGAGGGTTATCTTAAGAGAAAATCGAAAAATGCTTGCAGAAAAAGCAGAACTCTTAATCACTCAGTCAGGTTAAAATGCAGAGCAATAGAGCATTTTCAAATGCAGTGTGCCTTCGCGTGTGCGATTATTTCCTAATATCGCTGCAATTGCTCAGGCAGAATGCGGAAAATTGATTTTGGAAATGTTCTTAAACACACCACCACTTTCAATTGGTGTCATTGAAAGCATGGTGGTGTGAATTGTAAATGTCGTCAGAGAATGCCAGCCGCGTGGAATTGAATTAAAATTCACCGACGACTTGATTGTCGTCAATCGCGACCAGTCGCTCTAAAGTACTGTCGACGACTTCGTTGTAACCTTCGTCCCAGGGGTTAAGTGATCCCTGCGTGCCACTGTCAATAATAAAGTGAATATTTTCGCTGATAAATCGCACTGAACCATCAGCCAGACAGAACTGGGCTCCCCCATCGTGATGGCTACTGAAACTGAGGGGGCGAGATGTCCCGGGATTAACACGATTAATTTCGTATCGGGCACAGCCGGTGACTGCTCCCATACCTTGTCGACCATTGGAATTATGCCCCGTATTTCCATTGGTACCAAAGATTAAACCAGCAGCGTGGGTGTCTCCACCCAACTTCCAGGCCCGTTCTCCAACGGCCAATGTGTTGGAAGTTCCATCTGTAATGTCAGCCATGGTTCGATAGAATGTCACATTACTGGCTCCATTATGAGCCCAGGGGAACAATCCGTTTGGATTTCTTCGATCAACAGTTCCTGAGTTAATCACAGCGACATAATTGGCGGTCGCTGTCGCCTCACATTGATTTGTGCCTGTGCAATCGGCACTTCCGCTGACTCCTTTGGGAACTTTGCGAAAGGTATTCAGCTTGGGACCACCCGCATCGGAGGGGCAGCGGAATGTGGCAATCGGTTGTTGCATCAACGCCAATTTTGTGCTGTTCGCAACAGCATTCTCAAATCGGGTTTCCCCAACTTCCAGGCCATCGTAAAGTGGCCCCTGTTCGATGAAGGGAAGAATCATCGAACCCCATGCCCATTCCCCGTTCAAGCCTTCAGTTCCAGCCGCGTTGTAATAGGAGCAGGATGGGAAGACGCGATGGGTATCGTGATAGTTGTGCAAGGCCAATCCCATCTGTTTGAGGTTGTTCTTGCAACTGCTTCGGCGAGCTGCTTCTCGGGCTTGTTGAACTGCGGGCAGCAGCAGCGCCACGAGTATTGCGATGATTGCAATAACAACCAGCAATTCGATTAATGTAAAAGCTTGACGTTTCGGGTTATGCAGCAAAGTTTTCATGCAATATTCCTTGGGTAGGGGTAAGGAGAGGTAAGTATGCACCGATTAAAGATTGGCTTATATGTTAAGGTTCGGGGAAGTTTGTTTCAATACATGAATAATGAGAAAACAAATTCAGCCAATAAATTGCACTGATGTCAATTTCTGATCAAGCGAGTGAGATTCTCGCAATAACTCAGGACAACCCCAGATTAGTTCAATCCGCGATCATCCAAGGTTTCAGAGCTGTATTTGCGAACAGCGTCACTCCACCGAAGAGAGCAATACCCTGGATCGTCGAGATCAGGATTGCGGCAATTAGGATATCGATGCGAAATTGCCCCTGAGCGGTGAACATATAATACCCCAGCCCGTAGCGGCCCGCTTCATGCCCGGCGAAGAACTCTCCGACGATTGCCCCGACAATTGCCAGCCCGGAAGCTGTCTGCATGCCGCTGATAATTTGAGGAATGGCAGATGGAAATTTCAGTTTCCAAAGTTTCTGCCAGCGGGAGGCTCCATAGAGCTCAAACAACTCCTGCAAATCTTCCCGGCTCTCCAGCAGTCCATTTGTTGCAGACGTAATAACCGGAAACAGGCTGATAATGAAGGTGATTACAATCACACTGATCATACCATAGCCCAGCCAGGTGATGATGAGTGGTGAGATTGCCACAATAGGCACCGTATGCAGAAAAATCGCATACGGATAGCAACTGATTCTCAGCCAGCGAAATTCAGAGAAGAAGATGGCAACAGCCAATCCGACGAAAATGCTTGCCACGAAACCGGTTACGGCTGAAACAAAAGTGATACCAGCGGCTGAAAATAAATCTCCAGAACGATCAAACAGGACTTGGAACACCGCCCTGGGGGTCGGTAATAAATAGGGTCCAATCCCACCAATTCGAATCAATAAGTCCCAGAAGACCAGGAAGACGATCAGGCATAATACCGGTGGCAGGCTTAACTTCACACGATTCCACATATCTGATCATGTCTCCATAGAATTGCTATCACTCAATCTCAAACTGTCAATTGGTAGGATTACCGAGATATTTTATC
Organism: Planctomycetaceae bacterium UBA2671; assembly: GCA_002359185.1. Classification (GTDB taxonomy): domain Bacteria; phylum Planctomycetota; class Planctomycetia; order Planctomycetales; family Planctomycetaceae; genus Rubinisphaera. The sequence goes on from DEML01000068.1 coordinate 127,010, forward strand.
AAATCACTTTTGAATGACACTTCAAAGACGATATAATAAATAAGTAAGCCATGATATTTAGGATGTTCTGATGGCTGAACTCCCTCCTGATCCAATCCCACCCGGATACTAATATGATACATTGCGTCAGCAAAATCTTGTTCGTGTGCTTTGCACTCCTGTTTCCGATGATGTCGACTGGTTTCGCTGCTGAGACCATCAGTAAAGAACAGGCCGACTTCTTTGAGAATAAGGTGCGTCCCATTCTGGTCGAGCACTGTTATGAATGTCATGGCACAAAGAAGCAATGGGCCGATTTGCGTCTCGATAGCCATGCTGCCATTCTCAAAGGTGGTGAAAGTGGACCTGCTGTGGAAGCCGGAAATCCGGATGGAAGCAGAATCATTCAGGTAATCCGCTACTCGGAAGACGATTCTCAGATGCCTCCGGATGGGAAGATGACGGATGAGCAAATTGCCAGCCTGACCGAGTGGGTTTCCCAGGGAGCACACTGGCCGGAATCTTCGCCACAGGTTTCAGAACTGGATTACTTTGAGCGGGCAAAAACGCATTGGGCATTTCAGCCGATCACTCCAGCAGAGTTGCCAAGTGTCAGCGAGAAAATCCGTGTTGCGAATCCGATTGATCGTTTCATTGGTCATAAGGTCGAAGAGACCGGCTTGGAGCAATCTCAGCAAGCAGAATCGCGTCAGCAACTCCGTCGGCTCGCATTTGATCTGACAGGTTTGCCTCCTTCCTATGAAGAGGTCCAGCAGTTTGAAGCCAATTCGGGTGATGAAGCCTGGAGTCAGGCGATCGATCGTTATATCGGCTCCAAAGACTTTGGACAGAAATGGGCCAGACACTGGCTCGATCTGGCGCGGTATGCGGATACGAAAGGCTACGTCTTTACGGAAGAACGTCGGTATCCGTTTGCTTACACTTATCGTGATTATGTGATCGATGCCTTGAATATTGATCTTCCCTACGATCAGTTCATCATCGAGCAACTCGCGGCTGACCTGATGCCGGAGCGTCGGAATGAAGAATCGTTGGCAGCTCTCGGATTTTTAACGGTCGGAAACCGGTTCCTGAATAAGTCCCAGGAGATTTATGATGACCGTATCGATGTGACTGTTCGTGGCTTGATGGGACTGACGGTTGCCTGTGCCCGCTGCCACGATCATAAATTCGATCCGCTCGAACAGGCTGATTATTATTCGCTTTACGGTGTATTTGCCAGCTGTGAAGAACCGGAACGGCTACCTCAAATCGGTGATCCTCCTGATGAAGCTGCCTTCAAAAAATATAAGGAAGAACTGGCCAAACTGGAGCAGAATCTTCACGACTATGAGAATAAGTTGGCTGGTGAGATTTCCAGTGAAGCGAAGTCTCATATCGAAAACTATCTGCTGGACGTTGCTGATAAATTGAAGCACCAGACAGGTCGGTATGAATTGGAAGAGAAGTACGAAATTCGCAAGCGACTGGGGGATCAGTTCCTGGCTTACCTGCGTCAACGGGATGTGAATGATCCTGTTTTCGGTGCTTGGCGACGGGTGATCAATCTCAAGCCAGAAGACTTCGATAAAGATGCGGAAAGCCGTTTGGACAATGTTCTCCAGCAGATCGAACAGAACAAGTACGAACCGAATCCGCTTGTGAAAGCACGATTGATTAATAATCGTCCCGTCCACATGTACGATTATGTCAAACTGTATTCGGAGCTTCTCAATACTGCTTATAAGCCCGAAGCAGAGCTTCCGGAAACAGAACGGGAAAACTGGAAGCAGATTCGCGAGCATCTGATAGCAACCGGATTCCCTGTTGATATCGATGGAACCGAAGCCGTGGCATTGTTTCACCGGGATGAACGAAATAAGCATCGTGAATTGGAAAAGAAAATCGATGCTCACATGGTAACCTCGCCAGGTTCGCCGCCGCGTGCGATGGTTCTGAATGATAAAGACAAGCCGATCACACCCTATATTTTCAAACGAGGAAATCCCGGAATGCGGGGAGATCAGATTCCACGCCGCTTCCTCAAAGTTCTCAGCTCAGTCGACAGTGAACCGTTCAGTAACGAATCAAGTGGACGGCTCAAGCTGGCTCAGGATATTGCCTCGAAGAAAAATCCTTTGACGGCTCGTGTGTTTGTGAACCGGGTCTGGATGCAATTGATCGGTCAGCCTCTGGTGCAGGAAACGAGCGATTTCGGATTACGCACAGCCCCTCCGTCACATCCTGAACTGTTGGATGATTTGTCGTATCGATTTATGGAAAACAACTGGTCGGTCAAATGGTTGATTAAAGAGATCGTCAGTTCTGAAACGTATCGACAAACCAGTCAGGCCAATGCTGTAGGAAAACAGAAAGATCTGGAGAACATTCTGGTCTGGCGGATGAATCGGAAACGGTTGCCGTTCGAGTCGATGCGAGATTCTATCCTCTTAACAGTCGGTGTACTCGATAAAAGCCTGAAAGGTCGTTCCGAACAACTCGAAGGCGACAAGCCGACCTTCCGCCGTGCGATTTATGGATACATCGATCGCAATAACGTTTCACAATTGCTGCAGAATTTCGACGTCGCCGGACCGAGTGTTTCGGTCTCTGCACGAACAGAAACGGTTGTGCCGCAGCAGCCTTTGTATTTAATGAATTCCCCGTTTGTACAGGATTTGTGTCAACGATTGTCTGAGGACGTTCAAAAGGAATTGGCTTCAGACAATTCGGAAAACGCTTTCACGATCGCTCTCTATCACCGTGTCTTACAACGCGAGCCGAGCGGAGAGGAGTTGAACTGGTGCGTGGACTATCTGAAAAATCATTCAGAACAGAAGACCGGTCGCAAAGAGCTGGCCCAGGCGTTGATTCTGACTAACGAATTTTTGTTCGTTGATTAAGTGACGATATACAGAAAACAACCAAACAGGTGGCTGGGGTCGTAGCGAAGC
>DEML01000068.1:130129-182358 GCA_002359185.1 Planctomycetaceae bacterium UBA2671
GGGGGCTTCCGCTAAAGCGGAGCGCCCCCGCCACCCGGGAGATCCATGTTGAATAGGCTATTGGAAGTTCGGTTTCCATTTGGAACAGAATTTCAATAATTTAATCTCTCAATATAAAGAAAACTGTCATGTACGAATCCATCTATTCACGACGCGAAATGCTGCGACGTTGCGGGATGGGCTTTGGGGCTCTTTCCTGTGCGACCTTGCTGGCAGATGAAGCCAGAGCAGCGGACATCAAAAATCCGATGCTGCCCAAGCAGCCTCATTTTGCAGGAAAAGCCAAGCACGTCATTCATATTTTCCTGAACGGAGGAGCCTCTCAGGTCGATACGTTCGATCCGAAACCGGCTCTGGAAAAATGGGCTGGCAAATCAATTGAAGGGGGAAACCTCCGCACCGAACGTAAAACGGGCGGCGTGATGGCCTCTCCGTATAAATTCAAAAAGTACGGACAGTCCGGCATCGAAGTCAGTGAGATTTTCCCACATCTGGGTGAATGCGTCGACGACATGACATTCATTCATTCGATGCACGCCAATGTGCCGAATCACGAACCATCTCTCATGCTGATGAACTGCGGGGAATCGAATCTGATTCGTCCCTGCATGGGTTCCTGGGTGACTTACGGCATGGGAACCGAGAATCAGAACCTGCCAGGCTTTGTTGTAATGTGTCCGGGGGGGTATCCGATTAAAGAATCTGCCAACTGGCGATCTGCGTTTCTGCCCGGCGTCTTTCAGGGAACACACCTGGATACCAACAAGCAGAAAGTGGAAGATCTGATTGCCAATATTCAGAACAAACAACTGCCTTACGAGCGTCAACGGGAACAACTTAATCTGATTCAGAAATTAAATCAGCATCATTTCTCCGCCCGCTCAAGTGATACTCAGCTGGAATCGCGGATTCAATCTTTTGAGCTGGCCTATCGCATGCAAATGGAAGCGACCGATGCCTTCGATGTGACTCGCGAACCGAAACACATTCAGGAAATGTACGGCGAAGGAGCTCATGCCCGTCAATGTCTGATGGCTCGCCGGCTGGTCGAACGTGGTGTTCGATTTGTCCAACTCTGGCATGGTCAGGGGCAGCCTTGGGATAACCACGACGATCTCGCAGTGAATCATGCTCGTCTGGCCAAGCAATGTGATCAGCCAATAGCCGCTTTGATCAAAGATCTCAAACAGCGGGGCTTACTGGATGATACTTTGATTGTTTGCAGTGGAGAATTCGGACGAACACCAGTCGTCGAATTACCGACACCAGGCTCCAACGCCGGTAAAGTCAACGGTCGCGATCATAACCATTACGGTTTCACCGCCTGGATGGCGGGGGGTGGTGTTAAAGGTGGCTTCAGGTACGGAGCTACCGACGAGTTTGGTTTCAAAGCGGTTGAAAATCCGGTTCATGTTCACGATCTGCAGGCAACCATTTTGCACTTACTCGGTTTCAATCACGAAAAACTGACTTACCGCTATTCCGGCCGCGATTTCCGATTAACCGACGTCCATGGACATGTCGTCAAGGAAGTTCTGGCTTAGTCATTTGTTGTGCATTTTTTGATTTTCATTTCAGTTTCAACGAATGACTGACGATACGATCAATAGAATTATGTTCTGTAAGCCGCTGAAAATCCGGCTTTCAATCATTCTATCTTCAGATATGCTGTAATAAATCACGCAGCGACATTGGACGTCGACTACGATACAAAAACGTAGCATTCAGGGAATTTCGATTTTGCCAGGACAAGGCAAGCATCGAACGAAATTTTTCCTGACTCCCAGACGTCATCGGTTCTATGCAATTCCGTTCCATATTGTCGCAAAAATTATCCACATCAACCGATTTGGGAATCCGTCCCCGCGGTTTGATCGTCGCTTTTTATATGATCCTCGCTTCAGCATGGTTCATTGCCGTCCTGCTCCGATTGACGGTACGCGACCTGACCTCTTTCAACCTGCTGACCGCTTTTCATTACGCCACCCCAATGCCGCTTTTATTGTTATTAGCATCATTTCTGGCAGCAACTGCTCTCTTTCTCCGACACTCAAAAGCATGTGCAGGCTGGTGTTTAATGGCGATAGTAATTGCCCAGAGTGCCGGTTCTCATCCCCTTCACCATCAGCCAATAAATACAATCGAGAAATCCGCACAACAGCGACTGATGTTATGGAATGTCTGCCACGGACGTCACGGATTTGACAATGTCGTTCACGAGATGCAGTCGCATAATGCCGATATTTATATGCTGATTGAAGCAGGTCCACCGACAGAGCAGATGCGATCCTTCTGGCAGGAGAATTTTCCCAAGCACGAAATCACTCTCCTGGGATCTGAAATGGTTCTGCTATTGCGGGGAACGGCAGGACATGTGCATGTGGGAGCCCTCAGACCTCAGGGGCAGTACCGTCAGGTCGAAGTGACAACGACTGCAGGAACATTCGATTTGATCTTTGTGGATATTCACGGACGTCCGACTTTGTCACGTCGAGAGCCGATCGCAAGACTGACAGAATTAATCGACGAATCAACCGATCACCCGCTCATCGTCGCTGGGGATTTTAACACGCCACGTGACTCTCCCCTGTTTCAACCTCTTGATGCTCGACTCAGTAACGCTTACGATACTGCAGGTACGGGTTTCGAACCAACCTGGCCATGGCCATTGCCGCTCTTGACATTGGACCAGGTCTGGTCAAACTCAGGGATCCGTTTTCATCACTGCCAGCAATCATGGTGTTCAACTTCCGATCATCGCCCCGTGGTTGTCGATTTCAGTCTGACCGAACAACAAATGAAGCTTGTCAATAACCCATAATAACGTGTGGCTATCCGCCCGCGATTCATCTGAAATACGTGATGACAGTGTCAGACTCAACATCAAACAACAAAACAGCCGAAGCACAAACTGATCTCCAGCGTGATTATGTTCGGGATGCCCTCGACGTTCTGACAAACGCACTCGGCCCTTACGTTGAAAGCCAGCTCCGGGCAACCTTCGGCGACCAGTGGAAACGTAACGCTCGCTCCAGTTTCCGCAGACCCCGGGAAGAATCACCCGTTGGCAAGTCCGACGAATTCACCTGGGATGCCCATTCTGCTCTAACCGTGATGTGGGATCAATGGAATGCCGTTTTCCGTCAGCACCTCGGACATTACGAACGCTCGCTCGTAAGCGAACTTCGCGAGTTTCGAAATCGCTGGGCTCATCAACGCCAGTTGAACTTCGATGACAGTTACCGGGTCCTCGATAGCATCGAACGTTTACTCAGTGCCATTGGCTGCGATGAAGACGCCCGTAAAATCTACGACACTAAACAGGAACTGCTCGGTCGCGAATTTTCCGATAAAATCAATGAGGAACAAATCACGAAGCAAAACGTCCGCAATAAATGGTGGACCATCGGCGTGTATATTGTCTGCTGTATCGCGATTGTCGCTCAGATGATTCTCTCCTGGAGTTCCAGTGGCTACCTGATCGCCGGATTTGTTGTCCTTGTTTTTATTTACCTGATCTACCAACGCATGCAGTTTGAACCAATCATTTACGGTCCGAGAGAGTGCCGCAAGTGCTTTCGGATCATCTACACTCAAGAATGCCCTTACTGCGGGAAAAAGCCCTCAACACAGGAATAATTGATTGTCCACTCCCGATAAGAACCAGCCTCATATAGTCGATCTCGCCAGCCTGCCCGGCGTTCCTTGTCCGTGCGGCACTGCTCGGCGTGCCTTTGCCGATGTCGCAGAATTCCCTGGCACAATCCATCTGACAGAAATCACTACCGATGCTGAAACGCATTATCACAAAACGCTGACCGAGACCTATTTCATTCTCGAATGCAAAGACGATGCCCAGATGGAACTCGATGGCCAGCTCACACCCCTCAAACCTGGCATGTGCATCATGATCCCCCCCGGCGTCCGTCACCGGGCAATCGGCGAAATGAAAATCCTGAACATTGTTTTCCCGAAGTTCGACCCCGCTGACGAATTTGTCGATTAAGAACACCTATTAAACTGGTTTCTCATGTCGATCTTGCTATAGGACGCAGCAAAGTTGGACTGCAGGATCTATCCTCCCACAAATGCTCATCCCGAACCTTCAGGATCGAAAAGCGTCGTAAATTATGCATGCATTGCTCTCTCTTACGTTTCGATGCGAGCAGAAACCGGCTAAAATCACTCAATTCCATTTTTCACGTATTTGATTTATCGCCTGAACAGGCACTGTTCGAGTTATCCATGAATCTTCTTGAAGTTCTACGAAATCGTTTTCAATCTGTCCTCGAAAATAAAGTCGAAGATCCTGGTCGTTATATCGCGATGGTTCTGCCTGCTCAGAATGCTCAGTTTGGAGACTATCAGGCAAACTGCGCGATGCCTCTTTCGAAGGTTCTTGGAAAACCGCCACGTGAAGTCGCAGCGGATTTAATTGCTGAAGTTGATGTCAGTGATTTGTGTGAACCGCCCGAAATCGCCGGGCCAGGGTTCATCAATTTGAAATTGAAGACAGATCTGCTGGAGCAGGAATTTGCCAAAGTTTTCACTTCCGAAAGGTTGGGGGTTGAACCGGTCGCATCGCCTGAGAAAATTGTGATCGATTATTCTTCGCCGAACGTCGCCAAGCCGATGCACGTCGGACATTTGCGAAGTACGGTCATCGGCGATGCTCTCTATAAGATTCTCTCGTTCCTCGGACATGATTTGACCAGTGATAATCACATCGGCGACTGGGGGACCCAGTTCGGTATGATCCTCTACGGCTATCGCAACTTTGTCGATCAGGAAGCCTATAAGAAAGAACCTGTCGCGGAATTATCGCGACTGTATCGACTCGTCAATAAACTGAGTGAGTATCATACGACTGTCGAAATGCTGCCTGGTCTGGAGTGGAAACTTGGTGAAGCCGAGCAGGCGGTCAACGATGCCGAGGCTCAATTTGAGCAGGATGATAAGCAGGGTAAGAAACAACTCAAAAAGCTGCGAAGCGATCTCGAATCGATTCGACAATCGGTCACCAAAGCCGAATCGCTGGTGGCCGAGATTGAGGAGGATGAAATCTACGGGCCCCTCGCTGCCGCCCATCCGAATATTCATACCGATGCCCGTCTCGAAACCTCCAAACTGCATGGCGGGGATGCCGAGAATCGAAAATTGTGGGATGAATTTCTCCCGGCTTGCCTGGATGTGATGAATGTCATCTACAACCGCCTGCACATCAAGTTTGATTATTCACTTGGCGAAAGTTTCTATCAGCCTCAACTGGCCGATGTCGTCGAGGAACTGAAATCGAAAGGATTGGCCGAGGAAAGTCAGAAGGCGATGTGCGTCTTTCTGCCGGACTTCAAAGCTCCCTTCATAGTGCAGAAACAGGATGGAGCCTTCACTTATGCGACGACCGACCTGGCGACCATTCGCTATCGCGTTGAAACATTGAAAGCGACTTCGATTCTGTATGTGGTCGATGCCCGTCAGGGCGAGCATTTTCAGATGCTGTTCGGGACCGCTCGCCGCTGGGGATATGAAAATCTGAACATGCAGCATGTTTCATTCGGCACCGTGATGGGTCAGGATGGCAAGCCCTTCAAAACACGATCGGGTGACACGGTTGGCCTGGGTGAATTACTCGATGAAGCGATCTCGCGAGCGTTTTCAATTGTTGTTGCCAACGATGAATCCAAGCCCAATGGCCCGGAACTCGATGAAGCCGAGAGAAAACAGATCGCAGAGATCGTTGGACTGGGAGGCATCAAATATGCCGATTTGCATCATAATCGGGAAAGTGATTACATTTTCGACTGGGACAAAATGCTCTCCATGACAGGCGATACGGCGACTTACATGCAGTATGCCTATGCTCGTGTCTGTGGGATTTTCCGCAAAGCGGACGTTGAACGTGATGCAATTCGGCAGCGAGAGGATGTATCCATTCAATTGACACACGAAGCCGAGCGGGCACTCGGATTGCAATTATTGAGATTTTCAGAAGCTCTCTCAGCCACTGCTCAGGAGTTGAAGCCGAACCTGTTGACGAATTATCTGTTCGAAACCGCCAATGCCTTCAGCACTTTTTATGACCGTTGCCCGGTCGCCAAAGAGAACGACGAGGCAGTCCGCATCAGTCGACTCAAATTGTGCGATGTGACCGCTCGCACATTAAAACAGGGCTTGAACTTGCTTGGAATCGAAACTTCTGAAAGAATGTAGTTTCAACAAAGCTGTCAGAATTTTAACCGCCAAGACGCAAAGAATTTTAAGAGATCTTTTTTAAGATAAAACCTCTTAAACAACGAAGACTTGTTTCTCATCAAAATCCGTTAGTAATACTTCATCGTCTTAATTATCTTGGCGGCTTAGCGGTTTAATTATTTTTTATCGGTCTGTTCAATTATGGAGCAGACGGAACCCATACTCAATATTGCACCAACGAATCCGCAACGCTGATTTATGCCTCCACAATTGCTGACGTCTCAATCTGAATTTGATGAACTTTGCCTGCGTATGCGCGCCTGTGGCGAGGTTGCTTTCGATACCGAATTTGTCTCTGAACATACATTCCGGCCCCAACTTTGTCTGCTGCAGTTCGGTACAAAGGAGGAAATGGTCGCAGTCGATCCGCTTGAGGGACTCGATTTGACCCCCTGGTGGGAAATCATGGCGGATGAAGAGACACGAATTATCGTGCACGGCGGCCGGGAAGAAATTCTCTTCTGCTGGAACGGAATTGGTAAAGCTCCTGGAAATCTGGTTGATGTGCAGATTGTCCAAGGACTGCTCAGCAGAGGTTTTCCGCTGTCCCATTCGGCCATCGTGCAGAAAGTCATGCGGAAGCGGATTCATGGGAAAGAGACCCGCACCGACTGGGCGAAACGTCCATTAACGGCCAAGCAAATTGAGTATGCCGTTGAAGATGTTCGCTATCTGATCGACATCGCGGCCAAGCAGCGTCGTCGACTCAAATCGACCAAGCGGACAGAATGGGCTGATCAGGAATGTCAGGAATTTGTCGATTCTCTAGTGGATGCCCAGAGAACCCGCGCAGATGCCTGGGTAAAGCTTCCCAAATTGGGACGACTTTCTCAACTCGAGTTGGGCATTGCCCGTGATCTCTTTCGCTGGCGGGAAGGGGTTGCCGATAAAACCAATCGGCCTTTTCGAACCATTTTGCGAGATGACCTGCTCGTCGATCTGGCTCATCGACATCCTAAAACAGAAGCCGAAGTCCTGTCGTCACGCGATATGCAAAGAGGAAATTACAAGCGACATGCAGCTGAAATCATCAGAGTGATTCAGGAAGCAAGCCAGACTCCAGAACACGAACTCCCGGAGAAACTCAAATCCGACAGTGTCGATCATTCCAAGCAGGAAGAACATGTTCTCGGCAAACTGCTGGCCATCGCTCTGGCAAATTGTTGTGCTGAAGCCGATCTTTCCCCTGCCATTGTCGCCAGTGCGAACGATTTGAGAGACTTTGTTCGCTGGTATCTGGGTGATCAGGGGCCAGAGGTTCCGAAACTGGCCCATGGCTGGCGATATAACCTGTGTGGAGAAATGCTGGAGAATCTGCTGGACGGAAAAATCTCACTTCGCGTTTCCGATCCCAATTCGGATCATCCTCTCGTATTCGAATCGTTACCGGATGATTCCAAACAATAGCGGGAAATGATCTCTTCGGTGAGCAGTCCATGATGCAATGCTGTCCCGACGAGGACGGAATCAACACCGGATTGCTCCAGAATTTTGAGTTGATCGCAAGTGCGAATTCCTCCGCCTGTGATCAATTGCAAATCTGGAAATGCCTTACGAATTCCAGCACATAACTCTGAAGTTCCTGGTCCTTTCTCGCTGCCGATATATGCCAGATCGAGAATGATGATTTCCTGAATGCCTTGACCAGCGACATATTCGATAATTTCGATTAGCGAACGTTTTCCCCAGGCACCATTCGGGGCATTCAACTGGCCATCGACTAAATCCAGACTGAAAACAAACTGCCTGGGCTCGCACATGCAGACCAGCGAATCGAGCACCGAGCAGTCGGTCAACGATTCACTCGAAATGATGCAGTGGTTCGTACAGACCAATGAGCCGAGCTCGAACAAATCTTCAATTTGACGAATCCCGGCATCAATACGAAGTTGTCCTAAATTCCCTGCTAACTTGCTCAGCAAGTTAAGATTCCAGCGTCGATGAACGATGCCATCCAAATCTGCAATGTACCAGTCACACAGACCAAATCGACTTTTCAGTGTTTCCGAGATTTTAACCGGGCAGGGGCTCTCGCAATACTTCGACTTGAGCGGTTGATAGGAACTTCTTAAGCCACCGACTGCATGGACAGCCACTCCGTTCAAAATATCGAGAACGGGAATGATCTTCATAAGAGCTCCGCGAGATTTCGCTGGGATTGACTGGTCGAGAAGTCTTTACAATAAACGAAATATTTGCGGGAATCCATATGTTCGAGGGGAAATCGGCTTGAAAAGAAAATACTCCCGGTCTCCTGTGGGAAAATCAAAGCTTGCTAGCCGGAGTATAAATCGGTAAATCGATCTGAAAGACCGTTCCTTCCTCTCCCGTGAAAACGAGCTTCAAATCGCCAAGATGGTTTTCCATGATTCCGCGACAGATGGCCAGTCCCATTCCCAGGCCGTTTTCTTTTGTCGATCGAAAGGCTTCAAATAAATTGGACGGTTCAATATCCTGAAATCCATCACCGGTATCCCTCACATTGACGGTGACATATTCTTCGTTTAATGGTTGAGCGGAAATAGTAATTTGATGGGGGATTTTCTTGTGGCTCGTACGGATGGCATCGATGGCATTCAGAAACAGATTGACGAACACCTGTTGGATTTGGGTCGGGTCGACATTCACCGCAGGGATATCATTTTCATACGTTTGCTCAATTTGAATTTCTGACTTGGTAAATTCCCCGCTAACCAGATCCAGGGAACGCTCGACAATTTCCTGGATTTGTGCAGACTTTTTCTGAAACGGTTTCTTGATCGCAAAATCTCTGGTCTTCTCGACGATGTCACGGGATTCATTGGAAAGTCTGGTAATCCGTTCCAGCATCGTTTTTAATTCTTCAGGATCAATCCTGCCCGCTTCTACATAATTCAGACAACCTTTCGCCAGACTTCCAATGGAGAACAGAGGCTGTTTCAATTCATGAGACAATCGTGCAGACATTTCCCCCATTAAACTCAGGCGAGACAAATGAGCCAGCTCTTCCTGACGGCGTTTGGATTCCATTTCCAGTTTCCGCATTTCGGTCACATCCGTGGCGACTATCGTGGCTCCAATGACTTTTCCGTCATGCCAGATCGGTCCCCAACGCCCCGTCATATAGGCCTGAGTTCCATCGGGCAGGTTAACAGTCGCAGGTTGCTCGACCTGCTCACCGTTATCAATCACTCGCCGTAATGTCTGATAGGCAATTTTCGCATCCGCTTCGTTAAGCCAATCGAAAACTTTTGACCCAATGACCTCTTCTGCTGGATTTTCAGATCGAGTGTGATTGACATATTCCATACGTCCTTCACTGTCAATCTGTATGATGGAATCGACCGTATTTTCCAGGATCGATTGCATCTGATTTTGAGACAGTTGCAGTTCCAGAGCCGCCCGTTCTCGCGATTGCATTTCTGCCTGTAGCTTGGCATTGAGTTCTTTTAACTCGACCGTTCGGTTCTGGACAGCCTTTTCCAGTTGCTGATGACGAAGTGCAGAGACACTTTCCGCCTTCTGGACAGCAGTCATGTCTACAACGATCCCCACAAACCGGTCCGATTCCGTTTTCTCCAATCGCACCAGTACCTGATTGACATCCTCGGCTGGTTGGCAGGGTGTTAGTCGGGATTCATAAGCCTCCCCGTTTTCGACACACTGCTTCCATTGATCAACCAGGGAACCAGGTCCTTCTGATTGGAATAACTCTGCCCAGGTCATTTCAGAAGTATTCAGATTGTCAACAGTTTTCGTTTCCTGTGAACTTTGATTGTCAGCTCCATGTTCAAAGCAGGACCAGAAGTACCGGTTGGCAAAAATGATTCGGCCTTTCCGATTGCACTGGAAGATTCCGACCGGAGCCATCTGAGCAAGTTTCTCAAAACGCTTCTCGCTTTTTTCGAATGCCTTGCGTGCCTGATAGAGTTCAGTGACAACGCTTGAAATCCCAACAACGCCGTTAATCTGCCCACCTTCAGTCCGGATGGGACGGTACCAGGTTTCGAAGGCTTGTCCGGAGACTTCGACAAAGTCCTGGATTTCTTCCCCATTGAGTGCACTTCTGACTTTTTCACAAATGTGAGGGTGATCGGCGTACATCTCAAAGACTGAAACCCCAACGGTTTCCCCTTCGGCTAAGCCAATTAATTTCAGACCAGCTCCACTGGAAAGGATGAACTTCCCCTCCTTATCCAAAGCCCACAATACTAAGGAAGAATGCTGAAGCACATTATTGAGAAGAGATCGCTCTGTGATCCCCGGAAAGTCTCCCCTCAGAATTGAAAACTCCGATTCAGAAGCGTTATTTGCTGGAATGTCAGGCTTTGTTTTAGAAGAGAACTCTGATGATTCCATAGATCAGGATCTTTTCAGATAGGTTTTCCCGGAATGATCTGGTGTCGGCAAGAAACCGACCATGATATGAGGCTTTTCCGTACGACTTCCGCTACAGGAGAAAAACACTTGATCATTGCTCATTCTGAGTTTACTAATTCTGCAAGAGAGCGTCGAGAGGGATCAAATAGATTTGAATACAGTTTCCCATTTCTTAAATGAATTCATCACTCCAAGAAAAAAGCAGACGACCCTGAAGTCGTCTGCTCATCTCAGCTTGGAATCGATATTAAAATCGTGAGATTAGATCTCTTCGCCACCGATATTATCGGGTTGTGGTTGCAGATCCCCATTGTTCTGAATGGTACCAGGAACCAGACGATTGGACTCGTAAGTTCCTGAATTCTGACAGTCGGTGCAACCAGTACTGCAAGGACTTTCATTGCAGACGGTTACGGGAACCAGTCTGCAAACTTCATAGGCAACCTGACGAGGTACAGTGCGTGTAACCATTCGTGTGCAGGTGTAGTTTTCCTGACGCGGTACACATTTCGCAACTCGATGTGTCACTGTGTATGGGACCTGTTTACAAACCGTGTAAGGAACCTGACGAGAGCATTCTTCTGTTACCATTTTGCAGGTTCGCACTGGAGTGCGGCAGACTTTCTCTTCAGAAACCATACGGCAAGTTCGAACAGGCACCATCTGAGTTTTCGTTTCGGTAACCCAGCGACAGGTGCGAACAGGAACAGAATCAGTAACGACTTCCCGTTGCAGGCGTGTCACCTGACAAGGAACATTTTCACAGACTGTTTCAGGAACAACACGGCAAACTTGAACCGGACAATTCTGCTGCACCACCTGTGGGACATACTGGGTACAGGGAATCTGCTGGGTGACAATGTTCGGACACCAGACACGACGCTGAACAGTAATTCCCGGGCAGCGAACCATACAAACTCGAGGAATACCGCAAGGGTCACAAACCATGCGTGGAACCAGAGGACCAGGCAGTTGGACAGGTTGACAGACATATCGCCCGCAATCGCGTTGAACCTGGCGATAAGTCGTGACTGGTTTCATCACGGTATAACACCGTGTCTGATTAACCGTTTCAGTCACTGTTCGATAAACCGTTCGGTTGACCTGACGGTTGATCGTTTCAGTCACAGGACGACAGACAACTCGCTGAACCTGTTGTTCATGAGTTTCCCAGACTGGTCTCTGAACCTGATACGAACATTCTCGCTGTGAAGTTTCGAAAACAGGCCGTTGGACCGTGTATCGATCTTCCCGGAAACTGGTTTCATAAACAGGGCGCTGAACTTGATAAGTTTCGGTGCGGCACAACTGCTCGTACTCGGTACGATAGCAGGTTTGCTGCACATCTTCATACTGCATGTCGTAAACGGTGCGGCAAGCTGTGTATTGCTGAGGCTCGCAGACGTTTTCGTAAACCGTGCGATAACAGGTTTCTCGTTCCACTTTACAAGTGGTGTAACAGGCGGTCTGCTGACAGGCAACAGGTGGACAGCAATGGTAATTGCAGGCACCACACAGTCCCCTTGCTTGAGCCACCCCGGCTGATGACAACATCGCCGTCACCGCGATTGCAGCGATCATCCTTCTCATCGAACTCTCTCCCCTCTCAGATGCGTAGATCATTATTGTTGTGCCATAGCAACGTCCTGCGGCATGACGTCCTGAATTTTCACTTTTTTGAACATCCATTATCAACTTATCATCAGGGACGTTGCAAACATCATTCCTTCATTCCGATCGATATTGCAGGAATTCATCGCAATGTCCTGATTTTAACTCAAGCATAGCCCGGGAAACTCAGGCAACTTAACGAAAACTGATCGATCGCATCGATTTTCAACAACCTTAACCGGATCAGTCGTCATAGTCCTCACATCTTAACAGGTAGCCTCATCTCCCCTTCGTTATAATTGGTGCGAAACTACTTCGCAGGCTCTTCCAGAAATCTCGAAAGATTTCTGGAAGTTTTCAACAAGTTTTCATCATCTGTTGCTGAAGTTGAATTCAAAACGATCAATTAGACAGTCAAAAGACCAAAACTTTGTAGAAATGAAAGGACTCGTGATCTTGAAACCGGCTGGAATTGCCGATATGATTCTGAATTCAAGAATTGCGCCTACTTGAGTGGGCCTGACATAACTTCAATTTTCACAACGGTTTACAAGCAGACAGAGATTTCCCATGGCACATAAGAAGGGACAGGGTTCCACTCGTAACGGACGCGATTCCAACGCACAGCGACGGGGCGTGAAGAAATTCGGTGGAGAATCCGTACTGGCTGGTAATATTCTCATTCGTCAATGTGGAACGAAATGGCACCCAGGTCGTCATGTCGGAATGGGACGAGACTATACGCTCTTCGCACTGACCGAAGGAACGGTTTACTTCGATCAGAAAGGCCGACGTATTAACGTCGAACCAGCAGTCTCCAACTGAGTTTTGCCTCAGTCCAATTTAAATGTCAGGCCGCATTTCTGAATGCGGCTTTTTTTGTTCTGCTACTTTGAGAATTAAACTGAGCCTATTCGCCCAGTTTGAAAACTCTTTTCGTTAATATTATTAAGTTCAAGTTTATCGTTACTGGTCTTTTCAAGTGATCAGTTATTTCAGTAAAACACATTCAATTCTAATCAATGTTATTTGATGTGTATTAGCTCAGGACGATTTCTAACACCTAAATTAACTCGTTATGAGGATTTGAGTATGAGCCGGGGTTTTCTTGGATACGATGCCTCTTTCATGCTCGATGTGGTTGTCTGTGCACTCGTCCTTCTGGTTCCACTTTTGGTTTACAGTATCTGGCTGGTTAAGTACCGCCGCAAATATGGTAAGCATAAAGTGGCTCAATTACTCATGGGGTTCCTGTTGCTGACCGCCGTCGGATTATTTGAAATTGACATGCAGTTGCACGGCGGCTGGAAGAATATCATCAATAAAGATCCCTCTGCTCCACGCATGACGACCGCGGAACTCGCAGACGTTTCTAAAATCCTCCGTATCCATTTGATCTTTGCTATTTCGACTCCGATCCTCTGGATTTGGACAACCTACGAAGCCCTGCGTCGCTTTCCTGATCCGATTACGCCGGGTCCGTACAGCAAACGCCACAAAACACTGGGCTGGTTGAGTACGATTGATCTGGTCCTCACCTCAGTGACCGGCTTGATCTTCTATTATTATGCCTTTATTGCATAATCGATTTGAGCTTATCAAATTCCAGCCGATGGAATAACCTCTCGTTTCATAATGAAGCGTGGGAATTGGATACAGGAACATCAATTCATTCTGGGTTCCCAATTTCTTTAATAGCAAACTCAATTGAAAACTCTTGAACTGAATTTCGATCATGCAAAGAATCCTCAGTATTTCCGGCTTACGCGCGGTAGCCGGTGATGGTTTAGATCCCGATTTTCTCTGCCAGTTTGCAGCTGCCGTAGGAACGATTGCCAAAGGGGGAAGTATTGTCGTTTCCCGGGATGGTCGATCGTCTGGAGAAATGGTCAAACATGCGGTCCTCTCAGGTTTGATGGCAACAGGCTGTCGTGTAATTGATGCCGGGATCGCAACGACTCCCACCTGTGGCGTGCTGGTCACCCATCATAAGGCAGCCGGCGGAATTCAAATCACTGCCAGTCATAATCCTGTCCCCTGGAATGGACTCAAACCATTCAATGCCCAGGGATCGGTTTACAATCGGGAAGAAGGTCAGGAACTATTGTCACTGCTGGAGTCCCGTCAATTTTCTTATGTGACTTACGATCAGATTGGCTCTGTGGAACTTCTGCAAGATCCCGCTGGACCGCACAGAGATCGTGTTTTTTCTTTGGTTGATGTTGAAGCAATTCGTCAAAAGCAATTTAAAGTGGTCCTGGATTGCAATCATGGTTCGGGAGCGGTGTCGACTCCCGAGTTGCTTGAGAAACTCGGTTGCGAAGTGATTGTAATGGGAGGCACACCAGACGGTCAGTTCGCCCACACACCCGAACCTCTTGCAGAAAATTTGACGACATTGAGCGAGCGAGTTCGAAAAGAAGGAGCTGATGTCGGATTCGCTCAAGACCCCGATGCCGATCGGCTGGCTATTGTCGATGAGCAGGGGAATTATATCGGAGAAGAACTGACACTGGCTTTAGCTGTCGATTATGTGTTGGAAAGAAAACAGGGGCCAGTCGTCGTCAATGGTTCGACCAGCCGGGTCACTGCAGATCTGGCTGCGAAGTATGGCTGTGAATTTCATCGCTCGCATGTTGGCGAAGCCAACGTCGTCGCAAAGATGAAAGCGTGCAATGCGTTGATCGGTGGTGAAGGCAATGGTGGCGTGATCGAACCTCAGGTTGGTTTTGTACGCGATAGTTTCGTCTCGATGGCTTATGTTCTGGCTGGCTTAACCAGTAAGGAGGGTTCTCTCTCAGACTGGGTTGAAACGATTCCCAAATATGCCATTGTGAAGTCCAAACTGACATGTCCACAGGAAGCAGTTGGCAAAGCATGCGAAGCACTGCGAGAACATTACCAGGATGCCACCGCGACGGAAGGCGATGGTTTAAGACTCGACTGGGACGATCGTTGGGTACAGGTCAGAGCCAGCAATACGGAACCGATCATTCGAGTGATCGCCGAAGCCCCGAAAAATGATCAGGCAAACGCTCTTTGCGAACAAGCCAGAGAGATCATCAGTCGTAAGTTATCCTGATGAATTGCAGGAAAATTCAAGCAATTCGTCAGGCACAACCGACCTGCAACAGATTGACATCACAACCTTGATCTATGGCATCATGACCTCAGCCTTTGAACATTAAGTACGCGATTGTGAACCACGAAGCAGCCAGGCAGTAAATAGCGAAGTATCTGAGTCGATTCTTGCGAACGATTTTCAGTAAAACTTCCAGGGCTCCAATTCCCACGAAGAACGATACAATTGCTCCAATGACTAAAACTGTGATCGAAGTTGCACCGGATTCACCGCGTGCGATATCAATTCCATGTAAAAGTGTCGCTCCTGAAATGGCGGGTATCGCAATGAGGAATGAAAATCGAGCCGCAGAAATTCGTGAGACTCCCACCATCACTCCACCTGCAATTGTACTCCCCGAGCGGGAAATGCCCGGCACGATTGCCATCGCTTGAAATAATCCAATTAAAACCGATTGCTTCCAGTTTGGAGTCTGAGGTTGATCGAGGGGTTCCGCTTCAACTTTCCCCATCCAGTCGCAAAGCCAGAGAAACAAAGCCGTCACCATTAAACCACAGGCCGCCACCATCGGCGTTTCAAAAGCAGTTTCGATGTGATCTTTCAATGTGAAGCCAACAATCACAATCGGTATCGTCGCCACGACAATGGAAATCAGCATCTGGAAATCACGCAGAATGTGAATGAGATCCTTTCGGTAAACGACTAGAATCGATCCGAGTGTTCCCAGATGCAGGGCGATATTGAGAGCCAGGTCATCTGCTCCCCCTGCCGATTCACCGGGAAGGAATTCATTAACGATCACCAGATGTCCCGAGGAACTGATCGGAAGAAACTCGGCTATCCCCTGGATAACCCCTAGTAAAATCACTTGAAACAGTTGTTCGATATCCATTCAAACATTTCTTCCCTGAAATTGAATCGTGAGTCAACTTGACAAACTCGCTTGCGATTCGTGCTTGTATGAGGAATATTTAAAGTGTGCCGAGCAAGTCGATCCATGTCGCAATGTCGTCAAACTCTTCCTGAGTTGGCGTCGGTTGTAATTGAGAAATCCAGGCTGGAATGCCATGGTTTTTTGCAAAGTCTTTCAACTTGTTCTGTATCTCTTCGGAAAGATCAGCCGTGTGTAATAAGGCGAAACGAATCCGTTGCCCGGGTTCGTTGAACGGGAGATCGAATTGTCGAGGAATCGATTGAATGACGATGCCATGAATTCGACTTCGGTGTGTCGTGGCAAACTCCAATAAAAACGTCGGCTGATTGCCCGTGACAAACATTACGGTGGTATCTCGATCAATAGAATATTTTTGTTCGACATCGTCCAGGCAGGATTCCAATGCCAGAGTATCCGCAGCAGTCCAGGCCACTCCCGGTTCTGTCAGTGGGCGTACCAATATCAACCCTCGCGTTCTGCAGATCCGTTTCCATTCCGCTAACTCTTCTGCAGGGAGTCGATCACCCTGACTCGACACCCAGAGGATCAAGCCGTAGCGTCGATCTGACTGATAGTCTTCGGGGATGTAAATCTCGTAATCCAGACTGGTTTCCGAAACTGTTTTTTTCAGATCGCCACTTTCTTTCAACTTCAACGCTTCGTCAGGTTCGCTTCCCGCAAACGGTAGTGGCACTTCTGCTGGAATGGTTTCGTTTGCAGTTGCTAAGGTCACTTGCTGAGATTGCGTTTCTCCCTCACGAAGTAATCCCAAAGTGACATCTTCCCCGGAAGGTTTGACAGAAAGTTTCAAGGAAAGCTCAACAACATTCTGAATCTCTTCACCATTCAACGAGACAATCACATCGCTATTCAAAATTCCCGCCTTCCCGGCAGCCGAATCGGCAAGCACCGCTCGAATCGCGACTCCTGATTCCTCAGTCATAACTCTTTTCGGTAGGATCCCCAGCAAACCATGCTCAAACGTTTGCAATTCCGCGGCCAGAACCATGGTGACTTCCTCAGTGGAATCTCCACGTGAGACAGTCATGGAAAAGGGATCGCCAGCATACTTTTGACCAACGACCTGCTTGAGTTGAGCGACCGATTTCACTTCTTTGCCTTCTGCAGACATCACACGATCCTCTGCTTTTAAACCGGCTTCCGCAGCCGGCGAAGCTGGCCTCACTTCTTTGATGACCGGATCTGTCAAAAAGCCCGGTGTGGCGGAGAAACTGACTCCCATCAAGCCAGGTTTCAACGTTTCGCCAGCTTTGAGACGATCGAGCACTGAATAAATATCCTGCAAAGGAATTGCAAAGCCGATTCCGGAATCGTACCAGTTCATGCCGTCCATACTGCTGGAACCCTGGGGGGAAAGCGGAGTGAGAATCCCCAGAACTTCTCCTTTCAGATTGGTTAATGGACCACCATAGTTTGCGGGAGAAACTTTGGCGTCGGTTTGAATCGCCTTACCTTCCACTCGGCCCAGCGCACTGACCAGTCCCAGTGAAACATTCGGTCGACGGGCATCGTAAGTTCGCCCCAAGGCCAGAACCCACTGCCCGACTTTAATGTCCTCAACAGGGACCGCCACTGCGGGAAATAATCCGGTCGCTTCAATTTTCAGCAATGTTGTTTTACGAACTTCATCGCGGGCGACAATCTGAGCAGGAAGTCGATTGTCGGTCTCGGGGAGTGTGACTAAGACGGTCGCGGGATTGGAGGCGAAATTGAAAGAACTCGTAATGATGTAACCATCTTCAGACAAAATGACACCCGTGGTCGGTCCAGTTCCCGTCAGCACCTCATCGACCACATCAGCTCCTCCGACGGTTTCAATTCGCACCAGACTCGGACTCGACTGCAGCATCGCCTGAGTGATGATCGATTCGGCATTTTCTCCCGGAAACGGTGCCGCCTGGATTGGAGAATTGAGATTCAGCAGCAGGCAGAGGACTCCGCATAAGGAGAGAAATTTCTTTCGGAATGTGATTGCATCACCGATCTCTGCTTCGCACTTCATCAGGCTGTTGAGTGGAAATATTTTCATAATTTATGTAATCCGCTGAAGTTAGAATTGCATATCATTCACATCAACTCTTTACGCAATTCGAAGAATGTCTCTTCTGCAGTGTCCTTAACATCAGGCTGGGAAGTCAAGTACAACAGGTATTAATAGGCTCAGCCGGTTTCCGAATGATGCTCTGAAGTTTACAATAAAGCTGTCAGTTACAGGTCTGATCTCTTTTGACTGATCACACTGGGAGTGAAATTGATCGATGAATGAACGACAAACAATTGGATGGCGAGAACGGATCGATTTGCCGGATTGGGGTGTGCAGGGCATTGAAGCCAAATCGGATACCGGTGCCCGTTCCTCAGCAGTCGATGTTAAGAATCTGAAAATTGAAGAGGATGATTACGTCTCTTTCGACGTGGCTTTATCGCGAACAGATCGTAATCTGTCCAAGCCTGTCCGCATGAAAATCAAACGGCATACGCAGGTCAAATCGAGTAACGGTCATATCACAGAGCGGGTTGTGGTCGAGACGACACTGCGAATTGGACCGGTTGAAAAAAATGTCGATGTGACCCTCGTCTGTCGCAAACGTATGCAGTGTCGCATGCTGATTGGTCGAACCGCACTCGGAGAAGATTTTCTGGTCAGCTCAAACGATGTCTATCTGTTGACCCGGAAAGCCGAGCCTCCAAAAAAACCTCGTAAGAAGTCTTCCAGAAAGAAATCGGCCAGAAAGCACCGGGATCGCTCAGAAGAGGAATGATGTTCCTGTAACGTAAAACAGGAACAGTAGCAAGATCCAGATCACATCCAGAAATCGCCAGTAGAGTGCAACCAGTCGCACGCCATTGTGATATTCATGGTCATACCGACCTTGAAATGCCTGGAAGGTGACAAAGGCTAACCCGAGCAAACCGGCAAAAAAATGAGCCACATGCAGGAAAACCATCAGCAAAACTGCGGCCACCGAACCTGAAGTTCGTGAGGCCTGCTGCCAGTGCTGTTCGAGCAATTCATACATGCCAATCGACTGCAGCACGCAAAACAGAAAGGCGATTGTCAGCGAGGCACACAGACAACGACGAAAGCGACGAAGTTGTTCCCGCCGGACAGCTCGATAGCCACGATACAGCAGATGGCTCCCGAGCAAGAGCAGGCATGTGTTCAACCACAAAATTGGCGGGATCGTTACGGGAGTGATCGGATGAGAAGAGAAAACAAACCGTCCCAGATAAGCGACGATCGCCCCGACAAAGAAAATCCCAATTGAAACAATCAGTCCGTAAACGAGAAAACTCGTCTTTGCAAATTCGGGATAAACCCGTGTTTTCACAGGATAAGACGACGGCTTCGACATGGCTCAACCGTAAACGGAAAATAGTGCCCTTTCAGGGCTTGGAATTGGGCCTCAAATCACTGCAACACATTCCGTTGTCGTGCTTTATAAGAACATCACCCCAAATTAATAGTGTGGAAGACACACTAGTAGATTGTTCCAATTGAAACGTCGGGTTGTGTAGCACTGGCTTCGCCAGTGCAAGTTGAAACGAATTGCTAAGTTACGATGCACTGGCAATGCCAGTGCCACCCTAATATTTAATTGGAACAGACCACTCGTTCAAGATAATCCTGAGCTACGGAGTTGTTTCAACTTCATTGTAATTAAATTCATCAATTCTGTGCTGATACTGCTCGGTATCCGTCATCGCAAATCCCAGGAACAGGGAAACAAAGACAATCGAGAACAGAAAAAATATGGTATTCAAGGGCTTATCGTAAATCATATGCATGAAGAACAGCATCACAAAGGCCGCCTTGATCGTGGCAATGGTGAGTGCAACGTGAACATCAAATCCCTTGGGAATCAATTCACTGTCTGCCAGGAGGACTGTTACGATTGTCATCACAATCAAAACTGCAAACGTACCCAGCAGAATCCCCGGAGACATAACATGGGAGAAGCCATGATTGTGATCTTCATGATGGTCAGACATAGTCTCAACTCTTAACTATAACGATTTTATAATCTGGAAAACCGAAACGCTCGATATAAAAAATCGAAACGGGATCAGTGACCAATCAAATACAGAAGCGGGAACAGGTAAATCCAGATCAGGTCGACGATATGCCAGTACAAGCCGACGAAATCGACCGGACCAAAATAATCGGGACGGAAATGATTTTCGACCGAGCGAACCATCAACCAGGTAATTGCAATCATTCCACAGATAATGTGGAAAGCATGCAGACCTGTCATAAAGTAATAAATACTGAAGAACAAATTGGCATTCCTGGGAGCATTAGGATCAGGAGTTGTATCAACTGGAGTCGAAATTGCAGGAATCGCGTCGTTCATTTCACCAAGAATTGAATCCGGTGCTTCAGCTGCTTCAATTCCTGTCTTCTCTTGTATTGCCAAAGCTTCGGCATCAATTTCCGCTGCTTCTTTCTCTTCGGCAGTTTCATCATGACCATGTTCGCCGGAACCATCTTCTGCATGTTCACCCTCATGCTCAGCAACCGCATGAGAGTCTCCATGACCTACGGCATGATCACCCCCATGTTGAGCATGATGGATTTCTATACTGATCCAGATGCCTGCCAGAATTCCGATAATTGAAATTAAACCGGCAAATCCTGTCGTCCTCCAGGGACGTGAACCCGATCCATAACCGATTCCTATTAAAACCAGAGGAATAACACACGCGAACCACCAGAACTTCTTGATTGTCTCCAGCGAAGCCATCACACGATCTTCAAACTCTGCTTTAGGAAGTGGCTTCCCAACTTCAAACACCTGCGACTTTTTGCCGATATCAGTAGCCTTCACAAAGGCTCCAGACCACAGCAACCGCTTATGAGCCTTCTCCGTGTATTCAAAGGTTTTGACACCCAGGAACAGAGCCGCACAAAACAGGGTGACCCCCAATAAAGTGACCAACCCGTTGCGTTGTCCCAGTTGTGCACAACGGACAGCCCAGGCCATCGTCAAACTGCTGAAAATCAGCACAATGGTATTCATGCCCCCGAGATATTTATCGAGAAACTGAGACGCATAGATGAAGACTTCAGGATGCGTCGAACGATAGACTGCATAGGCACAAAACAACCCGCTGAAAAACAGGATTTCAGTGACCAGAAACAGCCACATACCGAGCTTGCCCGAGTCAAACTGTTGCTCGGCGTTCTCAAAATGATGGGCACTGAATGGTTGATGATGCCAGTCGTCATGACCGTCTTCATGGGATTCATGCGGTTCCACGGCTGTCGCCATTGGCTAACCTTTTCTGTCGAATCGTAATCGGAGTAAATCGTATGGCCGCTGTTGAATTCACAATTTCAAAAACAGACGGCTCCTCATTATCAATCGTATTTTTTGAGAATGCTCAAAAATTAACTGTGAGCAGGCGTCGCCTCATCTTTAACAGTAGGAACATCGCCCCGACGAATGAAACTTTCGGTGTCCGGATCCCAGACAACGGAATTCATATCATAGGGATTTCCCACGGTCGGTGTTTTTTCAAAGTTTGCCAGAGGTGGTGGCGAAGTACATTGCCATTCCAGAGTCGCTGCTCCCCATGGGTTAGCAGGAGCTTTTTTTCCTTTAAACAGGGAGACGATCAAAACAATCGCTGCCAGTAGTAATCCAAAACCAAGCAGGAAGGCTCCAATTGTCGAGAGCACGTGATACACCTGAAACTCAGGCAGATAATTATAATAACGTCGAGGCATCCCGCGGGAGCCCATCACAAATTGTGGGAAGAAGGTCAGATTGAAGGCAACGAAGACAATCAGACTCGAAATCTGCCCCCAGAATTCGTTGTACATGCGACCTGTCATTTTAGGCCACCAGTAGAACAACCCGCCGATGAATGCCACTAATGTTCCGCCCATCATTACATAGTGGAAGTGGGCCACCACGAAGTAGGTGTCGTGCAGGTGTATGTCGGTTGCCAGGGCTCCCAGGAACAGACCTGTCAATCCGCCAATTGTGAACAGAAACAGGAACGAGAGTGCATAGCACATTGGAGTTGCCAGAACGATCGATCCCTTATACATCGTGGCCAGCCAGTTGAATACTTTAATAGCCGAGGGAATCGAAACGCTGAACGTCAGCACGGAGAAGATGATCGTCACCATCTCCGACTGACCACTCGTAAACATGTGGTGACCCCAGACGAGGAAACCGAGTAAGGCAATCGCCATACTACTGAAGGCAATAAAGCGATATCCGAAGATCGGCTTGCGGCTGAAGGTTGAAATCAGTTCGCTGATGATCCCCATCGCTGGCAGAATCATGATGTACACAGCCGGGTGAGAATAGAACCAGAAGAAGTGCTGATAGAGGACCGGATCCCCACCCAGTTTCGGATCGAAAATCCCCAGTCCGAACATACGTTCTGCGGCCAGCAGCAGCAATGTAATGCCGAGCACGGGAGTCGCCAGTACCTGAATGATGGCCGTTGCATAGAGAGACCACAGAAACAGGGGCATCCGGAACCAGGTCATCCCTGGTGGTCGCATCGTGTGGATTGTCACAATGAAGTTCAATCCGGTGAAAATCGAACTGAACCCAAGGATGAAAGCCCCAAACGTAGCCAGAACCACATTTGTCTGTGAAGTGTTTGTCGAATAGGGCGTGTAGAACGTCCAGCCTGTATCCAGACCAGTCGTCAGTAATGCACAGACAAAGAAGATCGCTCCGATGATCCACAGATAAAAACTGCAGAGGTTCATTCTCGGGAAAGCAACATCTTTCGCGCCGAGCATCACTGGCAGAATGAAGTTACCGAGGGCAGCCGGGATACTGGGAATGATGAACAGAAACACCATGATCGCCCCGTGCAGCGTAAACAGCTGGTTGTAGACATCATGAGTAACAAAAGGCAAAGTATTCGGATTCCCGGAGAGATGCTCCGCCCGCAGGACCAGAGCCAATAATCCACCGAGAAACATTGCTGTCATTGTACCAATAAGATACATCACGCCGATTCGTTTGTGATCGAGCGTGACTGCCCAGGACATAAAACCTCGACTTGCGGTCAGGTAATTGTCTTCGGGTCGGGCTGGTTCGGAATGAGCGGGCATAACGTCAGTAGCCATGCTCTTGCTCCTTAATCTATTAAAATGAAATCTAATTTATGTTGTGGCTTGTCATTTTACTGAATCGACTTGATATAAGCGATTACTGCGTCGATCCATTCGTCTTTCATCTGGCCTTTGAAGCTTGGCATCTTTGGTTCATAACCAACATGAATTTTTGCAGTCGGCTCCAGAATTGATTCGCGAATATAGTTCTCGTCCATCAACACTTTTCCCTGACCGACAATTTCGACTTCTTTGCCATAGTTTCCTTTAAATGATGGTCCAACTTTCTTCGTACCATCAATCGAGTGGCATTGTGCGCACTGGAAGGTATCAACCAATTTCTTTCCAGCAACATCCAGTGGCAATGGCTGACCTTGCTCATCATTGAGGGGATTGGACGCAATTTCCATCCAACGCTCAAAAGTCTGATTCACTTCTTCAGTCGTTCCTTCAGGCGATGTTGAATGCACGACGACCTTGGTAATCATGTCCGAGTGCTTCTGTCCACAATATTCCGTACAGAACAGGTCGTAAACACCGACATCTGTCGCTTCAAACCACATGCCTGAATATCGTCCGGGTACAACATCCTGCTTGGCTCGGAAGGACGGAACATACAGACTGTGCAGCACATCTTTCGATTGCATGATCAGCTTAACGGGTCTATTGACCGGGATATGCAATTTGTCAGAGATCGCCCCTGTTGGATATTTGAACTGCCACTGCCACATCGAAGCAATCACATTCACTTCATACGCTTCAGCTGGGGGACTTCGCATATCGACATAGCCCGTGAAACCCCACCAGAAAATTCCCAGCACAAGAAAGCCGGGGATGACTGACCAGGCGACTTCGATGGGAGTATTGTGTGAAGGGCTGCTTTCTGGTTCCTGACCCTCAACGCGACGATATTTGATCATGAAGTAAATCATGAAGCCAACTATCGCAACGAAGAAAAACATCGATAACCAGAATATGAAATAGAAGATCGCATCAACATTTGAAGCAAATGTTGAGTGTTGCCCTGGAAAGGGATTAAGTAAGTTCCAAAACTGAGTCATAAGTTATGCCTGGCTTATAAACGGCAATGACTGAAAGTAATTATAAGGATCATCAAGTCCCGGGAATGACCGCTGCCCGGCCATTACTGAGTGAGTGATCAGGATCGACATTTTCCAACTTTCGGCGAAATCGATGACAGGTCCAGATAATTAAACCCAGAACCAGAATCGCCATCGCGCCGCCGATTTTCATAATGTTACGAGCAGTCGGAGCGTACCGCCCTTCAGTTGCGTCATAGTGAAAACAGATCAGTAGAAAATGATCGAAAGTTGTTCCAATTTTTCCCTCACTGGCTTCCACCAGAGAGAGCCGTACTGTCTGAGGAGGGAACTCCACCCCGTAGTGATAACGTGATAATCGCCCATCCGGTGTCGCAATACAGAAAACGGCAGGGTGCGAATATTGCTTTTTCTCCGGCAGGTAGACGTATTCAATACCAACGGCCTTAGCCAACTGACTGATCGAGTTTTCCGGTCCTGTCAAAAAGTGCCAACCCTTGGGCTCGGCTGCTTTTCCATAGGATTCCAGATACTTTTGCTTCGTGGCCCGAGCCTGCTCTGCAGTTTCCTGAGGATCCAGACTGACTGAGACGATCTGAAAATCCTTCCCGGCGACCAGATCAATCTCCCGCAGAGAATCAACCAGCCCATTCAACTGCAGTACACAGAGCATGGGACAGTTTGAATAATTCAATGAGAGAATGACAGGAACTTCCTCAGTAAAACACTCCTGCAACCGGATTGCTTTTCCTGAGTCGTCAGTAAATTGTAAATTCAGAGGCAAAGTTTCGTTGAGGTGTTCAACGAGTTTGATGTCCGTCAAAGCCGCTGGCATGAATGCATCCCGAGGATCTGCAGCCGTGCACGGGACATGGGTCGCAGCTAAAACCACGCCCATTAGACACGAGTACAAAATGCAGGAGGAAAAATTCATGACAATCAACTCAGTTGGATATACTCTTCAATTAGGATTCTGTGGACGGGACGGGTTCTGGTGTTGCTGAAGGAGCCGGAGTTTCCAGCGGCTTCTCTTCTGTTTTTTGAGTCATTTCCTGAAGAACCTGTTGTTTCGCCTTATCAATGGGAATCGAAACTGTTCCTTTTTCCTGGTCAATCCAGGAATAACTGTTTAACTCTTCACTCTGGACTTTCAAAGCGTTCTCAGTGAGCACCAGCGGGGCATCAATGTTTTTACGCTGATGTTCGATCGTCTGGAACTGGTAGTACAGCACCTGGGCCGCAACAATAATCACAAATGTGATTACTGCCGAAATAATCCCCACTACTGTGATGGTGCCTGTATGTAAATCGTCGTAACGTGCCATGATACAATCCGTCGGAGTATGTCGTGCTCAGTTCGAGCTTGGTATGTTGGCAAAATATGCTTGCCCAGTTCCATTATTCCGCATCTTGATAAAATCGCCAGAGGAACTCTGGTGAATCGCGGCGATTCGCCGCACTCAGAGATTCCATTCAAATGTTATGGAAAGCCAGGGATTCCTGCAGACGAGGATCTTTGACTGCCAAGACGGTGAATTGCTCGGACAGTTTGACAGCTCCAAAAACAAAGAAACCGCCAATACCAACCAGACATCCCAAATCAATTAAACCGGGAGCAGGGGTGCCAGGAGAAACTTCAGGAATAATCAACCAGTAAAGATCAATCCAGCACATGATAAGCAGGTAAACTGCCCAGCAAAACAACTGGGTTGGATTTCGTTTTACTGTACGAGACATCATTCCCAGAAATGGAATTGCGAAGTGGCCGACAATGAGAATCATCGAGACCAGTTCCCAGCCATTTTCCTGACGCCTCATGTACCACATGGTTTCTTCTGGAATATTGGCATACCAGTAGAGTAAATATTGCGAGAAGGCGATATAGGCCCAGAAGCAATTGAATCCGAACAAGAGCTTGCCAATATCGTGTCGATGCTCGGCATTTACGGTTCCATTCAAAAGACCTTTGCTATTGGCAAAGTAAACGACAATGGCCAGCGTTGCGTAAAAGGCGACGTTAGCATTTGCAAAATAGTAGACACCAATAATTGTGCTGAACCAGCGTGGATCGAGCGACATGATCCAGTCTACGGAAGCAAAAGTGATGGAGAGCGCAAACAGAATCAAGGAGACTGCACTGTAGCGTTCCATTCTCAAACTCAATTGAGGATCCCCGGTTATATCTTGTTTGGCAGAGGTCATCAGATAATAACGCGAGCAAAGAATCCAGAACGCAAAATAAACAACGGCTCGTACAGTAAACCACATCGGATTGAGATAGATTTGCTTATGAACCAGCAGTGGATCAGTCGCTGCGAGCTCTTTATTATTCCATAGAAACAGCACGTCGCTGCCATTGAGCAGTAAGAAAATGATTGGCACAAACAGCACTGCCAGGGGAACAATTCCATTGGTCATCATCTCGGCCAGTCGACGCACAACAGTACTCCATCCCGCCCGAGTCAGATGCTGAATCAGGATGAAGAACAATGCTCCGAGTGAAATACTCAATACGAAGCAAAAGTTGTGCAGATAACTGAATTGAAAACGTTCCCAGTTGTTGGACGTGACCGCAATCAGCCCGGCAATCAGTAAGCCGATCGCGCCGGTATACATTGCGAAAAGGCCGAGTTGCCCGACGTTCTGTTCGAGAGTTCCCGGATTTTCAACAGGAATAGGTTGTCCGTGGTGTGCCATGATGCTTAGTCGTATCGAAAAGGTGTCTCGATGAATTCGGAAAGTAATTACTGTGCTTCTGCCTGCAGGCGTTGTTGTTCTTCTTCAGGGATTTGATCCAGTGTTCCTGATCCTGCTTTCTGCAGCGCTCGCACATACAGAACAATCGCCCAGCGGTCTTCAACGGGAATCTGAGAAGCATAACCGGGCATCTTACGAACGCCGTGGGTAATGGAATTAAAAATTTGTCCGACAGCCTGATCGCGAATCGGCTGATCGTAAAGAGTGATCGGCTTGATCCAGGTTCCAATTCCAGGAGTCGCTTTCTGCAGAGCCATCGCCCGCTGAGAGACCAGGCCATCCCCTTTGCCGGTTTTGCCATGACAGGCAGCACAATAAATGTTGTAACGGCTTTCCCCACGGGCCATCAGATCTTCATTAACTTCCATGGGAATTTCCGTTACCCAGGGGAAATCCCCCAGCTTGACCGTTGTTCCGTCTGGATTTTTTGCATTGGGGAGTAACAGAGAGTGGTCGATTCCGGCAGAGGCTTCTGCTTCGAGACCTTCACTCAGTGGAATGTCTTCATAGAAATCACCCCGGGCCAGTGTGCCCGCGATGATGGGCCGCATCCCTCGACCGTCTGCGAACATTTCCGAGGTGCGTTGTGATTTCAACTTGGGTTGGAAATCCATATCTGTCAGGATTTCCACGCGTGGAATATCTTTAGGCATCGCTCTCATGCGTGCCAGTATCACGAGGGGAATCAAACCAATAATCAGCAGACAGATTGCCAGTGGAGCCAGGAATTTCGGCAGGGCGGTACTGGCATTCGGGTCGATACATTCATCGACTCTGACAGGATTGAGACTCTTTAAAAACTGAGCCGTGTCTTGTTTGTGAAACTTGGGGTCTTCACATTCGATGCCCAGAAAGAAACCATCGGTTGTCGCTTTCTGGAAAGGATCGACAAAGAAAATTTTGTTGTAAAACTTGGGAAGGTTGTTCAAAGCCAGCATGCCCAGCAAGGCACCGAAGGCCGAAAACAGAACTGCAAGTTCAAACGTGACAGGCATATTAGCCGGGATGCTGAACATCGGTTTGCCACTGATGATGTATTGATAATCGAACGCATTGGTCAAATATTGCAGAGCAATCGCAGTGGTTGCTCCGGCAAAGGCACAGCCGAGGACAATGAACGGCAGTCGGGATGGCTTGATTCCCATTGCGTCATCGAGGCCGTGAACTGGAAACGGGACGTAGCAATCAAAAGATTTAAAACCCGCATCCCGTGTTTTTTCTGCAGCATTCAGCAGCGAGGGAACGTCGGCAAACTGAGCGACATAACCCGCCAGAGTCGGCTCTGGAGTGTGTGCCACTTCTTCAGGATGTTCTTCAACGACCGTTGACATAAGGACCTCTTCGTAGGTGAGTGAGCACCACATGGTGCTCGACTCGAATCGATTTATTCAAACTCGTAAGTTGTTTGCAATTTCACAAGAGAGACTCTTAATGAACCGGATTATAAACTCGTTCTGGTTCTTCATCAGAATGGGGTGGCATCACACTTTTCACTTCCGCCATTGCGACAACCGGTAACAATCGACAGAAGAGCAGGAAGAGCGTGAAGAACAATCCAAAACTTCCGATCAGCATCAGAACGTCAATCATTGTCGGCTTGAAGTATCCCCAACTCGATGGCAAAAAGTCTCGACTGAGGGAAGTGACCGTAATTACGAATCGTTCAAACCACATCCCGATATTAATAAAGATGCAGATGATAACCATAAACCACGGAGTCGTTCGGCACCATTTGATCCAGAAGAATTGTGGACTGATCACATTGCAGGAAACCATGGTCCAGTAGGCCCACCAGTAAGGTCCGAAGGCTCGATTCACAAACGCAAACTGCTCGTAAGGATTCCCGCCGTACCAGGCAATAAAGAATTCCATCGCATAGGCATACCCGACAATCGTCCCCGTGGCGAGCATGATTTTGCACATGTTTTCAAGGTGACGGATGGTGATAATCTCCTCAAGCCCACACAAAACTCGGGCAGGAACCAGCAGAGTTGCTACCATCGCAAATCCACTGAAAACAGCTCCCGCGACGAAGTAAGGTGGGAAAATTGTTGTGTGCCAACCCGGCAACTGAGAAACGGCAAAGTCGAAACTCACAATGGTATGCACACTCAAAACCAGTGGTGTTGCCAGTGCAGCTAGGAGCAGATAAGCCTTTTCATACCGGCTCCAGTTTCGAGCAGAACCTGTCCACCCCAGCGATAATACGCCGTATACAATTTGACGAACCCTGCTGGTCGCACGATCGCGGAACGTTGCCAGATCGGGAATCATTCCCATATACCAGAACAGCAGTGAGACAGTTGCGTAAGTAGAAACCGCGAAAACGTCCCACAACAGGGGACTTCGGAACTGAGGCCATAGTAACATTGTGTTTGGAAGTGGGAATAACCAGTACGCAAACCAGACACGACCAATGTGGATCCCCGGAAACAGTCCAGCACAAACAACCGCGAAAATCGTCATCGCTTCTGCGGCTCGGTTAATTCCTGTTCGCCAGTTCTGACGGAACAAAAACAGAATCGCGGAAATCAATGTCCCGGCATGACCAATACCGACCCAGAACACGAAGTTCACAATCGGCCAGCCCCAGAAGACAGGCGACATATTACCCCAGACTCCAACACCGGTTGTGAGGAGGTAGATAATGCAGAACTTCAGGATAATCAGCCAGATGACAGAAATCCCAAGTGCAACAAAATACATCGGCGGGATCCGTGGCTTTTCTGCCAGCAGACAAACCTTATCGGTCACGCTCTGGTACGTGTTGCTCCCAGTCACCAGAGCAGCCCGCTGACCAGGGGTTTCCAGTGTATTGTCGCCAGGATTGATCGAAATGGAGGCCATATTCAAACTCAACGCGTTACGAGAAAATTGTCTTCAATATCAGCCGCAAAATAAATAACTACTCAGAAGTCGACACAGGCGCGGTCGATGTTCCAGCCGGCTTGCTGTGACCTGCTGCGGTGTGACCAGTTGTATTTTCTTCCACAGGAGGTGAGCCGTGGCCGTGATCATCGTGACCATGCTCTTCATGCCCATGACTGTGGTCATCGTGATGCTCTTCACCATGTTCACCATGACCATGCGAACTTCCTGGCTGCAGATAATAATGATCTGCCAGGGAAGGGTGAGGATTTCTGACACGTCCCAGATACTGTGTTCTTGGCTTCACATTCAGCTCGCCCAGCATGGCGTATGACCGGGGATTCGCCTGATTCCTTGAGACTTGAGTCTCTGAATCTTTGAGATCCCCGAAGATAATCGCATTGGTCGGACAGGCTTCCTGACAGGCCGTTTCAATTTCGCCATCTTTGACACGGCGACGGGCATTCTTAGCCGTAATTTTAGTATTCTGAATACGCTGTACGCAGTAGGTACATTTTTCCATGACGCCGCGACTGCGTATCGTCACTTCTGGATTCATCGTCAACTGCACCAGCGCCCGTTCCGGCTGCATCATCGGAATCGCATTGCTGTAGTAGTTGAAGCGACGCACTTTGTACGGACAGTTATTGGCACAGTAGCGAGTTCCGATACAGCGGTTGTACGCCATATCATTCAAGCCCTCTTCACTGTGAACAGTTGCCGCGACCGGACAAACCTGCTCACACGGGGCATTTTCACACTGCTGGCATGTCACCGGCTGTGTGGAAACACCCATATTTTCAGGCTGATCGGGATCACCGACAAAGTAACGGTCGATGCGAATCCAGTGCATTTCGCGACCACGAGAGACCTGGTCTTTTCCAACGACAGGAATATTATTTTCCGACTGGCAGGCAACCGTGCAGGCATTGCAGCCAACGCAACGTGCCAGATCAATCGACATCCCCCATTGATACTCTCCGGTCCACTCAT
The DNA here is from genome assembly GCA_002359185.1 of Planctomycetaceae bacterium UBA2671. Lineage (GTDB taxonomy): Bacteria > Planctomycetota > Planctomycetia > Planctomycetales > Planctomycetaceae > Rubinisphaera. Next base: position 161,155 of record DEML01000068.1, read on the forward strand.
GGGCTGCCCAGAGTGATTCATTCCGCTCCGGCACATGGACCCGATGTTCAACAAAGTCGGGATGCTCTTCGAATTCTGACTTGGTGCCTTCGCGAACCAGTGCTCCAACCCGCTTTCCAATCTCATTCATCCCGGCAACATCAATCGCCCAGTGAGACTGCGTTGTTGCCAGCAGGAAGTCTCCGCCAGCCGCGGTCACGGAAACGGAAGAGTCAAAGCCAGTTGCAGTTGGTGACATCAACTTCCAGGCACTCACACCGACAGGCTCGACACCATCCTGATCACAACCACCGACATGCCCTGCCAGCGTTCGACCATAACCCAGATTCACACCGTATGTATTCTCAGCCATACCAGGCAATTGAAACACGGGAATAGTAATGGAATGGTCGCCGCGGGCAATTGAAATCAGATCGCCATCTTTAACACCCAGTTTTTTGGCCGTCTTGGGACCAATCATCGCCACATTATCCCAAGTCAACTTAGTCAAAGAACCTGGAGTTTCCTGCAGCCAGGCATTGTTGCCGTATCGCCCATCATAGATTGTATCATCCAGCAGATAAACAACTTCAGCTTCGGGAGCACTGTTTTCGGATGATGCTGAACTGACAGATTCAAACCAGTCAGATAGAGATGCCTCCAGCTGAGGAGCCACCTGTGGACTGGCAATTGCCGTCGAAGCCGTTTCGCCAATATAACCATCGTGAACGAATCGGTCCCAGTCGCGCGGGGTCATTCCCGATCTCAGAGAGCCGATTGTCTGACGAACAATCTCCTGCCCACTTCGTACCTCCTGCTGCATCAGCAGTGCCAAAAACTCTGCGTCTGAGACTCCCCGATGAAACGGTGTGATCAGAGGCTGACGAATCCCGATCGTTCCATCCCAGCTTCGACCATCCCCCCAGGCTTCAAGATCATGAGTTTCAGGGAGGTACCACTGGCACTGCTCAGCTGTCTCATCATCGTGTTGCCCGAGACGGAATGAAACGGGAACCTTGGCAATCAACTCACCCAGACCCAGTTCCGCAGGAACATTATAAACCGGATTCCCGCCCAAAACGATCAGAGTCTTCACACTCCCAGCCTTCAAGGCCTCAACGAGGCTTTGCAAACCTTGAGAATGAGTCGGACGATCTGCTCCGGGAGCAGCAATTGCCGTAACAGTCTCTCCCAGATTTCCTAACAGAGCATTCAACTGCAGACAAGCCGCATGCACCTCTGCAGGCTGATTTGGGCCGGCAACAAGAATGGAACGCCCTCGATGACTGACAAGATCGTCAATAATCGCATCCAGAATGGCACGCTTGGAATCAGTATTTCCTTCAGCAGAAGACTGAGGAGTTCCGTTGATGGAGCTTTGCAATGCATCTTTCAATTCAGCGACAAAAGCGCCAATTTGAGAAGAAGCCAGTGGAAAACGATGATCAGCCGCCTGGCCCAGAGAAGAATAGCAACTCTCTACGGCGTAAGTCCGGTTCATCTCGCCATCTTCAGGCACCCTGCGATCGGCCCATTCATTCACATGACGCATAGCATCGGGATGAAAATCGAGCAAATCGGAATCGAGACCAACGATCACATCCGCTTTGGAAATATCGTACCGCAGCCGTAAACGACTCCCCAGCGCAAGTTCGGCCCCCAGCAGTTCATTGTCTCGTGAAGCCGGAACATATTCGATCCACTGCGAAGTCGGTAATAACTGCTGAAACTCACCCTTTAATCGTTGCACTGAGGGGGATGAACTTGCATCACTGAGCACAAAAACGCCTGCTCCGCCATTCGTCTGAGCACCTTGCAACCAGGACTTTGAAAAGGCCTCAAACTGCTCCCAGGTTCGTGCTTTCCGACCAGAAGAGGTCCGCTCCCGCAGCACGGCAGCCTGACGAGGATCATATAGATTATTATGTTTTCCAGTGGCTGGCTCGCGAGCAATTCGATCGGGATCGTACAGCTGCAGCACGCTGCCCTGTATAAATCCATCTGTCCCCACAAACCCCTGAGGATGCTCGCGATTCACATCAATCTTGATTGGACGACCATCGTAAGAAGTCGCCAAAACACCATAGGCAACTCCAGATCGCTCCAGTAGTGTTGCATATTTCACGGGTACACCGGGGGCACGATTCACCGGACGCTGGACATATTCAGCAACTTTTTCATCTTCCCAGTGACATCCGGCAGCACCTGCCATCGTGAGCGAAGCCCCCATCACCTGCAACCAGCGACGTCGGGAAACACCTTCCGGTAAAATTGAAGCCGCGACAGGAAACTCCCGCTCGAGATATTCTCGAAACGAGGGCTGCTCGTAATATTCTTCCAGACTTCGCCAATATTTCGCCATGGATCGTATTTTCTTATTCTGCGAAATTCGTTGCAGTTGAGTCAGTGTTCTTTATTAATAGCCACCGAACTTAACCAGCGACTCACCAAAACCCTTAAAAACCAGCACCAGCCAAATCTAACGATGGCAGGTCGAACAATTCTCATTAGGATGAATCTTCAAACTGGCAGCTACCTCAGCCCCAATGTCTTCCTGCCCCTCGCTCGGCTCCCAGGCGAGATTCGTCACTTCATCGACCGGCCTTAAACTTGGCTCGGGATTGCGATGACAAGTCAAGCAGAAGCCCATCGACAAGGTCGCTTTTTGCTCAACAACTTCCATGCGATCTACCCGACCGTGACAGGAAACACAACTAACACCACGTGTCACATGGGCACTATGATTGAAGTACGCATAATCCGGCAGGTCATGAACCTTACGCCACAGAACGGAATTGCCAGTCACAGCCGATTCTCGAATCGGAGCAAGCCTATTACTGTTGACATGAATCGCAACCGTAGGTGACTGCCCATCCTTATCGACACCCTGATGACAATTCAGACAGGTCCCCACAGGAGGAATTGCAGCCTTGGCGGCATGCTCAACAGTGTTATGACAATACCGGCAATCCATCTTCAATTCACCGGCATGCAGAGCATGACTGAACGGAACAGGTTGCTCGGGCCGATAGCCAACATCAGAAGTCAAAGGATGCACGCCATAAGCGAACAACCCTGTATAATAAAGAGCGCCGATCCCCAGAAACCCAGCAACAGCTGGAAGAAGCGGGTTAATCCACGCCGGAAAATGAAATCGACTCATAATTCACCAGGCTAAGCAGCAGTTTCCAACTTCAAAGGTAAATACTTCATGCATTTACACAAAACAGAACAGTGAAATAAGAAACCTGCTAAACACAGATTGAGAATATCAATAAAGACCTTCCGAGGATCATAATCACTTCGTCGAAAAATGGAACCGCCGCAATGCTGTAGATCGCGTGACAAATTGCCGCATAATCTTTTGGCGCCCATTTGAATCATGTTTTTCCGGAACTGGAGTCATTTTGCTTTCCTGATCCAGACTAATCCCCCTCGGGAAATTTGATAATGCAATGAATGAGAAAGTCGCAGGCAACTCCAATCAGCCTTTGGCTACTTTTTTCCCGGGAGAGATGAAAAGTAATCAGTTCCCATCCCTGTTTGATATGGCAAATTTTATGCGTGTTTCCTACAAGTGACTCGTAACGGCTGTTAAATTCGAGGATAATACATTCTGATCATTTGAGCCCAATCCCAATAGGAAAGAGTCACCGATGAGTGGAGCCGAGGATATTGCCAAGCAATGCTGGCAGCGTGGTACGAAAGCGGTCAACAGCGAAGACTACGACTACGCCACCGATATGTTCCACAAGGCTGCAATACTTGTCCCCGATAACCTGGCCTATCGACAGTCGCTGCGGGCAGCCGAGTTCAAAAAATATAAGAACAATGGCAAGGGAGCCGGCATGATGTCGAAACCCAAGCTCGTCAGCCTACGTCAGAAACTCTCCCGTGCCCGTTCGAAAAAAGAATGGGACGAAGTCGATCGCATCGCCGAAGAAGCCCTCAAACTGAATCCCTGGGATGCCGCATTCAATGCCAGTGTCGGAGAAGCTTGCCAGGAACGGGGATATAATACGGTTGCGATTTTTGCCTATCGAACGGCAACAGGTCCGATGGGGGAACCTGAAAACGTTAAGCTCCTGCGAGAATTTGGTCATCTTCTAATGGAAGATCGGCAATTCAATGAGGCGGCTGGTATCTGGAATAAAGTTCACAAGCTCGATCCGACCGATGGTCATGCTCGTCAAATGATGACAGCCGCTCAATTCGAACAGACGATTAAACAAGGAAACTTCGACGAAGCGCAAACGACTCGCGACGTCATGACCGATGCGGAAATCAGTTCTCGGCTGGGAACGAAACCAAAACGTGGCGAAGCCGATGCACCTGGACAGGATCCGGAACAGGATCTGTTGCATCAGATTCGTAAAGATCCCAAAAGTGTCGAACTGCATCAGAAACTGGCTCATTATTATGAAACCAAGGATCAATTTGATAAAGCCCAGGAGGCACTTGAGAAAGCCCTGGAACTCTCCAAGGGTGACCGAGCCATTCATGAACTGGTGGAAGATCTCGAACTGAAACAAAAGAATAAAGAACTCGATCAACTCAAAAATGATGCCCGCAAAGATCCCGACAATGAAGATGTAAAGAAAGCCCACTCGCGATTTGCCCGGAAACTGCTCGATCGGGAAATCGAGATCATGGCGGAACGGACCTTGCGTTATCCGCAGGATAAACGCCTGAAATACGAGCTGGCACGCCGTTACAAACGACTCAACCGCTGGTCGGATGCGATCCCGCTCTACCAGCAGGCCAGTCTCGACCCACGACTCGAAGTCGATGCCCTGGTTTCTTTAGGCAACTGTTTCCTGAAAGATAACAAGCCGACTCTCGCCAAAAAGCAATTCCTAAAAGTCGTCCCCTTGATTTCTTACGAAGACAAAGCGGACCGATTCAAAGAAGTGCATTATCTATTGGGACGAATCCTGGAAAAAGAAGGGGATAAAAAATCAGCCGAGGATCATTACGGCGAAATCCTCGCTGTCGATTACGACTACCGAGATGTCCGTGATCGGCTTCAGGGACTCGACGCAAAAGACGACTGAAATTTCGTTTGAAGCGAACAATTCACAAGCTGCGTTGATCTGTCGATCGACGCAGCTTGTTTCATTTCCTTCTGTTGATTCGGAGAAAGACTCGGTAAACTATTAGAAGATCTCCAACCAGTTCAGAAATCTCCTGCTCCTCCTCTTTTGGGCAAACGGTGACATCATGACGACCACCCTCATTAAAAATGCAACCTGTGTTTTTCCCGATCATCTCGATCAGGTCAATGTGCTCCTGCGAAACGGGAAACTCGAAATCAATCCTGATGAATCAACAGCAGCCGACGAAGTGGTCGATGCGACGGGACTACATTTGATTCCAGGTATCATTGACGATCAGGTCCACTTCCGCGACCCGGGACTGACTCACAAAGAAGACCTGCACACCGGCTCCCGCGCCTGTGCAGCCGGAGGGATCACAACGTTCCTCGAAATGCCCAATACCAATCCGACAACCACTACAGTTCAGGCTTTGCATGACAAACTGGATTTGGCAGCAGGGAAGTCGATTGTCAATTATGGGTTCTATATTGGAGCCACAGAGAACAACATTGAAGAATTGCAGAAAGCCGAGCGAACCCCCGGCATCAAAATCTTTATCGGTTCGAGTACGGGAAATCTACTGGTCGATGAGCAGGAAGCTCTGAAACGGATATTTGCAGAAACCACTCTGCCGATTTGTGCCCATTGCGAAGATGAATCGACAGTCCGGGCCAATTCCGTCAAGCTGGCTGGCGGAAAATCGTTTGCCGATCACTCCCGAATTCGCAATCACGAAGCTGCGATCATTTCAACGCGGCGGGCAATGGATCTGGCGATCAAATACAATCATCATTTCCATGTTCTGCATGTCTCGACTGCGGAAGAGTGCGACATGCTCTATGCATATTACGCAAGTTTGGAATCGATGAACGATCGCATCATCACCGCGGAGGTCTGCCCGCATCATTTGTATTTCAGCATCGACGATTACGAACGACTCGGCTCTCTGGTTCAGATGAATCCTTCCATAAAAACAAAGAAGGACATCAAACGCTTGTGGCGGGCTCTGAATGAATGGACGATTGAAGTCATCGCGACCGATCACGCTCCTCACACATTAGAAGAGAAGAAGCAGCCGTATCCGAAATCTCCCTCAGGTTTGCCAGCCGTCGAGAATTCGCTGGCGTTGATGTTGGACGCGGTGAATCGCAATTTGATCCGACTGGAAAACGTCATTAACGCCATGACGATCAATCCTGCTCGCGTCTGGAATATTGCCAACAAGGGTGCACTCTGGGAAGGATACGATGCTGATGTCGTACTTGTCGATTTGAATCTGAAAAAGACAATCCTCAACGAAAATCAGCTCACCAAAAGTGGCTGGTCTCCCTGGCACGGCACCGAACTGACCGGCTGGCCCGTCAAAACCTGGTGCAATGGCGAACTCGTCTTCGATGGCAAAACGGTCAATACCGTACATCGCGGCCAGGAAGTTACTTTTGATCGTTGAGAATCAAAACTGGCCCAGCCCTCGTAGGACAGGCATCCTGCCTGTCAATTCACAGAATGCGAACCTCAACAACACGGAATGGTGTTTTAGGTGTGCCACTGCTGGCTTTCCCAGCAGTGCATTTCAACCAGTAACGTTAATAATATGAGGATGCGTTCTAGCTGGAACGAGATCCGCTCACGTTTTTGTCGTGTAAATGTAATATTCAAGAACCCGTAGGTCAGGCTGTGCCTGACCTACAGTCTCAAAAAAGTGATTAACAAAAAGCAGGAAGATTATGACACTCAAAGAAAGACTCCGCTTCGGTCTCGAACATGCCCGCAGAATGACGGACAAACTTCTGGACGAAATTCAGGAACCCAATGACTGGTTGCTGCGACCTGCTCAGAATACGAATCATGCGATGTGGATCGCCGGACATCTGGCGTTTACAGATAACCGATTCGCAACCATGCTCGATTCGCCTTCTGCAATCGACTTGAATCACCTGAAAGATCTGTTCGGGAAATTTTCGCAACCCCTGGATGAACTCTCTGTTTATCCCAGCATTGAAGAAGTCCGCGAATTGATGCGGGATCGTCGGCAGAATTTCCTGCGAATTCTCGACAACTGCAGTGAAGAGGATTTGGAACAACCAACACCCGAAGGAGCCCCGCCATTTATGCCAAATCTGGGGCTGGTCTTCCAAATGGCGGCCTGGCACGAACCAATTCACACCGGCCAGTTAACAATCATCCACCGCATCCTCGGCAATACGCCATTGGCTGATCGTCCTGCAGTGAAATAGAAATTTAGAGGACATTAACATGTTAGATCTTCTCGTTGTTGCAACACATCCGGATGATGCGGAAATCAGTGTTGGGGGAATTATCCTCAAAGCCATTTCCGAAGGGCTGCAGGTGGGCATCCTCGATTTGACGTCAGGAGAACCAACTCCTCATGGGACCGATGCAGGACGTCTTCAGGAAACCGCGGCAGCCACCAAAACGCTTGGAGTGCAATGGCGGGAAAATCTCAATCTGCAAAATCGCAAACTCGAGGCAACGCTCAGCGATCGAAGAGCATTAACGAACGTCTTTCGCTCAACTCGCCCGAAAATGATCCTGGCTCCCTGGTCCGAAGATGCTCATCCCGATCACATCCGCGCCAGTCAGTTATGCGATGATGCTCGCTTCTGGGCAAAACTTTCCCGCACAGATCTAGAAGGCGAAGCCTACTGGCCTCCCAAGATGCTTTATTATTTCAGCGTGCATTTGCGGATTCATCCCAAACCGAGCGTAGTCGTGGATATCAGCGAACACCTCGAACAAAAGATGCAGGCGATCGCCTGTTATGGATCGCAGATCACAACCGGACGCGATCAGAATTTCCCAACCGTCCTGGATGACATCCGCGACCGCGCCCGCTACTGGGGCTGGGCTATTCATTCGACTTATGCCGAACCGCTGATTTCTCGTGAAGAGATTGGAGTGAATTCGATAAGTGGATTGTTTTGACAAATAAGAAAAGCCGTCTGTGAAAGCAGACGGCTTTTCTATTCAACTTCGATTAACGTAATCTACTCAAGATCAGTTGGAACGGGAACCTTTCGGTTTTCTGAGTTGTCGCTTTCAATCGGTCCCATCACGGGCGAGTGAATTTGATGCTCTGCGATTCGGCTGGTTTTGTGTGATCGCCCATCGGCAATGCGACGATCCAGAATTACGCGGGCAGCATCGCGAACTTCGACATCACTCAGGCGTCGCAAGTCGCTCAGTTGAATCAGCGGTTTCAACACAGCCAGTGTATCTTCCACAGTCGATTTGAGCACTGTGATTTCCTGAAGCTCACTTCGCATGTTCGACAACAAGGCTGCCTGATGTTCGATTTCGAGTTGGAAATCTTCGAGCAGTTCCACAGTCTGGATTGCAGAGGTGATACGAGTATTGTCGGTTGCCAGGTCTTGCTGGAAGGTCATCATTTCCTGCAGGTTGGCAGACGCTTTGGTCAGATCTTCCTGATTCTGCTCAAGCAGTTTTGATTCCAAAGCAGCCATGCGGGCCAGGCTTTGTTCGGCTTGTGGAAGAGCTTCCTGCTGCTTGACGATCTGTGCGTGCAGACCATCAACTCTAGTCAGCACTGCTTCGGATTCTTCCAGATTCGATTTCTTGGCCACAATTTTCGTCGTCAAGTCATCCATCGCAGTCAGCACCACGCTTGCTGCATTCATGTTTTCAGCCTGTTTGGTCATCTTTTCGGTGACTTGCTGAACTTCAGCCATGACCTGATCAGCGGCGATCAGGTCCTGACGAGATTTGTTAGCAGATTTTCCCAGACGAACAACATGCTCGTTCATGGAAATCATGTGAGCCAGTGCATCGCGAGACTGAGGAATTGATTCTGATTGGGCATTCAAAACGGTTTGCATGGAAGCGAGGCTGTCGAGAGTCGTCATCGCTTCTTCCTGTCCGAAGCTCAATGCCAGGACTTCATCCCGCATTTTGCGGATGGAAGCCAGAGATTCCTGAGCTTCACACATCTGTCGCTGCTGTTGACGCAGTCCTGTGAGCAGGTCATTGGTTTTCCAGATGTCATCCCGGGTGCCAACAAGCATGTGCATTTCAGATTGCATCATTGCAATTTCCGACTCGAGCGTATGCATTCGCTCGGTCATTGGTTTGGTGACAGTCAGATACATTCCGAACAATCCAAACACAAGTCCAGCCGTCAGCATGGACCAGGTTTTTGAAATCTTGCGATTCGGGGTTGGTTTCGGGGAAATGTGAGCGTTGTGCTTAAAATGAAAATTTTGGTTCGCCACGGTATGGTCCTCCTGTCGCGTTGCAGGGGTACGCGACTTTATTGAGTTGAGACTGTATTGTGAGACCTGAGTTACCTGCTTTATCCAATCAGCAATAGCAACCCATCCTTTCTCTATTCTCTGTTATCGCCATTTTCTGCAGCAGAATGCGGTTTGTCTCAATCTCCCCTGCGAGAATTCATACGCTGGGTGCATTGCAATAAGGGTAACGATTGCAGGGGTTGCATGAGTGAGATCAATTCTTAAAGAGGTATCAATCCTGATTCGATCATCCTGAATATTTCAGATTATCTAAGCTCATATTATTCAAATACTTATGATGCGTACCCTTTTCCAAGGGTGGCTGATGACATATTCTTTTCGCCAGCTCATAACCGCTAAAAAAACCTATTTTAGTCAAAATGATCTGGGGTGGGGGGCGATCCGCATTAGCGGAAGCCTCCGGAAGTTCGACGATTCGGGGGCTTCTCTTCGAGAGCGCCTCCGCCACCCGGGTTTTCATAACGACTATAACGATTTCAATTTCGAGTATTGTTAGGAGTTCTTAGAGTCATTTGCCCAGAAACACTTAACTTACCCGGGGCTCAATTACTGAATTTTTATGAAAGTGAAGCAATTTCACTTTGGCAACATCAAATCAATGATTAACATACATAATAATATGTTGATTATTGAGTGCCTCCTCAAACCCCAGCGGCGAAGGACTTCCGCAATGAAAGCTGAAAAATCTGGTTACATTAATGAATGGTCTTCCGTCGAAAACGTAAAGAAAACACGTTCCATCGACATGCCGCATGCTGGACATACCATTGAAAAGGAACTCGCAAGCTACCTTAACAGTAAGTCTGGTATGGAATTTGAGAATCTGGTCGTCCGTCGCCTGCCCAACGATACGATCTGCCTCGAAGGGATTTTACGAACTGATGACTCGGATTTTGATCTGAGTGATTATTTGAAATGCGCCCTCGGAGTCGAAACGATTATCAATCGCGTGGCAATGCGTAGAACATCCTGTGCAGAGGAGGAAACCCTTTCCGGTGAAGATACCGTAGTTGACTGGAGCTGACCCACCTCGATTTCAAGTCGCTGAAATTTGAGTTCGGACACAGGAAGCGCCTGACAGAAAATATTCTGCCAGGCGCTTTTTATGATGGATGCCCGGTAGAAAATAACTCACATGAGCAATTCGGTCATAAAAGGTTTGGATCGGAGGGAAATCCCTGACGGGAAAATGGTCTGTAAATGCGATAATCGTCATATTCCAAAGACTTCTACCAGGAAATAATCCCTAGTGCAAAGTGATTTGATTCTTTTGGAAGGATACCGGGGATTCCTGTTCTATCTATAAATTGCCGCTCTAGGCCATTTTCAAATGCTCTAACAGAAAACGAGTGGAGAAAATTGATCTGGCAGGTTTGCTGCACGATATCGGAAAGTTTGGTGTGCGGGATGAAGTCTTAATGAAGCCATGAGGTTTGACAACGCAAGAGTTTGCCGAATTCGAAATAATTATCAGCAGCATAAACGTCACGGAACATGAACAAATTAAAGCCATGATCTCCACTGGAAACTATCCCGCATCTCGTGTCTGATCGCTTTTCTTCGCCTTGAGATCGTTGGCTTGATCGATCACTTGCTGCACACGCTGACGAGTCCGTTCTATCGTCTGGTATTCAAGAGAATTCTCCTCACTGGAGGACTTCATCTGGGGTGTCACCACACAAGGAAGACGAACTGTAAACACACTCCCTTTGCCAAACTCACTTTCGACAGTCACTTCACCACCAAGAAGTTTGCACAGTTCTTTGACAATCGAAAGTCCCAGCCCTGTTCCTTCATATTCGCGAGTCAATAAATTTTCCTGGCCCGGCATGTGTTTGGCCTGCCGGAACTTTTCGAAGATCCGCTCCTGATCGGCCAGTGGAATACCGATTCCCGTATCGGCAATGCTGATTTGAATGAATTCCTGATGATTCTGGAGCGAATCCGCATCATAAACATTTCCCCCACCTGTCAAACAGATCGGAGTGACGACGGCACGGACGCGCCCACCTTCTGGAGTAAACTTGACGGCATTGGAAAGCAGGTTCGTCAAAATCTGCTGAATTTTGCCGGAGTCCTGGTGCAACGGTGGTAAATCCTCAGCACAAAACCAGGTCATTTCGATATTTTTGCGATCAGCCAGGGGCGAAATACTTAAGCAGAGTTGCTCGACAATTTCTTGAATTGAAAAGCGGACAGGATGAATTTCCATCTTGCCGCTTTCGATTTTTGCCAGATCGAGAATGTCATTAATCAAAGTCAACAGCCGCTGACCAGATGTCGAAATGTTATCGAGATATCGCTTTTGTTTGTCTTCCAGATTGGAAGCTGATTTGAGGACGTCACTGAAGCCTAAAATACTGTTCAGAGGCGTGCGCAGTTCATGGCTCATCGTTGCCAGAAATTCGTTCTTCAGTTTATTCATCTCAAACAGGGAGAGGTTCGCCCGAGCCAACTCGTCGACTTTAATATCGAGATTCGAGTTCGCATCTTTCAATTCATCCTGAATCGTCACCAGATGGCGCAGCATTCGGTTAAAAGCATGACTCAGTTCTTCAAATTCATCACCCGTTCGGATATCAGCTCGAAGGTCGAGCGTTCCCCGTGCAATTTCATCGCTGATATCTTTCAGATAGAGAACCGGTTTCACAATCACATAACGCACAATCGCATAAGCGGCTATCATCGCCAGAAAGGAAGTGACGAGCGCCATTGCAATCAAATAAGCGTTATTCTTATCCAGTCGGCTTTTTGTTTTTGCCAACGGCAGCGAAATTTTCACCATCCCCAGCAAGTCGCCTTCGGCCACATTGGGACGTTTGTGGTAATGGCAGGTCAGGCAGGACTTGGAGGCTTTGACAGCGGCGTAATATCGATACTCCTGTTTATCGGGTAATGTCTGAATGAATTCAGAATCTCCCGCGCGGATCCGGGAAAGTGCTTCATATCCCAGAGGGTCACTTGGTCGATCCGCGGCATCGGCAGTCGGGTCCGATTTCATTAATCGCCAGCGATAATCCTGAATTTCGATTGGCTTGAGAAAACTAGCCATCTCTTCGATGGAATGAAGATGCTCATCACCAACATCGACTGCTTTCCAATGCTTTTCCATGATGATCGGTGCGACCAGCAGTTGAGCAGTTTCTTTGTTCTGATTCTCAATAATTCTGGCATTCAACTGCGCATAAAAATAAAAGCTGCCAGAAATCAACAGCATCAAACCACCTCCGAACAGAAATCGACATTTCCGCTCGAGGCTCGTTTCGCCGAGCAACCGTTTTATTGTGCGATAAGACATGCGTGTTAATTAGAAACTTTATTACTGAAGTTTTGCAATTTCCAATAATTCATAACCCGACGCATCAGCGAGGGGCCCGTGTGGAATTGTTAATCTGCTGGATTTGGACTTTGGCAACTCGATTCAACGAATCGATAAACAACCAGCTTTTATGCTTCACAGATCAGTTTTTCACGTGAAATAACAGTATCCAACTGGTTTTAGAGTTTGACCGAATTGTTAATCAGAAGCCGTCCCCTCGCTGACGCGTCTGGCTAAGATGCTCTTGAATATTCATACTCTGACTTCTCATTCGTTTTGAATTCTAGCATTTTGCAAAACTTCAGTTTATTACATAAATATTGACTCAGGAATTGTTTCAGAGGCTGAACTTTGTTGCAATGTGAGTTCTGGAGAAGAATATTCATTCTTTCCAAAACGGTCACGATCTCATGTTTTCAAAATCCGGTCTTTTCAGCATGTCGGTTAGGTGCTCATTATGCCAGTCAGATTACTACTTCTTACGCCAGTATTTGGCTTTATTCTAAGCATTTTTCAAGCTTTCCAGCCAGTCGAAGCCAGTTCTGCTCCCAATGTACTGATCATCATGGCAGATGACTGTACTTACAACGACTTACCACTTTACGGCGGGAAAAATGCGAAAACACCGCATTTGGATCAGTTCGCTAAGCAGGGATTAACCTTTAACAAGGCCTACCTTGCAGAGGCGATGTGTCAGCCCTGTCGTGCGGAACTGTTTACCGGGCTCTATCCAATGAGTAATGGTTGCGCCTGGAATCACTCTGCCAGTCGACCAGAAGTCATCAGCCTGCCACAGCATTTGAAACCGCTCGGCTATCGTGTCGGGATAGCCGGGAAGGTACATGTCAAACCCGACTCCGTATTTCCATTCGAGCATGTCGATGGTTTTGATCCAAATTGTGTTCGTGATCCCACGCAGCAACATTCGCTGACTGGTATTTCAGAGTTCATGGGACGCGACAACTCTCACCCGTTTTGCCTGGTCATTGCCCTCGTCGATCCGCATGTTCCCTGGGTGATGGGAGATGCGAGTCAGTATCCGTCCCAAAAAATCGAACTTCCGCCGACACTGGCCGATACGCTCGTCACTCGACAGGACTATGGACGGTATCTGGCAGAAATCACCTATATGGATAGTCAGGTCGGAGAAATCCTGGCTCAACTTGATGAACTCAAACTCGTTGAAGATACGCTTGTCCTGTTCACTTCGGAACAAGGCTCTCAGTTTCCCGGCAACAAGTGGACCAACTGGGACACCGGTTTGCATACCGCTTTAATCGCCCGTTGGCCGGGCAGAGTTCCGGAAAATCAACGGACGGACGCACTGGTTCAATATGCAGATGTCGTGCCGACAATTCTGGATCTGGCTGATGCCAAACCGATCTCCAAAGTCGATGGCACAAGCTTTAGGGAAGTCCTCTTCGGTAAAAAAACGGAGCATCGCAAATACGTCTATGGCATTCACAATAACATTCCTGAGGGGCCCGCTTATCCAATTCGCACCATCAGCGATGGAGAATACCGATACATCCAGAACCTGCTGCCGGATGAAATCTACATTGAAAAACATTTAATGGGAAAACAGGCTCAAGGGAAATTGAATAATCCTTATTGGCCAACCTGGGTATTAACCGCCTGGAACAACCCGCACACTTATGAATTAGTCAAACGCTACACAAGCAGACCCAAAGAACAATTTTATCATACCACTTCCGATCCTTACGAAATGACTAATCTGGCAGAGGATTCCCAGTTTGCCAAAGAAAAAGAACACCTGAAAAAGGAACTGGAATCCTGGATGAAATCTCAGGAAGATCCTGGAATTCCGATGGATACTCATGAAGCGATTCAAGCCGCAAAACAAGGCGAGCATCTGTTTGGACCGGGTATCAGAAAAAGAGAATAGAGTCCCCTACCCTCCATCAATTTATGTCGGCGAGTACTTGAAAGCGACCACACAACGGTCGTCCCTTTGGGGCAAGCCTCCGCAGAATTCAACGGTATCGTTTAGTACGTAATTCACGAGTTTCTCGGGAGTAAACGATCCTTTGGGGCGAGCGAGCAGGAGTCGCTCTCTGCCGTACAAATTGTGCTGAGAATCTTCCGTCTCCGTAATGCCATCAGTGTAAAGCAACATTGAAGACCCGGGTGTTAATTCGAGTGTGGTTTGCTGATATTCAAAGTCTCCACCAACACCGAGCGGCAGTCCCGAGTAATCTCCTTCCATGTATTCGCTGTTTTTTTCGTGATGAATAACGGGTGGTAAATGTCCCGCATTCACAATCACTGCGGTATTCGATCCTGGTTCCAGAACGACAATCACCAATGTAATGAAACGAAACCCCAGGCTGCTTGCCAGCAATTCGCGATTCAGTTCTGTCAATGCTCTGGCGACTGACTTCTGAGCCACCAGATGATAACGCACGGCTGAACAAAGACGGGCCATCAACAGAGCCGCAGGAACTCCTTTTCCGGAAACATCCCCCACGGCTATTGCTAATCGACCATCAGGCAGGCGCACGTAGTCGAAGTAATCTCCACCAACCTGTTGAGCGGCCTGATAAAAATGCCAGAATTCAAAATCGAGAAAGGAGGGTTTTTTATTAGGCAGAAACCCCAGTTGAATTTGCGTCGCGACTTCGAGATCCCGTTCCATTTCCCGACGATGCACAATCTCGGCATGCATGTGAGCATTTTCGATCGCCAACCCTGCCTGACAGGCAACGCTCACAAACAAATCAAGGTCATCCTGATTGAACGGCTTCTTCAAGTCCTTTGTCGTTAATTGAATGGCACCGAAAGCTGATCCCTCACCTCCTGTGAGTGGAGAACACATCATCGAGCGAATTTCAAGCATGGAAGCAGACTCACTATCGCGAAAGCGAGTGTCATCTCCCATATCTTCGCTCAGTATCGCGGAATGGCTTTCGATCGCCTGCCGGAACACAGTCGAACTGAACTTCTGATCGAGCGAAACTTCACCCTTGGCATTTCGTGCCGCTTTGACGATGGGCTCTTTTGATTGAGCATTTGTGAGCAGCACCAGCCCCATTTCCGATTGCGGAAACAGGCGGAACAGACATTCCAGCGTCTTCTTCATCACCGTTGAAACATCCACGGTTCTGCTAAACAAACTGCTCAGTTCGAGAAGTGCTCTCAGTTTGACTTCGGGCCGAACATCCAGACGACGGCTGATAGTGCCTGCATTCAGTGAAGAAATAATTGATGAGGACGATTCGAGATAATCGAGATCTCCCACATGATCGACTGTGACCTGCCCACCTGGATGTGTTCCCCGGGGATCGTTATACGAAAGCTCATCAGCCATCGTCGCTTCGATCATCGGGATTTCGTCGAGATATTCGAGTACGATATCACAAATGCGAACTCGGTCGCGATTAGCCACAGCCTGCAATCCGGATACCATCTTGCCGTTCACATGGGTGCCGTTCCTGCTGCCCAGATCTTCAATGACGAAGTTCGTCCCCTGACGAATCAATCGAGCGTGCTGACGACTGATCGCGGCATTATCGAGCACGACCTCGCAACTCGGGTGTCGTCCCAGCACGATTCTCTCGCCAAGCAACTCGTGCAACTCACCGGGGTGACTGCCCTGGACAACACGTAAAAAAGCCACGTTCCCTCCTGCTCCAATTCCAGCCCTGATAATTTCTTAAACCTATTCTATCGTTTCTCAACCACTCCCTGCAAATGCCACTCATACAGTCACTGCGAGATGCTAGAAATCTGCGGTTTTCGGAGGATTCGACTAAGCCGGTAGGTTTTGAAGTTGCACTATGACTTTGAATTTTCAGCATTGAATCCATTGTACAATGTGCGCCACGGCTCTGTGAGCCGTGTAAATCTGAGTCAATTTCACTTGAGCGGTGGGAAGGGAAAAGATCACCGAATGCACGGCTCACAGAGCCGTGGCACCATCCAACCTACGACTTATCGTGTCGCCTTTTTCCACTGCCGATCCAGTCGTTTTGGTGAAACCGCTTGAGAAGTTCCCAGTTGCTGAGCAAAAAGTGAGACCCGATACTCTTCAACCATCCATCGGAATGCAATCACTTCGGGATCGTTAGCCTGCTTTGAAGTGACCGCTTCAATCGTGCGTCGCCAGTACGGTTCAAGCTCGGCATAGGCCCGACGATCTTTTTCGAGTCCCGCATTCTTCAGTTTCTCGCTGCGGACTTTCATACCTTGCAGATATCGCTCGTAATGCATCAATCCTTCCCAGGGCTGAGACATCAGCACATTGGCAGGAAAGAGCAGTTCGAGTTGTTGTCGCAAATCCTGTTGGGCGTATTGCCAGGAGGGAGCTTTCAAATCTTCAATTTCTTTGATCAATTCCCGATACAACTTCGCAATTGGGCCAATTACGTTGGCAACATCCTGCACCGCGACAGTAATTCGATTCGTCGCAGTCGTCAGAAACTGACGATACTCCGCCTGAGTTCGTGGCAGTTTCAAAGTGGCTGCAAAAGCCCGGGCAGCAATCAGGTGCATCAACTGCCCCCGCAATTTTGCAAAAGGCTGATGAGCAGTCCCCAGCATTTCGAGTTGATCGATGTTCGGGAAATGATCGACCTGATGTTTAACCTTTGATTGCGATTCTTTCAGAAACAGCCGATACAGTCCTTGCCGGGTTGCAGCATTTGCTCGTTCGACTGACGAGTAAACGCGAAGATTCACATGCTGACCGGCATCAAATAGAGCCGGGTAGCCTGTCACAACATAATCGCCTCGAGAAAGCGTAATCGTTTCGAGCAGATCTTCAAAATCCCAGGTTGTTAAGCCATCGCGATGCCATTTCGATTCTTTCGCCAGGACATCAAAAGCTGGCCCCACAGATTTTTGAGGAGCAGAACTGTTCGAGTTAGCTTGAATTTTCAGGCCATGTTTTTTCTTGAGCAAATCGAGATCACGACTTGAACCGAGAATCGCTCCCGATTCATCGGTGACTCGAATATTCATCCGCAAATAATCTGTCAGAGCAGATAAATCGAAATCACTGGCAGAGACCGTTTCGCCAGCGATGCGTGTGAGCGATTCTGCGACAGTGTTGAGAAAGGCTCCCTGTCCATATTTCAGTTTTGCAACAACTTCGCGAGCCGTATCGGGAGCAGGAACCAATTTTGTACGGACCGATTTCGGCAGCGACTTGATCAGTGCGGCAATTTTCTCACCCAGCAAGCCGGGCACTAACCAATCGAGCAGCGCCTGCTGCAGGTGAGGTAATTGCGACTGCGAGACCGTCACCGTGACGCCGTCTTCCTCCTCACCTGGCTGAAGTTGATAGGAGAGCGGCAATCGCAAATTTTCGAAGACGAGAGCATCCGGAAATTTCTGACGATCGAGCGATTCTTCTTCATGCTCGATAAAATCATTGACATCCAGATACAACAGTTTCGGTTCCTGCTCCTCGGCTGACTTTCGCCATTTCTCGAAGCGGGCAACATCGTAGATTTCATTCGGAATTTTCTCTTCATAAAATTCCATAATTGTCTGTTCGAGAGTGCCATAATCCTGACGGCGGACTTTCGCCTGCAAGCCACGCACGTCTTCAATCACCTGCAGATTATGAGCCAGGAAATCGCCTTGAGTGTCGATATCGCCGAGCGTCAATCCATCGCGAATCATTAGTTCCCGAGCCAGATCGGGATCCGTTCGTCCGAGTGGAACTCGTCTGCGGGGAATGATCGTCATTCCGAACAGAGTGACTTTTTCCCACGCCAAAGCTGCCCCGGCATCACGATCCCAATGCGGTTCGCTCTGTGTCAACTTCACAAGATGTTTAGCCAGCGGTTCGATCCAGGCCGGGTTGATCCGAGCACAGGTGCGGGCAAAGCGTTGCGAAGTCTCAATCACTTCAGCCGACATCACCCATTTCGGTTTCTTCGAGAATAATCCCGAGCCGGGCCAGAGAAATCGTTTCGTTCCGCCGGAGCCAACGTATTCCTTCTTGTCGTCGAGAAAAGCAATGTTCGAGAGCAGGCCGGTCATCAAAGCTCGATGGATGGCATCTTCATTATCGCGACGTTTTTCGACAGGCAGGTTCGCTTCTCGCACCAGTTGTAGCAGTTGACGATGAATATCGCTCCACTCGCGTAGACGATTCATATTCAGAAAGTTCTGACGGCACGCATGACGGAATTTCGAATTGGAAAGGTCCTGCTTGATGTGCAGATAGAAATCCCACAGTTTCAGATACGATAAAAAGTCTGAGGATTCATGCTGAAACTGTTCATGAGCCTTATCGGCTGCCTGTTGAAATTCAACCGGACGATCACGGGGATCTTGGATTTCAAGTACGCTGGCGATAATCAGAATTTCATTCAAACACTGCTCATCATGCCCAGCCAGAATCATACGACCGATTCGAGGATCGACCGGTAAGCGGGCGAGTTGCCGTCCGATCTCAGTCAACTGCTGTTGATCGTCTATCGCTCCAAGTTCATACAAGGTTTTATAACCATCACGAATCATTCCGCCGCGAGGTGGATCGAGAAACGGAAACTGCTCAATCGCTCCAAGTTTCAGAGAAATTGTCTGTAGAATTACCTGAGCGAGATTTGTCCGTTGAATTTCCGGGGGCGTAAAGTCTTCACGGCTGTCAAAGTCTTTTTCAGAATACAGTCGTATACAGATGCCGGGCGCAATACGTCCACAGCGTCCTTTGCGTTGATTAGCCGATGCTTTAGAGACTGGTTCAATCGGTAGCCGCTGCATTTTTGAACGAGCCGAGTAGCGACTGATACGAGCCGTCCCGAGATCAATCACCGATTTAATCCCCGGAACTGTCAACGAAGACTCCGCCACATTCGTCGCCAGCACAATGCGGGAATTGCCATGTGGTTGAAAAATCTTCTGCTGTTCTTTCTCAGACAAACGTCCATACAAAGGCAAAACTTCGAGAGTCCGTCGTGTTCCCATCGTCCGCGTCAGATGACCACGCAATACCTTAGCCGCTTCGCGGATTTCCCGTTCCGTCG
This sequence comes from Planctomycetaceae bacterium UBA2671, assembly GCA_002359185.1. Taxonomy (GTDB): domain Bacteria; phylum Planctomycetota; class Planctomycetia; order Planctomycetales; family Planctomycetaceae; genus Rubinisphaera. The sequence goes on from DEML01000068.1 coordinate 180,839, forward strand.
GTAGAAATGTGAGGATATCTCCCTCGGATTCCATCGAGATTTCATCGACTGCATTCGTGAGAGCCGTTCGCCAGTCGAAGTCGCCCGATTCTTCATCCTTCTCTGGTGGTCGATATCGTAACTCAACCGGGTAGGTTCGTCCTTCAATATTCAGAACGGGAGCAGGCTGGCCATCAATCGTAAAATGCTCACTGAATCGAGCGGCATCAATCGTGGCGGAAGTGATGATCAGTCGAAGCTCGGGACGTTGCGGCAAGATTCGTTTGATGTAGCCGAGAAGGAAATCGATATTCAACGAGCGTTCGTGAGCCTCATCGATGATGATCGTATCGTACTGATTCAAAAACCGATCCCGCTGCGTCTCAGCCAGCATTACGCCGTCGGTCATCAACTTGACGTACGTGGTTGGCTGAGTGGTATCCGTGAAGCGAATTTTGAAACCGACATATTCCCCGACTGAACTTCCCAACTCTTCGGCGATACGCGTCGCCACGGAACGAGCCGCGAGACGACGAGGCTGAGTATGACCGATGACTCCATAAACACCCCGCCCCATCTCCAGGCAGATTTTCGGCAATTGAGTCGATTTCCCGGAACCCGTTTCTCCGCAGACAATCATAACCTGATGATTTTCAATAGCTTCTTTAATTTCCTCGATGCGGGTATTAATCGGCAAGTCGTCGGCAAATTTTGGCTGAGGCAATGCGAGCCGACGCTGCTGAGCTCGTTCGCGGGAAGATTCCAATTGTCTGACCAGCATCGACAGATCAGACTCGAATCGCTTTTCATTCTTCCTGGCCCGCTGCAGTTGGCGCAATCGCTGCCGCAAACGATGCCGGTCGCTGAGCATCGTCTCTTCAAGTTGGGATTCGTATTGTTGTGGATTAAAACTCATTTTGCCTGTAGGGTCCGCAGTGCGGACCAATATGTGCGTTTTTAGCCAGTGGGATGCAATGATACATGAAAAATTTTAAGAACGGACAAAGAAGTGGTCCGCACAGCGGACCCTACGGGGAAGACATCAAATTGCTGATTCAAAGAGGCTTCAACTGATACAACCGATAGGAACCAGGATCTGATAGTTGCATACTGTTTTCATTGTTCAATTGCACGAGCCTGCTGGGTATTGCCTGTTCTGTTTTGATCAGTTCAAATTCATTCCCAAGTTTCTCCCATTGCTTATGAAACAGATTCGATTGCTCGGCATGAGGGCCAGTGATGAGGAAGGTCGGGACTTTTGAATTTCTGGCAGCTGGCAAGGCAAAATCGAGATGCCCGATCGGTCCGACCAGTCGGTTCTGAGCAGAGATGTGATAAAAAATAGCAGGTTCGCCATAAACATAGAAAATCACTTCATTCTCGCGAAATCCTGCCAGTTTGGCAATTTCGCCTGCTTGTTGGACATCATTAACTGCGATCGTTCTGAGTTTCGTTCGATTCTCCCAGGGGGGAGCCTGCACAATCGGTCCCATGAATGTGAGCAGGATCAGGAAGACCATCCCCGCCACAGGCAGGACAGG
>DEML01000068.1:182491-307191 GCA_002359185.1 Planctomycetaceae bacterium UBA2671
GACAGGCTTCCAGCCTGTCTGCTTTTCACTCTGTTGACGAGACAGGCTGGAAGCCTGTCCTAACGGAAGTTTCGATGCGATCAATCCGAGTAGCAAACAAATTCCAATCCACCACGGCACCATCAGTCGCGGGTAGGGATGATAGAGCGGGATCGCAACCGTTAAGCCAATACACCAACTGGCCAGCAACCAGCAACCGCTCGGAGAAATCATTTTTGTCTTGATCGTCGGGATAATTCGTTCCAATGCTGAACGGTTCCAGGCCAGAAATCCGACACAGAACAGACCTGCAATGCTCGTCCAACTCGATAACTCATATTGATTAAAAACCTGCCGCTGCAAAGCCGGCAGCCATTCGCCCAGGCCACCGAAGTATTGTCGATGATTGGCGGCCACTGCCGAGTAGCCTCCGAATTCATCGAGCGAAATCATGTATGGCAGCCAGAGGGCAAGTGCGACAGCGACAATTATCAGCCAGTGCAGAATCAACCATTTCCATTGTCGAATTGGCATTCGAGAAAAGAGAGCCCACCCGCCGCTGCCGGAAATGATGACCGCCAGCGAAAGCCAGCCGTTGTATTTCGTTAGCCAGGCCAGGCCAGCCATCAAGCCACTTAGTAAGGCGAGCATGATCGAGCGTTTGGATAAGCGAGCCTCTGCGTTTTGCTCCAGACATGTGCAATGCGCCAGCGAGACCGAAAGCAGCATGAAAAAGCAAAGCAGCGATTCTGTCAATGCAGTCCGCGAGTAGAGAATATGCACATCGTTTGTAGCCAGTAAAATTGCGGCTGAGAGTCCACATAACGGTCCACCAAGTTTACGCCCCATCCACCAAATCAGCGGAATTGTGCAGACACCAGCAATCAGGCTTGGCAATGCAGGGACCCAACTGGCCTGACCGAAAATCAGGAGCGACCATTCAATCAATGTCGGCAATAAAGGGGGTGCATACAGATGCCGATCCGGATAGCGATACCCCTCATCTGCAGTGAACCACAGATTCGAGGCATATACGCCTTCATCAAAATGTTCGACAGCAATTGCCGAAAGATCCCAACATCGAAGTGCAATCGCTAGCAGCGAAATCCCAATCACGAACAGAATTTCTGCACGGGAAAGTGGACTGATATTCGTAATAGGACAACTGGAGGACAAAAAAGTTACCAATAATGTTTCGGGAATGCTTGTAAAATCTTATTCTTGTTCCCAGGCAGGAGTTTGGGAATAAGTAATGCGAATACTTACGGTAGCAAAACCGGAAGCTGTTCTTTCAGATCATCAACAGAAGTGGCGTTGCTGACGACCTGTCCCTGCTGATTGACGAGGAACATCGTTGGTACGGAGATGATTCCGTAATCGACCGCGAGTTGACCTTCCAGGCCTGCTGGTTCAGCGATGTGGGCCCAGCGGTTTCCATGCTGATTGATATAAGGCATGATCGCTTCCTTTTGGGTGTCGAGATTCACACCGACGATCTCAAATCCTTTGGAGCGATATTTATCGTAAAGGGCTTTGATCTGCGGTAGATCTTCTGTGCAGGGCTGACACCAGGTCGCCCAGAAAATGACGAGGACAGCCTTGCCACGATAAGCTCCCAGGTCGACTGGTTTGCCATCCAGTCCGGTTCCTTTTAAAGCCAGAGATTTTCCTTCCAGTCCCAGGCGACGCAAAGCTCCTTGAGCTCGCTTGCCGGCATCGGATTTGGCATGATCGGTTGCGAGTGAGGTGTACCATTTTTGAGCTTCTTCGGTTTTCCCGCTGAATTCTTCCGTGATTGCCAATTGCAGTAAAGCATCTGCAGCATCTTCCGATTTCGGGTAGGATGTCACAAATCCTTTTAGTTGATCCAGCCACCAGTTCTGCATTTCTTCCCGTTCCGCATTTTCAGCAGGAGCGGATTGCAGTTTGATGGTGTACTCGGCTAAAAGCCTTCTGTAAGCGGTGTAAGGAATCAAATCGGAATTTGGACGCTGTTTGCGTAAGTCTGCTTCGATCGTTGCCAGTTGTCGGACACCTTCTGCATATTTCCCTGTTTGGACGGCAGCAGCCAGGCCATCAATCATTTGTGTGAGCCACTGCGTCCGTTCTTCTTCAGTTGACGAAGCGGCTAGCAATTTCCTGAGGACATCGACCCGTTGACTGTTATAGCGGGCCAGTTCTGCAGCCGAGGATTGAGGAGTCGGGGCATTGCCGTCAAGTTCCTGCAGGGTAGTCAGCAATTGACGCATTTCCGGAGTGATTTCCGACTGAGCGGTCATTCCGGGAGCAGCAGCCGACATGGAAGGTTGCATCAAAACGCCCCCTTCGGTCATCTGCAATTCATCGCCTTCAATTGGAGCAGGAATTTGAGTCAGTTTCCAGGCTTGTCCCACCTGAACCAGTTCTCCCATCTGGACGAAACCCGTTTCACCGGCAGTTTCAACAATCGCCATCACATTTTCGTAAACGATGAGATCCTGATTGGCTTTGCCTTCATCAGCCGGGATGACATAGGGCATCAGCATGGAACTGTCGAAGCGCAGCCATTCTGTCGAACCGTTGATAATTTTTGACTGGCTCATGCGGGCCCGCATCGTTTCAGCGATGTTTTTAATTTCCGCTTGAATTTTTTGAGATAAGTCGTCTGCGATACCGAGTTGTTTCATTTCTTCTGCAGAGAGTAAAACGAGAGATAGCCGTTTCGGATCATTTTTGGCCATCGCCAGAATGGCTTCGCGGGAGGCTTCTTCGGCTGAGATCATTTTCCAATGATCCATTTTGCCATCTTCGTTGGTATCGACAGCCCAACGGGTGCCCGCAATGTTCATCCAGCGGGATTGGTCCACTTTATTATTGAAGTTGGAATCGACATCTCGATACACCTCATATCCCCGGTCGTAATACCGCCACTGGTCGACGACATTGTCACCATTAGTATCCCAGAATCGTCTGAGGACCTGACCTTCCGGGCCGAACACGACCCAGCCGGAATTTTTCCCCTGACGCTCGACCTCGACTTTGCACGCGGCATAGTCAGCCTTTTCAACCAGCTCATAGGGAACATCCTGCTGAGTTGGTCGGAACGATAACGCTAAATCGGCCGTTGGGGCATCAGCTGCGAATGCCAATGTGGAATATGCTAAAGTGCATCCCATCCCACTGAGTAATGAGCAAAATTTACGGCTAACCAAAGAACGCATTTCAAGATCCTTCTCTTGCAGAAATTTCCAGCAATTCTGTTTCATTATCTTGCGGAAACGACAGTTTCTCTCCATTTTGCAATATCCTATGCAAAATGGGGCATTCAGGTCACGATCAATTTTTCCAGAAGATCAAATAAGCCCTTGCCGATGCGATGGTGGCCAATTTTGATCTGAGTATAAATTTAGCTATGATTGTGAAATTGGACGAGCCTGTCAGGCTCAGCCTGACAAATAACGACATCCTGTTGACCTGAAAAATTGAGAAGCCATGTTGAAATTGCAACCTGTTCCCGAAAATAGTGCGGATGGAAAAGTGAGTCAGACTTACGAGCGATTGCACGACCTGCTCGGACCAGATCCGCTCCCAGAGCCCTTTCTTATCATGGGCAACGTTGAAGCGTTTTTACGTGACTACTACATGAATTTCAAAAAGTTTGTGTATTCAGCCGGCAAGCTGGATGAGAAATCCAAAGCCGCCATCGCTCTGGTGACGGCAATCCATGCCCATAGCGAGGTCTGGTTTCAGTATTTTCGACAGCGGTGTCTCGATTTGGGCTGGGAGGAATCGCAGTTGGCCGAGTTGGCTGCGATCTCGACTACGAATTACATGTACAACACGTTTTTTAAATTTCGTGAACTTTCCGGCACCGATAAATTTGAAGGTTTAGCGGTGGGACTTCGTGCGCACACGTTTCACGGAACCAGTCTGGACGACAAGATGGTTGAACTGATCAACCTTGTGATCAGCGATTTGAATGCCTGCAAGCCTTGCGTGAGTGGGCATGTCGCAAAAGCCGAGAACCTCGGACTTTCTTCGGAGGAAATGCTCGAAGCGATTCAGTGTGCGGCTACTGTGTATGCTGGTGCCCAGTTTATAAGTGCGGCAAGTTAATCGTCGCTGGCTACTATAATCAATTCTCGAAACCAGCAGGGGCACATGTGGAGAGACAATCTGCACTGGTCGGAATCGTCGATCTGGATTTCAGTTTCATGTTGTAAAGGTGATGAACTGGAATTTTTCTCTTTGAGAGCGTCCCCGCTATCCGGAGTAATGTGACGGACGTCATCATTATCAACAAGCGGGAGAATTTGTATTGAGTCAACAATGGTCAGTGTCATTATTTCTTATTACGATCGCTATGAGATCAAAGACCTGCATCGCTTGTTAGCGGACATGAAAAGATATCCAGCTGGTTTACCATTTCGGCTTCTTATCGTGGTCAATTCCAGTGGTGTTGTGCGCCCTTCCCTGAATTCATTACCGACATCTTTCGATTACGAAGTGATTCGACGCGAGAACAGAGGATATAACATCGGTGCCTGGGAAGAGGGATGGCGATACCAAAACGATGAAGCCTATCTCTTTATGCAACATGAGTGCCGGATTGTACGTTCCGGATGGTTGAAAGCATTTGATCAGATTTCACAACTCCCTGATGTCGGACTTATCGGCGAGTCTCTGGCACAGGAATGGGACCAACCCTGGGAATCAATCGAGGAAGAGATCAGATATTATGAAATGCATGAACACGAAATAGCAAGGAAACCGATCAGGGATCGTGTGGCCTGTTACAAGCATCATTTAAAAAGCTGGCAAATCGACCCCCTGAATAATGCAGGCCATTTGCAGAGTCTGGTTTTGTACGCAAAGCGTAAGGTTCTTGAGGAAATCGATGGATTTCCAATTGGAAATAATTATGGCGAGGCGATCGCGTCAGAAATTGGGATTTCCAAGAAAGTGGAAGCGATTGGGTATCAAATCACGCAAGTCCACACAAAGCCGTTTCGCTATATTTCTCATCCCCAGTGGACCCAGAACTCGAATCCCACACTTTGGAATATGCTGGTTGCTCTCCAAGCCAGATTCATGAATCGTTGAGATGATCGCTATATGCGAATCGGCAGTGTCTCGGCTCCAGAGAATTCTGATTCAACCAGAGTGGAGTACTGGCATATCGCCTGCATCGTTAAAAGTCGAATTCACTTTTCCCGATAAGGACTCTTAAAAAAGATCGCCAGGCTCGTGCCATTTTTCTCTGAATAGTACGAATATTTTTCATCTTGATATTCCTGAGGTTAACAGACCATCAACATTCAGGCATATTGCCCTTAATTCAATTGCTTTGATTTACAAATCCGTCAGATTTAAAACCTTATCAATGGTCTCGACAGAAAATCAGCAGTGAATCAAGGAAGAATCTCCCGGGAACTACATTCGTTTTTCGCGTAAGAATGAATTCATATCTCATGTCTGAAACGAATGCATTAACCGTTACAATCAATGTGTCGATTCCAGCAGGTTATTCGGCATAAGCAGAATTCCTGTCAGGACCGATAATGCTCATATTGACTGACATCGTTTCCGCAGTATGTTGGTACAATGTGCATAGGTTCGACAAGCTGTCATTGTTTGATTCGAACCGATGGCTGTGTATCAAGCTATGAATCAAATTGTTTTCTTTCCGCTCAAACAGGTGCGCTCATGCCACGATTTCTTAGTGTTTTATACTGGATGTTATTCGGTTTTATTACGTGCAATCTCGTCTCAGAACGAGTGCAGGCCGAGGAACGTCCGAATGTTCTCTTCATCGCAGTAGACGACTTACGGCCTGAGATTCACGGTTACGGCGTCTCGAAAATGATTACCCCGAACTTCGATCGGCTGGCAGACAGGGGGGTGAGGTTTGAGCGTGCTTATTGCAATATCGCCGTCTGCGGAGCTTCGCGAGCCAGTCTGATGTCTGGACTGCGTCCAACTCCCAAGCGGTTCACTTCTTATCTGACACGAGTCGATAAAGATGCTCCCGGAGTCACCTCACTTCCCAAGCTGTTTAAAGAACAGGGATATACGACGATCAGTAATGGCAAGGTCTATCATCATAAAGATGATGACAAATCGGCTTGGAGCGAGCCGGCCTGGCGGGGAAAGAAATCGAGTCTGTGGTGGGTGATGGCTGAGAATCAACCTGAACCAGGCGGCAAAAAGCGTGGCCCTGCTTTTGAAGCGGCTGTCGAACTCGATGAGAACTATCCCGATGCAATCACCTGCGAAAAAACGATTCAGGATTTGAAACGACTGGCGAAAGCAGAGGAGCCCTTCTTTCTGGCCTGCGGTTTTTATCGCCCGCATTTGCCGTTTGTCGCTCCCCAGAAATATTGGGATCTGTACCCCGAAGAGGAAGTCAAACTTCCCAATAACATGCACTACCCACACGATTTATCGAAAGCGTTTCAGTACAAATGGGGAGAAATGCGGGCCTATCGTGATATTCCTTCCGATGGTCCGGTTTCTGTAGATACGGCTCGGAATTTGATTCGTGGCTATCATGCCTGTGTCAGTTTTATCGATGCTCAACTGGGGCGCCTGCTCGATGAACTCGATCAGTCAGGAATTGCTGACAACACCATCATCGTGCTCTGGGGAGATCATGGCTGGCAACTCGGCGAGCATGGCTTCTGGTGTAAACACACGAATTTCGAAGTCGCAACGCGGACGCCTCTCTACATCAGTGGACCTGGCATTGAAGGGGGAAGATCTTGCGATAAACTCGTTGAGTTTGTTGACATCTATCCGACATTGTGTGACCTGGCGAACATTGAGAAGCCTGGGCATCTCCAGGGGAAAAGTATGCAGGTCCTGTTGGATGATGTGAAAGCCAACTTCAAGGAGGCTGTGTTCACGCGCCATGGGGGTGGAGATGCTGTCCGTACTTCGGATTTCCGATATATGGAAATGCGAACCAAAAATGGAGCTGGCGAGTATCTGGGTGAGGGACTGTTCGATCTCAAAAATGACCCTGCGGAAAACTACGATTTCAGCATCAATCCCGAATTCGCAGAAACGCGGGAAAATCTCAAGGAGATGTTGAAGCAGCATAAAGCCAGCATTAAATAGTGGCTACTTTTCCCGGTATTCCGGCGTGTGCCTGTTATGCGATTGTGGAAATGTGTTCCATTCGACGACATTGGTTTCCTGAGCCGTTTTCTGCCACTGACTGGCCAGCTCAGAGACGATTTGGGGATAAGCAGCAGCGACATCGTGCAATTCGCTGCGGTCTTTTTTAAGATCGTAGAGTGACCACGGTTCCTGGCGTCGGGCAACCAGTTTCCAGTCCCCTTTGCGGATCGCTTTGTGCCCCTGATGCTCCCAGAACAGAAATTCTCGATCGGGAATTTGTTGATTTTCAAATGCAGCAGACAGACTGATTCCCGGCAAGGTCTGTGTGGATTCGCCTTCATATTCCTGGGGATACTCGGCTCCGGTAACTTCACAAATGGTGGGCAGCAGATCAATCACATGGCCGATGCTGGCGTTTTGAGTGCCGGGGGATTTGATGCCATTTGGCCAGTGCACTACCAACGGGGTGGCAATGCCGCCTTCGTATGTCCACATTTTGTGTTCGCGGAAGGGAGTGTTGGCGGCATTCGACCAACCGACTTCGAGACAGCGATACGATTCTCTTGAACCGGGAGCAGCACCCGGTTGGTGGCCGTCTCCACGAACGATGTACTCGGCACTGGAGCCGTTATCGGATAAAACAAAGATCAGGGTATTTTCGAAGGCGTTCATTGCTTTGAGTTGTTCCACAATTCGACCAACACCGATATCGATGCGATCGATCATGGCTGCATAAGTAGCCATGCGGGCATCCCATTTAATTTGCTCTTCTTCCGTAAGAGTTTCCCAGGGAACCGAAGCGGGATCGCGTTCCGACAATTTGCAATTGAGTAAGCCGGAATCGAGCTGCTTCTGATGGCGCCGAATGCGAAGTTCATCCCAGCCCATGCGATATTTGCCAAGATATTTGGCGACATCTTCTGCTTTGGCGTGCAGGGGGAAGTGAGGAGCAGTATGAGCCAGATACAAAAAGAACGGTTTGTCGGAATCGTGTTGCTGATGTTCTTTGAGCCGTCGAATCGCCTGATTGGTAAATGCCGTCGTAACATAATAATCAGGATCCTGATCCCCCGGTCGTGCGATACGCTGTTTATCATCGAAAAGTAATTTGGGATTGTGAAAATTATCCTGTTGAAGCATGAAGTAAGAATGATCATATCCACGTGCCAGAGGCCAGGTTTCATTATGCAATGGTCCACGGCTGTTGAGGTGCCACTTGCCGACATGATAAGTGCTATACCCAACGGTTTTGAGGAGTTCGGGAATCATCCGGGCGGTTGGGGGAATCAGTCCTGTATATCCAGCAGGAGCTTTCGGACCAAAATTCATCGCCATGTTGACCTGATGCGGATAGAATCCGGTCATTAAAGCCGCACGGGTCGGCCAGCAGCGAGCGGTATTATAGAACTGGGTAAACTTCAATCCGTTAGCAGCCAGGGCATCGATATTGGGCGTCTCAATTTCGCTACCGTAGCAACCCAGATCAGAAAATCCCATATCATCCGCTAAAATCACAATAATGTTCGGTGATGCAGGCTGAGCAGACGCCATCTCCGAAAGCAGAGAGAGTACGACAGAGAAACAGACAAGGATTAGAACAAGGGAATACTGATTAAGCTTGAGCATGGAGCTTCTTTCCAGGATTGGAGGAAAAGAAAATCGACTTCAGGATTATAACAACCTGAAATCGAGAGGCTCCAGTCAGTACGTCGATCTGCATATCAATAGCAAATCCTCAAAGCTTGCGTTTAATCGTCTGGCTTGAATTCAGCCATTCCTCAAGCGTCATGCCGGCTCGTTCCGCAGCCAGTTGATTGCTTAATCTTAAATGGTGTGGGATTCGATCCGTAAACGATTTCTTTTTAATTTCAATTGTTTCCATTCCGGTCCACAGTTCCGTAATCATTTCCACCGGACCACCGCCCGGATGATTTTTCTGGTCATTTGTGATCAGAAAGTATCCGGAAACTCCGACGAGGGTCAGCAAGCCAAACATCATCATGAACCGTCGGCGTGGCTGCTGTTATTTGAACAGAGGTTGTGCGGTTTCAAATTCCTTAAATAACAGATTGGAATCCGAAGGGGTATCTATCTTATCGACCATCATTTCCACCTTTGCCCGAGCGCAATTGAGGACAATGAAATTCAAATATGTTGGGAAGTCTGTCGAGTAAAACAGGGTTATCTTAACGTTTCACTCAGCAACAATTCTTTTAAGATGACACCCAAAATCCATTTCGTCCAGAGCAGGTTCTAAAAGCTTGCAGAAATTAACAAACTCTATTCTTAAACCGCTTTTGAAATTGAACTGCAGGTTCAATTCAACCTTTACTCCTCGTTTCAGGCTTCAATCGAAATCATTTGCACACTCAGCTCAAGTGGTTCTCCAGCGAGGGGGTGATTGGTATCGAGTGTTGCTTCCTCTTCGCTGAGTTGAACAACCCAGGCATTCACTTCGTACCCTTGAATCGTTGTCGATAATTGATCGCCTTTTTGAATGCCGGACGGAAGACAACCTCGAGGAACCGTCATTTGGCGTAAATGGTCTCTCAATCCAAAACTCTCCTGTGGATCGAGTTTGATGGTTTTCTCCTCGCCCGGCTGCATCCCAATAATTTGTTTGCGAAATAAGGGGAGAAAGTGTTCATCAGCCAGATTCATGACCAGCGGTTTCCGCCCTGAAGTGTCTTCAATGACTCCTCCATCACGAGTGCTGGCTCGATAGTGGATGGTGACGGTATCTGTTTCGATAGCGACTTTCTGCATCAATTTCACTCCAGAGTTCCTCGTAGGACCGAACCGGTCGCAAGTATTGTGTCGAGAGATTCAATTTGTATTTGCAGCTATTGGGGCAGCAATGTCAATGTATTGCTCCGAGTTGCTTCTGTACCTGAGAATTACGATAATCAACAGATGCAGGTTGTATCAATTGTGCCGATTCTCAATCTTAGCGTAGGTCAAGTTATTGTCAGAAGTTTGAAATCGGAGAGTTTTTGAAAAAAAAGATCGCATCCCGTTGTCGACACAGTCATGATTGAAAATGAAAGTATTAATGTTGCACCGCTGAAAAACATGTGTTGCGTTCATGCCTCACAAGTATTGATTTTGATGCAATAACAAAACTTCATTCTTCGTGTTCGTTTGGGGAATAATGGAATAAACTCCTGATATACAAGCATATAATTGCATGAAAGCAGTTCACGAGAATAATTGCAATCAATTGGCGCAATATGTGCCACAGAGTATGTGACACAGTGATTGAAAGAGAAGTCCAGAGCGACTGCACACAGTTTACACCAATGACATTATTTTTGGACGATGAGGCCAGGGACCAGCCTCGTGATACGGGATATAAATAACTGGAAGGATTCACAGCGAGTCGATTCGAACTCGGGGATGGAAAAAGCATGGCGCTGAAGTTGACCGCTGACTCATACCTGGCTGGTGTTCGCGCCAGTGGATTAGTCGAACAGAAACTGTTGGACAATACACTGGCCGAGCTCAAACGTCATGGTCGAAAACTGGATGATGCGGATGACATTTCCAGAGAATTCCTCAAACGAGGACTGATCACCGAATGGCAAGCTGAAAAGCTGTTGCAAGGCCGGCATAAAGGGTTCGTTCTTGGTCGTTACAAGCTGATGAATCTACTCGGTCGCGGCGAAATGAGCGCCGTCTACATGGCTGAACATATTGCCATGCAGCGAAAATGCGCCATTAAAGTACTTCCTGCGAACCGCGTAAAAGATACCTCTTATCTGGGACGATTTCAGCGGGAAGCCCGGGCGGTGGCGACTCTGGATCATCCGAACATTGTCCGGGCTTACGATGTGGATCAGCAAAACGAAGGGGGCGCTGAAATCCACTTTCTGGTCATGGAGTATGTTGAAGGTCAGAGCATCGAAAAGCTCGTCAACAGCAAAGGACCAATGCCATTTGTCGAAATTGCTGATATCATTCGTCAGGCTGCCGAAGGGCTATTCCATGCTCATAACGCTGGCCTGGTGCATCGAGACATCAAGCCCGGCAACCTGCTGGTCAGTCAAAATGGAACCGTTAAGCTACTCGATCTCGGGCTGGCTCGATTTTTCAAAGAAGACGGGGAAGAATCGCTGACGATTAAGCATGATGAAAAAGTGCTTGGTACAGCTGACTACCTGGCTCCTGAGCAAGCCGTCGACAGCCACAATGTCGATCAGAGGGGTGACATCTACAGTCTCGGCTGTACGTTCTATTTCGCATTGACTGGTCATCCTCCGTTCACTGATGGAACTCTTGTGCAACGCCTGCTGGCTCATCAGACACGTCAGCCCCCTTCGATTAAAGTTGATCGTCCGGATATTCCAGACAGCCTATTGGTTATTGTCGAAAAAATGATGGCCAAGAAACGTGAAGATCGCTATCAGACTGCACGTGAACTGGCTGATGATCTCACACGCTGGCTCGGTCAAAACGGCAGTGATGACTGGAAACAGAAAAATATCCATCTGATCAGCATGTTATATGGGACCGAACATGCCCGCGGCCTGATAAACGCAGATCAACCCGCCGAGAAAAAGCCAAGTGTGAGTGATGAAGTTCGACGCCGAAACAATATTCGCCCCAAAGAACGCTCGCTGGAAGATTCCACACTTAGTCAAGCCAATACTTCTGCTCGACCGCAACGACGACCAGTTCCCGAAGGTGGTCAGAGACGCCGACGCCCAGTGCCAACTCAAGGTTCGGTTGCCGGTCGCAATGTCGCTCATACGGCCAAGCGACAGCTGGCTGAAGCTAAGGCTGTCAAGAATGAACTTCCCTGGGTGTTGATTATCATCGCATTAGTTCTACTGACGATTGTAATTACTTTTGGTGTTGCATACTGGATATTCTCCGGCAATAACACACCGACTGAGACATCGACTCAAACGATTGAGACGGTTGTAACGCCCGATTCGATTCGAAATGCTTGATCTCGTGACTTTCGATTGAAAGCGAATTGCTCAATTCCTGTTTTCAAGCTTCAATTGGGTTATCAGCAATGATGCCAAACGGCAACACATCGCAAACGATGTTGCCGATAAGCCACTTGGCTGCCGGGCGGCTGGTCTCTCTTTGTTTTGTCGGTGTCGGATTGAGTGCATTCGTGTTGCGAACGAATCCTTAGTCGCGTGCGACCCGACAAGCGCGGCATTGCAACCCGCGTCGTACAGGAATTACCGGACGTGCGCACGAACGACCCGTGTCTCTGACACGCGGTCGTTTTTCATGCGCCGAGTGCATTTGATCGCTATCAAAATAAAAAGCCGCCATTCAATTAAGAATGCGGCTCGATTGGTGCTCAGAATCACCAGGGACACGTTTACCGTTTAGCCCTGTATCCATTCATTAAAATTCGCCAATGACTTTACCGTCATTACGAAGGCTCAGGTTATGCCAAGTGCCCAGGTCGATATTCTCGCTAATGCCGCGGACGGAGCCATCCATCAATTGGGCATTGACCGTTCCTTTATGGTAGGAACGTGAAGTGATAACAGCATAAGTGGGATCGGTGCAGGCTTTCGCTTCTCGGCAATTTGTGAAATCGCCATCGGGAGCAATCGTTCCTCCCCCTGAAACCTGCACTTCTGTATTTGGTGTAAATGTTGAAGTGAAACCGGTTTGATGAACTCGTCCATCAACCCATTCGGTGTGTCCACTGCTTCCGTCTGCACCAAATCCACCGCCAGTTTTGAGGTCTTCTCCGTCCCATGCGGTCAAATTCGGGATCGAGGGCATTGGTTCGCCGGTCGAGGTGATTGGTGAACTTCCACTGGCCGAAGATCGCACATAAGGAGAAAAGGCTTTGACTTCTGCGAAGGAAATTGTATTAGTCAATCCATCTGTGAAATCCCGGTCAGCCCAACTGCTGTTTGGGGCAAATGCTCCATTGCCTTTGCTCAAATTGCTGTTGTTCCAGACAAACCAGGGGCCTGCATTGTAACCATAAGAAGTCGGATAATGATCCGTTCCCCGGGGTTTATCGCCAATGTCTGAGGGACACACATAAATTGCGACCCGCACATTGGCAGGCGGTGCCCCTTCGGTATAAGAATTCTCAAAATCCGCAATGTCGTAAAGCGCGGCCTGCTCGACGAATGGCATAATTCGAGCATGAATCGACCACTGTCCTCCGGGAGTTCCTGCCTGATCCATGCAGAACGCTGGTGGAAAAACGGTATAGGTATCCAGGTAATTGTGCAGTGCCAATCCGATCTGCTTGAGATTATTTTTGCATGAACTACGTCGAGCCGCCTCACGTGCCTGCTGGACAGCGGGAAGCAGCAAAGCCACTAAGATGGCGATGATCGCGATAACAACTAACAATTCGATAAGTGTGAATGCGTTACGCTTAACGGTCAATTTACGTCCCAGAGCAGGTTTATTGGGATTCGATGGTTGGCACATAAAGATCTCACAGGCTGGAAGACAAAGATGGTATTGAGACTCAGTCTCAGTGAGATCAGTGTACATATCCGAGATTGGATGTCAAACCTCAATGGCATGGATGTTTGGAATTCATCGAAATTGAGAGGAATTTGAGCAGAAAATTTACTCTCCCATAATTTAGACGATAGTAAAGTCTTTTCCTTCAGGGATTTATGAACACTCTCGCATACACGACATCATCTGGCTTCAATTCGCGTTTCCATGCTAAACTAACTCCAATTGCTAATACTCAAATCAATCAAGGGAGTTTCTCATTCATAAAAATAAGTGGTTACAGCTATCAATTGGCATCTTCGTCACGGCTCTTTGTCTGTGGTGGGCAGTTCGGGATGTGAACTGGACCGAAGTTGGCCAGCAGTTCTCGAAAGCCAGATACGAGAGTGTGCCTGTCTATATTTTGTTTTTAAGCCTGTTTTTCGCGCTCAAATCTATTCGCTGGGCCTGGCTGTTAAAGCCAGTGAAATCTCTTGCACCCAGTAATGTCGTGGGGCCATTGATGGTCGGATTTATGGGAAATAATATCCTGCCTGCTCATCTGGGAGAGATTTTTCGAGTCTTTCTGCTCTCTCGACAGGAGAAAATCGCTGCCGGGGCTGTTTTGTCCAGTGTCGCTATTGAGCGAGTGCTGGACGTGATAGCCGTACTATTACTGGTTGGCATCGGCATGCTGGCGGTTCAAAATTTGCCGACTTCAATCTCCACAGGATTTTTCTATATCGGACTTGTCGCACTGGCGATGGTTGTGGTTCTGGCATTGGCAGTCATCTTTATTCAGCCAGCTGTTTCTCTGGCCTGCTGGATGATTCATCGACTTCCCGTGAATAGTACCTGGAAAGGGCATCTGGAACAGTTGATTCGAGCAGCTGCAGAAGGAGCCAGTGTGCTGCGTGATGGTAAATTACTCGCCATGTTATTAACCAACTCTGTGCTGCAGTGGAGCATTAACTGTGCCATGATTGCCGTTTCGCTCTGGAGTTTTGGGATTCAGGTGCCATTTTCCGCGACATTGATTTTGCTCGGTGTGCTGGTTTTTGCAGTCACAATTCCCTCCTCCCCCGGCTTTTTTGGAGCGATTCAGGTTGCTTTCGTCGAAACCCTGAAAATCTTCGGAGTCCCTGCTTCAACGGCTTTTGCCGCTTCGATTTACTACCATCTCATTCAGTACGTTCTCGTGACTGCAGTCGGCTTCTGGTTCCTTGGGAGATCTGGTTTCTCACTCTCCCGTTTACAGGATGGGGCTGAGCACATCGAAGAACAGGAACTGGAGCTCAGCTGAAAAACTCCTTGTTGACCAGAAGTGAGCAAAGTCTTACATTCTCGATACTTCGGCAGTATCCAAGTTGAAATGATTGATTTTGCAGGGCGGTGGTTCCGGTTCTTAATATGCATTTCAAAACTCAAATCAAATTTAATTACGAGAGTTAAAAACATGGGTGGCGGGGGCGCTCTCGAAGAGAAGCCCCCGAATCGTCGTACTTCCGGGGGCTTCCGCTAACGTGGAGCGTCCCCGCCACCCCAAGTTGATTTGATTGTTTAATATTTTTCAGGTGTGCGTACTTTATAGTTAACAGTCATATTCAAACTTCGAAATCTCATTCCGTCAGGACCTACCTGACCTGCAGCTCTGCGTTTCCTCTGCAAATAAAGCGAGTCCAACATGAATTATGGAGAAGATGTTCCGGTCGCGCCGATGACGGCTCGCGGTAAAGGCTGGCCTTGTTTGCGTCAGTTTTGTGTCTTCATGGAAAATCAGGTTGGAAGACTGCACGAATTATTTCGATTGATTGAGCGAAACGAATTGCGCGTCATCGCGATGAGCGTAGTAGACTCGGCTGACTTTTCGACCGTCCGCTTGATGGTCGATGATGCCGATCGTGCTCGCGAAATTTTTTCGCTTTCAAATTTTAACTGGTTCGAAAACGATGTTGTCGGCGTCTGCCTGCCGGACGATCCTCAACCGCTCGTTCGCGTTTGCCTGGCATTGATGCAGGCTGAGTTAAATATCCGCTACACCTACCCCTTACTGTTCCGTCGGGGTGGTCGTGGAGCCATCGCGATTTCCGTCGATGATATTGATCAGGCCACGAGAATCCTCAAGGATCGTGGTCTGGAAATCATTACTGAAGACGATCTGAAGGACGATGACAATTACTTCTTCTGATGCGATTCCCCGGCCCACAAAACGCAGCCTGAAATCCATCGGTTTGTTAATCGCAAAATGGGGATTGTTCGTCGCGGTCCTCTACTTTGTGATTCGCTACGGTGTTGATCAGTGGAAAACGCTCGACTTACGAAATGTGCACTGGTCCCCCGGCTGTCTCGCAGCAGCGATGCTGGTCTATTTCATTTCCTGGATTCCCGCTGCCTGGGTCTGGGGAGAATTGCTCCGCTCAGCTGGCTCAAAGTTGAGGTTTTATCCACTTGTCAGAGCCCATTTCTGCGGACATGTCGGAAAATACATTCCCGGCAAAGCGCTTTCTCTAGTCATTCGGGCGGCTCTTGTTCGAGAATTTGAGGTGCCTTTGAGCCTGTCGGGACTAATGGCGACGGTGGAAACTCTCATTACGATGGCAACGGGAGTTATCGTTACCGTCGTACTGCTCCCATTGTTAATCGGTCAGGCAGACACTCAGGGAATTGCGACTGCACTTCCTGTCCTGACTTCCGTTTTGGAGGCTCAATCCTGGCAACGCTGGACCGCAGCCGGGCTGATTTTGATATTTGCAATCACAACCATTCCCATCTTTACGCGACTGTTGGCGATGGCAACGAAAAAACTCTCTCGAAAAATCGATCCTTCGTCCACTGCGGAATTACATCTCCCTTATCGAACAGTTGGCTTGTGGATGCTCGTCATAGCCGGAGGGTGGTTTTTGAATGGGTGTAGTCTGGGACTTGTACTGTTGAGCGTGGGAATTACGCCAGACCTGACAAACAGTCCACTCTTGTGGACATGTGCGGTCGCAGGCGCCACTTCACTCGGCTTTCTTGTACTGTTTGCCCCAGGAGGATTGGGAGTTCGCGAAGCAATTCTGATTGGAGTCCTGCAACTCTCACCGCAAATCGATGCCTCGTTCGCGGTGGTTGCTGCCGTCCTGCTCCGAGTGATTTCCTTCCTCAGTGAAATTCTATTCACTCTCCTACTCTATTCGGTTTCCGGGAAACGAGTCAGGAAGCCTGAATCCGAGAATGGTGATTAATTGCTGATTCACATTGACTCCAGACACAATAGTCATCAGTCCCCGCAACCTTTCCTCCACTCCTCAATCTCTTTATAAAGAATGAATTCTCAATCTGATTCTAATTGCAAACTGCGAATAACCAATGGATGTTGTCTCCGAAACTCCGAACTCTGATGGTAAGCACGCCAGCAGTAGACGATCGATTCGGCGGTTTTACGGAACTTTGTTATTTGTCATCGTTGGTCTTCTGATTTTCGTGTTGCCTGTTGAATGGCGTCACTATTCCGAAGCATACAGTGACGCACGACCTCTGGTTAGCTGGATGGCCAACTTTAATGCCGATACCTCCCTCTATCTCTTCTGGCTGCTGGCTCTGCCATTCTTCTGGTTATGCAGACTGCATCTGATCGATCCCGACGGTTCAGTCACCATTCAAGTCGAATCCTGGTTACAGCGGGGACGCTATCGACTGCGTAATACCGAGCCCGTAGATCGCATCTCGGGCTGGATCATGTTGTGCTGTGTCGGCTTATTTGGTCTTCTGGTTTCGCTCTGGCTGGAGTTGCAATTCGGTGAATTACCTCCTGCGTTTCACGATGAGTACAGCTATCTGTTTCAGGCCGAGACTTATCTGCAGGGGCGATTATCGAATCCGCGATTCGAATCGGCTCCGGAATTATTTGACCAGATGCACATTCTTAACGACAGTCCCGGACATTTTGTCAGCCGGTATTTTCCCGGTACCGGTCTCTGGATGACGCCGTTTGTAGCCTTGGGAATTGTCTATACAGGATATGCGATTGCCCAGGCGATCGTCTGTATGCTGATGTTTGGCATTGCCCGAGATCTGGGCGGGAATGGAGTCGGGTTGTTAACAGGTCTGTTGTGTGCGGTGCTGCCGGGAGTCGTCGTTTTCAGCAATCTGTTGTTATCACATCATCCCTGCCTGTTGGGATTGGGTCTCTTTATCTGGTCCTATCATCGCTATGCGATTGGGAAAATGAGCCGCTATGCAATCCTGGCTGGCATCGGATTAGGATTTGCCATGTGGTGTCGCCCAATGACAGCTTTCGGAATCGCTCTTCCTTATGCAATTCATTTTCTGATTCGGCAGTGGCGAGAGTTCGAATCTCTGAAACAGCTTTCGGTCAATGTCGCTGCAATGGGCGGGCCAATTCTCATCGCTTTGCTGCTCTTACTCCCTTACAACCTGGCGACTACGGGTCACGCCTTGGCCACGCCGTATCAGGAATACACAAAACTCCATACTCCCAGGCACGTCTACGGTTTTTATAATGGGGACCGTGGAGACAGTTGGATTGCCGAGCAGACGGCTCTGGGTAATGAACTGCCGGTCATCGAACACTATGACAACTGGGCGGAGAATCTAACGCCCTCACTAGCATGGACGAATGTGATTTCGCGGTTACTCATGACTGGTCAGATGACAATTGGTATTCTACCTGGTCTGGCAACGGTGCTGTTCTTTTGCAGTATTGGTCATCGAGATGAAAGCCTGTGGTGGCTGATCGGAGCAGCGGCTTTGAGTTTGCACGTGGTGCATATTCCGTACTGGTACGATGGAATCATGCACTGGCATTACGTGTTCGAGTCGGCTCCTCTGGTCGCATTGATGTTTGCTCGAAGTCTGCAACTGGTGGCATACAATGAAAGAATACTGAATCATCACTGGCTGGGAATCTGGTGGGCGGGTTTAGCGGGAATCGGTTTGTTGATTGCCTGCACCACCATCGAACCCTTCTGGCAATCAACCGCGGCCACTGGTTTCAGCGAAGTCAAGTTTGCTCGCAGCCAGCATCAGGAATTCAATCAGATTCTAAAACAGACCATCAAAGAGCCCGCCGTGGTCTTCATGGAGACCGATCCTGAAAATCTGCACATCAATTTCATCCTCAACTCCCCAACACTCGACGATCCCGTCTTGCGAGCTCATTGGATGCCCAACAAATACCCGGTACAAGAGCTGGTCAAATTATTTCCGACTCGGAATCTGTATCATATCGATTTGAAAACAGGGGTGATAAGAAATTTGCGAGGTGCGGGTGATACAAAGAACTAGCTGTAGTTCAGGCATTGCCAGACGAAATGTGTGTGTCACCTCGTTTGTCGTCAAGCACAGCCTGACCTACTGTTGATAAAAAAATCCACACCGAATAATAGTCGGTGTGGATTTTATGACTCTTGAACAGTCAGGCGAATCAGTTGGATTCGGCCATGGACCATTTGAGCAGGGTTTCGTCTGGGTTAGTCAGGACGACCACTTCTTTATCCTTGTCCGTATCTTCGAGTTCATACCCGGAATCGGCCAGGAGTTCCTGCTGTTCGCTGCCTTTTTCGACTTGCAGATCATCATTAATAGCGCGGAACCACTGCAAGTGTGGCCAATCGCGACGCACGTGCTTCAGGCATGTTTGAATGGTTCGCCCATTCGCTCCAGGACTGAAGCCGGCCCGCTGTGCGATCTCTGTAAACGTTCCTAATTTATCTGCACGTTTCAGTTCCCAGAGAACTTCTGCAACGGCTTCTGCACGAGACGACGACATAATAAACCTCTTCAATGTTACGCTGCTTACTCTTCATTTTTCATCAAATGACGATAGGCTATCCTAACGGAAAATACGCAATATCTCAATACTGATTTCAATTCCGGTGGTCTGTTGTAAACTTTCAGATCATCGATTTAAGAATATCGATTGGAAATGAGTACATCATATGAGCAGATATCCCCAATCTCGTTTGCGCCGCCCCCGGCAGTTTGACTGGTCCCGTCGCCTGGTTTGTGAACAGAAGTTGAGTGTGAACGATTTGATCTGGCCGATTTTCGTTTGCCCCGGGATCAATAAGCGACAACCAATTGATTCGATGCCTGGCGTGTTTCGTTATTCGCTCGATGAACTCTCGGCTGCTGTCGAAGAAGCTGTTGGGTTGGGAATCCCCGCAGTTGCTTTATTCCCGGCTACCCCTCCCGAGAAAAAGACGCTTGATGGTGAGGAAGCTTTCAATTCCGATAATCTGATGTGCAGCGCGATTCGAACACTGAAAAAGTTGAATCTGAATTTTGGCATCATTGCCGATGTCGCTCTCGATCCCTACACAACTCATGGACAGGATGGCCTCGTCCGCGATGGATATGTTGTCAATGATGAATCGGTAAGTGCACTCTGTCGACAGGCGGTGACTCAAGCCGAAGCCGGGTGCGATATTATTGCCCCGTCTGACATGATGGATGGTCGCATTGGTGCAATTCGACAAGCACTGGATTCGGCTGGCTTTGAGAATGTGCTGATCATGTCCTACGCGGCGAAATATGCCTCTGCATTTTATGGTCCTTTCCGTGATGCGGTTGGTTCGGCTGGAAGTTTAGGATCGGGAGATAAACGAACCTATCAGATGGATCCCGCCAATAGCGATGAGGCACTTCGTGAAGTCGCGTTCGATCTTGAAGAAGGAGCAGACTTCGTGATGGTTAAACCGGGGATGCCTTATCTGGATATTATCCGTCGTATTCATGATCAGTTCCAGGTTCCCACGTTTGCCTATCAGGTGAGTGGGGAGTACGCGATGATAATGGGAGCGATCGAACGGGGCTGGCTGGATCGGGAAAAAACGATGCTCGAAAGTCTGGTGGCTTTTAAACGAGCCGGGGCTTCCGGAATTCTGACTTATTTTGCAGTGGAAGCCGCCCGCCTGCTGCAGCAGCGGTAAGACGCTTCGATACAGTTCAACTCCGGGTGGTAGTGGTCGCAGCGCAACGAAGCCCCCAGAGGGTTAGCGAAGTAGGGTACGCTGTGAGTATCCTACGATTCTTCACACACTCGTTTGCGTTTCGTGCTTGTAGATTGCACTTTTCTGCACAATGCCTCTTAAATTGCTGCCCGCTGGCATCAAAGCCGTTGCGAAATGACAACAGACTGGGATGGTCTGCGTAGCCGTTATGATGGCAAGTTGACTGTGGACTTTCTTCTCGAATTTTCTGGTTTTGTGTTTGCAGTCTTGAAAGCAGTCCTCCCTGATCTTGGAATAGATTCATTATCAACAGTGAATCGCAGATGCGGTCGTCAGGGAAGCCTGTTGAGAGTTGTCATTGCGACTATCGCGATGATTTTGCCTGGCATAACAATTGATGAGAAAGAAAAGTAAGTTTAGAAAAAAATAAACTCCCGCAGAAAGGGACAAATGATGTTTACAGAATTGATGAATGACGAAGCCGGTTTTATCGTCTCGGCTGAACTGGTGCTGATCGCAACGATCCTGGTTATCGGCTTGATTGTCGGATTGAGCGAAGTTCAACACGCGATTGTCAGCGAATTGAATGATGTTGGTGATGCAATCGGAACGCTGAATCAGAGTTATTTCTACTCTGGGTTTTCTTCGAAGAAATCTCAGGGATATGGATATAAAGCCTATGCCCGCGGATCCGTCTTCGAAGACAGAACCGATGAGTGTGATAATAACCAGTGTGATATCAGTTGCGATGCACCGACTGCTGAAGGTCCTAAAAAGAGCTGGTAACCGACTCAAAGCAGCCTCTTCGTAAATGATGCTGAATATTCAAAAAAAACTCCGGACTGATTTCAGTTCGGAGTCTTTTCCATTTGATGGAGTCTTTTTCAAGTTGAAACGAGCTTCGATCAATCTCTGTTACTGCGGTGGAGGTGGCAGTCGATAAAATGAATTCAAAGCTGAATTCACCCGTTCATCAACTTTTGTTTGATAGATCGGTGGAGAAGGTAAAATCTCCACGGGAGAGGGTGTGATACGCTGACGGAATTGATCGGCTGATTCTGTAATTCTCTCTTCGAGAACATCGGCAACATCTGCAGGTTTTGCTAGTTCATTTGAAGTTGTCGAAAACAGTCCCGCAATCAATTCGTCGGTGGTTTTGTAGTCGGGAATTTTGATTTCCCTGTCAAACGGATTTTTGACTTCTGTTGCTGATGAGGGACCGGGAAGTGATTCTACAATCGATGGGGGGATGATCTTCTCCTGCTTGACCACTGAAAAAGGATTGAATAGTTTATCCTCAGGCTGATTCAACGAACTCAGACTGGGTGAATATGTCTCGGTGTTCCAGCCTTCCAGCAAGGCAATGTAAATGAGTCGAGCGGTCGCTGCTTCCTGATCTTTGAGGGAGTTGGGCAACTGGATATTCACAGTGGAATATTTACTAGCGGGCTCGACTCCATTGATTTCAAGTTCTGAGGTGACTCGATAAGAACCGGGAACTGACATCAGAGCATCGATGGATTCCTGATCAGAAGAAAAAATCAGTTTGCCACGATCGAGCATGCCCCGGGAAACCCGAACGAGTCGCGAAGGTGATAACTCTGCCAGTCGACGAGATAATTCGGCTTCAGATAGTGATGCATTGGGGTTGGCAATTAGAACTTCAAGTTTCTGATGGGAATGGGCTCCATCGAGCCATTCGCTTCGCAGGCTTGAAAATAAGGCTGACAGAACGGCTGGATCGTTGCTGATGGAATCATCCATGACACACACCGTTCGTTGGTTTCCGTTACCAATCGTGAACTGTCGCCAGGATTCGTTACTCGCAACTGTCTTGGGAGCCTCCTGAACAGGTTGTGAAAGGGTTTCAACTTTCTTTTGAACTTCTTGAAATTTTGATTTCGTCGAGTCAACCAAATCTTCTAAATCCGATGGCAGAGGCACTCCAAAAGGCGAGACTTTTTGCTTATTTGTGTTCCCTGCATTATTGGTATTGAAGGAGTTATTGAAATTCCCGCTCTTTTCAGGCTTTGCTGACGTTTCCGCTTTCTCAGTAACATTTACAGTTGGTTCATCCCACAATGATGAGTTAGCACGGCGAGATCGAGAATTTGACTGAGTTGCTGGTGTGGATTTGTTGTCAGCAGGTGTCGTTTTTGGAGTCTCCTTCATCGATTCCCCCAGACTGACGAGATCTGTGGGCAATTGCTTTTTGAAGTCGCTCGGAACCGGAATTGGATCGGGGAGTGGACTTTCTGTAAAACCGGGAGCTTCTGAGTTCGAAGCATTATAGCCGGGAGCCTCTTCGAAGGTGTTCCATTCAGAGAAGGGATCAAAAGGCTCACTGGTTTGTGAGTTTGATCCGATCGAGGTCATCTGCTGTTTCTGGTATGCATAGCCGATTCCACAGAGAATCAGGACCGCGAGAAAGTGTCTTATGACTGAGAACATAGCTTTTTTGCCTGGGTGAGAATGTGCGGAAATCGTTTTTTTCTCACTCACAGCAGCAGGCTTAACGACAGCAGGTGTGTTGACTTTCCACTCCTTTTGAGCCAGCGCGTACGTTGGCGTAGTCTCAGGATCAGTAGAGTCAACAGCGGTAGAACTGGCTTCAGTTTCAACGGGTTCCGGATTAATGGAATCGTTACTGGCCAGCATACGCCGTCTGTTTTTATAGCGTGCGAACATGATGCAATGCCTCTATGCGCATCGGGAGTGGAAAACGTAAGACGTGTACTGACCCTGATCCTCCGGAGCAGGTTGCGTTGTCGATACAGTCTGAAAATAAACGCCAGGCAGAGCCGGACGATCAGGTCATACTTTTTGTTGGGCTACGCTTCGCTAACCCAACCTACTTTAAGTTGATAACAGAGCACTAGTTTTCGATGCCTAGTCGATAACAGAGTTGTTCGAATTCTTCGGTGTATTCTGATGTTGAAGAATGGACGTGCTCTGCTTCGGTAATGAATCTGAGTTCCTTACGGCAATCGAGTCCGTGGCGTCGTAAAATCGCTTCGAACGGGAAAAGATCCTGTCCGTAAAGTAAAATCAGTTTGTGCTCGTCGAATTGAACCTCCAGAGGAATCTTTGGATTCACGACGGCAATGCCGGTACAGCCATCGTTGAGCAGCATGTCTTCGTGGTCGAAGAGTGTGCTTTTCAATACGGGCAGATCAATCGATTCGCGATACAAATCGCGATGGACACCAGCGGCTTGTTCGTGGCTGGTTTCAAGAATCAGATCCACTTCATCCCCGAGGGGATCGAGCAGGTCGATAAATAGATCGATCAGTCGTTCTGAGGATTGAGCCGCCAGAATAACGGGAATCTCAACACCGGTATCTTTGTCCTGATAACTGTCACGACGGTAACCGGCACTGGGAACAACATCGAGATTATACGAAGGACGGATCGCATCGGTGAGTTTGAAACTCCCGTAACGGGAGATACTCAGATGATGCTCCAATTGCTCTTCGGACAGATGATCAAAGCTGCTGCGCTGCGGCTCGATACTTCCGTCTCGATGATTTGTCCGGATGATTCGTTTGAGAAATCCCATAGTGATCTGTTCTTTCAACGACTTGTCAACTTTTCCAGAACAACTCATAGGGAGTTGTTCCTGAGAGTTCGTTTCTGAATCTCTCCTGCAATTTGGCCGAGTCCGCCTGCACGCAATACAGGTTGACCCGAAAGACGGCGATTCGCCGTGTTCCCTTCCCTGGTCGTTTCCACTCTACAAAACCTAGAACATGATTCTGGGTTGTGTCGAATTGGAATCCTGTTGCGTCTCGACATTGCCCGACTCTCGGGACTGACCTCTCATTCGCGTTACAATCGATTTAATCTGTACCAGTTTTGTTTCCTCATAACGCCGGGAACACTTATAAAGTTTTCAAAGGCTCAGAAATTTACTGATACTCAAATCTAGCATCTGGTTGACCATTCGGAGGAAATTCAGGCCATCGCAGAGGCCTTTGATGGTGGAAAGAACTTTTAAAGATGGGATTAGCGATCTGTGGTAACAGAGTCAAAGCAGGTAAAGTTTATCGAGAGAGGTGAAAGTCGTTACCCAGTAAAGACTTGGAGAGAGTTTCAAGAGTTCATGAAACTCCGGATCTTTGACTAAAGTTGAGATATGAGTGGTCGAATGAGCCAATGAAGTGCAATTCGTACATTAGGCTGTAATAATGACAAGCGAAATCAATTCGACAGTGAGTGCAGGTTGGGATCGCGGAACGCGTAGCCCAACACTTTTTGATTCGATTCTATTCGAGACCTGATGGATTATGTTGGGTTACGCTTAGCTAACCCAACCTACTGTTGAAGATATATTGCAGAAGAATCGCAGGCAGGGATAAGTGGCGTGATGGATGAATTGGATAACGGGCATGAACGGTTACTCTTGCCCGTCTCAGACGAAATGTCTCAACGGGAGGAGATCTTACGATCACTCGGATTTGATGACATTCCCATTGCGATTCAACGACTCTCTCATATTTGTGAAAACGATGAGCAGCGAGTTATTCTCAAACCCTGCTTCCGGAATTTTCTGTTTTCACTTTCAGAGTCCGCAAATTCCGATCAATCTCTGCTGAATTTTGAACGCTATTTGCAGCGTTATGGCGATCGCACTGAATTGTTTAAATTTCTGGCTGCAAATCCCCGAGCCGTGGAAATACTGGTTCGATTGTTTGTCGGCAGTCAGTTTCTGACAGAAATCCTGCTGCGAAATCCTGGCTACCTTGAGGACTTGACGAATCATAAACGGCTGGCTGACTTCAAAAGTCGCAGCGAGTTTTATGGGGAAGCCTTGAATTATCTTAAAACAGCGGAAAGTTATGAAGAGAAACTGTCTCGACTGCGTCACTATCAGCATTGGGAACTGTTGCGAATCGGTGCTTGCGACTCGTTCGGCTTGATGGATTTTAAAAGTATCACCTTGCAACTTTCACTGCTCGCCGATGCACTTGTTCAAATGTGCCTGGATATTGCCTCAGAGAAGGATCAAATCTCGTCGGAAGATTTTGTTGTTCTGGCATTTGGAAAACTCGGGGGTGAGGAACTCAATTACAGTTCAGACATCGATCTGATTTTCGTTGCTCTGAAAGATGCCAGTCACTACTGGCCTCTGGGACAGTCGCTCATCGAGGCGATTTCCAAAGCCACTGCAGATGGATTTCTCTATCGAGTTGACATGCGACTGCGTCCCTGGGGACGTTCGGGAGCATTGGTCAGTTCAGAAGATGCGTACCTGAGTTATCTTGAGAAGAACGGCATGTTATGGGAAAAGCAGGCGCTGTTGAAAGCTCGTCCGATTGCAGGAAATCTTGAAGCTGGACAGAGAATACTGAAACGGATCGAGCCCATCATTTTTAATAATGATCCCGAGGAAATTCGCAAAAATGTTTTGAGTATGAAAGCCGGAATCGAAAAGGATTTGAGCAAGCAGGGGCGTCACTGGGGGGAAGTCAAGGGAGGGAAGGGTTCGATTCGTGATATCGAGTTCACCGTCCAGTATCTGCAATTGATTGCTGGTCGGGAAAATCCACAGGTTCGCAGCATCAACACGTTGGATGGTCTTGTCCGACTCGTTGAGCAGCAGATGATCAAAGTCGATGAATTCCGGCATCTTTCGGATGGATATCTGTTCTTACGCACCATCGAACATGTGCTGCAATTAACGCATTACAAGCAGATTCATCATATTCCACAACAGGATCGTGAACTGGCCTATCTGGCCCGTAAACTCGATTTCCCCGATCCGGCAACATTTGTTTCTTACTTCGAGCGACACGCAACAGCCATTCGTCGTATCTTTGATAAGTATCTCAAACGCCCATTTGCAGAGGTTGAAACCGACGATCAGGAAGCCCGGCCGTTACTGGAACTGGTCTCTGAAGCTCAGCCCGATTATGTCTCGACATTTACCGAAGAGGAGATCAAACAGCACGCGAAAATTCTCGATGATCTTCCCCGCAATGAATTCATTCAGGTGGCGGCGACCCGATTATCCGAGACCGAATGGCATGTCATTGTGGCTGGGATCGACCTGGTGGGACAATTCTCAGTGACTTGCGGAATGCTCTTTGCGCACGGTTTTGATATTCAAAGGGGACATGTTTTCACAGGGTTATTTCCGACCCGGCATTCCAGTGGATCCGATTCCCGCACGAAGCGGAAAGGTCGCAGTCGATTCATCACGGCTCTTGATGTCCGCACGTCTGTCAAAAATCCACCGGATGACATCTGGCTCAAATACATGGCGGAGTGCCGTAAGATCAGCCATTTGTTGCATCGTGGAAAAATCCGTGATGTCCAGGGGATACTGGCAAAACGAGTCGGACAGGCATTATCCAATCAACCTCGGCAGGATGATTTGATTTTGCCAGTGGAACTGGAAATCGATAACGAAATCGATCCACACAGCACGGTGATTGATATTTCCGGTGACGATGTTCCCGGTTTCCTCTACGAACTGATGACGAGCGTCGCACTTGGTGGGGTCCAGATTTCACGTGTCATTGTCGATTCAACCGAAGAACGTGTGCAGGATCGACTTTATGTTCGTGATCTGCAGGGAAATAAAATTACCGACGAAGCAAAACTGCAACTGCTTCGAACTACGATTGTGCTGATTAAACATTTCGCACATCTGGTTCCTTCTGCTCCTCATCCGGAATCGGCTTTATTGCATTTTCAGGAGATGCTTGATCATCTTTTCAGCCAACCCGACTGGATGGATCAACTCGCTTCACTTGAACAGCCTTCAGTCTTGGATGCTCTGGTGAAAGTGCTCGGCATCAGTGATTTTCTGTGGGAAGACTTTTTACGACTGCAGTATGCGAACTTGTTTCCGGTCGTTACCGATATTGAAAGTTTGAAGATCACGAAAGATCAAAAGCATTTGGAACGGGAATTGAAAAAAGATTTAGCAGGTAAGAAAACAGCAGCCGAACAGTTTGAAGCACTTAACGCGTTTAAAGATCGTGAACTTGTTCGCAGCGACATGCGGCACATTCTCGAATACAATAATACGTTCGGTAAGTTTTCAGAGGAATTGACCGACATTGTTGAAGTGGTCGTGCGGCAGGCGGTCAAACTGGTTTATCAATCACTCAAGAAGCAATACGGACAACCCACATTGAGTGATGGTTCCATTTGCCAGTTTTGTGTCGCCGCTCTCGGAAAAGGAGGGGGGCGGGAACTCGGATTTGCCTCAGACATTGAATTGATGTTCCTGTTCCAAGAAAAGGGAACAACCATCGGAAAGAATCCCATTCGCAATACAGAATTCTTCACGAAACTCGTCGAAGAATTCCGCTCAATGATTCGTGCCAAGAGTGATGGGATTTTTGAAATTGACTTAAGATTGCGTCCGTATGGAAAAGCGGGAAGTCTGGCGGTTTCGCTGGAAGCATTTACTCAATACTTTGGGAGTGAAGGAGCAGCCTGGCCTTATGAACGTCAGGCTCTCGTCAAATTACGCCCCATTGCCGGGGATAAGGAATTTTCCAGGACTGTTGTGAATGTGCGGGATGAACTCGTTTATACAGGCGAGCCGTTCGATGTCAGTGCGATGCGAGGGATTCGTGAAAAGCAGGTTCGCCAGCTGGTGCATCCCGGAACGATCAATGCCAAACTGAGCCCGGGTTGTCTGGTCGATTGCGAATATCTTGTCCAGGGATTGCAGATTACTTACGGCAAAACTTATCCCGAACTCAGAACAACCAACACACGCGAAGCTCTGCGCAAACTGGAAGCACTCGGTTTAATGTCTCATGAGCAGAGGATTATTCTCCGAGACTGTTATCGCTTTCTCAGAGGTTTAATCGATGCCCTGAGAATTGTTCGAGGAAATGCAAGCGAACTGACTATCCCAGACATGGAATCGGAAGAGTTCGAATACCTCGCACGCCGCATGAATTATGCGGGACGAAGTCATGAATTGAAAGCCGAACTCCAACATGTCATGCAGACCATCATCGAAATGACGAACCTTTTGGAAGTGCGGGCAGATCAGTGAGTCGAATTCAGTCTGCCTTCCAGCCTTGCTCACCGATCAATTTCACGAATCGACATCCGCACAGAGTCGAGCATTCCCAACCCGTTTCATCACGAATTGCCAGAATCAATTCCTGAGCCTCACTTCCGCCCACTGGAATAACGAGTCGTTTTCCGGGAGTCAGTTGTTCGAAGTAAGCCGAGGGAATTGAAGGAGTTGCAGCAGTCACGATGATGGCATCATAAGGGGCATGTTCGGGCCAGCCGAGTGTGCCATCGCCAAATACGGTTTCGATGTTATTCAACTCCAGTTGACGAAATCGTTCCTGAGCAATCTGGCCAAGTTCTTCCCAGCGTTCTACGGTATAAACGGTCTTGCAGAGTTGGGAAAGAATCGCGGTCTGATATCCACTCCCCGTTCCAATTTCCAGAACCCGATCGATTGATTGAAGCTGCAGAGCTTGTGTCATCAATGCCACAATGTACGGCTGGCTGATTGTCTGGTCGCAATCAATCGGCAAGGCTCGATTCTCATAGGCATGCGATTTCAAGTTCTCAGGCAGAAATATTTCCCGAGGCACATTTTGCATCGCTTTCAAAACTCGCTCGTCACGAATCCCCTGTTGTTTTAAAGTTTCAATCAATTCCTGTACATGTTCCATCTCATCCACCAGAACTTCTTATTCAGTTTCATACGTCCAGTAGAATTTATTTTGCCATAATTCCAGAGGAAATCCACAGCATTTCTGAGAGGCATAGGGATTCACATGAGCTGACAAACAGCCCTCGCAAATAGTATTTCCGCAGAGCCTTACTTCTTCTTGCTCGCAATATAATCCTCAATCTGACCTTCGAGCACATCCAGAGTGACGGCTCCATGGCTGAGGACCGCTTCATGGAATTCGCGGATGTCAAATTTGTCTCCCAGTTCAGTTTCTGCCCGTTTGCGGAGTTCCTGGATTTTCAGTTCTCCAATTTTATAGGCCAGTGCCTGACCGGGCCAGGCGATGTAGCGGTCGACTTCGTTTTCGATATCGAGCCGGGATTTGGCGGTGTTCTCAACGAACAGCTGAATCGCGTCGTCGCGGGTCCAGTCGAGAGAATGCATACCGGTATCGACAACAAGACGAATTGCTCGCCACATTTCGTAAGTCAACTGACCAAAGCGTGAGTAGGGATCCTGATAGAGTCCTAAATCACTTCCCAGACTTTCACTGTAAAGTCCCCAACCTTCGATGAATGCTGTGTATCCACCGAGCCGGCGGAAGGCGGGAATGTCATCAAGTTCCATGGCCAGAGCGATTTGAAGATGATGCCCCGGCACGGCTTCGTGCAATGAAAGAGCCTCGATCGTATATTTAGGACGTTGGTCGGGCTTGTACGTATTGAAATAATAATTGCCAGCTCGAGTCCCATCGGCTGCGGGCCCCATGTAATAGGCGGCTGTAGTATCAGGAGCAATCGATTCGGGAATCGGACGGACGCCGTAGGGCATGCGGGGAAGTGTTTTGAATAGCTTGACCAACTGTGGATCAATCCTTTTACAAACCGCTTCGACAGCTTGAAACAGTTCGTTGGGATCTTCATAGTAGAATTTGGGATCGGTCCGCAGATATTCCAGGAACTCTCCGAACGAACCTTCAAACTCAACTTCTTTCATGATCGCTTCCATCTGCTGTCGAATTCGACGGACTTCAGATAATCCAATGTCGTGGATTTCCTGAGGTGTCATATCCGTCGTTGTATAAAGACGAGCTCGATACGCGTAAAATTCCTGCCCGTTTGGGATTTGCTTGAACCCGACTTCATCGAAGCAGGCCGGGTAATAATTTTCGAGAAAGAACTTTTCAAATTGCTCAAAGGTGGGAACGATGACCGTTTGGATTGCCTTGCGTGCGCGTTCCTGAAGTTGCTCGCGTTCTTCCTGAGTGAAGTCTTTGGGAAATGTCTGAAACGCTTTCCAGAACAGACTCTTCTCCGGTTCATCGACAATCTGTCGACGGATTTGAGCTGGTAGCCGATTCATAATGACTTTCGAATGCACAATGCCTCGATCGACACCTGCCTGCATGAGCGCGGTCGTCTGGTCGGCATACACATCAAACGACTCCATGCGGGCCAGCCAGTTTTCATAATCCTTGACTGTTTCAAACGGAAGTTGCTCGACCTGCTCGTTTTCTGTCTGCAAACCACCCCGCTGATTCAACGGCACGAAATGCCAGCCGAATGGGAAACCTTCGATTTCCATGCTCAGTTGACGTTCAAATAGCTTATAGCTGATCACGTCTTCCCCTTCGAGTTGGGAAGGATCGATCGCTTTGACTCGTTTCAGATAAGCTTTTAACTGCTCGTTATTTTTTTCAAGAGTTTCGAGACTCAAATCGGGCCAGCGATCATTGTAACGCTTGTCTCCCAGATAGGTCGCCTTAAGCGGATTGGTTTTCAGATTCCATTCCCAGTGATCATCGAGCCACTGATGAAAGTCCTCAGTGGCATCAGCCTGGGCGATTTGAGGCAGGAGACATAAACTCAACAGGAGACCGATAAAGAGTTTCAAACCAGCGATTTTTGTAACCATTTTCAATTCCAGACAAATCATCTTGGGAGGAGGTGTTTAATTCACTCAATATGCAGAATTGATCGGGAATCGCATCTGCATTCAGGAACTATCGTAGTGCAGGCGGCGTCAATATCTCCAGTGCGACTAGTTTTTTGACAAATATCATCGAGACAATGAATATTTCTGCACGGAAACTCATCAGGAGAATGAAAATGCCACTACGATCAAGTTATTGTATCAGTCCGTTCCGCTATCCAAGAGCGATTGCAACTGCTCTCTGTCTGTTACCGGTATTGTATGGCCCATACAGTTTTGCTGCAGGAGAAGCCCGGGAGGGTAATGAGCCGCTTGCCCAAAGTAACTATGAATCCTGGCCGGGACTCATTGAGACAATAAACGATCAATCCCGAGTGCATTACTGGTGGGTGAACGGTAACGAAACGTTCTCCTATTCCGGTACGACACAGGATTTGAATCGCATACTCAAGAAATTTGCGCAAACGGATGTTCCTGATCTTCAGGTCATTCTGTTACCCGGACCTGCTCGTAAAGTCGACTTTTTGGAGACGAATGCGACGGTTGACTGGGATCTGCATATCGTGGGGGGGATCGTTAAGGGCTACATTGAACACCTACATCTTGAGCCCGCCTGGGATCATGCTCCGACGCTGACGATTTATCTTTCTGAAAGAATTGAACTCTCCGAGATCGAAATTCCGGAGAACCTGAAACTGCTGCAGTTAAATGATCGCCGTGAGAAATATCGCCAGGCCAGCCGCACTGAGGATGCAGAACTCAAAAAAGCTGCTCTGTATCAGTGGGCAGAACTGGAGCGATCATTGCATCGTGAAAAAGAGGCTGCTGCCGAGTTTGTTGAACAGTTACATGAGATTGATCTGTATATTCAAAAGCAAAAGAAGAGGCGAGCGAGTTTGAATTAAAAGAATAATTTTTGAACCAGTCGAAGAATTCATGCGTTGCTCCCTTTGCAAATGGTGTACATTACAGACCAACTAAAAAACGCATCATTGACATTTGAAGGGGCAATAATGTTTCAACGATTATCGAACGGCTGGAGTCTGGCGAAGCAAAGCTGGCGGGTGTTAATGCTCGATAAAGAGTTGCTGGTCTTCCCGGTAGTCAGTGGGTTTTGCTG
The DNA here is from genome assembly GCA_002359185.1 of Planctomycetaceae bacterium UBA2671. GTDB lineage: Bacteria > Planctomycetota > Planctomycetia > Planctomycetales > Planctomycetaceae > Rubinisphaera. Next base: position 214,686 of record DEML01000068.1, read on the forward strand.
TCTGCTTGTGCTTGCAAGTTTTATTGTTCCGCTCTTTGCCACCGGTTATGTCGATGTCGTTTTGAACGATGGTCAGATTTCTCAGGAGGAATCTCAGGATCCAATCGCCTACATCATACTATTCGCATTCTACTTTGTGAATTACTTCGTGATTGTGTTCTTCAATTCGGCTCTGGTCGCTTGCGCGATTATTCGCTTCAAAGGAGGCGACCCGACTGTCGCCGATGGCTTTCGCGCCTCGATGAATCGGCTACCCCAAATCGCAGGCTGGGCATTTTTAAGTGCAACGGTAGGGGTGATTCTCAAAGTGATTGAATCCCGCTCAGAAAAAGTCGGGCAAATCGTGGCGGGCTTACTGGGAGCGGCCTGGTCCGTTACCACTTATTTTGTTGTCCCGATCCTGGTCGTGGAAAAAGCAGGGCCGATTGATGCCTTCAAGCGGTCAGTCTCCGTCCTCAAAAAAACCTGGGGGGAATCGCTTTCTGCCAATTTTGGAATTGGATTCATTTCCTTTCTGGCGACCATCGCCTGCTTCGTCCCGATTGGTTTCGGAATTTTCTTTGCGTTCAACGAGCAACTTGTATTGGGAGGAGTCCTGGTCGCCTGTGGTGTTTTCAGTTTGATCCTCGTCTCACTGATTACCGCAACGTTGAACAGCATCATTATTGCGGCTTTGTATCTGTATGCATCAGAAGGCGAAGTGCCGACGGAATTTGATAATCGACTCCTCAAGCAGGCTTTTGTCAATCACTGATACCCTTATTTTAAATGTGAGGAAAAGAAAGATGTTGAAACTCATTCCCGTCCTCCTGCTGCTTACCATTACGGCTCCTGTCTGGTCTGAGGAATCGGAATCGACCGAGCAATTAAAAGCCCGGATCGCCGAACTGGAACAGCGATTGAACGCGATAGAAGAAGCGGTTGCACCGGTCCTCAATAAAATCAAACTCGAAAAAATCGTAGCTGAGCAGCAACAACTGGCTCGCAACAGGATGCAACAGGATCGTGAGATCTACACGATTGAACAACTTCGTGAAATTGAATCGTTATACCAGGTGGCCAACAGAAACTGGAGAACAGAACAGGCTCAGCAAAGTTTAGAGGCACTGGTTGAGAAGTACAAAAAAGCGAATCGAACTGGTTGTGCGATTTTATATCTTGGACAGTTGACATCTGGTGAGGAGCAGAAAAAACATCTGCAACAGGCGATTGATGATTTCAGCGATTGCTTTTACGGAAACGGCGTTCAGGTTGGTGCTTATGCACGTCTGCTCCTAGCCGCTCACCTTGAACAGGCAGGCGATTCTGAGGCCGCTGAAAAACTGAGAGCAGAGCTTGAGAAAATGTATCCTGATGCGATCGATCACCAGGGGAATTTCCTGAATGATGCCTTTTGATCAAACTTCTTAGCTTCAAAATGATCCGTTTATATCAATCAAAATAATGGGGTAGACACGTTTTGAAAGATGTTGCACAATCTGCGGCTAATGGAATCGCAGGGGGCGATTTCTTATAATTTGCCTGCACGAATTCACCTGTCTCATGATAGGTCGTTTCGTTCGGGGGGAATACAAAAACTCTCAAGCTGTCGGAACGGCCGACTGAGTATTAAGAGTCATTCGGCAATGGGGATTGCCGACGATCACATCGGAATGGACCAGGATGATCCGGGCTACTTCATTTGATCGACTAATTCGCGAAAAGCGGGCAAGGATGCCAATTATGAAAACGAATTCACCGTTCGTTGCTTTACGAACCGTTTTATTGATCGTGCCGTTATTGGTTGCGGTATCAGGATGTTATCAACCTGCCTATAACCAACCGCCTTACGGCCCTTACCAATCTTCACCTTATGGGGCTCCTGCTCCCTATGGCGCTCCCGCTCCATACGGGTCACCTGCTCCTTACGGGACGCCAACAGGTCAGCTTTCGCCATCGATTTCCTCGGTGCCGAACGATCCTTATTATCAGCCTTCTGCACCTGCAAATTCAGGAAATGCTCCTCCGTTTGGTGCGTCTCCTCCCACGCAAGGCTCTTCCGGACAGGACAATTCCGTCCCGCGATATAACGATCCAACCAGCAGTAATTCGCCCTATTTCGAGCAAAGTAATTATCCGCAAAATACGTTTGCCCCTCAAGGAGAGCAATCGGTAGCTCAGGCAGATTTCCGCTCTGAACCTGAAAACACGGGTTCTATTGAAATGGCTTCTGAGAGTCAGTTTGAAGCGCCAATTGTGACGAGCCGTCCGCAGCCTCAAGGATTCCCGGCTGCTGAAGAAACTCAGGCTCAACCGATGAATACTCCAAATCTTTTCGAAGTAGCAGCTGCTCCTCCTTTACAGGATGCAAAAACGCCAGAAGCTTCCAGTGGGTTGGAAGGAACTGTTCGCCGCGATCCTCAATCCAATGGCTGGGTCCTCGAATTCCACCCGATTGGGAATGGAGCCAACTCTACAACTGGTCGCTTGCCCCTCGTTGGTTCTGCGGATGTGTTACAGGGTTTGCAGGAGGGAAAACAATATCGCCTCCAGGGCTTTATTGAAACCAGTGCATCCCCTACTATTCCTGATCGATTTCACGTTCAGCGTTTTGAAGCTGCACAGGCAGCCAAGTCTGTTTCGCCTTTTGAGTAATCGCCATGACCAGTCGATCGGGATTCGACTTTACCGAAGCGATGACACATCTGTGTCAGGATGTCTGTCTTCGTCTGGAAGTCTTTCAGCATATTGCAATGGAGCAGGTCGCAGTCACATTTGCTCAAGCCCGCACGCCGGGCATCTATGGCGTTCAAGCCAAGCTCACGCCTTTACGTTTTGAAAACGGCTCTTTAACGACCAAAAAACGTGGTAGAATCTGGTCAGTTCAGCGAGTTTATCTCGGGCGTCATGAAATGCTCTATCTGCTCACGTTTTATCTCCCACGATTTCAGGACAACACGTTTCGCGAAAAGATGATTACGGTTCTACACGAATTGTATCACATCAGTCCCAGATTCGATGGAGATATCCGACGTTTTGATGGACGCTATCATGCTCACTCATCAAGCCAGAAAGAATACGATCGCTTAATGGATCGTTATGTCGACGAGTATCTGCAAATGGCTCCGCCATCTCATCTGATGGACTTTCTGCAGGTCGATTTTCAAAAGTTACGGCAACATCACGGAAAAATCGTCGGTCGACGGATGCCGATTCCCAAACTGATTCCATTGTCTCAAGGTAAAGCATCTGCATGAGTCGGATTTGCAGGTCTCGTTTTTTTTGGGTTACGCTTCGCTAACCCAACCTACAAACTTTTTGCCTCCGGACTATATTGTAGAGCAAGGCGAACTGTGTTGGACTGAATTTCAGCAATGTCATTTAAGTCGAGCGCATAGCCTCCTGCCATGGAAATTGCGACAGGAAGATTCTTTCGGCTGCAGAGACCTAAAACAAGTTCGTCCCTTTTCATCAAACCGGCTTTGGTCAACTTCATTTTGCCGAATCGATCCCGATAAAACGGATCAGCCCCCGCCAGATAAAAAATGAATTCCGGTTTGCAGCGCTGAAAACATTCCTCTAAGCCGCGTTCCAGTTCTGCCAGGTACTGATCATCTTCGGTCCCATCACCAAGGGCGATGTCGAGATCGCTCTTTTCTTTATGGAGCGGAAAGTTTTTGGCTCCGTGAATGGAAAACGTGAAGACGGAGGAATCCTGCTGAAAAATAGAAGCTGTGCCATTTCCCTGATGCACGTCACAGTCAATCACGAGTATCTGACCAATTTTATAATTGACCTGTAATTCTCGCACTGCACATGCGACATCATTAAACACGCAGTATCCTTCTCCGCAATCTGCAAAGGAATGATGCGTTCCGCCAGCCAGATTGATTCCCAGTTTTTCTCGCAATGCCGTTTGAGCCGCTGCGATCGTTGCTCCAGTTGAATGACGGGAACGGACCACAAGTTCAGGCGACCAGGGAAACCCGATCCGGCGCATCGCCTTAGGATCAATCGTTCCGTTCACAATCGACTCGAAATACTCACGTGTATGAATCCGCAGAAGTTGCTCGTCAGTCGCAGCAGTAGACATTGAAAGAAATTGCTCATCGACGATCCCATCGGCAATCAGCTTTTCGCGAAGGATTCGATATTTGTCAGCAGGAAATCGATGTCCGGAAGAGAGCGGCAACGTATGATGATCGCTGTAAAAGATTCGCATTTTACGCTTATACAAGTTGCAGACACAGTTAAACCTGATGAGATCGGTGACAATCTATTCAGCGCTGACAGGAGCACGTTTAAGCAGGTCGGGGCGGTCAGTGGTGATGGAGTCGACGCCCAGTTTTGAAAAATGGTCTGCGTCTTCAGGATCGTTCACTGTCCAGATATGGAATTCATACCCGGCCTGTTTCACCCTCTCGATGAAGCCTGCGGTGACAACTTCTCGTTCTGCCTTTGCATCGAGGCCATCGCATTCAATACGTTTCAACGTCTGCAAGATCTCTTCAGTGGAGGGTGACCATTCTTTCGTACTCTTATCCTGCCGAAATGAGGTCAGCCAGAATGCCTTGATTTCAGGAAGTGACTTTTTGCAGGCCGCGACGACTTCGGCATCGAAACAGATAATACGGATTTGTGAGAAGGGAAGGATTTTCTGATTGAGGACTTTTGTCAGCACGGGCACGATTTCTGGACCACACTTGATTTCAATCAAGAATATTTTGTCATGTGGGACGATTTCGAGTACCTGCTCCAATGTCGCTATTCGCTCCTCGGCAAACTCTGGACTTTTCCAGGAGCCGACATCGATCGAGCAAAGTTCCTCATATGTAGAGGACGCAATATCTCGTTCGATTGCTGCTGTCCGTTTTGTGGTTTTGTCGTGAATGCAGACTATTTTCTGATCCGCAGTCAGATAAAAATCCCCTTCAATTGCATCCGCGTCCATTTTCCAGGCAAGCTTAAATGCAGCCAGTGTATTCTCAGGAGCATCGAAAGAGGCTCCACGATGAGCCACGATTTTTTGAGCGAATACAGGAGCAGACAGCATGGTCAGCATCAGATACGCCGGAATAAGAAATCGCATACGGAAACTCATTTCTACGACAATATGTATGAAATTCGGGAATTTTAAAAGTAATTCCTCAGAAATTCCGTCTGATGCAAAACGTTAGTGCGAGTCTAATCAGACTGTATGAAGTGGGACTACTCGGACTTGAACCGAGAACCAACGGATTATGAGTCCGCTGCTCTAACCGATTGAGCTATAGTCCCTGATTGTGCCATCGTAGCTTTCAAAAACTTCAAACTCAAGGATTCCGGAATTCCCTTTCGTTATCAGTGAGCGACTGTTGTAATTTTTACAAACAGCCAGATCTCCCTGATGGGATGGATCTGTCAGATTGAATTTCTTTTAGCCGAGGTATTGCTATTCGGGTGGACACACCCCGTGTTTCTCTGGTTCAGGATGAGAATACTTAAATCTGCAGGCTTGATCACAGTAACGTATCACATCGCATCCGTGTTGAAAGTATCTCTCAACTATGGTAATTCAAATTAGTCCAGTGGTCGGATATTCAATTTCTGCAGGATTGATGCCGGTTGAGCATTGAACTTGCTCTTGTTGAATTCGTTTGAAACTGACTATAGTTCGATTCACACTTCATGATATCAAATTAGAATCAATTCACTTCTGCGATGTTTCAGGAAGAAACCTGGCAAGTGAAATATTCAGACGGACCACTCAGGAGGAGTTCTTCCGTGAATCAAACGGCTCGCGAATTCCCGCCATTTTCTGGTGCGGTGATCTGCTACAATGAAGAGTCGCATATTGAGCGATGCCTGAAGTCACTCGAATGGTGTGATCAGGTCGTCGTTGTCGATTCCGGTTCCCAGGATCGAACCGTTGAGTTGGCTCGAAAATTTCCGAATGTCGAAATTCATGTCCGTCCATTTGATACTTTCATCAATCAGAAGAATCATGCACTTGGACACTGCAGTAATGAATGGGTGATTTCGCTCGATGCTGATGAAGTTTTGACAGAAGAAAATATCGCAGAAATCAAATCACTTCCACTGGATTGCTCTGGATACCGGATTGGTCGACGCTCCTTTATTGGCGATCAGGAAATTCGCCATGGCACTTGGAGTCCTGATTATCAGTTACGAATCTTTCGCAAGTCGTGTTCGGTGTGGGGAGGAACGAATCCTCATGAATCGATTCAGATTGAAGGTGAAGTCGGGCATCTGGAATCCCGGATGCTGCATTACAGCTACGACTCGTTGGATGAATTCGTCGCGCGAAATACAAAATATATCCACATGATGGTCGATCATCTGGAAGCGTGTGGTCGAAAAACCAATGCGACCGAACCTTATGTGCATTGCATCGGCAACTTTGTGAAAGCTTACTTTGTTCGACGCGGTTTCCTGGATGGAGCAGCTGGCTTTTTTCTGGCTCGACATATTGCAGGTGGATCCTATTTGAAATATCGACTGCTGGCGGAAAGAAATCGTGAAAACAAAGCAGCCTAGTGCGTCTTCCGTCCTAATCATTTGGGTTGATGATGTTATAAAGCACGACAACGGAGTGCGTTACAGTTATTTGAGGCCTAAATCTAAGCCCTGAAAGGGCACTAGTCTCAGACTCAACCGTTCATAATTCGAATTCATTTTCATATCAGGAAGATATTCATGACCACATTTCAAAAGCAGGCCGGGCAGTTGGTCTCGTCCTGGAGAGATAAAATCAAAAGCGGACGCAAACGATCTAGAATGCGGAAGCAGATGAAAGATATCGATCCGATCGATCTCTCCAATATCGAACGCGTGATGCCGTTTACGATGCTCAGCCCCGATCGATTGTATGCCTTTATGCAGGCGACGCGTCATATCTGTCATGCGAATATTCCCGGTGCGGTAGTTGAGTGCGGCGTGTGGAAAGGTGGGGCAGTGATGTCGTCTCTGCTGACCATGCGGGATATGAATCGGACTGATCGCGAATACTTTTTGTATGACACATTCGAAGGGATGCCGATGCCTTCGGAAAGTGATAAAAAATACGACGGTGATAAACTGCTCACCGACTTTCAGGAACGCCAGATCGGTGAAGATGGATCGAGCTGGTGTCGTGGTGAGTTCAATGAAGTGCAGGAAAATGTTTACGGCACGGGCTACGATCCTGCACGAATTCATTTCATCAAAGGGAAAGTCGAAGAGACGATTCCGCACACACTCCCCGATCAAATTGCGATTCTGCGGCTCGATACTGACTGGTACGAATCGACTCGTCACGAACTCGAACATCTCTATCCGAGACTTTCGCCGGGTGGTGTGTTGATCATTGATGACTATGGCCACTGGGAAGGAGCTCGACAGGCGGTGGATGAATATTTTGCCGAGCATCATATTCCGATGTTATTACATCGAACCGATTACACAGGCCGCATTGGCGTTAAGGCCGCTTAGAGAAACTCTAGATGAGAATAAAATTGTAGGTCAGGCTGTGCCTGACATGAATAACAATCGACGAACAAATTCGTCAGGCACAGCCTGACCTACAGCTCAATTAGATATCATCGTCTGAAAGGACTCAGACTCATGCGTGCATGTTCAGAAACACTTGAAGCAGAAATGACCATAGCAGAACAGGAATTTCTGCAGGGTTTAATTCGTCAGGAGAATTTTTCCGGATCACATCTGGAAATCGGCACCGCAGCCGGGGGAACGCTCTGTCGTATGATGAGTTGTTTCAATGATGATTCCCGACCAAAGTTTGTCGTCGTCGATCGGATGACTTATTTCCCGAAACAGGATGAAATTGTCGCCGAGAACCTCCGACAACATGGACTCTCTCCTGAAGCGGTCGATTTCCGGACCGCAACCAGTTCGGAAGCATTCAAATCTGCAGAACAGAAAGAGGATCGCTTCGATTTTATGCTCGTCGATGCCTCTCATAAAATTCTGGCGGTCATGTCAGACCTCCGTTGGACGCGATTGCTGAATGTGGGTGGAATTGCCTGCTTTCACGATTACACCGACAAATTTCCCGGCGTGAAACTTTCGATTGATCGTTTCCTAAAGCAGCATTCGAATTACGAAGTCATTGGTCAGGCTGACAGCTTACTGGCAATCCGAAAAACGGGTCCGTGCTCGCAAGGTGAAGTCTCATTGATGGACAGCGCGTACAGTGTGATGATGCATCTCCCACTGGTGGTCGATCGTAAAATTAATAAATGGAAGTCTCGCGGCAAAAAGGCGGCTTGACCTGATATTCATCTCAATTACGATCTTTTAATGTGGATAATCCCAACAGTTCGAATTACGAGCCGAGTCATGACGGACTCGGCTCGTCTCGCATATCTTCCCACATTTCTCGCCAACCGACTCCTCTTGAGGAGACAATACTTCATGTCGACTTCGACTAAAAACTCAAACTTTGCGACGAACTCGAAATCGAATTCGTCATCTAATCACCCATTGCGAATTGCTCTCATCCGTCAGAAATTTCGCTTTGATGGTGGGGGTGAACGAATCGTCTCGCACATCTCAGATATTCTATCCAGCCACGGTCACGATGTTTCCCTGATTGCCCGTCAATGGGAAGGTACAAATTCATCCGTCCTGAAATGTAATCCACCCAAGTGGACACGAGTGCAACGGGAATCTCTGTTCGCCAAACAGGCAATCACGATTTCCGAGCAGGAAAACTTCGATCTCGTTCAAAGTCACGAACGAATCCCTGGTTGCCAGGTTTACCGGGCTGGCGATGGTGTTCACCGCTGCTGGCTGGAAGAGCGATCTAGAAAGATGTCTGGATGGCGTCGCTGGTTATTGTTCCGAAATCATTATCATCGATACATGCTGGCCGCTGAAAAGTCGATGTACGAAGACAGCCGACTGAAGTGCGTCATCTGCAATGCTCAGATGGTGGCGGATGAAATTCAGAAGCACTTTGCAATCGATCCTGCAAATCTGCACGTTATCTACAACGGAGTCGACACGACTCGCTTTCATCCGAAGTTGAAGAAATATCGAACACGCGTTTGTAATGAATTGCAGATTTCGCCCGAACAATCGATCGGCTTATTTGTCGGTTCCGGTTGGGAACGTAAAGGGCTGACACAGGCGATCCGTGGATTACAGGCTTCTCCTGAACTTTCTCTCATTGTCCTGGGACGTGACAAAGCTCAATACGCGTTTGAAAAGCTGGCCGCAAAACTGGGAGTACAAAAACAGATTCATTTTGCAGGCGTACAAAGTGATGTCGCCTCCTATTACGGAGCAGCCGATTTCTTCGTCCTTCCGACTTTGTACGACCCCTTTCCGAACTCCATTCTCGAAGCAATGGCCAGTGGCTTGCCAATTTTGACGACCACAAAGTGTGGAGCAGCAGAAATGATTACGAATGGAGAGAACGGCTACATTCTCGATTCGCTTGATGATACCGGCTGGCAGAATGTGATGCAGAAATGCTCAAATCGCGAACAGTGTCGCAGTATGGGATTACAGGCCAGAAGCAAGGTAGAACCTTTTACTTATGATGCAATGCAGCAGAAATTGACTGCACTCTATGATCAGCTCTTAAATGGAAACGATTGATGAGTAAACCGTCTCTACGCATCGTGCAGACTGAAAGTTCCTGCGGATGGGGAAATCAGGAAGCTCGCATCCTGATTGAATCGCTGGGAATGCAATCTCGCGGGCACAGTGTTGAACTGGTTTGCTGTGCGGAATCTGTTATTGCCACTCGAGCACGAGAATACGGAATTCCTGTGACCACGCTTCCCATTCGCCGCAGAAATTTTCAGGGACTTGCCTCGGCTCGACTTTGGCTTTCAAAACGTGATTTCGATATTGTTCATACTCACAGTTCTTCCGATAGCTGGCTGATGACACTTGCCTGCAAAGCGTTGATTAAGCGTCCCAGAATTGTGCGGACACGGCACGTGGGCGCACCGGCCAAATGCAAAGCCACTTCCAAATGGATCTACACCAAAGGAGCTGATTTTGTAGTGACCACCAGTCACACAATTCGTAATTCATTGACCTCCAGTTACGGATTGAATCAATCCTGTTCGACTGCAATACCGACGGGCATCGATTTGAATCATTTCAAACCAGACGATCAAATACATGCCAGAGAGTTTCTGGGATTTCCAGTAGAACGAAAATTGATCGGATTTCTATCAGACAGCCAGGGGCAAGCGGATCCTGAATTTCTATGCGAAGCGATTGCGAGTCTCAATCGAGATGATTTTGATCTGTTGATCCTCGGGTCGGGAATGGATCGAGCGGCGATTGAAAAATGTGTTTCCAGTTTTGAACTCAAAGCTCGTACCTATCTGCTCGAATCCCCTGACAATATTGTTCCCTATTTGAATGCAATGAATTTTGCAGTTTTGCCTGCCTGTCGAAAAGAGGGGGAACAACAACTGTTCCGACAAATCATGAGTTGCGGCGTCCCCATCATTTCCACTCTCGATGACCAGAGCGAACCAATCCTCGCAGATGGAAAAACTGGCCGACTGGTTTTTCAGGAAGATACTGGCAATCTGGCCAATGTCATTTCCGAACTCCTTGATGATGCGAATCAGTGCAAAAGGCTGGGAGCCAATGCACGGCAAACGGCCTGCGAACAGTTCAGTCTGAAAACCATGCTCGATCACATTGAGGAAATTTATCAGCAGCTGACATTTTCAAAACGAGCAGCGGCCTGATCCGAAATAATGGCTGTTTAATAAGGGATTTTTTTACGAATAATCTTAACCCAAATCGTCCGCAACTCGATCATTAATTGCACTGAAGGACATCGTTTAATAATCAGGAATCCGTATTACTCGATGCAATTTCTTCCGTAACTGACAAACAGTAATCCTAATACGGGCATGAAATATCCTCAGCATTGCCATCGGTTCCAGTAGCGCTTTATACTGCTGGCATGAACGAAAAAAAGACTTCATATGAAGAGGATTACGACTTCTTACCAGCCGCTCAAATGGGCGATGTGGAAGAAGGTAAGGGAGTCAGCCTGCGCCTGAATGGGCATGTCGTGGGACTGTTTCATTCTAATGGTAAGCATTTTGCAATCAGTGATTTCTGTCCGCATCAGGGAGCACAATTGACCGGCGGTTATGTGGAAGATGGCGTTGTGATGTGCCCCTGGCATGCCTGGAAATTTCGCCTGTGCGATGGTGCCTGGGCCGACTCGCCGAAATCCCCCTTACGATGTCCCACCTATCCCGTGAGAATCGTCGGAGAAGAAATTCAGGTTGGTATTCCCCGCAATTAATAATGTCTGTGGCTGAATGACTGCATTCTCAGAATCGACACTCGTCAAGATTGGGGGCAGCCTGCTGGAATGGCCCGAGCTACCTGCTCGATTATCGCGATTTCTTGATGGCATCCATTCACCAATTCTGATTGCAGGGGGCGGGAAATCGACAGACTTAGTACGCCGCTGGGATGATCTTTATCAACTTGGAGAAGAGACGTCTCATCATCTGGCAATGTCATCACTCGACCTGACCGCCCGGCTCCTGTCTCAGATACTTCCCCAAAGTCAGCTTTGCGACTCTTCCAGCTCGTATATATGCCTGTTCAATCACAAGACAATCCCGATCGCTTTACCTGGCCAGTGGATTGAGACTCTCGAACCCAAATCAACTTCCAGTCTCCCTCATCATTGGGAAACCACGAGCGATTCTATTGCACTCTGGTTGAGTGCCGAGTTAAAGATTCCGCAATTGATTTTACTCAAATCCGTTGACCTGCCGGCCAATCGGGATTGGCAAGAAATCTCTGAACAGGGGATGATCGATGCCGAGTTTCCTCGACTATTGAAGCGATTGAATTTCCGTCCGAACATCAGCTGGAAGAATTTGAGATCATAAGCATGAAGCGAAATCTCCATGAGCAATCTACGAGAATTTCGCCTTCTCATTTGCTATGCTCGATCTTCAATCATTCGTTCTGAGACCATCAGAACATCACTGAAGACAATATCAACGAAAGAAACCAATGGTTCGTCAGGGAGCATTTTTGCGTGGTCTTATTGCAGCCACATTCACACCGTTACATGATGATGGAACAATCAATACCGCAGCCATCCCCGAGATGGTCGATCATCTTGTGAAGCAAAACATCGCAGGAATGTATGTGCTGGGCAGTACGGGTGAAGGGGTTTCGCTGACTCATGAAGAGCGATGCACGATTGCCGAGGCATTTGTTGAAGCCGCAGTTGGTCAACTCCCCGTCATTATTCAGTGCGGCTGCGAAAGTCTTTCTCAGGCTCGTCTCCTGGCCACGCACGCCCAAAACATTGGAGCCGATGCGATCTCCGCTGTCAGTCCCGTTTATTTCAAGCCGGACTCCGTGGAAACGCTCGTCGACTCCATGGCGGAAATCGCTGCGGGTGCTCCTGATCTGCCTTTCTATTATTATCACATCCCATCCGTCACGGGTGTGAATCTCAACATGGTGGAATTCCTGAAGCTGGGGAGTGATCGAATTCCAAATCTGAGAGGCATCAAATTCACTTCACTTAATGTCTTTGAGTATCAATCGTGCCTGGAGTTTGCAGGCGATCGATTTGAAATACTGTGGGGATTAGATGAAATGCTCCTCAGTGGACTGGCAGCCGGTGCTCGTGCAGCGGTCGGCAGTACCTATAACTTTGCGGCTCCGATCTATCATCAACTGATTCAGGCGTTCTCGCAAGGCAACCTGAATTTAGCCCGAGAACAGCAGTCAAAATCTCAGGAACTGGTTCGTACCTTCTTACCCTACGGACCACGAGCGGCTCAAAAGGCGATCATGTCGATGGTTGCTGTGGAATGTGGACCGACACGGCTCCCAGTAAAAATGCTGAGCGAATCCCAAATTCAGGATTTACGAAACGACTTAACCAAAATCGGATTCTTCGATTGGATTGCTTCCACCAGATCAGAAGGATGAATTTTTTCGATGAGTATCACGCGCTCGCTCAAGCTCTTAATTTATCTTGTTTCAATTATTATTTCGAACGGAACGCATGCTGACGCACATGAAATTGAAAATGATAAAGATCGCGAAAAATCCTTACTCGACTGGCAAACCCTGCCTGATCTTCCTAATGAATCAGGTGTAGCCGGGCCATATGTCGGAGTTCATAACGATGCCCTCATTGTGGCTGGAGGCGCGAACTTCCCCGCGCCTGTCTGGGACAATAGTAAAGTCTGGCATGACCGAATTTATGTACTAACCAGAACAGGATCTGACTATGAATGGAAAGATGGGGGCACTCTTCCACGCCCTATAGCCTATGGAGCTGCCGTTTCAACATCAGAAGGAATTGTATGTATTGGCGGTAATGATTCGACGACAACTTACGCAGATGTCTTTCTCCTGAGTTGGAATCCCGATACGCAGAAAATCAGCCGGGTCGACTATCCCGAACTTCCAGAACCATGTGCCGGTGGGCAGGCTGCTCTGCAGGGAAATACGATCTATCTAGCTGGCGGGCAGAATAGTCAAAAATCTGCAATGAAGAATTTCTGGACACTAGATCTGACAAAGAAAATCGATCCAGAAGCCTTTCACTGGAATCAGCTCGATGAATTTCCCGGCTCTCCTCGAGCCTACAATATGACAGTCCAACAGCATAATGGCTATGACGATTGCATCTACGTGATCAGCGGCCGAAATCAACAGGGTGAAACCACAGAGTTCCTGAAAGACGTCTGGGAATATACTCCGCGAACAGGTAAGTGGCGACGGCGAGCCGATGCTCCTCGAAGTGTGATGGCTGGCACCGGCATCGGTTACGGACAGAGTCATCTCTTTATCTTGGGCGGTGATGATGGTGAGAATTTCTTCAAAGCTGACGAACTGCGAGACTATCATCCGGGCTTTCAGCGTGAAGCTCTGAGTTATCACACGATCACCAACACCTGGAACTCTGCAGGTCGCACCCCGATGAATCAGGTCACCACCATTCCGGTCATGTGGGACAATAGAATTGTGATTGCCAGTGGTGAAGTTCGACCCCGCGTACGGACTCCAAAAATATGGAGCATCGCTCCCCAAAGCCACGCAAAAGGTTTTGGGGCAGTCAACTACGGTGTACTCTTTGGGTACCTGCTGGCAATGGTGGGAGTCGGTGTTTACTTTGCACGTCGTAATAAAAACACGGATGATTATTTTCGGGGAGGCAGTCATATTCCCTGGTGGGCAGCCGGGTGCAGTATTTTCGCTACGATGCTCAGTTCGTTGACTTTCACAGGTATTCCCTCCAAGGCTTTCGCACAGGACTGGGTCTATGCCGTTGGGAATTTTATGATCCCTGTTGTTGCATTTGCCGGTGTTTACATTGCCCTTCCATTTTACCGTCGGCTTGATGTCACTAGCGCCTACGAATATCTTGAGATTCGCTTCAATCGCAGCGTGCGATTGTTTGGCAGTGCCAGTTTTACCCTGTTCCATATTTTCCGTATGGCTGTCGTGATGTCGCTCACAGGTCTCGCATTGGCGGTCGCCACGCCGCTGACACCAGAACAGTCAGTTCTGTTGATGGGAGTTCTCAGCATTCTCTACTGCACGATGGGAGGAATCGAAGCGGTGATCTGGACCGACACCATTCAAACCGTCGTTCTGCTGGGTGGTGCTTTATTGGCAATTATTCTGATGATCAACGGGAGCGATGGCGGTTTGAGTGGATCTGCACAACTGGCTTTTGAAGCTGACAAATTTCGAATTGCCAATTTTTACTGGGACCCGTCCAGCGCTCAAATCGCACTCTGGGTTGTGGTGGTGGGAGCAATCGGTCAGAACATTTCCTCTTACACGGCTGATCAAGCGGTCGTTCAGCGATACATGACAACGCCCACGGAAAAACTGGCTGCTCGTTCGATCTGGTTAAACGCCATCATGACAATTCCTGCCACTGTGCTGTTCTTCGGAATCGGCACCGCTCTGTTTACATTTTATCATTCCCATCCGGAGAGACTTGATCCGACGATTACGACCGATCAGATTTTCCCTCTGTTTATTGCGAACGAAATGCCAATCGGTATAGCCGGGCTGATTGTCGCAGGCATTTTCTCTGCCGCTCAATCGACTGTCTCAACCAGCATGAATTCCACTGCGACTACCATCGTGACCGATTTCATGCGACCTTTCAATGCCTGCAAAACCGAACGAGGCTACCT
Organism: Planctomycetaceae bacterium UBA2671; assembly: GCA_002359185.1. Lineage (GTDB taxonomy): Bacteria > Planctomycetota > Planctomycetia > Planctomycetales > Planctomycetaceae > Rubinisphaera. The sequence goes on from DEML01000068.1 coordinate 229,853, forward strand.
GATTTCCGCTCGAACAATCACATTTCTAATGGGCGTCGCCGGGACATCGTTGGGGCTGATTTTCGTCGATCCGGAAATCAAATCATTATTTGATGCCTTCATCAAAATCATTGGTCTGTTTATGGGAGTTCTCGGCGGACTATTCGTTCTGGGAGCGATGACTCGTCGTGCAAACTCCTTCGGAGCTCTCGCAGGTGCGTTTGCCGGAACCGTTTTCATGTTCTATCTCTGGAGATTCACAAAAATCAACGGTTTCCTTTATACCGCCAGCGGCATCACGGTTTGCGTTACTGTTGGGTATCTGGCAAGCTTTTTGTGGATAGGTAAAAAATCGGTTCCTGATTAACTTCGCACTCCCAGACATCTATCACAAATTAATATATAATGGAATGAATACAGGCACGAAGAATGATTTACTGCAGTTTGCAGATTACGTTAGTGAATTTTTGATAGTCTTAACCCAATATTTCCAATCAATCACCCGCTGCAAGCAATTTACGTTTGTGCTACTTGTTAAAGTGTCACGCAGGCTCAGTGAAAACATTGGGAATATGGGCATTTCCCTACTCTTCAATTACAACATTGAGTTCCGCTTGCTCCATCCCCCAGTTAATCGCGGGCCAGATGATGGCCGTTCCATCCCGGCTGCCCGTCAAGACCTCCAGAGAATTGCTGGAGAAGTCGACTGCGGTCACTTCCTGCTGATGTTTTTTCAACGTCAGGATTTCATTGCCTTCGTTGCCAGCGGTTGCATCCCAAAGCTTGGCGGTGTTGTCGCGACTGGCAGTCAGGATGCGTTTCCCATCGACAGAATAGGCTACGGACGTGACAGCAGCGGTGTGTCCCTTTAGTTCAGAGACCGGCTTGCCAGTGCTCGTATCCCATAAAATTGCTTTATTGTCTTCACTCCCTGAAATGACCCGGGTGCCATCTGGTGAAAAGCGGGCAGAGAGAATACTCCAGTCATGAGCCTTTTCGAATTCGCGAATCAGTTTTCCATTCTCCGAATTCCACAATTTCAATGTTCGATTTCGAGACGCAGTAAGAATCTGCTTATCATCCGGCGAGAAAACCGCGACATTAATCCCGGATTGATCCGCTGGAATCCGCAGCACTTCTTTCGCTTCGACAAAGTCCCACAGGATCACGAGACCGTCGTCACCCGTTGACAGGAAGTAACGACCATCGTGCGAAAACTCGACATCATTAATATACCCCTGATGGGCGTTCGTAATTTTCCGTTGCGATTGACCGGAAGCGACATCCCAGAATTTGAGCGAACGATCCCAGCTGCCGGTGACAATGGTCTTTCCATTTGGATTCATAGCCGCAGAAGCAACCGCTCCATGCGGTCCGAACGACATGCGTTCCCGCCGTGTGCTGACATCCCACAAGCGGGCATCGATTCCGCCAATCGTCAGCAGTCGACGTCCATCCTGGCTAACCAGTGACGACCAGAGCAATCCGCCATGCTCGGCTCCGTCGATAAACAGTTCGGTTCGACCGGTTTCCGTCTCAATTCGCTGCACAGTATTATTTCCGCATGTTGCGTAGCAGACCTGGCCGTTATCAGCAGTGATGATGTCATTTACCACGGTTCCCGTTAGAGTAAATTGTTTAACGGCTGGCTTCTCCTCAGTTAACTTCCATATGGATAATTCCGTTGAAGAAGTACTCTCCTGTTTCGACTCGGGAATCGCAGTCACCGAAGCTACCGTTTTTCCATCCTCCGAAACATCAATGGAAATTACAGGTCCATTGTGCTTCATAACTCTGGAAACAATTTCTTCCCCGGTTTCAATGGAACGTACTCCAATCGTGCGATCGTGACTGGCTGTCAATAAGACGGGAGGATTATCGGACTGACGAATTTCAGAGATCTTCAACGTATGATCCCGCTTCGACCATAGTATTTCAGCACTATCCGAGTCCCACTTGATGCAGCGACCGTGAGCATCGCCCGAGACAAGTTGATGTGTTCCCTGAACAAAACAGAGAGCCGTTACCGGATGCTGATGACCAGCGAGTTCCTGCTTAAGCAGAGGTTGGGGATCAATGAGAATATTGGCCAGATCCCAAATCAGAATACGGTCATCTTCGCTGCCGGTTGCCATCAATGTTTCGTCAGAAGAAATCGCTACAAGCCCAGAACGCCCTGTCGAAGGAAACTGAACAATCTCCGCTCCGGTTGAAGTATTCCAGAAACGGACAGAGTTGTCAGCAGCTGCGGTTGCGAGAATTCGTTCATCTTTGAGGAACCGAGCCGAAGAGCTTAGGTACTGATGCCCTTCCTGGAAAATGACATCCGGCTTTCCCGTTTGAATGTTCCACAGCCAGGCCGAGCGATCTCGACTGGCTGTCAACACCTGTTGACCATTCGGCGAAAACTGGGCAGACAGAATCGCATCGCGATGGCCTGTGAGTTCCTGACCATTTAGTGTCTGAATTTCAGCATAATCATCGACCGACCAGCGAATGGCCCGTTGATCTTCCGAGCAGGAGAGCAAACTACGCCCATCCTGAGTCATGACACAGTCACGCACCGCGCTGTCGTGACCACGAAAAGTTTTAATAGCTGAAGTCGATTTGAGATCCCAGACTTTGATCGAGTTGTCCTGAGAGCCACTCGTAAGCAATTCACCATCGTAAGAAAAGCGGACGGATCGAACTGGTCCGGTATGTTCGCTGTATGTTACGTGCTGCTGAGTTTCAACCTGTTCACCATTCACTGCCGCTCCGAAATCGAAGGCTTTAATGTCGGCTGGTTTCCAATATTGAATCGTTCGATCATATCCACCCGTCGCAACCGCTTGCCCATTGGGATGATAATCCACCGTATAAACAGGCCCGTTGTGTTCCAGATATTCAATTTTCGGTTCTGCAGAGTGTGCATCGGCTGAGATTTCCCAGACGATCGCTTTTCCATCCTGACTGACGGTCACAACGCGATTTTTCTCTTTGTTTTGAGGTTCGAACCCGGGAATAAAAGCGGCATCCCACACCCACCAGGTGTGGCCGCGTAAAGTGCAAACAGGCTGGACTTCCTTGTTGTCGATTACATTCCAAAGCTTAGCCGTGTTATCGTAAGAACAGGTCATTAACCATTGGCCATTATCACTGAATCGAACTCCAACAACGTCATCGGTATGAGCTTTGAAGGAGCCGATGGATTCTCCAGTCGCCGGATTCCAGAATTTCAGGTTTCCATTTTTATCATTACTGCCACTGGCAATCAGATTGGCCGTTGGAGACCAGTCGACGGAATGGACGTAAATCCCATCATGGGGCATGGAATGCAAAACCTGCTCGGATTCGACATCCCAGATCCGCACCTGACCATCCCAGCTGGCGGTCGCCATTTGAGTGTTGTCTGGAGAAAGTGCTAATCCATCGACAGGAGCATCACAGGGATAATTGGCGGCACTCTGGCTACACAGATACATCAGCCGACCCCACTCCCAGTGTCTCAACTCGGGTGGACAGGCCTCCAATAACGAGAGGGCATCCGAAAACGCATTCTCTTCGACTTTCGCAGCTGCCAGGCCTATGCTCGCAATGTAGGATTTGTATTGCTCTTCCTTGCGGGCTTTTTCTGCAACACTTCGTTGCTCGACGGCTATGATGGTTTGCTCTTCTGCAATTTTCTTCTGGGCCAGCGCCTTCTCTTCTTCCTCTTCGGCAGTCTTCTGAGCCATAACTGCCAATACGCGATTCTCTTCCGCATTATCACGTTCTAACTGAGCGATCCCACGTTGTTTATCGGCTTCCTTTTTCTCTTCAATCGCAATTTTTTCCGCCAGCACGGCTTTCTGATACTCTTCGTTAATCAGATAGTACGACGTTCCGATAATGACAAGAATTGCAACCGCCAAAACAGCAACTGCCCCTTTGGCAACTTGAAACATCCGTTTTCGTGTCAGGCGATCCTGCTTCGCGGCTCGAATCCGTGTGAGCAGATCCTGATTCTCTTCTTCAGCATCGTTAATTAATGATTCCGCCAGATCGAAATCCTGTTTCTGGAGCGCAGTCGTGGCATAGGCGGCTCGGGATGTTCGTAAACCCTGATGAGCCTCTTCATTCTCTGGCCAAAGCGTGATCGCCTCTTCATACCCGAACACACTCCGGGCAAATTGAGCGTAGTCCCGTGTTGTGGTCGCTTTGTCTAACTCTTTCGTCGCACGATCGGAAAGGGTCAGGCTCTTTTCATGAGCCAGATAATCGCGAATGACTCCCTGAAATTCTTTAACCGTTTGGTATCGATCTGAGGGGCTTAACGCCATCGCTCGAAATGCGATGTCCGCCAGTTCGCTGTGATGTTCGATTGGTGCGATTTTGTTTCGCATCGCCGCAGCCAGACATTCCTGCGATGTCTTTCCACGATGCGGCGGATACCCGGAGATGATCTCATAAAGAATCGCACCCAGCAGATAAACATCACTCGAATAACCGACTCGGTCCAATGGTCCGGTTGCCATTTCGGGAGCCATGTAAGCGGGCGTTCCTCCCATGCCGTGGGTGCTACAGATTAAATCTTTTTTTGTGAACTCTTCGGTTGGTAAAGCCAGACCCCAATCCATCACGAGCACTTCCCCGAAGTCACCCAGCATGATGTTTTCAGGTTTAAGATCGCGGTGCATAATGCCACGTGCGTGTGCGAAGGCGATCGCATCGCAGGTGCGAAGGAGATAGTCGAGGTTTTCGTGCAAGGATTTATTGCGAATCACCTTGTTCCAGGGAGTCCCCTGAACATGCTTCATCGCATAGAAATAATTCCCATTGTTATCCTGTCCCAATTCGTGGATTGGCACGATATTCGGATGCGCCAGGTCCCCTGTCACAACGGCTTCGGCAATAAATTTTTCCACCTGCTTTGGCTTCTTCGCCATGCGGGTTTTGATCATCTTAATCGCAACATTTCGCTCGATCGCTTTTTGCCGAGCTTCCCAGACAACCCCCATGCCCCCTTCACCAAGAATATTGAGCAACTGATACTCAGCCCTGGCAACTTCTTGCTTGCCACTTTCAACCAGTTCGCGTCGAGGAATTGTGTGATTTCCAGGTGCACTCGCCTGTTCAATTTCAGCAGATCGGATCGTCATACCGGGATCGGTAATCGCATTGATTTCCACACCCCAGGTTTTACTCAAGTCGAAATCGTCGCCGACCTGAGAATCATCGACCATCGTTTTCAAACCGTCGGTTTCGGCGGAATCGATATCAACAAGGGTCCGACTCTCGTCAGCCGTCGGTTCCTCGTGAGACATCTCCAATGTTCGCCCACCATCATCCGGAATGAGATCATCATCCGAAACATAGGTGGCACCGGGATCGTCTGGAGTATCGGTTGAATGCCCTTCAGGGATTTCCACAAGCGTCTGATCACCAGCCCGGTGATGCACACCAAATTGCTCGTCATCGACAATCGTCTGCTGGCCTGTCCCGGAATCTTCGCTGGAATCATCGACGGAATCCCCATCATCATCCATCTCAATAGTGCGCTCGCCTTCACGATTTGCATCCCGAGATGGGAATTCCTCTTCCTGCAGAGTCTCCTCTCCGGTAGAGGGATTCTGCGAATCTGGAAACTTTTCCGGATGATCTTTATCGGAATTGGAGGTCATGATGATCGATTCAATTCAGTTATCGAGAAATTCAGCTGGAGTGACAATCAATTACTTTTTTGATGCTATCGGGAGGATCGTTTAACAGATTCATTTTATGGTACTGATAAAGTGGAGGGACTCTCTGGCTCGGGTTCTTGCTCTGGCTGGATGCTACCTTCTGGAATGAGGACATCTTTCGGAAGCATTAATTCGGAATCCCCATTTTCTGCAGGTTGATCGCTGGGCATCATTTCATCGGCTGTTGGTGGGCGATCCTGCAAGCCATCGCTGTTATCTGCGGGACGTCCGTTTCTCAAGAGTAAATCGTAAACGACTCGCAAGGTGGTCTCACCCGGTTCCTGCTGGAGAATTTGATATCGTCCGTCCGGTAAATCGTATTTTTCCACAAAACCGACAAAATCGTTCAGAATCATCAAAGCCTGCTCACCTTCCAAAGTGATCTCTTCGGTCACTTCACCAGCGGCATTGAAAATTCGTAATTTAACCAGTCGTTCCTGCAGAGTCACGACTTCTTCGACAACCTGAACATTCTCAGTCGTATCCTGATCTTGAATTGTCTCGGTACGTTCTGTAATCACCACTTCGGTGCTGCTGCTGGAGACAGTGCCCAGTTCAGGAACTTCCACTTTCAAATCGAACGCTATCCCCGAGGCCAATCCTTCGCCGGGCACATCAGCCAGCGACGTTATCGAGGGCAGCAGAACTTCTACACCCGCTTCAAAGAATGTAATGTTGGGATCATCGATGATTGTCACTGTAATTGGAATTGGTGCAGCCGGGTTGTTCGGATTCGGATTCCCAAAGTAGGTGTGGTTATAAGTAAAACTGTCTGGTGTCGGATTGCCTTCAAAATTCGAATCGATCGTGCCATCGGCCCAGTCAACAAAAATCGTATAATTTTGTTCAAAGAAACGACCAAAATCTCCAGAAACCGAAGCGGCTCCCGTTGCCATTACCTGAGGCGTGAAGATGTTCTCGAGTAGTGGCAAGTCCTGCACGACGGATCCGGTGGCACTGCGGACAATCACGTCCTGATCGATCGTCACTTCATTTCCGGCAAAGCCAGTCACCGATCCTCCGAAGACATCAAACATCACGCCCGCATCATTGAGCAGTAAATCGTGACCAGCCCGCAGTTCAATCGCTCCGGCTCCAGCCGCAAAGATCGCTCCGTTGACCGTCAAATCGGAAGTCGCATTATTCGGAGCAGCTGCCAGCGAGATTTCGCCACCTGAAAGATTCACGACTGGAGCATTAACAGTCATGGAAGCATTATTGCTGACTGCAATCCTTCCGCCCCCGGCTCCCTGATTGGAAATCCCCGAGACACCCGAGAAGGATCCGATCATCAGTTCTGCACCACTTTGATTTTCAATCTGCACTGCTCCACCAGTACTGTTTTCCGCAGCGATGAGATTTACCGAGGTCTGCAATGCAGTGCTGGAGCCAATTCCCTGAGCCGCACTGAGGGAGAGTTGATCGGCTCGCAGATTGACAGTGGCATCACCAATAATATTGCGAATTTGCCCATTCTGCGAACTCAGCACCAGATCATCGGTCGTCTGGATTTGAGCAACATCGATATTGCTGGTACCATTCAATGACACAAATCCATTACCAGCTTCAATCATTGATGTCGCATTCATCACGATCTGGCCGGATGCATCCACCATACCGGCTGATATCAGCAAGTCTCCTCCAGATGTATTGAGCTCAACCATCGATCCCAATCGCAATGAGTTGGCCACATTCAAGCCGACGTCCCCGCCGTTTGTGTTCACAGAACTGTTCAACAAAAGTTGACTGCCTGTGTCCGAAGTTGTGATTGACAAGTCACCTCCTGCCAGACTGATTCCCGATCCAGGAGTCGTCGCAGTTACCGTTCCCGTAGAGGAAATCATGACATCACCTGCAGACTGCTGATCAATACGATTGATATTTAATGTTGTAGTTTCAGAAATCTCAATATTTCCGGAAGTCGTATTTGTGAAATCAATTCGCTGCACGGACGTTTCCAGAGCGTTTCCGGAACCAATTCCGTTAGCCGATTGAATAACAACGCGACCAGATTCAGCAATCAAATCGGATCCATCCAGATCCCCGGAATCAGTAACGGCTGCGGTCGTATTAATGGAAATCGCACTTGAAGAAGTTGAACCGGTCTGGAGTTGCCCAATCGAGACATTTCCAAAGGCTGTGATGCCAATCGTTCCCGATGTTGTTGAAATACTGGTCCCGTCAACCATGTTAACGACACCATTCCCAGAAACTCCCGACTGAACCACGATATTACCTGTCGTTGTTGAGACATCCGAATCGTTATTCATAACGATATCATTCCCGGCTGATTCCAGTCGAATCTGTCCCGTCGCGGAAGTGACATCCGCAGAGAGAATCAGATTGCCATTGCCGTCGTTATCGCCATCACCTGCAATCAACTGAATTGCACCGGCATCAGTGGTCGTTACGCTTCCGTCAATTTGTAATGTTCCATCTTCGGTTTGCAGATTGATCGTCCCCTGTTGATTGGAAACCGAATTGATAATCAGTGAATTGTCACCAGTTCCCTCGACTTCAAACAGTCGGATATTTCCGGAGACAGTATTCGTTGCCACAACATCCGTGACATTGGTTTGCAGATCGTCAGTACTTCCAATGCCCGTTGAAGCAAGTAATGTGAGCGACTCTCCGGTGAGATTCGTCACCGTTTCGACCGCACTTTCAAGGATTGCTCCGCTCCCTTTCGCCAATGTTCCCTGAATGCCTGCGAAGTCTGCTTCAATCGTTATGTCGCCTTGATCACCCAGGCCATCAGAATTGGCATTGATGGTTGCAATCGTTACATCGCCCGAGGCTCGTAAAGAAATCTCGCCTGCATCGGATAGTATCTGAGCCGTTCCGTTCATCAATATTTCTGCGGCATCGACTCCATCAACTGCACCAGCAATTTCCTGATTCTCGCCGGCACTGATCAGGATCTCACCAGTCTGATCCGTCTCGACAATGGCCATCGCCTGCAGTTCGATATCTTCCGTAGCGGTCAACAGAACATTGCCTGTTCCATTTTCAGCGGCGACTCTTGCATTCAGCTTCAGTGAATTCGGATCCGTTCCGATGGCAGAGAGTTGAATGTTCCCTCCACCCGTGTTGACGACATCTGATGTGATCGTAAAGTCGCCGTTGCTGCGAATATCAATTTGATCAGCCGGGGAACCATTGTTGATGGAGACTCCAGAAACGGCCTGGATATCGGTGATGGTCAATCCGCCGGAAAGATCGAGAATGTTTATGTCGCCCGACTGAGTCGCGACGGCTAACTCGTCGATATCCACAATCAAACGGTCATTATCTCCGACTCCCTCGGTCACATCGATCACCAGCGAGCCTGCCTGAATACTCGCATTGCCGCTGCCGCCATCAATCACCCCGCCGCCCATTGCGGCAGCTGTCAGTTCGACAAGGGCATCGCCGGCATTCAAGTCGACAACAGTAATGTCACCCATCGAGAACGTAGCTGCTTCAATGGAGACGTTGCCGTTATTCGTCTGGATCTGATTGATAATAATCCCATCGGCCTCAATCACATTCAGAGCTTGACCTGCTCCTGTAACTTCCGCATCAATCGTGGCAACATCAGTCAACAACGTCGTATCACCACCTGCTGCTCCGGTCACAACAAACAAATCCTGTGCCCTCAGCAAGCCCAGTTCACGACCAGCTGGATCAATGATATCGTCCGTGCCAGTCAACCGGAGTTGTCCATTGCCAACATCAATGCCTGCATCTGGCAATACCAGAGTTGTCTCCGACACAAGGTGCACACGATCTCCAGTTGATGTGACAAGAGCTCCGATATTCGTCCCGATGTCGATTCTTCCTGTCGAAGAAATCACAAGATCGGCTGCTCCGTCCACATCCGGAATTAAGCTCGTCGAGCCAATCAGTAGATCGCCCATATGTTTCAGATGAATAGAGCCGCCATCTGCGGTCACTTCAGCCCGTTCAAGTGTTCCCGTCAATTGCAGATCAATCGCATTCCCTGTCGCCAGTTCAAAACTGTCGATTTCCCCGATCGCATTCACGGCGGAGAAGAATGCATTCCCGGCATTGATTTTCGTCTGACCATCATTCGAATCAAGAATGGAGTCGGTTGTTGTGAACTGGACATTTCCATCAACCCCACCGGCTCCCATGGTTCCGGCTAATGTGTTGACCTGCTGGAACAGATTGATCGAACCACCAGTCGCCGTCACGCTCACGTCGCCGCCATTCCCAGCAGTCGTTGAACCATCTCCACCATTTGTGAGAATCAAACCGAGATCGACACGTCCATCAGCTGTTGTAACAGTCACCTGTCCGGCATCGCCGCCGGCTCCACCGGCGTTATCTGAGCCTGAGCTTGTGATCGACTGATTGAGCGTAACATTTCCAGTTCCACGCACATCGAGCGTCACATCTCCGGAATTGGCTCCGACCGCTCCCGTTGTATTCAGCGATCCATCAGCTTCTGTCGTGATTCCCGTATCTGCCAGCAACTGCAATTCGCCACCATTTGTGGTAATCGCCTGTTGAATAAGAAGTGAGCCCGTCCCCTGAGCATCGAGCATGACCAACCCACTCAGCGAAGTGATTCCCGTTCCAGTTTCGAGAACAGTTTGCACTCCCGATTCCGTCACGATAGTCGTTGCACCGTTTGCATTCTGTACGATGGAAACAATTTCCAATGCTCCAGAGTTTGAAACACTGATTTCGTTTGCAGTATTTGTGATATCAATTTGATTCACATCGATTTCAAGAGCATCGCCAGTGCCAATACCATCAGCCGCCTGGATAACCAGACGCCCGTCGGTCACAAATTCTCGGTCTATATCTCCCGAATCAACCACTCCCCCCATTCGACTTGTGACCTGAATGGCATTGTCGAAACTGTTATTGGCGACAACGTTAGATACGACAATGTCCTGAGCCGCTTCAAGAATCACAACGGATGTCGATTGAATTGTCGAACCATCATCCAGCAGAATGTTTCCGTTGGCACCCATACCCCCAGCATCTGAAGTGAGTCGAACTTCTCCGGTTGACTGACTGAAAATTTCACCATTGGACGTCAAATGAATCTGCTCAGTCGCATTCAGAACGACATCACCCGCTGCTCCGGCGGATGTGGTATCAAGCGTGGCGTCAATAAGAATGAAATCATCTGCAGACAAGTTGATAGAACCAGTATCCGTACTGACATCTCCCAGAATGTTAATCTGGTTCGTATCCACAAATATAGAACCGGCTGAGAACTGATCCTGAATTTCCGTCAAACCGGTTCCCTGTGTGATCATCAGATCTCCGCTCAAATCGACAGGTGACTGGAAGGTGACGTTCTGAGCGCTGTCGATTGTGAGATCCGTCAGGTTCATCACCGAACCTGCAAAATCAACCGATCCGGTATTCGATTCCACAAACAGCGATTCTGTACCAGCCGAGCCCGACAGATTGTTATTGAACAGCAGACTGCTGTTTGCCGTGAATCTCACATCCTGCAGCAGCGTGACATTCCCGGTGAATGTGGCCATCGTGACATCAGCCGTTAATTCACCAACGGTCGCAGTCCCGAAAATCGTTCCCGACATTGCCGAGGAAGTGACGTTCAATTTTCCAATGCTATTCAGATTCTGCTTAAAGGTGGTGGTCCCCATGCTGGTGACCTGCAGAGAATTGAAATCGGATACTTCATCTTCGAACAGCACGTTGGTATCAGAACCAATGACCAGATCGACACCCATTCCATCAGCGGTGACGGTCCCCTGGAAATCAACGTCAGCAGTCGCATTCAAAGTGAGGTTTGCCTGCACGATGACTGGATTCTGGAAAGTTGCTGAACCGACTGAAATCATTGCCGTATTGAGATTCGTAATTCCGCGGTTCTCAATCAGCAGCGTATCGACATTGGTCATGTTGGCATTGAGTTGAGTGGTCACACCGGCATCGATTGTCAACATGCCAAAACCGGAAACCAGCCCGCCGAATGTAATCGTATCTTCCGCTTTCAGGCTCAATGCGACCGTGTCAGGATCTCCGGTGAGAGTTGATTGGAATTCGATGGAATCCGTCGCAATGAAAGAAGTGTCCTGATTGATCGTTACCGCTTGAACAAACAGTGCTGATCCCACTGTGATTTGGTCGACATCCATCAGATCGACATTGAAGAATGTCCCGTCATCGGCATCGGTTCTCAACATTGTCACATCGGAAATATCAGTCGCAAAAGTGACCATTCCCGCTGCAGTGATATCCAGTTTCGCCAGATTGGAAACCGTATCTGCAAAAGTCACATTCGTACCGGCATCAATATTGAATTCCTGATTTCCATCCAGACCGGCAACCGTGTTCAGGAACTCGGCAGAGGTCGCGGTATTGAGTTGTGTCGTCTCCATCACAGAAACGACGTTTCCGAATGAGGCGGAGCCGACATCAATGAGATCGGTTTCGATCGACGTGGTTCCATTACCAGCAATAATTAACTGACCGATATCTGTCACCTGGCCGTCAAACGTGGTTGTCCCTGTTGCATCAATCTCCAGCCGCAGGAGTGACATGACCGTCGAGCCGAACGTCACATCATCTGTGTTTGTGATTTCCAATTCTGATGTGGCTGCATTGCCACTGACAGCAGCCTCGAAACTCAGCAGTCCATCTCCATCGAAAGTGACGACCTGTTCGATTTCGACACTGTCACTAAATTGAGCGGTTCCGACCTTCACGTTCAGCATATTGAACTGAGTCGTTCCTCCACCGATTGTTTTGAGGGAATCGACCGCACTGATATCATCCTCGAAGCGTGTCACCGCCGGCGTATCGATGTTGAGTTCTTCAAAGGTTTGCACAGTCCCTGTAAATTGGACGGCTCCATTCGCATCGATCAGCAGAACATCGTCGCCACCTGTCCCGGCTAGATTATTGTTGAACGTAACTGTGGTATCGCTGTTTAAAGTCAAATCATTTTCAACAGAGACATCCCCAGTGAAATCCGCTGAGCCCACTGAAATACTTGCTGCTGCAATTTGAGTCGTCATGCCGGAATCAACAATGAGTTGATCCACATTATTTACGTTTTGCTCGATTCGAACGTTATCGGTTGCAGTCACATTCAGCGTCATCAGATCATCAATGGTACCAGCGAATGTCGTGTTCTGACTCGTACTGATGACAAGTGATTCATCACCGTCTACTCCATTGAGAGAGCCATTGAAATTAATGTCTCCCGTCGCTGACATCGTGACATCAGTATCAAGTTGAACATCGTCGGTAAATGTTGCCGTGGTTACTGAAACATTCGAGTTGGTGAAGAGAGTATTACCTCCACCGTTGGTCAAAAGCGTTCCTACACTTGAGATATCACCAGTGAAGCGAGTTTCTCCTGGGGCAGTGACTGTCAGTGAGGACAGATTTTGAATTTTCCCTGCAACCTGAACCGAGTTGGCATTGATTAGCAGTGTCGACGACATCGTACTGTCGATGGAGACATCGGCGGGGGCGCTGACCAGGAAACTGACAAGTCCAGTCGCGACAATACTGGCACTCTGTTCGACAAACAGCGGGTTACCAAAGCTGGCGGTGCCGACGGAAATCAAAGCCGTCTCAAAATTTGTCTGGCCTTCTGCTTCAATGGTTAAGTTAGTGACATTCGTGACATCACCACCCAGAGTAATTGATTGACCAGCAGCAACATTCAGATTGAGATTGGTCAATGTACCAATCGTCGAATCAAAATCGATATCCCCGCCTGCCATCACATCCAGAGAGGCGGACATCGTATCCCCTGCGACTGGTCCAACAAAATTAACATTGCCAGTGGCAGTCACATTCAATGAGGGCACAATCGTCACTGAATTGCCAAAGGTTGCGTCTCCGACATTGATCACATCGGACTCAATCCGTGTAGTTCCTGTTGAGCCGATCGTCAACGTTGTGACATCCGTCACATCACCAAGATCACCCTGGAACAGCAGTGTACCTGATGCCGTCACATCGAGCAGGGTCAAATCGTTAATCGTATCGCTGAAAGTGACATCATTCGCAGAGGTAATCAGGAATTCATCCAGCGAATCGACACTCCCCGTGACACTCACATCTCCAGTCCCGGCTGTCAGTGTCAAATCAAACAGATTCATTGACCCTGAACTGATCGCTCCCGTTATTGAGATCGAGCCGATTCCAGTATCCGTTGTAAATATCGAATCCGCATTAATCAGTGTTGATGGAGAATCGAGAACGATGCTTCCACCCTGAGTCGTTAAGACACCCGCATTATTTTGAGCAAAGCGAAACTGGGTGCCAGCGATTAAAGAGATCACACCATCTTCGGTCGTAATCGATCCATCAGCAGTGAAAGCGATTTCCTGATTCGCTTCCATCATAATAGTGCCAGCACCAGTCGCCGAAACTGCAGCGGCAATGTTGATGTTGTCTGGTGGATCGATCAGAAAATTGTTATCACCAAACTGGAGTGACTGCAAAATTGAAAGATCCGATCCTGCTCCTGCAAGAATCGTCAGATCGTATTGTTCCATTGAGAGGTCAGCAGTGTGAAACGTAATATCTCCCGATAGATCGGCTCGACCAATCGTCAGCACACCCGTTGAAGACAGAGCCTGCAGTTCGGCTTCACTCAAGTTGAATTGGCCAGGGGCAAGGTCTCCAGTAATTCCTCCAAGACCAATTGTGGATGCCGCGTCCAATGGAATCAGCATGATGCCCGCATTCGCAGTGAACGTTGCAGCCGTATCAATTTCAATGGTCTCAGCCGTAATCGTCAGCACACCATTGTTAACGGTCAGTGTGCCACCAAACGTATAGTCAACTGTGACGAGCGACAACTCATTCACATTGAGCGTACCATTGAAAGCGATCGCAGTAGCCGCATCGAGAGTCAAAATATCGATATCACTCACATTGGCCAGAGAAATCGTATCAGCAGTGATATTGAGTTCCTCAAGTCCAGTTAGCCCTGTCACTTCTCCAGTAAAAGTCACATCGTTTGTGGCTTGAATAACAAGTGACTGATCCAATTGGACAGGCCCTGCAAAGCTGGCGTCATCAAGGATTAAGTTGCTGAATCTGAGAGTGGTCAACGTGCCTGCCGAGACGGTCAAGTCATCGACATTCGTGACGGTACTGTTGAAGAGAATGGTTTGATTGGCGGAGACATCCAGTGAGGCCAGATCGGAAACCGCATCCTGAAATGCGACTGTGTCCCCGTTGAGAATCGTTAAGGTATCGGTGGCAGAATTTCCCCAGAGTGTGCTTACGAATGTCAGGGAATCGGCATTATCAAAAGTAACATTGCCTTCCAGTACAACAGCATCATTGAACAGTACTGTAGTGATGTCTGTCCATTGGCTTTGTTCAATAACCGTCGTTCCGGCGCTGTCGGTTTCCAAAGAAGTCAGATTGCTGACATCATCTCCAAAACGTGTTTCCATGGAAGCTGTGATCGTTAACGTCTCCGCCCCCGTTCCCATAATCGACTGCTGGAACGTGGCATCTGTTGCTGTAATCTCGATTGTGCCATCACCGGGATTATTAAATGTCACTGGCGCATCGATACTGATGGTTGTCGCTGAAATCGAATCCACGGTGAAACTGGCCGCAGCACTTGTCAGATCCAGCAATGTAACACCGCTGATATCTCCACTGAACGACGCTGTGCTATTCCCGGTCAGATGAAGTTCGTCAAATGTGGAAATCGTACCGACAACAATCAAATCATCAGCCACTGTAGTTAATGTTGTGGCCCCCGTTCCTGTTACCGTGCTACCTAACCGTAATTGATTATCAACTGTCATCATCAGTGATTGTGTGAACGACACGCCATTGCGTATGTCCAGATCCGCCACGTCAATCGAAGTTGCAGAAACCGATGTGACTCCATTGGCTGTAACAATAAGTGTTCCATCAGTCGCAATATTGCCATCCAGATGAGTCGTTCCATCAGCTGTCAGTTCCAGCGAAAGGAAATCAGAAACCATTCCAGTCAACGTCAGATCCTGACCCGCATCAATGGTCACTGTGATGGCGGCATCGCCCATCAAGGTGTCATCAAAATCAATCGAGTTAGTTGCGGTAAAATCGATATCATTATCCAGCTTAACAGCATTCTGGAAATCGATGGCATTCGCATTGACGGTTGTTGGGGCAGCAGCATTAAAAGTGATCCCCCCCGTTGAGGCAACCTGGAATAATCCGGAGAGGTCGACTTGATCACTGAACGTCGTCGTATCGCTGGCATCGATTTCCAAATTATTCAGATTCGTAATCTCACCATCAAATTGCACATCGATGGCATTCATGACTGACAGATTAAATTTATCGGGAGCGAGCGAACTGAGTGTACCCTGAAAACGCAGTAAGGTAATTTCATCCATTGCGGATGATCCGGTAATTGAAACATTATTTTCCAGGACAACCGCACCACCAAAGTTTGCCGAATCAACATCTAGAGTTGTCGCAGCAAGGGATGTGGTTCCGCTTGTGGTCAATGTTCCAACATTACTGAGCGAACCTTCGAGACGAATTTCAGTGGTTGCGGTCAAATCGAGTGCCGTGACATCGGTGATCGTATTGGCAAAAGTAATCGTCTCGCCGTCGGCTGTCACGCCGAAGGCTCCGGCCAGCGTGCTGGCGAATTCGATGTCGGCTGAACCCAGATCGGTTGCGGCCAATAATGTAACCGCATTGTTGAACAGGATCTGATCAGCGGTCGTGATGGTGGCCGCTTCCAGAGTGATGCCGTTCGTGCCGGTCACGTCCAGGCTCTGCAGCAGATCAATCGAACCGTGCAGTTCGACGGTGTCGCCGATCAGGGTGAGGTCATCGGTACTGGCATTCGAGGAGGTGATGGTCGAGTTAAAGATCAGCGCCCCGACGGTCGCTTCGATGGTCGAGGCCGTGGCGATGGTAACTGTGTCTTCAAAGGTGATGATGCCTGCCGTGATGTTGCCGGTGTCGATGGTAATCCCGGTGTCGGAATCAATATCCAGTGTTCCTGAAATCGAAACATCACCACTGAATGTCGTGGTGCCGGTGGCCGTGACCATCAGGTCCTGCAAATTCGTGATGGTATCATCAAACTGCACCGTCCCCGCGTTGGTGACCGTCAGGTCAAACCCGGCTGGTGTGGAGGAGAGCGTTTTTGCAAACTGCAGTGAGGTGGCTCCATCAATCGTGACATCGGTTTCGAGAACGACAGCGTCTCCGAAGAGTCCCGAACTGATTTCCAGATTCGAGCCGGCAATCGAAGTCTGACCGCCGTTCATTATTGTGGTCAGCGAGCCAACATTGACGAGCGAACCTTCGAGTCGGTTTTCGGTGGAGGCAGTCAACTGGAGTGCCGTGACATCGGTGATGGTGCTGGCAAACGTGATTGTCTCACCGGCGGCCGTCACGCCGAAGGCTCCGGCCAAAGTGCTGGCGAATTCGATGTCGGCTGAACCCAGATCGGTTGCGGCCAATAATGTAACCGCATTGTTGAACAGGATCTGATCAGCGGTCGTGATGGTGGCCGCTTCCAGAGTGATGCCGTTCGTGCCGGTCACGTCCAGGCTCTGCAGCAGATCAATCGAACCGTGCAGTTCGACGGTGTCGCCGATCAGGGTGAGGTCATCGGTACTGGCATTCGAGGAGGTGATGGTCGAGTTAAAGATCAGCACCCCGACGGTCGCTTCGATGGTCGAGGCCGTGGCGATGGTAACTGTGTCTTCAAAGGTGATGGTCCCTGCCGTGATGTTGCCGGTGTCGATGGTCGTGGCTGATTTTGAAAGCAATGTGGTTACACTGGAAACATCACCCTGAAATGCAATGCTTCCAGCAGTCGTTTCCAGAGAGAGTAAACCAAAACTGCTAATCTGACCTCCCAGCACAATTCCAGTTGCGGCACTCACGGTTAAATCGGGCAGTCCGACGGCTCCCGAGAGTGTACCATTCCAAGCAATGTCTTCGCCTGCAGTGACGGAAGCCGTTGTCAAAAATGTGACATCGTCATTGAAAATCATCTGATCAGCAGAGAGCTGCGTTAATGTCAACTCGGTAGTCCCGCCTCCACCAATCGACAAGTCACCCAAATTCGTGGCATTAGCGAGGAATTGTGTCAAACCCGAGGCATTGATGGTCGTTCCACCAATTTGATCGACCGTCATATTGAATGTGACATCGTTGGCAGAAGTGACCTCGATTCCACCCAGGTTGCTGACCGTTTGATTAAAGTCAATATCTCCCGTTCCTGCAACAAGTGTTAGCGCCCCTGGGGTCATTACGGTCGAAATGACATCTCCAGCGAATTCAATCGAGCCTACTCCTGCTCCAGTAGTGAATGTCGATGTGGCATTGATCAAAATCTCGCCATCCATATCGGCATCATGATCAGATTCCAGTCGAAGAATTCCGCTTACTGTGGTGAGTGCATTCGTGACGGTCTGCTCGAAGATGATATCCCGACCAGCGATCAGAGTAATCTGACCGGTTTCGGATTCGAGGCGGCCCGTCATGTTGAATGTGATATCGTTCAACGCTTCAATATCAATCGTCGCGGTTCCGGTTACGATCATCGGAGCCGAGATTACGACATCGGTTGGTGGGTCAATCGTAAAACTGTTTTCGCCTAATGTGACCTGCTCAATGATCGAAACGGTACTTCCCGCAGCTGCCATCACAATTACATCGAACTGTTCGGCTGATAAATCCATCGCATAGAAGTTGACGTTTCCTGTATGAGTCGCTCCTCCAATTGTCAGTGTCGAAGTCGAAGCCAGGGCCTGAAGTTCGGCTTCAGTGAGATGCAACGAACCGACAACGGCATCACCAGCATCCCCGCCGAGGCCGATGGTCGAAGTCAAATCATTCGATTGAATGACCAGTCCAGCATTCGCAGTCGCCTGACCACTCACACCAAAATCAATATCTCCAGCAGTGAATTCCAAAGTGCCGACTGTCGCTTCGATGGCATTATTGATCGTGATCAGTTCGGATTCGAGCAGAATCGTTTCGACGTTCACAGACTGATCGATCTGCAGTGAAGTGACAGATGTGATATCAAACTGATCAAAACTGCTAACCGCTCCGCCGAAGCTCACGTTGTCCGCATTGGTGATGCTGAAGTTCAGGTCAGCAACCGAACCACTGACGGTCCCATTGAATGTCAGATCGCCTGTTCCGGAGAAAGTGACGGTCTGGTCAAATTCTGCAGCGGTATTCAACGTCACGGTCGTGACAGAAAGGCTTGCCAGATCGAATGTAGCCGTCCCGGTGCCGTTGGTTGTCAGTGCTGCGACATTGCTGAAACTTTGCTCAAACGTTGTGCTGGTTGATGATGTCACAGTGACAGAACCAAAATCACTAATTTGATTGGTTGAACCACTAAACTGAACCGTGCTGGCTGCGGAAACCAGAAGTGCAGCTGCGGCTCCGGTTCCTGTGATCGATTCCGTAAAGGAAATAGCGTTCCCGGCATTGAGCGTCAGGGATTCAATCCCGGTGATTTCAGCAGGGAATGTGATGTCATTTGTAGCTGTAGCATTCAAACCATCGAGATTACTTAGCCCGCCAGTGAAAGTCAGGTTGTCCGCATCGACTATCGTCAGCGTTTCCTGATTCATGTCGGCATCACTGTCAATGGATCCCAGGAAATTGACATCGCCCATGACACTCAACTGGAGTGACTGTTCGAGGACAACATCATTTGTGAGATCAAAAGCATCGACCGTCACATTAGCCGTATTGAAAAAGAGCGTTCCGGCTCCCTCAACAGACAATACATCCAGACCTGAGACATCTCCTGAAAATCGTAGAGACGTGCTGTTAGTGATATCGACCAGTGCAAAAGTTGTCAAAGTATCTGCAAATGTCACATTCTGAGCAGAGACGATATCCAGTTGACCGGCAGCTGTTCCCGTAACCGTATTTTGAAAATCGACATCACCAGTCGAAGTAATTGTGATCGAAGAGAGTCCCGAAACGGCTCCCGTGAACGTTGCATCAGCAACACTTGCCAGATTCAGGCTTTGCGTTCCATCCTGACCAGTCAGGCTTCCTCCAAAATCGACATTTGTATCAGCATCGATTGTAAGTGAGGTTGCGATAACCACATTATCCGCAAAGTCAGCCGAGCCGACATCCAGGCTTACGGCATCAAATTGTGTCGAACCAGCAGCATCAGTTGTGAAACTGCCCGATGTTGTCACATCTCCAGTAAATCGAGTCACTCCGGAAGCCGTCACCGCAACACTGGTAAACCCTGTCAAACTCCCGCTGTTCTGATTGAGGTGCACATCGGTCGCGGCAGTGATTGCGAATTGTCCGTTATCCGTGCCGGTGATCGTCCCACCAAAATTAATTTCGCGTGTCGCACTTGATGAGAGTGCGTTAATGTTTGTCGTGTCGCCAGTGACATTGATATTGCCGTCCGTAGGGCCAACGGCGACTGCTGACAATACGATAGAATTCAAACCCGTCAGTGATTGAATTCCGATTTCAGCCGCATTGATGGTCAGGTTTCGACTATCGACCAGTGTTGCCTGGATATCTGTAAAACTGGCTTCATTCGTGATGTCAAACTGCAGGTTCTGATCGACAATCAATGTGTTCTGAATATCGAGATCTGTAGCTGCGACTGTTTGAGGATTTGTGCCACTGAAACGTGTGTCACCTGCTCCAACCAGTTCAAAAAATCCGACATTGGCGAGATTGCCATGAAAGTCAACTTCCGTCCCGGCATCAATTGAAACGGTTTCAAATTGATCAATCGAACTGGCAAAGAAAACATCACTGCCTGCGACATTCAGATGACTCCCTGCTCCAGTAGAAGCGTTGCTCACACTGCTGAGAAAATCGACGGTTGTGGTGGCATCGACATCAATAGTTTGATATCCCGAGATCGTGCCGGAAATATTGACGCTAGTGCCAGCCATCAGATCCAGTGTGCCATCATCGGTTGATAGTGTTAATGAGTTGAGCGAAATACTGGCATCGGTATCAATCGTTAACGAGCTGACATCGGTAATCGAGCCTGAGACAGTGACAGCTCCTGCAGCATCGATCATCAGTGTTTCAGTGCCCGCATCTCCATCCAGATCTCCCTGGAAATTTATGGATCCATTCACTGAGGTTAACGTGGTTGACATCGATAATGTAGTGTCCCCAGTCACCATGAAGTCATTAGTGAGGAGTATGTCACCCGCCAACGAGATGGATTCCGCATCGATAGTCAGCGAATCTCCAGTGATCGTGTTGAGTCCCGTGATGTTGACGGTATCGGTCCCGGCTCCCACGCCTGCATCATCACTAACAGAGATGCTTAAATCTTGAATCACTTCAAAATTAATGACATCGTTGCCATCGCCAAGATCGAATTGGATCCCATTGGTAATGCTTGTCAGATCGACATCGGGCTGCATGTCGATTTCGATTGGATTGAATAAATCATCCGTGAGAGTCAGTTTGCCAGTCATGTAGTCAACGTTGACGTTGACGGTTTCATTGACATCCCCCAAGCCATCGCTCGAAATCAGCAACATATTGCCAGCAACACCTGCCGTCACGCTGAGCAGGCGACGTTCTTCGAGACGAATGCTTTGCAAAGGGCGATGAGCAAAGGCGGGTTGCAGTTTAGGGGCACGACGCCGAAGCCAGCGTGTGAACAGGCTACCATCAATCGTCTCCGTCGCGGCAGCTTCATTTTGCCTGGACCGTGAGGGCGTATTGATCCAACGACGGATGACCTGACCGAAGAGACGGGTCACTCCTTGAATTGGTCTCTCATTTTTGTTCAGATTCTCGCGCACAGTGCATTCCCGGGTGAATACGATTACCGATTCTCGAACCACTTTCATGAAATCATCCCATGAAATCATGAATCTCGACCCCATCTTGCCTGAAAAACCAACAAACCGTCGTTTGTCAGTCATTTGAAACTGAAGGCTGGGGGAAATTAAAGTGGGGAAAACAGGTATTCTATTATATCTGTCATTTGTTTAAGGGCGATTAGTCAACTCGCACAACTCTTGATATGGCCCGCAAAAAATTGAGAAGCAATCGATTGTAGCGGTATTCTACCGGTTGAATTCCGAAAGTCCTTGTAAAAAAAGGGAAGGATGCGCGGTTTGTAACAGTTTTTTTGGTTTCTCTCAGCTTCTCGATTGTTCTGGTCCGATGACGATAGAAGACTTATTCCACAATCGCATGACAGGAAACGATTAAGGTTTCAGATTCTGCCTGCCATTTTTCGCGAATATCAAAGATGGACCTTTTTCTCATGAGATATCTTCCCCATAACTTTCAGCACAAATTTTCGATGAGCTGGGGACTGGGTTTGATTCTCCTCCTCAACTTCAGCAGTCGAAGTAATGCTCAAGAACAACCCGTTCCAGAAGCACTTCCAAAACTGTTCACGTTGACTCACGAAAAGCCGTGGTTGAAGACAACCTACGAGGCGTCAGAAGTTGTTCCTGATCAGTGGATTACGTCAAATCTCCAGCTGAATTCTGTGCAGGAAATTCAGCCAGCTGATGTGATCATGACTGCACAGTTAGAACCAGGAACTGGAGAAGAAGTCGTCAACTCAGCCTACGAGCAGCTGAATTCGTATCCTGCTGATATCGAACCACTTACGGAAAATGAAAATACTCTCATCGAGCCGGCGGGTGGCCTGATCTTCAAAAAAGAGTCCGAAGTCGATGGCACCAGTGTGGAGTCGGATTGCACTGGTAATCTAACTGAAGATTTCTGTAGCAAAGAGGGAATTCACCTCTGTGGTGAGAATGGATACGGTTTTCCACAAGATTATGTCCATGAAGAACTTGCGCCTGTTCAGAATCTCTGGCCTCGCCGCTGGGCCTTAGCAGCTCGGCGGCCAGTCTGGCCGGATGTTCTCTATTTTGAACATGTCGAAGGTCATGCTGAATATTGTGAACTCCTGAATCCTTGCGGGCCTGTCGACATGCGAGCTTCGGATCACAATCTCAGCCCCGCTACCTGGGAAGATGACAAGTCGCTGGCTCACACGCGGATTAATATTCAGCCCAGCAAAGGACCATTGCCAGAGGATCGAGAAGCAAGGACGATAGTACAACCAGCTTTATGCCATTTGCCAGGGATTTCGCGGGGGTGGTGTGCGCAGGATAAATACTGGAATGCCTCTGATTTGACCCATGCCCCTTTATACTTCGAGGAAGCCAACCTCGAAAGGCATGGCTATTCCCGGGGCTACTGGCAACCGCTTGTTTCCGGAACACAGTTCTTCACCACAGTGCCCTTTCTGCCCGGTTTAATGACGATCGACCCGCCAAACTCCGTCCAATACGAAATCATCGAAGATCGGCCGGGCTCTCTCACTCCTTATGCACCTCGCGTTCCAAAGTGGACAACCAAAGCCGTATTGGTCGAATTGGCAACTGTTACGGGGCTTGCATTCATTATTCCGTAATACTTTACCAGCTCGATTCCAAGAGCTGTTTATGCGAAGTTCTCTATTTGCGAACGGGATGATTCCTTCCCGGGTAAGCGCGAAATTGATCTCGTACCCGGTTGAAGTCTTTGCTAGCATCCTGAGTAGTCGCCTGTAAGTCTGCAATTAACAGATTATTTCGCTATTAATTAGCATTCAGGCAGACACAGAACGCAAATTTGATCACTCGCAGGGACGCGATACCATGGTTTTCCAAAATTCCCCAATTATTCGATGCACGATGCTTGTCGCCATTTTTCTGGCAGGTTCATCAGATTTTGCGAGAGCCGAGGATCCTGCAGATACGAAATATCATCTGCAGTATCAGTTCGAGCAGGGTCATTTTGTGAAATATCATGTGCAGGATCGTTCTGCCTACACGACTCGTAAGAAAGAGATTGCGGAAACCGTTCGCAACGAATCTCAGCAGTGGCGACATTACCGCGTGATTGCGATCAATGAGTCTGGAGAGGCCACTTTGGAACTGATGATCGACCGTGCCCGGCTGGTCGCCCAATTCGACGATTCCAAGCCAACCATCTTCGACAGTGCCGACCCAAATTTACAGCCTCCCAAAATGCAGTCGATTATGACCTCGATTGGAAAACCTCTCTGCCGCATGCGTGTGAATGAACAGGGAAATTTGGTGCATGTCCAAAGCTTGAATGGAGATCAATCGCTGGAAAATGATCCCGCGATTAACTTCCTGGTCGTATTTCCGGAGCATAATGTCGCCGTTGGAGAGACCTGGACACAAACGCTGGAAGTTGAAGTTCCTGTAACTGACAAGCTGAAAGAGAAGGTGAAACTTCTACGAAAATACACTTTGGAAAGCGTCAATGAAGACATTGCCCACATTAAAGTTTATACAGTTCTGACCACCATCATTCGCGATCCTGCTGTGAAAACACGTTTAATGACTCAAACCCCATCCGGCTCTGTCGAATTTGACATGTCCCGTGGTGTGATGATTTCCAGGACTCTGAGCGTAGACGATCAGGTCGTCGGAGCATTTGGAGCAGGAACTCTGGTGCATGCACAGAATGAACGCATCGAAAAGCTCCAGCAGGAGACGGCTGTCTCTGAAAAATCCGAAGCCGTTTCTAAGAATTGAACCCCTGCCATCTAGGTAATGTGCATGGCGTTTGCTCATTTCCAAAACAGTTTAGGGCCACCGCTTGACGATTAATCTGGTTTGCTTACACTCGACATTCCTCGGTCGTAAAGTTTAAATCGCCTCATATTGTCGTTTTCGTCCCTCAACCTGCTGAGTTTGCGGCTCAGAATGTGGAGCTCTTCAGTGAGTGATAATCGGAACAGTCTCTCACCAGAAGTCACCAGTCTGCTGGAAGCCTCGATCAAACTGGCCAAGGCGTTGAAGTCCTCTGCCATTCTGATTCTTTCCGAAGTTCCTTACGATTTCCGGGAAATTCAGAATCAGTTCAAATCGATCCGACTGATCGTGGCTACCGATAAACCCAAAGTGAAAGAGGCGGTTAAAGAAGATGACATCGATCTGATCGAACTCCTGAATGAACCGGGAACTCGACAGAATCAGTTGGGACAATCGCTCCTGGAAGGGCTCGCCGACGAGTTGATCAGCAATGGGGATTCTGTTGTAACGCTCTACGCGGTCTTTAACCGGGAAGATGTCGATACGATCAGCGTGATCACTCTGGGCGATCAACTTTCCCGACTGACTTCCCGCGATCTGCAACGGCTCGAAACGCAGGTCCCTCTCGAAACGCTTCGCCTCGTCGTCGATCTGGCTTGTGAAATTGGTCGGGAAGGTCGCGAAGGGAAATCTGTCGGGACGATGTTTGTCGTCGGGAATCATCGCAAAGTGATGCAGATGTCTCACGAGCAGGTCCACGATCCCTTCCGAGGTTACAGCCGCAAGGACTGTAAATTGCGAAACCCTCGTGTTCGCGAAAGTGTGAAAGAACTGGCTCAGATCGATGGCGCATTCGTCATCGCATCCGACGGAACCGTTGTCGCAGCTGGTCGCATTCTGGATGCCCCGGCTGACGGATTGACGTTGTCAAAAGGTCTTGGTTCCCGTCACTGGGCCTCAGCTGCGATTTCCAAAGCAACAAACTCCATCGCCATCGCGGTCTCGGAATCAACAGGAACCGTTCGTCTCTTTCAAGATGGTGTCGTCGTCCTGCGAATTGAACCAATGGATCAGGCCATGAAATGGCGGGAAGACCTGATTGAACCCCCACCATCGACTGGAGACTGATATCAAAATACAAGTACGAAGCGCAAGCGAGTGTGTAAAAACGGCGAATTCAGACACACTCGCTTGCGCTTCGTGCTTGTATAATGTATTCCTCGTAAATTATGAGGAGCATGGAACAAGAATCTACTCAATCACAAAATGGCTATGAAAACTCCTGTCCCTTCCATCATGATCCCAGCCGCTGAAATCCAGCAGCGTGTGCAGGAACTGGCAGAGCTAGTCTCTGCAGAATATGCCGATCGGGATCTCACCTTGCTGGGAGTGATGACCGGCAGTCTGATGTTTCTGGCCGATTTCATGAGGCATCTGCATGTTCCCCATCAAGTGGGCATTATTCAGGCTTCCAGCTATGTGGGACAGGTCACGACTCCCGGCGAGTTGAAAGTCAATCTCGACTTCCTGCCCTACCTGGCCGATCGACATGTGCTGTTGATTGATGACATTCTCGATACCGGTCAGACACTCATAAAATTGCAGGAGAAGGTCAAAGTTCTGCAACCAGCTTCAATCCAGACCGCAACACTTCTCTGGAAAAAATCCAGAACGACTCATGCAGTCAAACCCGATTATTTCGGATTCGAAATCGAAGACCGCTTCGTCGTCGGTTATGGACTCGACTACAATGACGACTATCGCCATTTACCAGATATCTGTGAACTGACCGAGGCCATCGAGTCTGGGGCCTCTTTTTCTCGAACAGTCAACTAACAGAAAATCTCACTCAATGTCCGACATCGTGCGAGTTCCGGCGTGGTGTTCAGCGACCGCTTCATTGGAAAATGGCCAGTGCAGTATAAACCGGGCACCTTGACCGGGGGCATCACCGACGACGATATCTCCGCCATGTTCTCGCATGATTTTTCGGCTGACTGCCAACCCGATGCCCGTGCCGCTGGCTCCTTTTGTCGATTCAAAGACGTTGAAGATTTTGTCTTTCACATCGTGAGGGATGCCGGGGCCGTTATCGACGACTTCGATCACAATCTGATCTTCAGCAGTGTCGAAGCGGGTTGTCAGTTCCACTTGCCCTTCACCTTCGGAGTGCTCCGCGGCATCGATCGCATTAGTCACAATATTCAACACGGCTCGATGGATCGCTTCCGGATCAAAGGTCGACTTGGGCATCGCTGGATCGGGGAGGTAAGATAATTGAACTCCATATTCCTGAGCATGCTGCTCCATCAATTCGAACACATCATGCACCACATCGTTAGCTGAGGCGACCTCGATGGTGGGAGTGCGTTCCTTGCTGAAGGTGAGCATATCCATGACAAGGTTGTAGATTTTATCCTGGTTTTTTTCGACCAGTTTCCAGCCTTTGAGAATCAGATCTCGCTGATCCTGCTTGAGTCCGATATCAATCAGGTAACTTCCCCCGCGCACTCCCTGCAGAATATTTTTGATGTGATGGCTCAACGTGGCAATCGTTTGACCGATAGCTGCCAGTCGTTCGGCATCGACTAAGGACTGCTGATAACGGAAGTTTTCGATAGCCAGCGCACATTGGCGGGCCACCGCAGTGAGCAATCGAAGTTTCTGATCGGTGAGATGCTGCTCCGACCGATCATTCAAATTGCGCGTGCCACCGTCGGGCTCTGTCACATCCAGGTAAATCGCTCCCAGCAATGTCATTCGCCCAAGCATCGGCACACATAATGCTTCTTTGACTCCAGCTTGCAGAATGCTTTGGCCGGGATCGAAACGGGTGTCGTGCAATGGATCGGTCGAACGAACCGAGTTCCCGGTTTTGATAACGTAATCCACAATCGATTTTGATATGGGCATGCGAGCTTGAATTGCAGAGGCGGAAGACTTCACCTCGATCGAACTGACAGAAGCCTGAGGCACGACCATACCGGAATCGGTATCGATTAAAAGAATACAGCCTCGATCGGCATGGATCGTTTTCAAAATCATTCGCAGCACGCGATCGAGCAGTTCCGATAAAGTCATGGAAGGACGCACGGCTTGCTCGGCGATTTCGCCAATCACATAAAGGACATCATCCGGCAGTAAATTACTGTGATCAACCGAAGCCTCGATTCCCTGAGTTGTCGATTGCTGAGGAGAAAAGGTGCGGATGATTTGAGAGTGCCCATGTTGAGAGCTTCCACCAACCAGGTCGACATGTGCGAACGAGGAACGATCGGGAGAGCGGATGGCATAAACGAGTGTAGTACGTCCCAGGCGAATTTGATCGCCCGATTCCAGTACAGCCGATTTGATTTTATGACCATTGACGTACGTTCCGTTGGAACTGTTCAGGTCTTCCAGTATCCAGCCTTCCACTTCAGGCCGAATCCGGGCATGTGTGCGGGAGGCTTCGGTATCGAGCACGCGAATGGGATGCTGAGTTCCCCGACCGATCAGCATTTCTCCGGTCAACATGAAGCGAGTCCCTTGATCGCTTCCTTCAATGACCAGTAATGATGCTTCCCGATCCGGCATGTCTTTTTCCACACTTGCAATGAGAATTAACTTCTGACTTCGCCCTGGCTCTTATGATTGTTCAATGGTAATCAATGCCCGTCTGGAAATCATCAGAAATGGCTTTTGAACTCAGACTTTATTCAGCCTCACCCAGCTACTGTAATTGTGAACATAGAAATATGAGGACTCAATTCCGCAGAGCCCGTCTAACGATTATGCTACGCTCAAAACAATATGGTCGAGGAATCTTAATCTCTGTAAGTGAGATTCAGAGGAATTGTTCAACAACAGGCAGGAATGTCATCAATGGATCACGCACAAATACTTCATCGACTCTTAGAGGACCGACTGGTCGCCATTTTACGGGTAGATGATTCCGATTTACTGGTTGATTTATGCAAAGCGATTGCAGCTGGCGGAATCCAATCGATTGAAATCACGATGACGGTACCTAATGCCCTGCGAATTCTTGAAGAAGTTCGTCAGCAACTTCCTGAGGAAGTCCTATTAGGAGCAGGCACCGTACTCGATGCAGAAACCGCTCGCCTCGTTATCCTCGCGGGAGCCGATTTTATCGTCTCTCCGCATACTGATGTCGAGATCATTAAAATGTGCAAACGCTATGGAAAACCAATTGTTCCGGGCGCATTCACACCGACAGAAATTGTGCACGCCTGGCAGTCGGGAGCCGATATCGTCAAGCTGTTTCCTTCAGATCCAATCGGTCCCAAATATCTGAAAAACCTGAAAGGTCCACTCCCGCAAATCCGCATGATGCCGACGGGCGGCGTGGAACTCGACACCATCCATGATTTTTTCGCAGCTGGTGCCTGTGCCGTTGGAATCGGGGGAGCCCTCTTGAAAAAAGAATGGCTCATAGAGAAAAACTTCGCTGCGGTCGAAGCCGAAGCGAGGAAGTTTGTCGATGCGGTTCAATCGATAAATTAAAAATGAAGCGATAACAAAGGACATAATTTCAAACCGAAGAGCGATATTCTTTTCTTCCACTTGAGGGGCGGTTACTTCCCTTCTCCTTGGGGAGAAGGTGGCCGAAGGCCGGATGAGGGGGTGTCTTCGACGCCTCATATATTATTTACCTCGAATTCCCTCACCCTAGCCCTCTCCCAGAGGGAGAGGGGACAAATTATTATTTCAATTTAAGCTCAACAAAATAAACGACAAGCATTATGCACGGATTACAGGAACGGATTCAGGAAACTCTCAAGTTCATTCGCGGGCAATGGACGAGAGAGCCTCGTATCGGAATCATTTGTGGGAGTGGATTGGGCAAACTCTCCGAAGCATTAGCGATCGAAGCAGCCTTTGAATTTGCAGATCTTCCGCACTTCGTCCCCTCAACCGCAATGGGGCATGCCGGTCGGCTGTTGTGTGGCAGGTGGAATCAGGCCTCTATCGTCGCGATGCAGGGACGATTGCACTTTTACGAAGGCTACTCTCTGGCTGAGATTACTTACCCGGTACGGGTAATGCAGGCTTTGGGAGTGGATCTGTTAATCGTCACTAGTGCCAGTGGAGGGATGCATCCTCAGCATCATCCGGGCCAGATTATTGTGATTGATGACCATATTAATTTGATGGGTGACAACCCGCTCGCCGGCTGGAACGACGAAGACCTCGGCCCGCGTTTTCCAGATATGAGCAGACCTTACGATCCGCCACTCCTCGAAAAAGCACTGGAGATTGCACGTCAGAAAAACATTTCTGCTCAACGGGGAGTGTATGTCGGCGTGAAAGGTCCCAATTATGAAACACGAGCGGAATATCGGTTCTTTCGGGCAATAGGAGGCGATGTCGTCGGCATGTCGACGGTCCCGGAAACATTGGTCGCTGTGCATGGTGGGACGCGCGTGGTGGGGTTATCGACCGTCACAAATGTCTGCCTGCCCGATGCCTTAACTCCCGTGACAGGTCAGGAAGTGATCGATGTCGCTCATCAGGCTTCTCGAAATGTTCGAATCATTATCGACGGCTTGATTCAGCACGAAAGCAAAACGATGAAAAGTGAATTGTTTCCTTGAATTGACCTACAAATCACGAGGAGTAAATAGAATGTCCGAACAGAAAACCCTCTTTGAAAAAATCATTGATCGGGAGATTCCAGCTGACATTGTCTTTGAAGATGATCTTTGTCTGGCGTTTCGGGATATCAATCCGCAAGCTCCGGTTCATATTTTAGTGATCCCAAAAAAGCCGATTCCCTCATTAGCAGATGCCACCGAAGACGATCGAGTTCTGCTGGGGCACTTGCTACTCGTACTGAAGAACGTCGCTTTGCAGGAAGGATTGGATAACGGATTTCGAACAGTTCTCAATACCGGACCCGATGGAGGACAGGATGTTTATCACTTGCATTTCCATCTTCTGGGCAAACGCAAGCTGACATGGCCACCAGGTTGATGAAAGTGTTCCGTATTTAGCACTGCAACAAACGACGGATAAAGTTCGCAAGGGCATTACCATAATTCGCCAGCGACATTTCCCAGATAGCCGATTGCGTTTTTGATATCTTCAAAACGGTTTTCACCAGCTGTTCGTTGGATATTCAGACTGCCTCGGTAACCGACTTCGAACAAAGTGGCGAGCATTTCATCCCAGACGATTTCGCCGCGGCCTAGTTGTGTTTCCTCACCGCCGCCTGAGTAATCGCGGACGGCATCTCGAGCCGTGAATTGTTCGATGGATCGATAAAGTTCTCGGAGTGCATCTATCGGATCGTGACCTCCAAGCATGTATCGTGAGGGATCGAAATCGATAGCGATGGGACCGGAGCGGATTGTCGAGAGAAATTCCTTGAGCACCTGGGGCGACTTGCCAATGGGAATGACGGTCAGCACGACACCAATGTGATTACCATAACGGGCCAGATCATCGATCGATTGCTGCAGAACCGAATAGCTGCGATGTTCGGGATCAGGAATTTCACCAATTTTCAGGCAGAGGTGCCGGGCTTTTAGCTGAGCAGTCAATTCCATTGCTTCCCGAGTTGCAGCAATCCGGGCATCGAGGTCTGCCTCCTCATAAAATGAACGTCGAATGGTGAAATTCATAGCGGTCAACTTTAGACCGTACTCATTGAGAGCTTTAAGCAAATCCCGCTTTCCGGTTTGCGAAATCTCTCGAGGCTTCAATTCGGTCCGGGCATCACAGCGGATGCCGTTGACTGGTAATTGTGCGATCAGTTTAAGAGCCGCCTTTAAAGGGAGATTCAGAGAACTGGTAGTGACTGAGAATTGATTTTGCATTGTGTCTGTTCGTAGAGAAATATGCAGAGTTTGCCGAGGAGATCAGTTCGATTCGCAAAACCGCAACAATCGGCAAAGCTGGCAGGATCATCCCAGCCCACTGTTTCGCTGGCAATTGCTATCGAGCTGTCTGAACGGTCGATTTTAGAAAGAGAACCGCCTGCTGAAAACAGACCCCTGAAAATCCTTCTCGGGATGATTCTCCTTTAGTAGCTTTTTTCCTGATTGCAACTTTGTTGAACCACGGATGGACACGGATTATCACGGATCACAGAAGTAATCAGACCAATATTCAATAACGCTCTAAGTGTGCCACTTCTGGCTTGCCCAGCAGTGATTTGTACAGCCTATAACCTTTTCGAATCATTACCTGATTCTATTAGTAATATAAAACTCAACATACGAATTGAACCGCAGATAAACGCAGATATTTCTTATCCGTGTCCATCCGTGGTTCAAAATACCAGATTGACGATCTGAATAAGAATTCAACATTCATCCAGATGAAAACGTTAGCTCACTCCTTTGTTCTTATCCTTATCGCCTTTGCGAACACGACGACTGTCTGCGCGGCTTCTTCTTCAGGGCTGTTTTCAAAGGGAATCAACACAACCAGTGGTTCAATTCCTATTGCCAGTATTGATTTTGAAGACGAGCAGGATCGGGATTACGATCGCTTGCCCGATGACTGGATGCGTCGCAAAGGGTTGGACTTTCGCGATTATGTGTTGGCCGAAATCGACTACACTCAGGCCGCACAAGGGCGTCGTAGTCTGCGGATCGAAGCCAACGGCAGCAATGCGGCTTACTATTCACAACCGATCTCGATCGATGCCCAGCACTCGTATGTTATGAGTGCTTCGATATTAACAAGAGGCTTAAAATATAATGCCGCAGTCGTCACGTTTTCATTTTTGAATCAGCGCAAGCAACGGATTCATCGGATCGTGACAGATCCTATTTCGGGAACACATAAAGAGTGGAGCCACCTTCAGCTTGAACCGCTGATCCCAGATGAAAATGTGCGATTTGTCGTGGTTGGCTGTCATCTGATCAGCAGCAGCAAGAACGACATTACCGGCTCGGCCTGGTTCGATCATATTTGTATCGGCAAACTCCCCCGTCTCAAACTGGCCAGCGATTTCGAAACTCACTTTCGACAATCCGATGCTCGGGTCACCATTGAATCGTCCGCAACGGGACTTGACACAGAATACGATGAGGAAGATTTTCAATATGAATTGAAACTGCACAGTGAAGACGTCTATGGAAAATTACTCGACCGGACAAGCACCGTCATTACCAAGGCGATGATCGAAGAGTCGATTGAGACCGAAAATGCGGGAGAAACGTTTTGGGAATTGCCCGTCTATCCTCCTGGATATTATCGGGTCCGAGCAACGTTATTGCGGAACGATGTCGAAATTGTCAGCCAATGGACTTCGTTTGCGGTCTTGAACCTGATTGGAAAAACTCCGGAAAAAGGGGAATTCGGCTGGAACCTCTCAGGAACAAGCCATGACATTTCAGCGGACGATATGCTGGCGATTACTCGGGAATCGGGGATCAACTGGGTCAAAATGCCAGTCTGGAAGCAGGCTTATTCACAGCAGTCCAGTGAAACGGGGCAACTCCTCACCGGACTGCGGAATCAGTCGATTATTCCGATCGGGATGCTGGTCAATCCTCCAGCCGAAATACGTAATAAGTATTCTGAGGAATGGACCGGAATCAGTGAATTATTCACGTCTCCTCCGCTGGTCTGGAGACAAGCCGCCAATCAGGTGATGGCATTGTATTCCCCGACAGTCACACGCTGGCAATTGGGAGACGATCTGGATTCAAGTTTCGTCGGGATGCCTAAATATGTGGAAACCATGGATGGCATCCGTCATGAGTTACAACGGATTGGGCAAATTCGTCAACTGGGTGTCCGCTGGAATATCGATTCTCCAGTTCAGAAAAATCAATTGATATCGAAAAACTTTTTAACGTTGATCTTCGATGAAAACACATCTTTTGAAAATTTCCAGAACAATGTCGATGCAATCCACTCGGGTGGATATCAAGCCTGGGCAATCGTAAAAGCCGATGCCAAAATCAGTCAGTCTGATCCCCATCAGCGCGCCAATAATCTCGTTCGCCGCATGATCGATGCCAAGCGAAGCGGAGCCGACCTGATTTTTGCGTACGATGTTTTCGATCCTGAATATGGTCTGTTGAATCTGGATGGATCTCCCTCTGATTTGTTTCTGCCCTGGAGAACTGTCACGTTGGCATTGAATGGAAGTCAGTATGCAGGCTCGATTCAACTCCCCAATCGGAGTACGAATCACGTTTTTCTGCGGGATGATGAGGCTACGATTGTGATGTGGAATGATGATCCTGTGACAGAGGAGATTTATCTGGGGGATCAGGTATTCACTCACAGCGTCTGGGGAGAGAAAACATTCGTTACCAGTTCACCGATTAACGGTCGGCAAAAAATTGAAGTGACCTCCGTCCCGACAATTTTAACGGGGTGTTCAGCCGAACTGGCGCGCTGGCGGATGGGAGTCAAATTTCAGAAAGGCAGAATTGCCAGTTCTGCTGCAGAACATGAAGATTCGCTCCTTGTGACAAATGCCTTTCCCTGGAGCATTCAGGGGAGCGTACAAATCATCCCGAATTATGGCTGGGAGATTTCACCGCGGAAACAGAATCTCTCTTCAGGCTCTGGAGAACAGACTGAGCTCCCCTTTTCTGTAAAACTCCCCTCTCAAACAGCGATCGGCGAACAGTTAATGGCGATCGAATTCGATCTGGGAGGCTCCGAGCTCAATTTTCCATTTCGGGTTTACCGAGATTATCTGGTCGGGATGGGCGATGTTCATATGGAAGTGCGAATGTATAAATCTGATAATGGTCAGGTGATTGTCGAACAGATTATCACTAACGAAACCAACCCCCCGGAAGTGATCGAATTTCGCTGTAATCTTCTCATTCGTGGACGGCGACGTCACACGAGTAATATGCCGAGCCTGGTCAGTGGACAAACCCGGAAAGTCGTTTACATGATCCCCGAGTTCGAAAAACTGGAAGCGAAAGACCTCTGGTTACGAGCTGATCAGAAAAACGGTGCCCGGACTTTGAATGAGCTGCTTAATGAAGAGCAGGTGATGAAACTGCTGGAGCGGTCGAGAGTTGTGAATAGTGAATAGGGTTGAGTGTTAACCAAAACACACTGGCCACTCCTCCTCTCATTTGCGACATGCTGTCGTCACGAGTTAAACTGATTTTCATTCGCAAAGTCAGTATAAACTCGAGAGGAAATGTTATGCGTCGCTCTGCTTCATTATTGATCGCAATAGCCGTGGGTTGCCTGTTGACCGGTGCGGTTCTCTTTGAAGAATGGAAAAGCGGGATTCCGTGGATTGAGCCTCAGGTGATCAATCCCGGAGATGCGGAGACTCCACCTTCCGATGCCATCGTCTTATTTGATGGCACCGATCTTTCCGCCTGGAATGAAGGCGAAGGCTGGAAGGTAAAAGACGGCTTCGTCGAAGCGGGTGGCAAACAGGGAATCACCACCAAAGAAAAATTTGGCGATTGTCAGCTGCATATTGAATGGGCTTCTCCCGAGAAAGTTTCCGGGAAAGGTCAGGGACGCGGAAACAGCGGCGTCTATTTCATGCAGAATTACGAGATCCAGATTCTCGATTCTTACGAAAACGAAACCTATTTCGACGGCCAGTGTGGTTCGATTTACAAGCAGTATCCACCTCTGGTCAATGCGACTCGCCCTCCAGGAGAATGGCAGACCTATGATATCATCTTCACTGCTCCCCGTTTTCTTGAAGATGGTTCCCTCAAAACCCCTGCAGCTTTCACCGTGCTGCACAATGGCGTGCTGATTCAGAATCATGTCGAACTGCAAGGCGGAACATTCTGGCACAAACCGCCGGAGTATAATAAGCATGCTGACAAATTGCCGATTCATATCCAGAACCACGGCAACAATGTCCGCTTCCGAAACATCTGGATCCGCAATGTCGAACAATCGCCCGCCCGGGAAGATGAGTCCAAGGTAGAGGCATAAGGTGGTAATACGTGCTTGTATTTTTTTAAACCATCAACATAAAAATGGTGATAATGACTCCCCCCATCGCCAGGAACAGCCAGAAGGGACTCCAATCCCGCAGTGCCCCGCCAAATGTGTACCAGGGATAATAACTTCCCCCCGCGTATCCCTCATGAATATAGCAGCCGCAGTTCGGGCATGTGGAGGATTCTTCATAGACGTCAGTTCCACATTCCGGACAGGGAATCGTGTCGACTTCGTCGTCGTCATCATCTCCGTAGTCGTCATCCCAATCATCGTAGTCGCTGTCTTCGTAATCCATTTGGGATCTGCTATGCTAACGTTGTTCGTAGGGTCTGCTGTGCGGACCGGAATATATGATTAATTTTCCTCATAAGAACTGAGTTTCATTTTTTAATACATCTGGTTACTTCAAGAAAGCCCAATGATGCCAGCCATCACGATTCGCGATACCACTTCTGGAAGCCAGGCTCAGGTTCTTCCGGAATTAGGGTTCAATCTGTTTCAGTTTTCCGTCACTGTTCAGGGACAAACGATTGAAGTACTCGATGCGGATGAAGATTTCGCGGAGGGGAATGTCAAACCGAGTCGCTGCGGGATTCCGATTCTATTCCCATTCCCAAATCGCATTGACGCAGGCAAGTTTTCCTGGGATGGAAAAGAGTATCAACTCCCGACTCCCAAGCCGGGGGCACATTATATTCATGGCTTCTGCCTGGATCGTCCCTGGCGCGTGACAGAGCAGACGGAAAGTTCGGTCACCGCAGAATTTCAGCTGAGCAAAGATGCTCCAGACCGCATCGACTTCTGGCCAGCCGATTTCATCATTCAATGTACATACTTGTTGCGTGGCAATGCTCTTAAATCGCAGTTCACATTCAAAAATCCCGACAGTAAACCGCTCCCTTGGGGGTTTGGAACGCACGCCTATTTCAAAATCCCACTTTCCGAGGGAAGTTCCGTCGAGCATTGCCTCCTCGAAGCTCCCGCTCATCAGCAATGGAAACTGGAGAACTTTATTCCGACCGGCGAGCGAGTCCCCGTCACCGAGGCGAACGATCTCACCGATGGAGCCTACTACTCAACATTAAAACTCGATGACGTACTGACGGACCTCAAGCCAGATGGCAAAACACTGATGTGTTCGATCGTCGATGAAGGAGCAGGCTTGCAAACGGTTCAGGAATGTGATGGCCGTTTCCGCGAACTGGTCGTCTTTACTCCTCCGGGACGCAATGCTGTTTGCCTGGAACCATACACCTGTCCGACGGATGCGATCAATTTAACCGCCAAAGGCATTGAATGCGGCTGGGAAACACTCGCCCCGGGAGCCGAGCATCATACGTGGATCGATATTCGCCTCGAACCAATTATGGCATAATTACAGGGTGGCACTTCGCAGAACGAAGTAATAGGCGCGGTGGTCACACACATACATTGGGTAGCTGGGGTCTTAGCGCAGCAAAGCCCCCAAGAAGTGTTGTTAATGAGTAGGTTGGGTTAGCGAAGCGTAACCCAACAAAGGTTGAGAAAACACAGCAGATGTTAGAATTCCGAAGTGTTGGGTTACGCGTTCCGCTAACCCAACCTACGGACTGAAAAATAGAAGTCAGTAATTGATTGAATCCCAAAGTCATGAGTAAATCCGATTCCCTGAATATGTCCACTTTGCTCGAAGCTGTCGCGAGTGGATCTTTGGATGTCACCTCTGCCTTGCAGCAGATCGAAGTGGCTGATTACACCATCAATTCGAGTGTGATCGATCTTGATCTCGATATCGATCGTCAGAAACGTTGTGGATTCCCCGAAGCGATTTACGGGGCTGGAAAACCTGCAGAAGTGATTGTCGAAGCGTTCAGAAAATTGATCTCCGTCGGACAAAATTGTCTGGCAACACGCGTCAATGAGGCGCAGGCAGAAGTTGTCCTGGAGAATCTTCCCGAGGTGAACTGGAATCCGACCGCTCGCACACTTCGATGGATGGCTGAAGAGAATTCCACCGAACAAGCGAAGACAGGGACATTTGTCGTTACAGCTGGCACAACTGATCGTCCCGTAGCCGAGGAAGCGGCTGAGACATTGCGTTGGATGAATTTCGAGCCGGGCGTCATTTATGATGCCGGAGTTGCGGGACCGCATCGGCTGTTGAAATCTTTGCCGCGATTGGAGTCTGCAAAAGCAATTGTGGTCGTGGCTGGCATGGAAGGTGCACTCCCTTCTGTGGTCGGCGGCTGGGTCGCCTGTCCGGTGATCGCTGTGCCGACGAGCGTTGGATATGGAGCCAATTTTGGTGGACTTTCTGCACTGCTCGGCATGTTAAACAGTTGTGCGGCAAACGTCTGCACGGTGAATATCGATGGCGGATTCAAAGGGGGATATCTAGCTGGCTTGATCGCCGCGCAATCGGATTCCCCAGAATAAATGAACAAGGAGCAGTTCGATGAGAAGTCGTTTAGAATCGTTACCAGCCTTGCCCTCGCGCGACCAGGATTCCCACAAGGGATCCTTCGGAACAGTCCTGTTGATCGGTGGTTCCCGTGGTATGGCAGGATCGATTGCCTTATCAGGCATCGCCGCTCTACGGACAGGTTGCGGGCTGGCTTTTCTGGCTTGTCCGAAATCGAGTCAGGGAATTATCGCCAGTTTTGAGCCGTCTTATCTCACAATCGGTTTAGCTGAAGATGAGGAAGGTCGGATTTCTTATGACGCACAATCTCGAATCCGCGAGCAGATGAATTCAGCGCACGCCATTGCGATTGGGCCGGGCCTGGGTTCTTCTCGCGATACCGAATTACTGCTCCTCGATTTGTACGCCACCACGGAAAAGCCGCTTGTCATTGATGCGGATGGCCTGAACGCTCTCTCCCGCTTACCGGATGGACTTCCCAAATCGAACGGTCCAAGAATTCTCACGCCTCATCCCGGAGAAATGAGTCGGCTGGTGAAAACGGATACAAAATCGGTCCAGCAAAATCGGGAGGAGATCGCTGCAGAATTTGCCGAGATGCATCACTGCGTTGTTGTCCTGAAGGGACATCAAACTGTCGTCACCGACGGGCAGACGGTCTTCGTCAACATGACAGGCAACAGCGGTCTAGCCACTGGAGGAACGGGCGATGTATTAACGGGTGTAATTACATCGCTGATTGCTCAGGGGATGACTCCCTTTGATGCTGCTCGTGTCGGGGTGAACCTGCACGGAACCGCGGCTGAAATCATCGCTGAAAAACTAGGGGAAGATGGCCTGATCGCTTCCGACTTACCGCATGCCGTAGCCGAGGCCATTCGCAGATATCGTTTGCACTGATATCGGCCTGGTGGGACAGGCTTCCAGCCTGTCTGAAAAAGCGTGATGAGCAATCAGCCACTGCACCTTCATATCTTCATTTGAGAAGCATAAATTTTTAGTCCACTTTTGATCATTACGATTGAGTCCGCTCACAATTCAAGGTAGGCTTATCTCTTTCTGATCATGCTCTTTTCTGAGCTATTGGGATCCTTCATTTTCCCAGTTTCGGTGGATGATTATGCCAATTGAAGTGACATGCGAACTTTGCTTTCGGGATCATAAAGTCAAATCCGAATTCGCCGGGAAAACCTTTAAGTGCAAAGGCTGTGGAGAACCGCTGACGGTTCCCAAGCCGAAGCGGAGTTCCAAGGCAACTACTCCAGTCGAGGATGATGATTTCCTGGGTGCCCTCGATGGAGCCGCGAAAGATCGTGGCAAGACTTTGCCCCCTAAGGTGGCCAGTAAACCGAAGGCGTCTTCATCTGCTCGCAAATCCAAACCGGCTAAAGCTTCCTCGGGATCGGGCGATGGCAATTCCAAAGCCATCATGGGGGGAGTCGGAACGGTTGTGTTGCTCTTGCTGGCCGTCGGTTTGAAGCTCGCCAATAAGACCGATATTCTTGATCGGCTCATCCCCTCAGGTGTCGGCTGGTCGCAGTTCGAATTGAGAAATGGGGATGTCACGCTCGACATGCCTTCAACTCCTAAAGTGAAGAACACACCGGTCCCAGGGGCAGTTTCTTATGAAACCTACGTCTCAGAAGGACGAAAGTTTGCCACCTCTGTGGGTTATGCTCAGTTCGACACCTCACAGATTCCCGAATTGGGACGGTCTCTGTTCACCTTTAATATGATGAAAGGTGAAATCGTTAGAGAATTATTAGTCGAGCACCCCGGAACCACCATGGAGCGGGATGAAGTCATTACTATCGACACAATGCCAGTGGCAATGTTTGTGACCAAATCCGCGGTCAAGAATCAGCAGATGCGGCTGTATCGATACTTCCTGCTGGCTGGCGATACGCTTTACGCGATGGAATTTATCGAAGGGGCCAATCGTTCCCAAGATAGCCATCGGGAGCATTTTGTGGACTCGATCCACTTTTCCGAAAAGGTCAAAAATTCTTATTGGGAATGGCAGGGACGGTTTAAGAAACCTGCTTCTTCAACTCCCGTCCTCAATACCAAACTGACTGAAACGGAAAAGGGAATCCCCTCCGGCCAGCCGGAAGTGATTCCTGGCAATGAGTCCATAACGACTTCTGATCCAGCAGAAATGTTGGCAAGTGTTGATACTAAGCCCACTGCGAATCCTGTCCCTGAAAGCAAACCCGAAGTAAAACCACCCACCGCAACTCAATGGACAGTTCAGCCAGATCCTCCGCAGGAATACCTCGATTGGACAATGGCTGATAAAATCGAGATTAACATCGCCTCTTCAGCAAAGACTCTGGAATTTCCTAATCTTCAGGCACCCGATTTTTTTGTCATTCCTTCTTCGTCGAAACTTTCCGGCACATCGGAGTTCAGTCTGGAAACCGGGAAGCCGGTGAAATCCAGTGTTGCAGAAACCAGTTCGTTTACCGCTCATTCTTTCAGTCCCGATGGTAAGCAGGTGGCTTTGTATCGGATCAAGGAAAAGATTATTACGATCTGGGATTTCGAGAATTCGTCAAAATTACACGAACTTGCTTTTCCTATTGCCGATGATGTGCACCTGAGTCATCTGCTGTTTCTGGATAACGAACACGTTTTAGCCTATCACTACAACAAAGATGACTTCAAAACGGGGACTTATTACGTCTACGATTTGAGCAATTCAAACGAGTCGATAATCGATGCGACTCCGTTCGAAGGGCAAGCCATTCATTACAGCAACCCTCCGGTTGTCAGTCCCGGATTGAACTATCTGGTGTCGACAACAAACGATAACAATATCGCGATGATAGTTGACTGGAAAGCCAGGCAGGTCGCAGGTAAATTAACAATTCCCGCGTATTCGGTAACCGGGAAAATCAACATGATTAAGGCATTGTGTTTTAAAACGGATGGCAGTGAAGTCTCGCTATTGGCCGAAACGTCCGACAGCCTGAGCATGTATTCATTCTCAATGGCTGATGGAAAAATAGTCTCTGAACAGCATTTTGACGGAGATCTGGACGATCTCATTCCCGGTGCCAATTATTATCGCAACGAAGATTATGCGCAAAACTTACGCTGGAACAGCGATAATTCCGCTTACAGCATTTGTGGAAAAATGCTGGTCGATGCCGAAAGCCAGAAAGTTCTGTGGTATTTGCATTCTCTTCCCGACAAAAATCTTGGCAGTTACCGCAACGATCGCACCTGTCATTTAACACCAGAGGGGATGATTACCATCGAGAGTGACGGTTTGCGCCGACAGGTTCAGCTGAAACCATTTGATGTCTTTCAACTCCAAAAAACTCTCGCAAGTCTCGATCAGTCCGACCTGGCCATTTTGTCACCCGGACAGGATGTTCAATTGGAAATCGTAGTCGATTCTGTCCATGTGGGATCGAAAGAGCAATCGGAAGATACGTTGAAGGAAATCTGGATAGAAAATCTTGAAACTCAGGGGTTCAATGTCGTCGATAGTGCAGAGTTGAAATTGCGATTTGATTATCGTGATCTGGCAGGCAAGGAATTTACATCCAGGAAAGATCAGAAGAAATACCCGTCCACAGATATCCAGTTTCGGATTCAATGGTTGCAGGGGAAATCCAAAAAAGCGTTGTGGGAAATGGAACGTCTTTATCAGGTCGGAATTGTGTTTGCAGATGACGACGAGGTCGTCTCAACCGAATTGATTCGCGAGAAAACGATGGAAAGATTTTACCCGGAACTCAAACGTCAAATCTTCCCCTACTTCATCCCCAAGGAAGGCGATTTAAGTATGCTTCCCGCCTTCGCCACCACAAAAAATTAACCAGGGTTATTTTTCGAAAAGAGACTGCAGAGTGGGCAACTTCCCTGCAGTAATCACTTTAGCCGGCACGGGAATGCCATCGGCTCGCAGATGGGTTCCCGCAATGGAATGCCATAGAAGTTCGATGGTGCGGTCAGAAGACACAGTCGATTTCTCCAGGCGATGCATCACATGAATGATGCGAGCAGACGAATTCTCAAGCACATCTGTGAAATCGGTCTCCCCAATCACAATCACGCAATCGACTTCTTCGCGGGCGACCAAACGATTCGCGCAATATCGCTGAGGATCGTATTCGATTCCGTCATTGCGAAATGAAACATGATCCGGGAACCCCGTCATCGCCAGAATTGTTTCCTGGGGGCTGCCAGTATGAATTCCACTTCCAGCAGCAATTCGATGGAGTCGCATGGTTTTGTTGATTTCCATCAGCAATTGCGTCAATTGAGTCGCAACTCCGAACTCGGCTGATCCCTGCAGTAATATTGGATACTGAGATTTTGCGACCTGGCCTCTGAAAATTTGACAGAGTTTCTGCGATTCAGTCGATGCAGGCTGTTCAATATCACTTTGCAAACTCAGCCGCGTTTGAACGAGAGTGTTGAGCTGGTTCTTATCGTCCAACAGAACGACCTCGTCGAAGGCCTCTGAATTTTCCAGGTGTTTAGAGGAGCCAATGTAGATAACCTTGCGGTCATTTCGGGACTTGATAAATCGTCCCGCAGGCTCCAGAAACCGTTCCGAAAAGCGACGCCACTGTGTGAACGGATCAAAATTAAAGCAGATCAGCAAATCGCAGCGATGTCGGAGCTCTCCAAAGCTGCATCCGCTCCCTCCATATTTCTGATAAGCGAACGTCAACTCGGAATCTTTGCCTGTGCTCAGAATCATCTGTTCTTTTTGGGCAAATCGGATGCATTCCGCCTGCATTTCCAGTGAAATGCCCTGTAAGCTGCACATCAGGGGAGATTTGGATTCTTTGAGCCACTGACGAGCCGTTTTCAATTTCTCATCAGAGTTTGGATTCGCTGAAATTGAGGTGTTCTCGATTAGAGTCGTCAAGAACTCCCGCCCACGTGAACAGGCGTTCGAGATGGATGCTCCCTGTGTGGAAATTTCCAGCAGGATATCGTCACAAAGTAAGCCGCAGCCACAGCAGGTGACATTTTCGAGACGACGATTCATAAGTATTCACGGTTGTTTATATGGACGTTCGATACGACCCGGAAAAAATCCGGGATTGACCAAAATCGGCAGACATGACACCATACCAGCTTTGAACGTCCAATGCGATTGCGCTCGCGTTTTCGGGAGGAAACAGAGGGCAATTATCGAATAAACCGCTAAAAAACAGATGGAAATGAGACAAGGATGTCTTATCACCTGATCGATCTGGTTCAGTCTCTGGATGCCCCTCGAATTCTCGTGCTGGGCGATCTCATTCTGGATCGCTATTTATGGGGCAATGCCGAGCGAATTTCTCAGGAAGCTCCGGTCATTTTGCTGCGGGAAGAAAAGCAGGAACTGCGACTCGGCGGGGCTGCCAATGTCGCCAATATGCTGCGCGGACTCGATGCCAAAGTCACGATGGCGGGAGTCGTCGGCGATGATCGCGATGGTGAAGATATGATCGCTGCCTTAAAAGCAGTGGGCGTAGATTGTTCCACCATTCTGACGGATCGCACCCGTCCAACAACCACAAAACAACGTCTCATCGGACATGCCCAGCATCGGCATCCGCATCAAATGCTGCGGGTTGATCGCGAAAGCCGCGAGCCTCTCGAACTGATCTATGCGACTCAATTACTGGATCGCATCATCGGCCAGATCTCTCAGCACGATGCGGTTCTGATTTCCGACTATGCCAAAGGTGTCTGCACTCCCGAAGTCCTCAAACGCGTGATCGAAGTTGCGAGAGATGCCGGCAAGCCTGTGATTGTCGATCCTGCTCCGATGGACGATTACAGTCGATATGCCGGTGCAACCGCGATGACTCCGAACCGCACCGAAACCGGCAAAGCCACCGAACGAAACATCCGTAATTACACCGATGCTTTCGCCGCAGGACGGCAACTGGTCAATCAACTGGGACTGGATCGCATTTTCGTCACACTCGACAAAGATGGCGTGGCAGTTGTGCGAGCCGATGGAACCAGTGAAAGCTTTCCGACTCGTCAGCGCGAAGTTTACGACATCACCGGAGCAGGCGACATGGTTCTGGCCACGATTGGCCTGGGAGCAGCAGCTGGCTGGGACGATGCGGATCTGGCTCGGATGGCAAACATTTCTGGCGGTCTCGAAGTCGAGCAGGTCGGCGTTGTCTGCTTGTCT
The DNA here is from genome assembly GCA_002359185.1 of Planctomycetaceae bacterium UBA2671. Taxonomy (GTDB): domain Bacteria; phylum Planctomycetota; class Planctomycetia; order Planctomycetales; family Planctomycetaceae; genus Rubinisphaera. The sequence goes on from DEML01000068.1 coordinate 273,548, forward strand.
CGTGACGAACTTGTGCGTGACTTATTACAGGAACGCAGTCGCGATGAGAATAAAACTTACGAACTCGAATTCGTCTCCCGGCACGTACAGGCTCGTAAACAGATCGGCCAGAAAGTCGTCTTCACGAATGGCTGTTTCGATGTCATGCATATTGGCCATGTCTCGTATTTAAAACAAGCAGCTGCTTTAGGCGATTGCCTGGTGGTGGCCATCAACAGCGATCAAAGCGTACGAACATTAGGCAAGGCTCCCGATCGACCGATTTTCCCGCAGGAACAACGAGCAAACATGCTCGCAGCTCTTGAATGTGTGGATTACGTGGTCGTCTTCAACGAAAAGACTCCCTGTAAAGTGCTGGAAGAGATTCGACCGAACGTGCTCGTGAAGGGCGGAACTTATCAAATCAATGAAATTGTCGGCCGGGAAATTGTGCAGGCTTATGGCGGGGAAGTCCTCGCTTTAGGAGAAACGCCCGGCGTATCGACCACAGAAATTCTGGCCCGACTCCGCGGAGATGGCCCGATGAGGTTTGCAGCATGAGACGTGCAGTCTGGTTACCGAATTGGATTGGCGATGCGGTCATGACTACACCCGCTTTGCAGGCATTGCGTAAAAGCGATCCGCAGGGCGATCTGGTTGGCATCTATCGCGAGCCGATGGATGCTGTCTTTGAAGGCAGCAGGTTTCTGACCGAAATGATCCTGGATCGTTCCGGCAAGAAATCAACCTGGTCGGATCGCAGAGCGTTCATCAAGCGATTACGGCAAGAAGAATTCGATGAGATCATTCTCTTCACGAATTCGATACGTACCGCTTACATTAGCTGGCGTGCGAATATTCCAGTTCGAGTCGGTTTTCGACGCGATTGGCGGGGCTGGATGCTGACCGACAAACTCGAACCTCTTTCCTTGACCGAACCGAATCCGGTGATTGATGAATACAATCGTCTGGCAAGCCACGCATTGGCCAAGGAGCTGGATGTCTCACGACAGTATCGTTTGTCTCTGAAGACAACTCGGGACGATGAAACTCTCTGGGAAGATTTCGCGAGCTTGAATTGCCTGGATGTCGGACACTACATCTGCTTCAACTCGGGTGGAGCCTTCGGAGCCGCCAAACATTGGCCGGTTGCCTCGTTTGCGAAACTGGCCTTGCGAATTGTGAGAGAACAGGAAGTTCCTGTCGTCATGATCTGCGGCCCAGCCGAGCGGGAAACGGCACGAGAATTCATGAAGTTGACCAATCATCCGATGATTCATTCCCTGGCAGAAGAATCTCCGAGTATCGGCTTTTCCAAAGCGATGGTGAAGCACGCAGGCTGGATGATTTCGACCGATTCCGGGCCACGACATTTCGCCCACGCGTTCGATGTGCCAGTCTTCACGATTTACGGACCAACAAACATCGCCTGGAGTGATACGTTTTTTGAAAAAGCAGAAGCGACCCAACTGGATCTCGAATGCGGCCCCTGCCAGCAAAGAACCTGCCCGCTCAAACATCATCGCTGTATGAAAGACCTGGGAGTCGATCAGGTCTATCGAGAATTCGCAGCCTTCCAGCAGAGAGTGCTGGCAATTCCCGAAAAAGATCACTACGCCGCTTGATAATTATCCGTTACAAGCTCGAAGCGCAAGCGAGTGTGTATTGTTTACGGCAGACTCACTCACTCGCTTGCGCTTCGTGCTTGTAAATTCGATTCCTCATCGATGATTTAAGTCAGAAGAAATACGCATGCCTCAAGCGATCCGTCGTTCCGATCCTGGAAGTTCATCGGAATAATATTCATCGATGATGTCGTCGTAATGTCCAAGATCATCGAGCAGGTTCAATTCCTGCTCCAGTTTTTCGACGAGTTGGGCAGCTGAAAGAGTTTTCGTCTCCGTTTTGGTGACCCGATTGGGAAACACGGAGTCCTCCAGCTTTGGAGCCTTGGCAGGTGCGGACTCTCCATCGGTTGTTCGCAACTCATGTTCGACTTCGGCGATCAGATATTCGAACCGATAATTCCCGATACTGAATTCATCTCCCGGTTGCAGTCGGCTGCGGCGTGTAACGGCTCCATTGACGATCAGTTCGGGATAGGGAAACATCGCTTCGATGCAATGAGCATCTGCATCCGGCTTGATGATCGCAAAAATCATCGGTACGCCGTCGGCAGAAAGTTGCAGCTGGCAGGAACTCCCTCCACCAATCAGATATTCATCAATGTCAATCGCTCGCAGTGGATACTGTGTTTTTCCACGAACGATACGGAGGACTGGCTTTTTCAGAGTAATCTTCATGATGAGCATCCTGCTGACTTGAATTGAGCTCGAGCGTCATGCCGGCTGTGTGCGTTAAATTGTTCGATGAAGTGGCATCGAAATTTTCTGATCACACGTACTCTCTGTTTATCGGCGCTTTCAATTCAATTCACGAGTGATGTCTGAAATCTTAATCGGTCTGATTAGATCCTCTCAACTCCAGAATGATCAGGCAGCATGGAGAGAATGGAGAAGCCAGCTAGCTGAGGCGACGTCATTTGTTAAGAAATAACGATTGTAACGAAAATCGGGTTCATATCGATTGGGCCACTTACCGATCAAACGATTACAGACTGAAGTGAATTCTTATTTCATAGGTCTTCGTACGTCCATTCGTTCTACGCCAGGAATTCGCCAAACGGTTCTCATATGTCGACCACTCCCGAATTACAACACGCTCTTGAACTGCATCAACAGGGTGATTTTTCGACAGCGATTCTGTTGTACGATCAACTGTTGCATTCACGACGGGATGTCATAACGCTGCAGTTAAGAGGACTGGCGGAGCATCATCGCGGAAATCATCAGGAGGCTCTTCCATTTTTGAAGGAAGCTCTCCGACAACCTAACTCGACTGCCAAACTGCATTTGAATACCGGAAATGTTTATAAAGCCCTTGGCAATCTTCAGCAGGCTGAAAAGCATTATCTTCAAGCGACTGAAATCAATCCTGCACTTTGCGAAACCTGGAAATGTCTGGCTGAAACTCAAGCAGGATTAAACAAAGAATCATTAGCACTTGAATCATTACAAAAAGCATTGCAAATTGATCCCGGCGAAGTGAACTGTCATCGCCTGTCTGGAAAACTCTTTGCCAAAACAGGTCAACTGGATGCGGCAGAGAACTCCTATCTACGAGTTATCAAATCGGGTGCAGAAACGCCCGCTGTCCTGAATGAACTGGGCAGTCTGTATCGGGTCATGGGAAGACTCAACGAAGCTGTCGATCTCTTCGAGCGAGCCACGCAACTTGATATTCGTCAGCCCGGTTTATGGTGCAATTATGGGGCAACACTACATGAATTAAAACGCTTGTCGGAAGCAGAGAAAGCCCTGAAACAAGCCGTCCGACTTCAGCCTCAATTTGCCGGAGCTCATTACAATCTCGGGAATCTTTATCGAGATTGTCATCGCAACGATCTGGCTATTGAGCACTACCAGATAGCGGTCGAAGGGGCGCCTGGCAGTACCGATTTTCGCCTGAACTATGTTTCAATGCTCAACACTGTCGGACGATTTGAAGAGTCTGCGGTTCAATGTCGGGAACTGATCCGGATTGACCCCAACTTCGCACCAGCCTACTACAACCTGTTCACGTTCAATTCCGACCATGTCACCGAACAGGAAGTAGCGGAGTTGGAACGTTTGCTCCACAACGAGGATCTTGACGAGATTGCGCGGGCCAATGCCTATTTCAGTCTGGGCAAGCGGAGTGATCGACTGGGTCGATATTCCGAAGCGTTTGCTCATTTTGAAAAAGCAAATCAGCTGACACCTCGTCGTTTGAATTTTGAGGAAGGACGGCTCACATCACTCGTGGACCAAATGATAGCCGCGTTCCCGGCTCACACTAATACTGAGACTCCTCTTCGTGGCTCAAATACTAAGCAACCCATTTTCATACTTGGAATGCCACGATCAGGTTCGACATTAATCGATCAGATTCTGACCAGTCATTCTCAAGTTCAGGGAGCAGGTGAATTCGACGGAATTCGGCATCTGATCCAAAGCTTTCTCGAACGCCCATTCCGAAAGGGTCATCAGAACGAGAAAGCCTATCCCGGGTGTTTGACAGAACTCAGTCAGGCTTATCTGGAAGAAATGGCTCAGGTGTATCTGCAGCGCCTTGTGGCAACAGCAGGTAAGGCGGAACGAATTACCGATAAAATGCCCAACAATGCATTTCAACTCGGGTTGATCTCCATCCTCTTCCCCAATGCGACCATCATTTATACACAGCGAGATCCCCGTGATATCGGGCTATCCTGCTATTTCCAGAACTTCACGGCCCACCATGATTTCAGCTTTGACCTGAAGAATATCGGCATCTTCTATCGCGAGCATTTGCGACTGATGGAGCACTGGCGAAACGTACTGCCGATCACCATTCACGATGTTGTTTACGAAGATCTCGTTTCGAATCAGAAAGCGGAGACACATCGACTTGTGGAAGAGATTTGCGGACTGCCTTGGGAAGATGCCTGTCTTCAGTTTCATCACAACGAACGAGCCGTCCATACGGCTTCGCTCTGGCAGGTTCGCCAACCGCTTTATCAGCAGTCCGTCCAGAAGTGGAAACAATACAAAGAGTTTATCGGACCGCTTCTGGAAACACTTCCAGCAGATCATCAACGTTTCGCCGCATCTCCCAATGAAAACTGATGAGTGCAAAATGAAACGACACAACTCAATCAAATAGAGAACCTATTTCGTCAGACATCATCTGACAATCCGGGAAAAAGGACAGGGACGTTGACTCAAAATCTACCGACAACTCATCACGAAATCTCCTCGAAAACCGGCATCACTGCGCAGCCTCATATTTCCTTCCCGGAAAATGAAATCAAGACCGCAATGCAAAAGCATCAGCAGGGCGATCTTGCCCAGGCAATGGCAGAGTATGAACGGCTGTTACAGCGTGAGCCAGATCATGCAGACGCGTTGCATCTGTCAGGCGTCATTCTCCATCAGCAGGGAGATCACCGGGCAGCCATCAAGCGAATTGAACGAGCCCTGCAACTCAAGCCTAACGCATTGCTGTTCCTGAAAAACCTCGCCTCAGCCTGCCGATCAGCAGGAGATCTTGAGAAAGCAAAACGGCTCTGTGAAGAAGTCCTCACCAGCGAGCCCAACGATTCTGTAGTACTCAATATGCTGGGCCGAATTCACGAACAACAAAACGATTATGCGGCAGCCGTTCATTGCTATCGCACAGCCTTGAACAGCAATCCGACGCCTGATGACAAGTTCGACATTCTGATTCACGCTGGCGATTGCTATTCCCGCTTGAATGACCGTGAACAATCGCTGCAATGCTTTCGATACGCATTGAGCGATCATCCTAAAAGCCTGGTGGCAAATCATAATCTGGCTCGGGAACTGCAATTTGCAAATCGAATGTCGGAAGCAGAAGCTTACTATATGAAAGCTTTGGAGATTGATCGAGCGTGTTCTTCCGCCTGGAATAATCTGGGAGTGATCTATCAGGGAAGAGCGGAGTACCTGAAAGGACTGAACTCGCTGAATCAGGCGATTGAAGCCAATCCGAACTTGCCCGATGCCCATAACAATCTGGCAAATATTCTCGAAGCGATCGGAGAGCCGGATCGTTGCCAGGAATTGTATGAACGGGCGATTCAACTTCGTCCCGACTATGCCGAGGCTCATCATTCTCTTTCGCAGGTCCATTTGCGAAATCGGGAATTTGAAACCGGCTGGAAGTTATACAACTGGCGCTACCGCAAACAGGACCACGATCATCGCCCGTTTCGGCATCCCACCTGGAATGGGGAATCGTTGACGAATAAAAATCTGCTGGTCTTCTCGGAGCAGGGGATTGGAGATGTCGTGATGTTCGCGACCTGCCTACCCGATTTACTGGCTCAAGCGGGACAGGTCACGCTTGAGGTTGATGGCCGAATGGTCTCTCTGTTCGAGCGTTCCTTCCCAGGGACCAAAGTCATTCCACGAGAGGATCTTGATCCAATAATCCCGGTGACTCTTCCTGGAATCGACTTCCAAATTTGTCTGGCCGATTTGCCCGGTCGATATCGTAATCACTTCAGTCAATTTCCTCGTCAGGAAAAAATACTGACTGCTGATCCTGAACGTCGCCAGAAATGGAAGTCTCGCTTAAACAAACTGGGTGAGGGCCTGAAGATTGGAATTTCCTGGTTTGGTGGCAAGAATCTCGATTTACAAACTCGTCGTTCACTTCCGCTAGGGCACTGGGAACAGATTCTGAAAACTCCTGATGTGCACTTCGTGAATCTGCAATACGGTGATCATCAGCAGGAATTACTTGAGATTCATCATCGTACCGGAGTGAAAATCAATGACTGGTCAGACAGTGATCCCATGAAAGACCTCGACGATTTCTCTGCCAAAATCGCAGAACTGGATCTCGTTATTTCCATTGATAATGCGACTGTGCATTTTGCGGGCGGATTGGGTACACCGACCTGGTGTCTACTGAATTCACTACCGGATTGGCGTTGGTTTAAAGGGGAGACATCGACTCCCTGGTACAACTCGCTGAAACTCTTTCGACAACTCTCTCCCGGAGACTGGTCTACTGTGGTGGATCAGGTTGCAGAGGAATTAAAAACTCAAGTCAAAGAGACCAGTCACAAGATCCCTCAGCGTGAGTTGATTTCACAGAAATCACCACCGCAAGTCATTGTGAAATCATCGCCGAAGAATGCATTACGGCCACAATGCGCGATCATTACACCTGTCGGACCGGGACATGCGGAAATATACAAAGAGGCAGAACGATCGATCCGCGATGCCTGCGTCCGTTCGCCCGGCCCCTTCTGCAAAGTGATCCCTTTCAGAATCGATGATCAGCAGGGCAAGATCGGCCGTTCCCGGGCCCGCAATTTTGCCGTCGAACAAGCAGCCGCTCAGGGAATTGAATGGGTCTTCTTTTTGGATGCCGACGATGTACTCGTGCCGGATACATTTGCTAATGTCGAGCCTCTGCTGGACGATTACGATGCGATTTGGGGCCAGATTTTCAGTTTTCAGGATGGCAGCAAACAGGCAGAGCGACGCGAGGGTCAACTGGGACCGACGAATCGATTTGAAGATGTCCTGAATGCGGATCCATTCCATTCGCTGCAGATGGGGCACTTTGTTCGAACAGAAATCGCAGCTGCAAATCCATTCGATGAATCGCTCGATGTGGGTGAAGATTTTCACTACTACATGCGGATCTGGGCCAAACATCGTTGCATTAAAATCAACGAGCCGCTGTTTGCCAATCGTCGCGGACGACATTCGATCGGACCTCGTTCTGGTACCGGTCATGAGTGGACGGTTCGTGTTAATCAGATGTTGAATCAGTATCGGAATCAGCCTGCAACTTCGCCTGCCCAGCAAGTTGTGGCTCCGATGAAGCTCGCCATTTATGGCATGATGCGCAGCGGTACGACATTACTCTGCGATAAACTGACGGTTCCCGACCATGGACTGATTCTGCTCGAGCCAAACATTCATCTGAATAACTGGCCCGATCAGGTTCTTAAGCAGATGCAGGAATTCGGCCTGGATGTTTCGGAGGAAGCCTGGAAAAAGGCAGACGAATCTCCCGAGTCGTTCCAGTCGTATTTCAATCGAAGGTTGTTGCCGAAATTGCAGTCGCTGGACTACTGGGGCGTCAAAATGGTGAACTTCGCCAATTGGCAATCCTTTTTGGAGATGTATCCGCCAGAACATTTGATTCTGTGTGTCCGCGATCTGCGGGATGTCATCCTCTCGGCTCTGGATCTTGCACCGAAACTGGATCTGTTTGTCGATGATAACTGGATCGAAAAACGCGCCATTCAAACCGCGAAATCGCTTGTAGAAATGGCTAAGCGACCACATACCCTTGTGCGTTACGATGACATGTGTCAGCAGCCAGAACTGATTGATAAACTGGCAGAACAACTTGGCTTACCAGGACTTGGTAATCATCGAATGAGCCTGGAAGCGGTGCCGCATCGCAAATATGAAGACGACAAACACGCTGGCACAGTCACCACAAATTCTGTGAACCGTTATCTACGAGAACCCAATGGTCCAACCAAAGAATTGGCGGAAAGAGTCTTTCGGATTTGCAAGGAATACAACGAAGCTTTTGGTTACACAGAGGATAATTTGGCAACCAGCGTGACAAGTTTTGCCGTGCCGGGTGTTATCGAAGAAAAACCCCTGAAATCGAATGCCGCTCAACTCGATGAATTCTGGAAGAACGATCAACTCGCCAATATCATTCCACAGAATGCGGATCTCGGAGCCTTCCCCGAAGGCTGGGATGTGCGACCGGTTTTGTGGGAGCAGTTGAAAGAGCATATCAAACGGAGTGTGCTCGAAATCGGCTGTGGATATGGACGACTCTGCCAGGCTTTTCCGACTGATTATTATCTCGGCCTCGATGTGAATCCACAGGCGATTCAGACGGCTGAGCAAACGCATCCCGGTTATGAATTCCAGACGATTGGCTTTTGCGACGAGTATCCCAAAACTAATGCCGCACTGCTCTACACGGTTTTGCTGCATATCGATGATGAAACGATCAAACCGATGCTCGAAAGAATTTGCCGATCCAGCGATGTCATTTTGATAGCAGAAATACTCGGCAAAGAACGCTGGCGTCGAACTGGGAATCCACCAGTCTTTAATCGCGATTTTCAGGACTACATCCAGTTAATGATGCAACAGGGTTATTACCTAAGTTCCTGCATCGAAAAACCCTACGAGCATTATCCAGAGACTAATATCAGTTTTCTAAAATTCCAGCGGATGCCCGGAAAATAATCTCACGGCAGTGCAGGTTGTTTGGAAACAAACTCACGTATTATAGAAGCACGAAATCAACAAAAAGGACAAATCATGGGAACAGGTTTTTTGCCGGATAATGTACTGGGCGACATGATGAATGAATTGATCAATGTGCCTGGAGATTTCGCCGAAGTCGGTGTGTTTCGGGGTGCGTTGTTCAAGCGACTGGTGGCTGTTGCGCAAGTACTCAAAAGGAAAGTCCATGCGTTCGACAGTTTTGTTGGCATGGCTGAACCAACTGAGAACGATCATGGATTGTATAAAAAAGGAGAACTCAGTTCTGGTGGAGTCGAGAATTTTCGAAAGATCATTCTGGAGTCGATCAAAAAACATCGCGATCTGGCACAGGCCGCTCAACAGAATGTTGGTGTTCTACCCGGCGAGATTCGCGATGACTGCTTTGAACTCTGGGAAGGTTTTGTTCCCGGGTGTCTGGAAGCTTGTCCGATCAATCAGTTCGCGTTCATTTACATTGATCTGGATCATCACGATCCAACAGAACAGGCTCTCGAATGGGCCTGGCCACGGCTGGCTCCGGGAGGATTGCTCGGATTTGACGATTACTTCGCGGGACGAGAGAAACTGGCTTCGCCTCCTATCGATCGTTTTCTGGAAAAGGAAGTTTCCAATCTGCATTTGCTGCACTTGAGCAATAATCAGTTGTTCATCCGCAAGCGAACACTTGCTGCCGCAAAGAGGAATGTGGCCTGATCGATAATGAAAATCTACAGGATCTGTATTCGTTTCAACCGTTACAACTCCCCAAGTCGGTGATAAAAATGGCAATTTCTCCGCATTCGATTGAAGCCACAAAGTCTTCGATGATTCTGTGCACTGAGATGTCGATTAATAGTAAAGCGCCATGATCACTCAAATAAGCATGCTTTTCGTGTCTCTGAGTTTATTGGCTCCATCGGGCGCTTCAGGTTCTTTCAATGTCAAATCTGTCATTAACAACCGGATTGATCAGCGGACTGGATATCGCCGGTCTTGTGGAAGCATTGGCGACGAACCAGCAGCGTGCCATTGATCGGCTGGATGCTCGTGTCAAAGAATTTGATGCTCAGAAAACGGCGATTGGGGTCCTTGAAGCGAACGTACTCACGCTCTCGACTTCGGTCTCTTCGCTGAAGAATAAAATCACTTTCGAACAACAGAAAGTGACAAATGCCGGCGCTGATCAGTTCAAAGTTTCTGTGGGCAAAACTGCGATCAATGGAAGTTACACTTTCCAGTCGGTCCAGCAGGCCTCCGCTCATCAGTCGCTTTCGCGAGGTTTTGCCGATGCAACTGAGCAGAAAGTTGGCGAAGGAACAATTGTCATTTCACAGGGAGGTTTCCTGGATGAACCGACTCTGCTCGAATCGTTAAATGATGGATCTGGAATTCGTCGCGGCCAGATTCGGATCACCGACCGCTCGGGTTCCTCAACTGTCATCAGTCTGACCGAAGCGCTGAATGTCGATGATGTCCTCAATGAAATCAATTCCAATGTCGATATCTCCGTCTCGGCTCGTGTTGTCGATGGTCGTTTTGTCTTGGAAGATACTTCCGGGAGTACAAGTACAAATCTAGCCGTGGTCGATTTGAATGGTGGGTCAACAGCTGCAAATCTCGGCATCGATAAATCAGTTTCCAGTGCCACACTTGATGGAGATGACGTCTTCAAAGTGACAGAGAACTTCTCCCTGAAGCAAATCAATGATGGCAACGGCGTTACGCTCCTGACGGGAGCAGCGGATATCAAAATCAATCTGTCCGATGGCACGAACCTGGAAGTCAATCTCGATGGCGTAAAGTCACTTAAAGATGTCCTCACCAAAATTAACGATCATGATGACAACGCCGACCGCGTCTCCGCAGAGATTGTCAGTGGGCGTATTGTATTGACGGACAACACATCGGGAGTAGACACTCTCAGTGTCGAGGACATTAATAATTCCTCAGTCGTCAAACATCTGGGACTGAATGCGACATCGTCCGGAAACACGTTAACAGGGAATCGGCTTTCGGGAGGTTTGAATTCTGTTCTGTTGAGGAACATCCGTGGTGGCCAGGGTATCGAAACTCTGGGTGAGATTTCCATTACAGATCGATCAGGACAAACGGCAACGATCGATCTGTCTTCTGCTGAAACATTGACCGATATCATCGAGGCAATTAACGCGGCCACCGAAGATGGTACGGGTGACAAACTGCTCGTTAAGGTATCGATTAATGATCTCGGCAATGGCCTGATCATTAAAGACACTTCCGGAGCTACAGACAGTAACCTGATTATCGCCGACGTCGATACCGGAACCGCAATTGCTGATCTCGGACTCACCATTGATGACGCAGTCACCGAAATCGATTCGAAGTCGCTGCATCAGCAGTATGTCAATAAAGCAACATTACTTTCGGATTATGCGCCTGATGGCGGGGCAGTCGAAGTCGGTCTGTTTCAAATTACTGATTCTGATGGCAATGTTGGCGTCATTAATATCACCTCAGCGGTTAAGAATATTGGTGATGTGATTACCCGTATCAATGCGAATTCGTCGGTTTCGGTAAGAGCAGAACTGAATGAAACAGGCGATGGTTTTGTGCTGATCGATGAAGCGGGTGGTGCCGGGACGCTGGCTGTCGAAGAGTTTGGCCAAACGACAACTGCAGCCGATTTACGATTGTTACGTGAACCCTACACGAGTGGCGATGGTGCTCAGCGGATTTCAAGCCGAAAGGCAACCATCGTCGATATTGATGATGACGATACACTGACTGATGTCGTCTCGAAAATGAATGCCGCGGGCTCAGCCGTCAAAGCGAGTGTGTTTGACGATGGATCGAGCTTTAATTCGAAACGTCTCAGCGTGACCGCGACTCAAACCGGAAAGAAAAGTCGTCTTGTCTTTGATGATGGGGATCTCGATCTCAATTTTGCCACGATCGCTAAAGGCCAGAATGCCATTCTGCGGGTTGGAGCAGATCCAGCCTCCGCGTTCTTGATTTCATCAAAAACCAATCGGTTCGATGGAGTCGTGCAGGGAATCGATCTGGACATTACCAACGTCGGATTCTCCGCTGCAAAAGTCGAAATCGAAGCCAATACGGAAAGTATTGTCAACAACCTGAAGAACTTCATCTCGACTTACAATCAGTTTATTGATATCGGGAGCGAACTGACAAAATTCGATACAGAATCGAATCAACGAGGAATTCTGCAAGGGGATACGTTCGTTCTGCGAGTCACAAATCGGATGAGTAATGCACTCGGAAAACGATTCGGTATTGGGAATGAAACGATCCAATCGTTAAGTGCGTTGGGAGTTCGAGTCGGAGCCGGCGGAATCCTTGAATTGAATGAAGATCGGCTGCAGGAACATCTCCGGAATGACTTTAACGGCGTCAAAGAATTCTTTACCCAAAAAGACACCGGCTTTGGTGATAAAATTAACAGCACACTGACCTCATTGACCGACATTGTCGACGGATCATTCACCAATGAGAGAAATTCGCTGACATCTTCAATCGATACGACCAATGAACGGATTGAGGAACTGAAAATTCTGCTGGAAAGCAAGAAAGCTCGATTGCTCAACGAGTTCATTCAAACCGAAAGCATTCTGGGTAGCCTGGAAACGCAGCAGACGGCTCTGGCCGGAATTAAATCAATCAGTGTGCCATCACGATAACACTTTTCAATCTTAAGATTTACTAATTAGCTCAACGGGAAAGCGGGAACTATGTACGAGAATGAATACCTGGAAACACAAGTCATGACCGCTCCCGGTCCTCAATTGCATTTGATGGTTGTCGACGGCTCGATCCGCTTCGCCCGACAAGGCAAACTGGCGTTACAGGAAAAAGATTTTGAACTCTCGCACGAATGCCTGAACCGTTCCCGTGAATTTCTCTCTGAGATGATTTCCGGCCTGAACCCTGAAGTGGCCCCGGAAATGGTTGGCTCGCTCAAGCAGTTATTCGCCTATATTTATCGCGAACTGGCACTGGCCGATATCGATCATCAGCCCGAGCACATCGACAAAGCGATTCAAGTCCTCGAAAAACATCGAGCCGCCTGGGTGGAATTGATTGAACAACTTCCCGCTCAATTCATGCAAAAGAACGAGGCTCCAACGGATTGGCAAAGTTGATTTACCATAAATCGTTTGCAAACAACACGAACTCACTTCTCCGTCCAGTAATCAACAACGAGGACATCTGAGAGAATCGGCTTCAATTTTTCGGTAAATGCAATGTGCGCGGGATGCGGCAAATACGCTTCCAGATCGGCTTTGCTTTTGAACGTAACCAGAAAACAATGGGTGAATCCTTTTGCCAGTTTTTCCGGACTGACATCGGTTCCATGTTCATAGCCAATGATCGTATCCACTTCATTTTTAAGCTGACCGAATGCGGTGACAATTTCGTCAATTTGTTCTTTGGTCGCATCCTCTTTGAATTTGAACAGGACAATATGACGATAGACCCGCTCTGCTTCTGTTTTGGGTTGTCCCAAGACCATTGAAAACATTCCTGCACAGACTACACACAGACTCATGATGATAATTTTAGACATAATTCGCCTCTTCGGGAGTTCATTCCGGATGATGGATTATTGAAGCTTTCAGATATTGCATTTCAATATTCTACATTCAGTGTCTCATCCCGTAAGACATTTATCCAGTACGAGCGTTTGCTCGAATAAACTTTTTTAAGAATCTGTCCAGTTTGGATAATGAAGTATTGACGATCAGATGTCGTTCAAGATGTGTGTCATAAAACAAAAACTCTCAAGTCCTGATTAGCAAGAATCTTGAGAGTTCTTCATGATGGTATGGAAAGAATCTTTCCTGGCAAACGTTGAGTTTTCAGTCGTTATGCCAACTGTTTCGTAGCGATTGTACCCTCAGGGGAATTTCTCACTTCATAACCGGCATCCTGGAGTTGATTTCGCAATTCGTCTGCCCGGCCGTAATCCTTATTGGCACGAGCATCATCGATGCCTTTGCACAATTCGGCAGGATCAAATCCGCCTGCATCACTCGATTCCGACTGCAATTCTTCTGCATGTTCCATGGGGGCGACATCGAGAATGCGATTGATCGTTCGCAGCACTGCTAAAGATTCCTGAGGATTTTCATGAGGGCCAGACATCCAGGGGAAGAGCACTCCCAGGGCTCCGGAAATATTAAGATTATCGGAGAGTGCTCCGAGAAATCCCGCAAGTACAGGATGAGAATTATCGACTTCAGCCGCTTCGCCACCTGTTTTTGCTTCGAGCATCGCGTTGAACTCGTTCAGCTTACGGACAGCAGCTGCGGAATCCTTCAAGCCTTTTTCGGTGAAATTCATATTGCTGCCGTAGTGAGAGCGAATCAGTTCATACCGCAAAACAGCCGGATGAACTTCACGGCCGGTCACTTTGCCGCCGAGGACATCGCGAACCGTGTAGAAGTTGCCCTTACTCTTTGACATTTTCTCGCCTTCGACCATCAAAAAGCGAGCGTGCATCCAGAAGCGGGCGAAATGATCCTCCCCGGAGGCTCCGCAACTCTGAGCAATTTCGCACTCGTGATGCGGGAATATCAGATCTTCTCCGCCTGTATGAATATCGATGACATCGCGTCCCAGAAGCTTGCGAGCCATGACAGAACACTCAATGTGCCAGCCGGGATAGCCCATCCCCCAGGGGGAGTCCCATTTCATAATGTGCGATTGATCGGGCTTCCAGAGCAGGAAGTCAGCCGGGTGTTTCTTACTGGCCTGATCGTTTTGCTGAACCCGACCGCCTGAACCTTCCCGCAGTTGATCGAGTGTGTTTCCACTCAGCGAGCCGTATTTGGGAAAGCTTTCGACACTATAATACACGGCTCCATCCGGCCCGACATACGCATGACCACTTTTTATCAACTCGTCGATCATCTCCTGCATGTCCTGGATATGATTTGTCGCATGCGGAATATTCTGTGGATATTCGAAAGCGATTTTCAGGCCAAGTTTGCGGGAATCTTCAAGGAAGGCATCGGTAAAGAACTGGGCGACCTGATAAGGATCATCGGGATTCTCGATCGCCCCATCCGGCACCTTGCCTGATTTCTTATCTTCCTTGAGCCTCTTGGCGGCTGCTTCCATTTTGTCTTCACCACCACCATCGGCGAGATGATCGTCGGTCATGTGGCCGACATCAGTAATGTTCATAATGTGCGTAACATCATTCCCCATCACTTCCAGAAACCGACGAATCAAGTCGGCAAACAGGAAAGATCGGAAGTTCCCGATGTGTGCAAAGTCGTAAACGGTCGGACCGCAGGAATACATCCGAACAACACCTGCTTCGAGGGGCTGAAAGTCTTCGGTCTGGTTTGTGAGTGAGTTATAAAAGCGAATAGCCATCGATTCCTGAGTCCCTGAGTGAGCTAAAAGTTCAAAATGCCATTGTTGAATGACATAATCTTGTGGATTTGGCGAATTTTGAAAAGAGCAGTTTGGAAGAACTCGTGCTCAATTGCGAACTTGCTCACAGTTGCCGCTGAGAAGCGTAAGTATTATGGTTCATTCTACAAACCATAATTATCTCATTGAGTCCCAAGGATCGCCCTCATGGCTGAAAATACACCACGGAATATCATTATCATTGGTTCTGGCCCAGCTGCCTGGTCAGCTGCCATTTACACTGCACGTGCCAATCTTGAGCCACTCGTTTTCGAAGGGGCTTTCACGGAAGACAACCGCCTCAAAGGAACGCTTCCGCTCGGTCAGTTGGCATTGACGACCGAAGTCGAGAACTATGCAGGTTTTCCTGCTGGAGATCTGACCAGTTATTTCGAAACCGCTTTCGATGAACGTAAAGCCGAGGAATTGAAGTCGACGCATCATAAGAAGGGCGTGAGCGGTCCGGAACTGATGGAACTGATGCGAAAGCAGGCGACGAACTTCGGGACCGAAGTGATTACCGACGATATCGTCAGCTGCGATCTTTCTGAACGTCCCTTCAAGTTGAAGTCGCTTCAGGGAAAAGAGTTTCTCGCTCATGCCGTGATTATTGCGACAGGAGCCCGTGCCAATTATCTCGGTCTCGATTCCGAAGAGCGTTACAAAAATATGGGTGTCTCAGCTTGTGCGGTTTGCGATGGAGCCTTGCCTCGATTCCGCAATCAGCCGCTGGTTGTAGTTGGTGGTGGAGATTCCGCGATGGAAGAAGCGACATTTCTAACGAAGTTCGCTTCCAAAGTTTATATCGTCCATCGCCGCGATGAATTCCGTGCCAGTAAGATCATGGCTGAACGGGCATTGGCCAGCGAGAAAATTGAAGTGAAGTGGAATTCGGTTATCAATGAAGTTCTCGGCGACGAGAAAAAAGGCGTGACTGGTGTTCGCATCGAAAGTTCGATTGAAGAAGGCAAAATGGAAGAACTCGAAGTGACCGGATATTTTGCCGCGATCGGTCATACACCGAATACCGATTTCCTGGGTGGTCAAATCGAAACCCACGAAAACGGGTATGTGAAATGGACAGTTCCGTTCCGAACGAACACGAGTGTCGAAGGTGTATTTGCAGCCGGGGATGTGGCCGACGATTACTACAAACAGGCCATCACCGCAGCCGGCAGTGGATGCCAGGCAGCACTGGATGCCGAACGCTGGTTGGCATCACAGGGAATTGAATAAAGACGCTGGGTGGCGGGGGCGCTCTCGAAGAGAAGCCCCCGAATCATAGAACTTCCGGGGGCATCCGCTGAAGCGGAGCGTCCCCGCCACCCCTTATTGATGAAATTGTTTAAGGATTAATCATGCTGACTAAAGAAGGTTGCCAAAAACGACGCGAACGTCTCTGGGCCAATGTGCCGGAGCATTTGGAGTGGTTGCTGATTGCCGATCCGCGTCACGTGCAATACCTCTCAAACTTCATGGTCCAGCCTCTCAGTTTTTCACTGGGAGAACGCTGCTTACTGCTGCTCGAACGGGATCGGGGTGCGACTCTGCTGGGAGATAACTTCTCCATCCGCTCTGCTGCTACAGAAGCCCATGTCGATCATGAAGTGATTGAACCGTGGTACGATCACAAGCATTCGGTCATCAATCGCGATCACGCGTTATTCAATGCCGTGAAGCTGGTTTCGGAACGACTTTACGGACGTCCCGGTTCTGTCGAAGCGGAGTGGCTGCCTGTTGGAGCGTGGGAAGTGCTGGCTTCGGATCGGGAAACGCATTCAGTCTCTGGGGAATCGAATAAGAAAAATAAATGCTCGACCTCACTTGATCTAGGCACAACTCTGCGATCAATGCGACGCAGCAAGGATGCGGATGAAATCGAGTTGATGAAAGTCTGCATGAAAGCTGGAGCAGCAGGTCAGGCTCGTGCCCGTGAAGTGATTCGGGAAGGCATTTCAGAGTTCGAGATTTATCGGGAAGTTCAACAGGCCGCCATCGCAGCAGCCGGACGCCCCGGTCTGGTTTACGGTGACTTCCGTGCCTGCACACCGACTTCACCGAAGCAAGGAGGCTTGCCAACCGATTACAAACTGCAGGCTGGCGATTTGTTCGTCCTCGATTATTCAGTTGTTCTGTGTGGCTACCGTAGCGACTTCACCAACACTTTCGCGGTCACAGAACCGACCGAAGGCCAGAAAGAATTGTTTGCTATTTGCCAGGCTGGCATGAAAGCCGGCGAAGAGACTCTCAAATCGGGTGTTTCCTGTGCCGAAGTTTATAAGAATGTTAAAAAACCTTATCTGGATGCGGGCAAGGGAGATATATTCACGCATCATGCTGGACACGGTTTGGGACTCGGCCATCCCGAAGCTCCAATTCTAGTTCCAGAAAGTACCGACACCCTGCAGGCAGGCGATGTCGTGACCCTGGAACCTGGGGCATACGAAGAAGGAACCGGAGGCATGCGGATTGAGCATAACTATCTGATTACGGAAACAGGATACGAACGACTCAGTCAGCACGAAATTGCTTTGTAATAAATATGTTCTAGCGGTCTGTTCCAATTAAATATCAGGGTGGCACTGGCTTTGCCAGTGCATTAAAACTCAAGAGTCAATCTCGACTTGCACTGGCGAAGCCAGTGGCACTCAACCTAAGTTTAAATTGGAACAATCCATTAGTCACTTCGACGAATCTGGAGCTTCGCTGCGCTGCGACCCCAGCCACCAGGAAATCAAGACTACAACCTGTGAGCAACTCCTTCCACGATGACGTTCGGGATCGACTCGGTGCGATCAATGAACAGAATCTGCTCCGAACGCGGCGCGTGGTCGAGCCGCTTGGGCAAGGGCGGTGTCGTATTGAAGGTCGGGAACTCTGGGATTTTTCCAGTAACGACTATCATGGATTCTCGCTTCATCCTGTAATTCAATCCGCAGCGATCAAGGCGATTGAACATTATGGGGTTGGGGCCCGGGCCAGTGTGCTGATTTCCGGTTGGACACCCGCTCATCAAGAATTGAGCGATGCCCTGAGAAACTTTGAATCTGTCGGGGATATTCTACTTTGTTCTTCCGGATACGTAGCATGTCAGGGATCAATTGATTCATTGGTTAATGAAGACGATCTCATATTCTGCGACCGCCTGAATCACGCTTGCCTGATTGATGGCTGCCGTCTTTCCAAAGCGAAACTCCGCATCTATCGGCACGAAGATTTAACGACGCTACGTCGCGAGTTGAAGAAATCTCAATCGGAAAAAGTCCGTCGCTGGATTGTGACGGAGACTGTTTTCGGAATGGACGGGACGCTCGCTCCGCTGATCGAACTGGTGCAATTGGCTGAAGAGTTTGATACGTATCTTATCTGCGACGAAGCACACGCTACGGGAGTATACGGCTCCTGCGGGCAAGGTTTGATAGCTCAGCTTCGCGAACAGGGAGATTTGACTGCGGAACTCATTGAACGACGAATTCCAATTCGCATCGGCACCCTCAGTAAAGCCCTCGGATCTCAAGGGGGATTTGTCGCCAGCTCCGCAGAAACGATTCAACTCTTGTGGAACACCTCACGTCCTTTAATGTTCTCAACCGGATTATCAATCGCAGCCTGTGCCGCTGCGACTGCCGCTATTGAACAACTACAGGAACATCCTCAAAAAATCTCATCATTACGCAACTCAGCCAGTCAATTTCGCAGACATCTGAAAGACTCCGGCTTTGAAGTCTGGGGGGAAGAGAATTCGCCGATCATCCCAGTCGTTTTGTGGGATGAAGAGCGTACGATGAGTTGGGCCAAAGAACTGGAAGCCCAAGGTTACCTTGTCGGAGCAATTCGCCCACCAACGGTTCCGAATGGGACTGCGAGATTGCGAATCTCTCTCAGTTCTGCCCATTCTGAAGAATTGATCGAGAAATTGATCATTGCCCTCCGGGCTTTACAGACAAAAACAGCCGATAAAACCTGAGTTTTATCGGCTGATAAGCGAGTGAATTCGTAGACTTTTAGAATTCTCCGAGAACGTTACCGTCATCGCGAATTGCCAGATTGATGAGAGTTCTCTGATCGACATTTTCACCGATAAAGTGAACGGATCCATCGACAAACACAAATTGTGCACCGCCTTTGTGTCGGCTGCTGAACGCACGACCTTGCAAGTTACTGATGGCAGGAACACCATCAATTGTTCCAAACCGGGCGGCTGTCGGATTGGAGAAGGCACTGTCAAATTTATTGCCATCCAGATTATAGACATTAATCGGGACATCTGTAACCGCTGCCAGTGTGCCAGGAACCCCATCTGCACCACCACGCATTGTAGATGCCCAACCAAACCGGTGAGCATCAGTGCGTCCGCTGGGACCTAACTGATAAATCGTTTCGCCAACGATTAAAGTATTACTTGTCCCATCGGTCACATCACGCATTCCTGTCCGTGAGTTTCGATACAACATACCATTTTCCCACATGGCTCGTCCGACGTTTGTAGAAGCATGTTTCCATGTTTCCAGGGTCGGATCCCCACCCATCACGCCGAAATAGTTGGTATGCAGGTTATCACCACCACCGTAAGAGGGACACCGGTAAGCATCCATGGGAGTGTTGAAAGCCGTAATATTTGCAGCAAAATCCCCGGTATCTCCAATTGTTCCCACAAATCTCTGGGAAAAATCAAAAAGATCATAAACCGCATTTTCTTCCAAAAATGGAAGAATCAGAACTGTCCAGGGTGCTCTACGCGTTCCGGAAGTGTAGGAAGTGCCAGTCCAGCCTGCACCGATAGGGAAAACCGTATGCACATCGTGATAATTCTGCAAAGCCAGCCCGAGCTGTTTGAGCTGGTTTTTACAGGAGGTGCGGCGGGCGGCTTCGCGTGCCTGTTGGACGGCTGGGAGCAATAATGCGACCAGAATCGCAATGATTGCAATAACAACAAGAAGTTCAATCAACGTAAAACCGGATTTTTTACGCACAGGCATTCAAGGATTCTCCAAAGAAAAAGAAGGGATATCATGCTATGACTCCGAAAGCGTTCGGAATTGAAGCGTAGCATTCGATAGAATAGTAACTTTCGTTTGTAAAAATACAACAAAAAAAGGTAGTGTGAACATAAGATTTTGGTTGAAATTCGCTCAGTACCGTTTATTGGTCAAAAATGCTAAAAACTAATTTCATGATTTCGCAATCAAACTGCTCTATTTAACCCGCTCCCACTGCAAAAGTTTCTATTCATGAATCAAACCGGCTCTCACCCCCTCATCCTTAAGCACGGTTTGACTGAGGAATATCCATTTTCACAAAATTATCTGACCACCTCGTCTGGCATAATTCACTTTGTGGATGAGGGACAAGGGACTGTTTTGCTGTTCGTGCATGGGAACCCGACCTGGAGTTTTGCCTGGCGGAATCTGATTAAACGATTCTCAAAGACTCATCGCTGCATTGCAATCGACCATCTGGGCTGTGGGCTTTCGGATAAACCTCAGCAGGAGGTTTATCGACTGGCTGATCATATCGAACGCCTGCAATTACTGGTTGAAACGCTCGATCTGGAGAAAATCACTCTGATCGCCCATGATTGGGGAGGAGCGATTGGATCTGGAGTCGCTGGTCGATTGCCTCAGCGTTTTGACCGTCTCGTCCTGTTGAATACGGGTGCATTCCGCTCGCAGCTGATCCCTTTTCGAATCGCCCTGTGCCGTATTCCACTTTTGGGCAAACTTGGGATGCAGGGAGCAAATCTGTTTGCACAGGCAGCTGTTAGAATGGCTGTGAATGAGGCTTATCCTCTGCCTGAAAAGATTAAAAAAGGTTACCTTCTGCCTTACGATTCCTGGAAAAATCGAATCGCAATTGATCGGTTTGTGAAAGATATTCCTCTGAAACTCAGCCACCCGAGTTATCCAACATTGACCGAAGTCGAGCAGAATTTAACGAAGCTGTCGGATAAACCTGTCCTGCTTCCCTGGGGGATCAAAGACTGGTGCTTTACTCCTGAATTTCTCAAAGAATTTCAACGAATTTTTCCGGAAGCTCAGACGGTTCGATTTGAGAAAGCTGGGCATTATCTGTTTGAAGAACGTCCTCAGGAACTGGGAGATGCGATTGAAAAATTCCTCGGAAAAACTGAGAACTCTTAATCAATTCCATCAAGTCTGGTACGTGCTTGTCGGTTCCATTTGCTTTCAGTGTGTCTGAAAATTTCGCTCGGGAACAGGAGGACGGATCAAGCCGAGGGGGCGGAGGGCCAGGACGATCAGAAATCCTGCGAGGAAGCCTCCAATATGGGCCCACCAGGCGACACCACTCGCTTCGGTTCCTCCCATGCTATAAGTCCCCTGCATCAGTTGGAAGACGATCCAGATCCCCAGAAAGACCTGGGCGGGCAACATGACGGTAAAGAAAATGACGAACAACGGGACGAGTGTCAAAACTTTTGCATGGGGATAGAGGATAAAATAGGCTCCCATCACACCTGCGATCGCGCCACTGGCTCCGATGGTTGGTATTGTCGATTCCGGCATACTCAAGTAATGCGCCAGGCTAGCCAGCACGCCCGTTCCCACGTAGAACAGGAAGTAGCCGAGATGTCCGAAGCAGTCCTCAACATTATCACCAAAGATATACAGAAACAGCATATTGCCCAGAAAATGCATCCAGCCGCCATGTAGAAAAACGCATGTCGCCAAGGTCAAAAGTGGCGGAACAGCAGAGGGAGCAGCTGGACGTTCGACAAGTTCTGCCTTTCCCGGCTGCATCTGTGAAGCCTGGTATTCCTGAACGAGCACTTCCGAGCCGGGATGACTCACACGAGCCGGAATCATCCCGTACCGCTCCACCATATCCGGAGCTCCAGGTTGCTGAGACAATTGAAAGAGAAAAACAATCGCGCACGAAGCCATGATCAAATAATTGACAAACGGAGTACCGCGTGAAGGAACGGTGTCGTGAAGAGGAATCATACCAATTGACTTTCAGCGTTGAATGCTGGATGCCTTATCAAGGCGTGGCTCATGAAGA
Organism: Planctomycetaceae bacterium UBA2671; assembly: GCA_002359185.1. Taxonomy (GTDB): domain Bacteria; phylum Planctomycetota; class Planctomycetia; order Planctomycetales; family Planctomycetaceae; genus Rubinisphaera. The sequence goes on from DEML01000068.1 coordinate 295,834, forward strand.
GATCTCCGTATGGTGTCAAACAGACCGGGCTTACGAATTATGTCAGGTCGAAGCCGTTGTCATCAGGATCAGCATGAGACCAATCATCATCAGGCTAATCACGAACAGATGGCGTTTGCGAAACAGAGGGCGTTCGGTTGCATGATAACAGACCAGGCCAATTCCCCAGATGCATGTTAATAAGGTGAGCCCCCAGCGGTCGTAGGCTTCCGCATTGAGAACTGTCACTTGAGGGACGGAATCGGCAGCCGATCCTGAGGTACTGACAGATCGATACATGGCCAGTGATTGAGTTGTCCAACTGTTCTCAGCTATTGAATTCCAGCCTTGATGGAGTGAAGAGTCGGTGTCACTCAGAGATTTCTGTATCGTATTTTGGAATTCTTCCAGTGTCTGTTCCTTCGGACTCTGTTCTTCATTTTCAAATTCCCGGAGTTCTGGATTCAGCAATTTCAAATCGTCCTGATTCGAGCTGACCTGCCTGCCAAGCAAATCCAGGATCTGTGTATAATCCCGCCAGGTGTTGAGGATGCGATCAGGCGGGCATCGAGTTGTTTTTCGATCAATAATCCGCCAGCTGGTTTTTATTGCTGAGGAAGAGGTTGGCACATCAATTCGATATTCGGTGAATAATGTGGAAGGTCTTACAGATTTCCAGTGGATCAACAGACTCGCTACGCCTGCTTGCCCCGTCGCATTGATTTGCAGTGAGGTTGAGTTTTGCTGGACGACGATGCTATCGGTGGGAAATAATTCGGAGATTTTACATTCGGCTGGAATCTGAATTGTCGAGCTCAATTCCGCTATCCCTGTAGAATCTGCTGGCCAGAAAATCAATGTCTCCCCATTCCAGACCTCACCCTCCTGAAAAACGGTATGGTCCAGCATTGGTGAAATTAAATCCAATGAATCTGGTGATTGCTCGTCGGTCATATTTTCTATAGACGGATCCATTTTCTCAATTTGTGAGGAGGGCTCTTTCCGGACATTCTCACGCTCTGAAAGATTGTCCTCCCCTTGTAAAATCTCTGTATCAATTTTATTGAGCTGGTACGACGGTAAGTCCCGAAAGGATTGCTTGTCTGTCCATAGCAGGGTCAATGGTTGAGAACTGATCAGTTCGGAATTCTGCTCTCCTGATCGAGAGAGTGACCATTGGGTTCTGGAGATGGAATTGATAACCCGTGCAGATTCCGTCAGTGATGTAGCCGTCAGAATTCTCGGAGGGGATGAGCTGATCTCAGTGGATTTGAGGCTGCGTCGCTTCTTCCAGTTCACTTTCAGAGTAAAACGATCGTTGACTGGTTGCTCAAATAAGAACTGAAACTGGCTTCCATTGTTAATCAAACGCACGCCATTATTCTGACCGTCAGAGACCAAAGTTACAGACTCCGCGCTCCAGCCGGACTCATTACTGCAAAGGAGCGACCAGCGTGGTCCCCCTGATGTCACTGCCTGATAGGTGGTGTTTAAGAGAATTTCCTTTTGCTCGATCTGATAGACATAATCTGTCTGGAGTATCAGTTGAGCAGGCAATGGCTGAAGACCAATACGAATGGACGGCGCATTCTGAACGCGAAAACACATGGCAGAAAGTTGAACAGCTGCGGTATCGTTCCAAACTTTTTGAAAAGATTCCTGAGTCAAACGACTCGCTTTGGCATCGACGAACTGGCAACTTAAATCGTAGCCGGGCACCTGTGTTTGCACCGCAAGCTGAGTTGAAATTGAGGCACCATTATCGACGATCTGTGGCAGATTTAATACGGACTCCCGATTGATAACAGGGACTGTTGCGAGAAAACGAATCACACAGGTCGCTTTACCGGGAATTGTTCGAGAGACCTCCATTTTGACAAGTTGATCTCCCGATTCGTCCTCAGTTTTTTTGATGGCTATCTGTTTCGCACCTACGATATCCTGAATGATTAATTGAGCAGGCAAAACGAGCGTAAACTCCCGGCTACTGTTTTCAACGACGTTATAACCAAGTTGCCAGATCAATTCGATTTGCTGAGGATACAGTTCCAGTAACGTATTGATCTCAGTCACACTGAGTGGATTCACTTTCGGCACAACTCCACTGGCTGAAAGATTATTGATTTCAAGAATGAGTTGATCTATCGATCCCAGCTGAATCGTTGCATACTCCTGATCACTCTCATCTTTTTTATCGACCGATATGGCATCGACAATCTGATTCGGCAATTTCAGCCTGTCCGAGAGACTTCGTGGATAACTCAACGTTGAACTGGCTGAATTCGGGATTTTCATCGACAGACGGGTCAGTCCCGTCAGGCTGGTTTCCTCAGGCAGGACATCAACCCGGATGCGGTATCGACGAAATGGGGAACTTTGTCGACCAAACGAACCTGAAACAAATGGATTCTCCGGTTGAAGGATTTCTGTGGTTGGCAATTTATTGGCATTGAGGGGGATCTCTAATCCCTGGTTCTCTGGGAGTGGAGTCATGTTGACAATCTGATCATTCACCTCAGCTCGTAATGCGGAAATTCGTGAGATTCCGGAAATGGGAAGGATAAAGCGAGTCAGGGGGGTAATCCCTTTTTCGATCACATCGAATTCACAGTGAATGACATATTCTCCCTGAGCATCTGGACGCAACGAATAATGAGCCGAGTGAAAAAGAATGTCATTTTTTCCCTGCCGGGTGGTCAATTGAGTCCGCAATTTTTCCGCATACTGGTTTCTGACATAGACCACAGGCGGGAATTCCTCGAACGTCATCCCAGTAAATTCAGTATTCAGCTTTGCTTGAGAGATTGGTATCAGCACATCTTCGATTGTCTCGACTTGCTGATCGATAACAGGGAGGATGGCTGTTGTTGATTCGTTCTGGCAACGAGCGTGGTTCACCAGACTCAGAAAAATCAGAATCGTCAGCAGCGAGCGTCCCAGTATCAATACACGTAATGGATGAACGATTTCCGATCCTGATTCCGAAGGATTTTCTTTCAAATGTTTCTGACTCCAGCGTTCCAATGACGGAGCCAGTTGTGCAACGATCAACATTGCACAGATCGCAGGGTATAAGAAAACAATTTCATTCCAACCGGGAATGATACTGATCAAAAACGTGAGAACTCCTGCACTGATCAACATCCAGCGAGCGGAAACGAAGCGGCTGGAATGGATGAAATAAAATAGAAATAAAGACATCAGGAACGACCAGCAGATCCATTTCCAGGAAGTTGTCTCATGCACACGAGGCAATCGAACGATCTCATGATCTGGAATGAAAATTTCAGACTCATAAATATGATGAGTTCCCGCGTCGACGAATTCCTGCATCCTTGTTTTTAAAGGACTCGAATTCAGAACGTCTGAATTGTTCTCGGCAAACTTCCAGAAGGGAAACTCAGGAGTCACTTTCAATTGGATATTCTTAGCTTCGCAGACGATCAATTGAATTCGATCAGGTACAATGATTGCCTCTGGCAATACAAGCGAATCGTTATTCTCGCAGGAATAGTGCAGTGAAACCTTTTGCAACTGTTCGGTCATCTCCGGCAGCCGATATTTCGAGACTCTCTGGTTAATATTAAAAGTTGTATCGTTGAGCAGTATTGTTTTCAAAAAAATCGGTTCAGGAAATTTCAATTCAATTGAGCGGGGCCATTTGCTGCTTTCTGAACTAATACACTGCAATTCACATTCAATCACATCTCCATGATTTCCAGAAGGCAAGCAGAAGAGTGTTGCCATCCATGATGATTTTACGAGTGCGGGAGGATCTGTCGTTACTGCGTCTGTTGTCTGAAGTCGATGAACGCTCAACTCGGGGACTGACTCCGATGAGGAATAGCTGAACTCCGAGACAGGATCTGCTTGTTGATTTCCTTTGGGAGAAAGTAATCTCAGTTCAGCGATTTCTGTGGCCTGATTTAAAACGAGTGCCGTATAAGAGGTGCTGTTTAACAATTCAGGAATGGCGAGAGGTGTATCGGACTGGATGGGAATCGGGACCACAGTTTCTAAACTGATACCGGCATGAGTCGGTTCTGATTCCCAAAGGAGTGTCCAGCTTCGGGTCGATGTTGTTGAAGGATTGCTATAGAGCTGGACGCTTTGCAGGAAAGAGTTTGCAGTGGAATCCGATTGGGAACCAGATCGCTTCCAGGAGACGTCCATTGTTTGTCCCGACAGAATCCATTCGAGAGAATTCATGGACTGGGTCACCTGTGGAGGCACCGAAATTTGATGTCGTGCAAAGAGTTTTCCCTGATCTTCAAAGAGGACGGTTTGCAATTCACATTGGTTTTGAATTGCTGGCAATTCGTCAACGATCATCGGCGTGAGTGATTCGTTTTGACTCCTGCGAACGAAGAAACGATTAATGACTGAGACATCATCGATCCGCGCGTTTTCACTCCAGGCATTTAACTCCAATCCCGCTGTCATTTTTTTCAGCTGAGAATAGATAGGTCCATCAATGGCTTCCTTAACTTCACTTAACGGTGGAATGGTGCGCGTGATGGAAATCGATCGTGAGGAAATCAGAGTTTTATCCACCTGCCCATTGACGGGTGTCAAAATCGGAAAAGAGATTTGCTGTTGCCGATCCAGGGGTGTCCTCGGTTTGAGAGAAATACGCACGAGGATCGGTTTACGAAGCGGAATCTGATTGGCCAGATCGATACTCAGATAGCTCTTTCCGTTTCGCCGCTCCGTCGTCCAACTCAGTGGTAATTCTTCACCAATTTCATTCAGCGCTTGAATTTCAGTGACGAGAAAATTATTCGTTAACTGAAAGACCGCTTGATAAAAGCCGACCGCTGTTGGAGACCAGAGCATATCGTGAGTGATGACAAGTTGATCACTTCCTTCGCGACAATGAATGATTTGATCGATCTTCAGTTCGGCATGAGGAATCATGGCCTGCAGTTTGATCTCTGGTGATTTTTCGATCACATCAAAAGACCATAAATCGCGTGTGCCATCGGTGAACCTGGCACTCTTTTGCATCAGTCCTGATGTGCTTAACGATTTCACCTGATAGGGAGCGTCAATGGAAATATTGACTTCTCCTTCCAGGCTCACCTCATTCATGATTGTGGGGAGTTGAGTGGTCAACTGACCGTCAGAGGACAACTCAATTTTACCACGAACACGTAATGTGGCCGCTTTGGACGATTCCCCCGGCAATAAATTGAATCGATAGGATCGTCCATTTTCAGACTTGCTCTCAACTAATTTCAATCGATGTGAAGCATCTTCCAGGTTAAGTGTCACGGATTGAACACGAAACTTCTGGGGGATCCATAACAGGCAACTTCGCTCGGGCTCCTGGCTGGCTGTCAACATAAAATCGCTTGTAAAGGCGGCTCCTGAAGCAGAGATATTTATCAGTTGAACCGAACGATAGGTTTGATGAAGTGGCACTGTCTGCGGAGGAACCTGTTGAACAATTAACTTCAGTTGTTCTTCTTCAAGCCCCAGTATCGTCCAGGTTCGAAATCCATTGCTCGGCTCAGAAACATACGTGACAACCTCGCTGATAGACTCGACTTTCAACAGGAGGTCTTCCGGGAGCTTCAGTTTAAAAGTCGATTGGGAAGCGGCCATGAGCCGAAGTGGAAATTCGACTGAATGGCCATTTTTTTGGCCGAGACTAATCCAGGTTCCAGACAGTCGTTTTGTGTTGCCATCGGCATAAATCACAAATCGATCATTCGCATCAATCCCCCAGCGATCCGAGGAACTCGATTCCACGGCATTCGACCAGGCCATCGATTCGATTATCAGATTTGGTTTGCCGAATCGAATCCAGCCTGCCAACTCCTCATCAGCTGCCAGTTCCAGATCCAGGGATCCCTCGGTGAATTTTCCTTCCGAGTAAGTCGCCTGATAAGTGGCCTGTTTAACGCGACCATCTCGAGACTGCAGCATTCTGGGCACACTTTGAGTTTGTGCCTGGATCAGACGAGCTGTGGAAATGGGTTGCCAATCTCCGCCTGGCCACAATTCCGGTTGGTTCTCCGGAACATACACTCGACGAATCGGTATGCCATTTTCAGACTGTGCCAGAGCCGTTCCCGATAAAAATACGAGAAGGGCCATCAGCAGATAAAGAAAATGAAAATTCAAGAGACAGGCCGTTCGACCATTCTCAGGAATTTGATCGCTGATGTTCTGCGGACATTTCATCGGCTTGATTCGAGGCTGCACAGTAATAGGACTATTAGAATATTCAATGGAAGTTTGATGTCACATTTCCTACAGGAATCACCGATGCGACGATCCAAGAACTTCCTGTCGCGGTGGTGGTTGTAACCGTGTGATTTCATCAGGATTAACACCGTGTGCATCCATTTGAATGGCTCCATCACTGATGCCACGATCGTCCTGATGGGGACCCACAATGATGAGCGTTGGCTCATCCTGGCGGTAACGCATGTAATAAGCACCCCAGATCGCAATCCCGATCGCCAGCACACCGACGAGCAGAGGTTGTATCAGGACCGCCAGTTCCTGTGGAAAAATGACGGCCAATGTGCTGAACACAACGATCAGCCCCATAGCGCAACGAATCTGGTAGGACTGAGGTCGTCCGAGAATGAGGATGGCAATCAACAGAGGCAGTCCACAGCCGATCGTCATCAACAAACCTCGCCCTACGGCTCGAAACACGATCGTTTCCGGCCATTGATAACTGGTGAATCGATAAAAGCCCGCTTCCTGAACAGTAGAATCAGAACTTCCATTAGTCATCGAATAGTGAGCAAGAGGAACACGGCGAAAACCGAATCCCAGCCAGCGCCATCCATAATTTGCAATGAGGTTATCGGGTGGCTGAAATAAATAGACTCCGGCAGGAAATTTGATATCCCAGCTCATCATACCAATCCTCTGATCGAGTGAATGACTCGGCAGACTCAACGTTTGGGTTAACAACGAAGTCAATCCTCCAGACTCGAAATTTCGAGCCGTGATAACGAGTTTACCAGGTTGCCCGACTGCATCTTCAGGAAGCAATAGACGCACTTGATCGTCATCCATGACGGGTGTCAGAGTCGAGGCTTCCCGACGACCATCCCGTATCCAGTAAGCCGAAGTTACGTCGGTAGAAGATTGTAAATCGAGCGTGAAACTGGCGGGTGTTCTCGCGATTTGCAGGTTCATGATATTGAGTATGGTTCCATCGGCTGCGATTCGAGTTTCCACCTTCGCATCTACGAAGCCAACGTCCGTTCCCTGTCGACTGCGTGAGAGATCAATCTGGAGAGTCTCTTCAGAGTTTTTTTCCACACTCGAATAGAGAGTTGCCCGGGGGCCCGTTTCTTCCAACTGCCAGTGATCATTTGCAGGGGTAATCGCATAGGGGGTTTGATTGATCAACTCTCGCCTTAAACGATCACAGGGAGTCGCCTTGATTTCAGGAATTCGACACACGCGACTTGATAACTGTTCGCCAGAATCGAATGGACAAGCGAGGTGAGCATGAATGATAAACTCTCCCAGGATGGGCTTGAGAGGCCGATAGATATATTCCTGAATGCGTTTTGAGTCGATAGCGGACTCTGAGGAACTGGGAGATGGTTCCCGAGTCCGGGCTGTCAAATTCAATTTTTCACCTGAAACATCTTTGAATGAAACCGGCATGAGAGACGAATCGCCTGGAGGCAACAGAATCTGAAAGCGAAATTCTTCTGCAGGGATATTTTCGATTTGGAATTCAAAGAAATATTCGACGGCTAATGTTCTGTTTTTAGTATCAATATCGGACAGAAAAATAGACTCCTGACAAACCGAGAACTGATGGACTTTTTCAAATTTTATGGTTCGAGTCTCTTCGGATTCCTGTAAGGCAAACCAGTGAGAGTTCTGTAACGCTGAGCCAGTATTTCGAAATAAGGTTTGCGACTTAGCCAGCTCTGCTCCCCGTTCTTTCTCCAGCACGCGAAATCCATTCATCGCCAGTAAAGCCGCGTATTGCGGGACTGTAGTCGAGATTCGCAAAATCTGATCCTGATATTCGGCATTCGCAGTCGCAGCAAAAACCGGCAAAGGTAAATTCAAGTGCTCATCGTTTTCCAGATATTCTTCCACTGGTCGATCGAGCTTTCTGCGAGCCAGAAAACGGATTTTCTGAGGTGTCTCCCAGCCTGGAGTCGAAATCACGAGTTGATCTGATTTTTCAAATGTGACATCAAGAGGAATGTCTCCGGAAGTGACCGTCGATAACTCCCAGCCTTCAGTGTCGAAATCTTTCCAGATGACACTCAGTGTTTCCACAACACCATTTTTTGGGATGACCACAAACTCACCCGACAAGTTGATGTGATCACGACCGACAAGCACATCGAAATAGCTTTCCGAAGTAAATGTCGTTTCCGACCGCTGGGCAGACATGACCAGTTGTATCGGTTGATTATAAAATCGAAACCCCTGATTCGCATCAGTCACAAAAGTGATTTCACGTACATCCGTGGTGATGATGTTATCGGACTGAGGGACGAGCTGCGTCATCCGCCAGTCGGTCGAGCGACGGATCGCAATCTTTCCGGTTTCTTTACGTGCCTGAACGACTTTAAAACCATCAATCACCAACTGACTTTCAAATCGGCGAATCGGGGCACTCAGCTTCCAGTTGATAATCGCGCTACTTTGGACGGGGGGTGAAAAATTGAGAGTGATTGAAGAGGGGTCAGCCGCATCAAACACATATTTCATGGTCCGGTCCGAAGTCACGTTTTCCAACTGGAACCCGGATGGCAATTTGATTTGCAGCGAACTGAGGGCTCCCTGTTCCACCACAACCGTCTGTCGGGCATTAATGGTTGTCGATTCTCCCTGCCTGAGAACATCGACCAGACTCTCGACATCAAAAATTGGTTGAACACTCATGTCGATCGAGGAGTCGGACCATGTCAAATCGATCTGCTGCTGGAATCCGGCGATGCGAACCAAAGTGCCTTGATCATTCTGCTGGCGTTCCCAAAAACCTTTGCTGTTCAATTCCACAGCTGGATTCTGGAGGTTGAGCTGCAATTCCAGTTCCGTTCTCGATGCTGCTGGTAATGTCAGCAGTAACTGGTTTTCACTGCCTGTCCTGCTAATTGGCACCAACATTCGGACTTCCAGCTGAAACTGTTCGTGATCCCGATACCAGAGCAGCCATTGACCACTATCCACATCTCGGGCAATCATCAATCGGTTTCGTTGAGGGTCTGCCGCTTCCGCCCCCTGCTCAGTGAATCCAGTGAGCACTGCTTCGCCCATCATCAACGGCAGAGAATTCCACTCGCTGGATTGTTCCACTGAAAAATCAAATTGAAACCTCATCGCGGCCCAGGATTTTCCCGAAGCATCTTCACTTAATGATCCGCTTGCGGTGAGATTTCTTAAAATCCAGATCTGTTCCGTTTTCCGTTCCGCTTCCTGTCGATCCAACCACTCCAGATACTGTTCGATCGTCACATTCAAAGGAACAGCAATCAGTCGCCCCTCACTATCGGGTAGCGAAATAATATCCTGCGGAACCCGCGAGGTGGACGGCAACGGCAGAGGGCTTGGTGTAACAGTAACCGGGGGCGTTGTTGGGGACGGACTGACTGGTGTTCCCGGAGGTGATTCAGGAGGAGCCTGGCCATTTTCGACTTGAGCAGAGCAGGGAATCACCAGCCAGATCGTCAGCAGCAACACAATTTGCGAGATCATTCGCCCCTTGTGCTGAACTTGACTGAGTAACTGACTTGCTGTAACCATGGATCAATCCGTAATTGTTCGTTTCGGAATTCAGAAAAAAGAATTCTTGTTCACATCCAGATTTATAATCTAAAATCACCTGCATCAGGGGATACAGATTTTCATTTCAAAGAGATGTTCAACAACCTTTACCCGGCTGATTTGACGGCACTGTAATTCTACCTCATCCCAGAGCCTGAAAATACATTCCCTCAGGATTCCATAGAATTTTATCATAAAGCTCTTTTGATCTACATCCTGCCGGGACTAAACATTGTGGCTAAGTGTTCAGTAATGGTAGTAGCTCAGATTGCAACTGAGTAGACGAAGTTGCCAGGATGACACCCTGATGAACATCTAGAGCAGAGGCATCGAGCCCGGTTGCCGTTCCCCCAGCTTCTCGAACAATGACTACGCCAGCCGCAATATCCCACGGATACAGGGTCGTCGACCAGAATGCATCCAAATTTCCGCTGGCGAGATAGGCCAGATTGAGAGCCGCTGAACCGAGACGTTGAAGTGTCTGAGCATGAGGTAATACGTTCACAAACCGCTTGAACGCTGGATGTTCCGGATCCCCGGCTACCGGAAGACTGGCCACACACATCGCTTTCGACAGCGATTCGGTTCCGCTAACAGAAAGTGACTCTCCATTCCGAGTTGCACCACAACCTTCAACCGCGGAATAAAGTTCGTCCCGGGTCGGATCGTAAATCACACCTAGAATCAATCGCCCCTGATATTCCAGGCCGATGGAAACGCAGTAGTAAGGAAACCCGTGGACATAATTTCCAGTCCCGTCCAGAGGATCGATAATCCACTGATATAGTGAATCTGTGTCCTGCTTCGAGAGCCCCTCTTCTCCCAGAAAACGATGATTGGGAAAAGCACCCTGCAGAATTTTGACGATCGTATTCTGCGAATCCAAGTCCGCATCGGTCACCAGATTTGACCGGCTTTTTTCAGAAACGGAAAAACGACTCCGCCAACTCTGCAGCACGCGACCCGCCTCTTGAGCAGCTGATTCGGCCGTCGTTTTCATCAATTGCCAACGCTCCATGTCGGCCATAATTTTTCCTTCCCTGATCTTAAAAAATTTACGACCGAAAATGTCGCATAAGGTGTGCCACTTCTGGCTTGCCCAGCAGTGTCTTTTCGATGTTGAAATTCAAATCAGATGATAATTAAGGCTAACAAAACCGGGCACCTGCATCATCAAATATCACATCAACAGCAATCAATATCTCACGATTAAACATCTTAATCAATTCCTCTACCAAACGCACCTTATCAGAGTCGGCCTCGAGATAAACAGAAAATCGGAAGTTATTCACAATCGCGACAAAATTGCATAGCCTCAATTCTATGGAAAAAGAGCGGATTCTCTTGACGTACCAACATCAAATAACCCCTTGAACCTGTGAAAAATCCACAAATCCAAGGGGTTGATATTCCCCAGCCAATCATTTCAATAAACACATAATCACATCCGTGCTTATCAGTGTTCATCCATGGCTCAGCTGAATTCCTATCGGCTGTAGCCGATAGTTTTTTGGCCGTGAGCTTCGGACTGAAGTCTTTTCGCTCACATGCCAGGTTTTTATTGTCCTTGGACAAATTTGAACCCACGAAAAAAGAACCTAAAAATTT
>DEML01000046.1 GCA_002359185.1 Planctomycetaceae bacterium UBA2671
TTTTTTATGCGCAGATTCACGCGACCCAAACGAGTGCAGCTACCCGTCATCCAAAGAAGGGGATTCAACATGATTCAGTTCCTTGCCAAGTCGTCGACGCATCAATTAGAAACTCTCGATTGCCGCCGAGAATTCCCACGTCATTTGCTACACAGAATAACTACACTTGCCTTTGTGACCTGTGCAGCACTCATCGCACAAACCCTTTATACTACACCACTTATAGCTGAGTCAAACGATCGCCCAAACATAGTTTTGATACTTGTCGACGATCAGGGATATTACGACCTGGGTTGTTATGGAGCGACTGAGGTCAGGACGCCTGTGATTGATCAGATGGCAAGCGAAGGTACGCGATTCACAGATTACTACGCCGCTGCTCCGATTTGCAGTCCCTCTCGAGCCGGTCTTCTGACAGGATGTTATCCACGTCGAATCGGCAACGGGATCTGGGTGCATCGTGCCGATTCAAAATCAGGCATTCATCCTGACGAGTTGACACTCGCCGAATTGCTCAAGGAGGCCGGCTATGCGACCGCATGCATTGGAAAGTGGCATCTCGGTTTTCATGAACCGTTTCTGCCACGTGCACAGGGCTTCGATTATTATTTCGGACTCCATCACAATCTTGATCCCGTAGAGGTTGTCTACTTCGAGGATCAGGGCGGGGTACCGCTTATAAGAAATGATGAAATCGTTAAACGCCCTGTCGATCCTGCGGAACTGACAAAGCTCTACACCGACGAAGCGATTCAGTTCATCGAGAAGAACAAAGATGAGCCATTCTTCCTCTATCTTCCGCATACGATGCTGCACAATCCACTCGGCGTGAGCGAAGAATTTCAAGGCAGCTCGAACTGGGGCGAGTATGGAGACGCGATTCAGGAACTCGACTTTCACGTTGGTCGAATTTTTAATTCGCTCAGAGAACAAAGTATTGCCGATAACACGATCGTCATTTATGCCTCGGACAATGGTCGTGGCCCAGGTCGATCTGCCGAGCAAAAGATGCAAGGGCGTAAGCTGTCGACCTACGAGTGCGGCATCCGTGTGCCAGCAATTGCCTGGGGCCCGGGACTGGGATTGGAAGCCGGCATGGAGTCGTCCGCAGTTGTTCGCGCAATGGACTGGTATCCCACACTAGCCACATTCGCGGGAGTCAAAATTCCTGATGATCGGATCATCGACGGACGCGACATCAGTCCCTTGCTCAAAGGGGAAACGAAAATCGTTCCGCCCCCCGGTATGAAGAAATCTCTCAATGCTCATGTTCCATTGCGGCGTCGTTGGGATCCATCTGGCGAATGGGCTCAATTAGTCAACCGCAACCAATACAACGACGCGTTTTTCTATCATGGCAGCGAGGGAGCATTGGCAGCCGTTCGCTGGCAGAACTGGAAGCTGCAATTGAATCCCGCTCTCCAGTTATTTGACCTCGACAAGGATCCCGGGGAGTCGGAACCTGTTCGCAATGCCGACATCTCCAGGAAATTGCGAGGCATGGCGATTTTATTCCAGGAAGAAATGCAGCTCGATTCACGGCCCGCTGGTGAAGTGTCGCTTCCTCGCTCTGATGGTCGCACCGAGATTCCACAAACGACATTAGAGAGCCTGAATGCCAGACGGGATGTGACTTTTGCCCGATATGGGGATCGCACACTTGAGATGGATATTTATCGACCAAAAGAAGTTTGGGGAGAACTGCCCGCTATTGTGTGTATTCATGGTGGAGGATGGGCGAACGGGAATCGGGTCAATCACGAGAATATCGCTCAGGCACTAGCGGCTCGCGGTTTTGTCGTGGCCACGATTTCGTATCGCCTGAGTGGTGAAGCCCCTTTCCCGGCAGCAATCCATGACTGCAAGGCAGCCGTTAGATTTTTGCGTGCCCATGCGAAAGAATATGGGATCGATGTAGAGAATATCGGTGCGATCGGACTCTCCGCAGGAGGTCATTTGACAGCATTGCTTGCCACTTCATCAGGTGTCCCAGAATTGGAGGGAGATGGCGGTCACGCTGGATTCAGCAGCGCAATTCAAGCAGCTGTGCCGATGGGAGCTCAGACGGATTTGCTCTCACAACGTACGCGAGAAATTTCTGCACAGGAAGACCGGGGCCAAATCTGGCGAAAGTTCCTAGGTGGTACACAAGAGGAGAAACTGGCAACCTATCGACTCGCTTCGCCACTGTTTCACCTGGACCAGACGGACCCACCTTGCTGGTTCATCACTGGCGAAACCGACGATCCGAGCACTCACGCCGATGACTTTCGCCAACGGATGATCGAACTGCACAGACCAACAGACTTAACTGTCATCAAAGAGGCTCCGCATCCGTTTTTGGGCAAACAAGTCTGGTTCGATGAGATGATTCAAGTGGCAGTCAAGTTTTTCACGGAGAATCTGAAATAGAGCCGGATGCCATATTCACGCTTTTGTAAGTATGCAATGAGTGTCGGCATTCAATTTGGAGGTTATTCTTTTGAGTGATGGCACAAGAGGAAACGTGTGAAACGAGTTTATTTCCTTGCTGAGAAAAGGCACTCATGCCGCATTAAGCATGTCCACGACAAGCGTGGACATGGCACCCAGCACTGGATACTTCGGTGATGGTCTCTGAGTTCACCATTACAGGAGAAGGTCATGTGCACTCTGATGAACCTGAACAATAAATAAATCATCAGGCTGGTGGATTTTATGAAAGCACGTAGCTTTCTTAGAAAATCTGGGCCCATTACCTAGTTCTGGGCGTGGCCCATCGGTTCAGAGACTACCGGTTCAGCATAACTTGTTCGACTTCGGCCAGTTGATCCTGCGTGTTGACGCCCATTGCTTCCTGGATGTCGAGGGTGTTGGCGGCCAGGACGGTTTTGTCTTCACTCAGAAGGATTTCGGCACAGTCGGTCAGGTAATATTCGGCCTGCTGGTTTTCCGGGCGGAGTTTTTTCAGAGCCGCGAAGAGGGCCTGGGTTTGAAATGCGAAGCAGCCGGTGTTGATTTCCTGGATCTGCAATTCGGTTTCGCTGGCATCTTTGTGTTCGACGATTCTCAGAAACTTGCCAGCTTCATCCCGAACAATCCGACCAAGGCCATGATTGTTCTCCGTGATTGCCGTCCCCACAATGCAGGCGGCACCATTCTCCTGTTGAACTTCGAGCAGTTTCTGTAATGACGAACCTTTAAGCAACGGCGTGTCGCCGGCCAGAACCAGAACAGATCCTGTGTGATCTTTAAGGGCCTCTTCGGCCATCATCACCGCATGTCCGGTTCCTTTTTGCTCGGCCTGCAATGCAAAAACGACATCTTTGTGATGCTCCAGAGCCGCTTTGACTTCGTCGGCTTTATGTCCCACGATGACGACGATTTTCTGAACACCGGTTTCGCGAACCGCGTTAATCACATGATCGATCATCGACTGGCCGCAAACCTGATGCAGAACTTTCGGCGTCTCCGATTTCATCCGGGTACTTTTCCCGGCTGCCAGAATAATTGCAACAGGTGAGTCAGACATAGTTGGTCCAGGGACTTGAGTCTAGGGACAAGTGGGAATAAAAAAGTCAGGCATATAGCCTGACTTACGATTGCGTATGTTATGTAAATCGGCGATGAAAAATCCACGAGGCCCAATGCCATCTAGACACTAGACCCAAGTCCCGCGACTAATACGAAATTCCATAACGAACCATGAAGGTTTCGCCGGGATCGAGAGGGACGACAGAGCTCAGGCCGTGGACGCTGTATTCGCGATCAAACGCATAGCCGAAGTCGAGATACGATTCCCAGGCACAGCTTTCCCAGCGGAAACCGGCAAACGCTCGCCATTCTTCGGTTTGGAGTTGTGCATTGCCACTGATTTCTCCGGCTTGCCACGATTGAACATCGTATTCAGCTCCCATGTACATCCAGGTTGCCAGGCCAAACGGTGTTCCCACGAAAACCTCTGCTCGAGATTTCGGGAATGTCGCACGGATTTCCCAGAACTCGTTGGGATTCCAGACTACCCCGGCATTCGGCAGAATAATGTCTTCCGCTCGATCCCAATACAACACACCGGCGACATACATCAATGTTGGGCTGACTCGGATGAAGGAAGTCACGTCGGCATCGAAGTTCCATGCTTTGGAATTAAGTTGTCGTTCAAAGTCGGAATTGATCGAAGGAGTGAACCCCAGTCGCCAGCTGGCCAGTCCATACTGAGGCGAAGTTGTTTCAAAGCGATATCCCAAACGATAGTAGTTGTCGGCTATCGAAACAGGAACACCCGCTGGTGGTGCGACAACGGGATCGGCCAATTGAGAGGCTTCGATATTCTCGAAGTTCATTTCAGTGTAATTAATTTCTGGAGACTGTTTCCAGGTCCAGCCATTGGGTGCCATCGTGATGTTGTCGAACCGAAAGTTATATTCGTACTGCGTCAAACTTCCCTGCTGACCACCCGGACCTTGCTGAAGATCGGATTCACCCAGCCAGGCAAAGTCGAAATGCGTCGACCAGCCGAGTCGAACTGGTTGAGGTCCAACCACTCCATAGCCGAACTGACCAGCCATCGGATCGCCAGTCGCTCCGGCATACGGCGAAGCCATAAACGGATCATATCCTTGGGGAACAGGTTGTCCGCCATAGATTTGACCTGAGTTTGGATAGGAACCCATGTTCGGATCGAACTGTGGCGCGATCTGCGTCTGCGTGCCGGGGCCGAGATCGTAGGTTTGTGGAGATTGTCCACGAATTACCAGATCGAATTCCGGATGCAGTCCGAAGTTAGGCGATTCCTGAGTCGGAGCCTCATGAATGGGCGCCGACAAAGCGACTTCCACTGCGAAGGGAAGTGCCAGGATAAGTGATGGTAGAGCGAAGAATGCAGGATTCACGGTCTGTCCCTGATTGATTTCAAAAGAGGTGGCAGAGTTCCAGCTGAATGACGACATAAGACAGGCCCGGTCGCCCCACTCTGAAACAGTGATGGAGCGGAAATTTCGTGAAATATCCAAAACAGGTCAAGATTGATTCAAGCTTTTCAGGTCAATGACCGCAGTTCCAGCAAAATTCATCGAAGGTTTTGCCCTGAAATAAAGCAGTGTGAGAGGCTTTTCAGTCAACTTTAATGAAATTTTCGCCCATCGAACGTAAATATCAATTTGCTGACCAAATTGTAAAAAGCACAAGTCTCATATTGAACGCTGCCGATGTAAGTGTTAGCCTATGAACACCTTCCGCGCTTCCCACCAGATAAACAGGGCCACCCACCATGTTAAAAATTGCCGGCCGTAGTCACAAACTTTGCGATGGTATTTCTCGTCGAGACGCTCTCAAAATAGGGGGCCTCGGGTTGGGCGGACTCAGTTTGCCTCAACTTTTAAAAGCAGAGTCGCAAGCGGGAATTGGGAAATCGCAGAAGTCAATCATCATGATCTACATGTGCGGAGCTCCTTCGCATCAGGACATGTACGATCTGAAAATGGATGCCCCTTCCGAAATTCGCGGCGAGTACCGACCCATCGAAACCAGCGTCCCCGGCTTGCAGATTTGCGAACATTTGCCGAATCTGGCCAGTGCAATGGATAAGTGTGTGCCACTCCGCTCGGTTTACGGTTCTCCCAACGGAGCCCACGATTCCTTCATCTGTTATACGGGACACACCACACAGAACCAGCCACCCGGCGGCTGGCCTTCCATCGGCTCCACAATTTCCCGCGTTCAGGGGCCAACAAATCCAGCCATACCCGCATTTGTCGGACTCTCTCCCGATACCGGGCATCCTCCTTATGGCTCACCCGGACATCCCGGATTTCTCGGCGTCGGCCATGCCGCCTTCCGACCTTCCGGCCCGACTCGTAAAGATATGGTTCTCGGTCAGGTCGATGGCAATCGCCTTTCGAGCCGCAAGGAACTGCTGGCTTCACTCGATTCGATCCGTCGCAATATGGATGCCTCGGGCACAATGGCCGGGCTCGATCTATTGACTCAGCAGGCGTTCGATATCCTCACTTCCAGTAAACTGGTCGATGCACTCGATATCTCCAAAGAACCTCAGGAAGTACGTGATCGCTACGGCAATCAGGGCAGCGAAAAAAATTATGGCGATGGTGCCCCGACGAATCCCGAACATTTTCTGATGGCTCGTCGTCTCGTCGAAGCCGGTGCTCGTGTGGTCACGTTGAACTTCGGTCGCTGGGATTTTCATAGCAACCATTTCGAGGGCATGAAGAAAACCCATCTGCCGCAGTTCGATCAAGCCTTATCCGCTCTGATCAATGATCTGCACGAACGGGGCATGGCTGACGATGTGGCCGTGGTCGCCTGGGGCGAATTCGGTCGCACCCCCCGCATCAATAAAGATGCCGGCCGCGATCACTGGCCTCAAGTCGGCGGAGCCTTACTGGCCGGCGGTGGATTCCGAACCGGACAGGTCATCGGCGCGACTGATCGCCTCGGAGCAGAAATCACCGAACGCCCCATCCACTTCGGCGAAGTCTTCGCCTCCCTCTACAAATTCATGGGCCTCGACCCCCACGCCATCACATTGGATGATTTCTCAGGCCGCCCACAATATCTGGTCGACCAACAACATCATGCACTGCCGGAATTGATGTAGAGGCTATGTGGCATGACCGATCTTGATTTGCTGAACGCTTTCGAGTCATGTCAAATGAGTCATCAGGAGTGGACTCACGAGGCTCATCTTCGAGTTGCCTATCTCTATTGCAAAGAGTGCGAACTTGAATTGGCCATTGATAAAATGACGAGCGGATTGAAAGCTCTCAATGCTGCGCACGGAGTCGTCGATGCCCCAGAACGAGGTTATCACGAAACAATCACACAGGCATTCATGCGGCTGGTCGCTCAAAACCTGCGATTATCATCAGTCGTTTCGGATTCGATGTTATTTATCGAGCAACACCCCGAATTAAAGAATCGCCGAGTGCTCCTCTGTTATTACACCAGAGATAGGATCATGAGTCCTGAAGCGAAAGTCACTTTTCTGGAGCCAGACCTGGCTCCATTCACTCAAACGGGACTTGTTCACAAAGATTGTACATCGTGAAAATCTTCAGTTAAATGGGTCGGGAAAGCGAAGCGTAACCCAATGATTGTGGAATGCTCATTACAATTTGTTGGGTTACGCCTACGGTTAACCCAACCTACCTGATTGTTATCAACCGTTCAAATACTTCTGCAAGTACTCCACAAGATCCGTTGTCATTTTACTGCGGGGGACGACGAGGTGGCAGCCGGCCTGGCGGGCTTGTTTGAGGCGGGCGACTTCGACGTGGGAGCCGAAAGCGATGACTTGCAGGTCGGGATAGTTTGCTGTCAAATCTGCCACTTCACTCAGGATCGATTCTGCCGTGTCGAGATCGATCATCCATAAGCCGATGTGTCGGTGTTCCAGTTTCTTGTGAATGGCTGTGATATCAGATGCGACATGCACCGACTTGCTTAATGCAGTGGCGGTATCGACAATGCGAGTCGTGAAGAAAAAATCGCTGCTGGAGAGCAATCCTTCGGGGCTGGTTGGCTGAGCGTCTGTCATGATTGATTCTTCTGCTTCGATTCGCGTGACTTGTCCTGCTGGCTACGATTTCGATCGTCCCAGGGAATATCAATCGAGCGAACAAACACAAACCAGGAGAGAGCCCCGATCGCAATCGTAAATAAAATAACAAAAATCGGCAGCCAGAGTGCAGCAAGCGTTTCCATATCGCAGAGCCTGATTCGGTATTAAGGATGGTGTCTGTGCATAAATATCATATCAGCAAACCTGCTTCGAGTGCCAGAAAACTTTAATTCACGACGAATTTGACGCATGCTGAAAATTTTTGAACCACGGATGGACACGGATATGCACGGATGTTTTTGACTTTCCTCTATTTGTGATTCAGCTTTTTTTCGAAATGCATAGGGACAAAGAATTTCGGGTAACGTTGAGTTCCCTATAAAAGCCTATTGAATAAATGAGAACCGCTGATGGACGCAGATTAACGCGGATAAATTTTATCTGTGTAAATCCGTGTCCATCCGTGGTTCAAAAAAATATTATCACACATTGATCACACTAAAGAATCGAAAATGTACTCAACCACTGAACTGGATACCGAACAGACGATAGCCGCGATTGCTTCGCCGCCCGGGGCTGGGGGGCGGGGGATTATTCGGATCAGTGGTGTCGATACGCTCGAAGTTCTAGCGAAGTTTCTGAGGGAGGCTCAGCCTGAGTTAGAAATTCATCGTCGAATTGCTCAGCGTTATTGTTGTTCGATTCCTTTTGGTGCGTCTAAAGCTCCGTTGCCAATTTCATTGCTCGTCTGGCCGGGGACGAAAAGTTATACCGGGCAGCCGACGGTTGAGATTCATACGATTGGCTCGCCGCCCATTCTGGAAAGCCTGCTGGCCAGACTCTACCAGTGGGATATTCGCCCCGCTCGTCCGGGTGAATTTACGATGCGATCGGTCCTGGCAGGGAAAATGTCTCTGCTGCAGGCCGAGGCAGTGTTGGGGGTGATTGATGCGGAGTCGGAACGGGAGTTGGATCAGGCGTTAACTCAACTGGCGGGGGGCATCTCGAATACGATGCGATCGATGCGGGATTCTCTGCTTTCGGATCTGGCCGATCTCGAAGCCGGGCTCGACTTTGTCGATGAAGATATCGACTTCGTCAATCGACACGATTTTCTGCAACGGCTGATCGGAATCGAAGCGGAACTGGCTGCGATGTGTGACTCGGCTGAGCGGCGGATGTTAAATCGGGTTCACTTCCGGGTTGTGCTGGCCGGTTTGCCGAACGCGGGTAAGAGTACTCTGTTTAATAGTCTGACAGGGCAACAGGCCCTCATTTCCGATATCGCGGGCACCACTACTGATTATCTTTCGGCAACCGTCACGTATTCTGGGATGCAATTGGAATTTCTCGACACGGCTGGTTGGGAACTGGATCAATCGGGTATCTCTCATTCGGCGCAAATCCATCGACAACAACAGGTTGCACAAGCCGACCTCATTCTGTGGTGCAGTCCAGCGAATTTGAATGCTGAGGAACAGGCCGATGATGAAAATCGTTTTTCAGAATTGATGACTACGGAGATTCCTGTCGCCAGAATCATGACTAAGCAGGATCTGCAGAGAGATTTGCCGCCAGGCCAATGTGTAATTGCCGTCAGTGTTGAAAAGAAAACGGGAATCGGGGAAATCTGGCAGTTGATTGCTGATCGATATGAATCGAGGAAAAGTCAGAAAAGTGAATTGCTGTCATCGAGTGCTGCTCGTTGTCGGGATGCCCTGGAGCGTGCTCGGCTAAATATCCACTCCGCTCGACTTCTGGCAGAGACAACGGCGGGGGATGAATTGATCGCTGAAGAGATTCGGGGAGCCTTGCGCGAACTCGGAATGATTCTCGGACAGGTGCATACCGACGACTTGCTTGATATTGTGTTCAGTCGGTTCTGTATCGGGAAGTGAAATCGCCGTTTGTTTATGCGTCACTTTGTCGCAAAGGCACTACAGACAACTCCTTGCGGCTTGATATTGACCGTCAGATCGGGAGAATAGGCTGTACTTGGAATTAATCCTCTGGAAATCACTCTACTCCTTTCTGAACTGTGTTTTCCTGTCAATTCCACCTCCTACCTTAGTTATTGCCCCGAGAAATCGATGTTGAATAGATTTGTCGCTCAAAATTTTCTTTCTGCTCCAGCAAATGCCTCGCCTTGGCTGTTGCTGGTCTGTTTACTTGCTGGACTGGCTGGTTGTGAACAGGTGCAGAGTGATTTTGTTTTCAATGAGAAAACACAGGAACTGCTCCCAGAAGCGGAAGTGAAAGTCAAAAATACGCTGGTTTCCAGCTTTGGTTCACCCGCTCAGCCAACAATTCCTGCATTTTTTCCGGTCGATCGTGGTCAAATCACATTGGAAATCGCCGATTTTGATCCGGAAAAGCCGACGGAATTACTGATTGAGCCCGTTGAGACAGATGTTGATCTGGTCGGTAAAAAACTGCAGTTTCTGTTCGATCCCGAAGATCAATTCGATGTCACGATGGAAGCGATTGAGGAAGAACTTCCTGATCCGATTGCGGAATTGGATGGGATTACCATTGCCGCTTATGATGCCGAGTCGGGCAAGTTGACACTCTCCAAGGCTTTGCCGGATCTGGAGTTGATCGAGCCGGGGCTGGAGCTTGCGGCAAATCCGAATTACAAGCTCCATCAGGGGCAGTTTCTGTACGAACAGCACTGTCAGCATTGTCATGGAGTTTCGGGCTCGGGTGATGGACCAACTGCTCGATATATGGAGCCGAAGCCACGAGATTATCGAAAAGGCATATTCAAATTTACTTCGACAGGTTCACGGGATCACGTCTCAACGGCTGATTTGAAACACATAATTGTTGAAGGAATTCCTGGCACTTACATGCCTTCCTTCAAGCTACTCTCCGATGAAAGCCTGGATCTGATTGTCAATTACGTCAAATTCCTGGCGATGCGCGGGGAAACCGAGGGCATGCTTAATGTGGAGGTTGGACTCGATTTCAATAAAAAAGTTCTGGCTGATGAACTCGAAGGGGTGACTGATCCTAAAGAGATCGAGGAAATCACGACTGAATTCAAAGAAGATATGAACGAGTTTCTGGAAGTCGACTATCCGGAAATTGCCTTCTTCGGGCAACTGGATCTGGCTGATGCCTGGATTGAAGCAGACAACGAAGATGCCATCGTTTATGCCTCGGTTCCTCAGACCGATCCTTACGGTCCTTCCGCTGCCGATCCTTCTCTGACATCCATTGAAAACGGACGCATTTTGTACCTTGGAAAAGATGCTCAGTGTGCATCCTGTCACGGAGATGGCGGCAAGGGCGATGGCTTTCAGACTCGCCAGTTACAAAAACGCAGAGAGGGTGGCGACTTCACTGTGCCCGGACTGCATGATGACTGGTACAACCCGCTAAAACCACGGGATTTGACGAGCGATATTTATCGCGGTGGACGTCGTCCAATTGATGTATTTCGCCGAATCTATGTCGGCATCAAAGGCACACCGATGCCCGCCTTCGGTGGAAAATCGCTGACAGACCAGCAAATCTGGGATGTTGTCAACTATGTGATGTATCTTCCACACGAAGATACGATGCCTATCCCAAAATTGCCTAAAGCAGAAGCGAGTGAGAGTCCTGCGGTAAGTTCAATTGAATAATTTAAATAAGTAACCCCTCTGCCTGACGGGAGTATTTTGTGAAGCGTTTGTGGTGGATATTTTTTCTGATGATCTGGCCTGTGCTGGCGCTGGTTGTCTGTGCAATGACGCCGGGGTTGAAATGGGGATTTCCGGGAGATGGTCTTTCCGATTCGACCATCGGTGTCGAGATCGATCATCTGTTTTATGTCATTCTCATCATATGCACGGTCGTCTTTATTGGGACGCAAGTCGCAATGGGTTATGTACTCTGGACCGCATCTTCCAGGCCAGCAGATCGCCGAGCCTGGTATAGCCATGGAAATCATAAACTGGAAATGATCTGGACGGTTATTCCCGGGATTATCCTGCTGTTTCTTGCATTGTATCAGACACGAACCTGGGCAGAATTTCGCATGAATTCTGCTTATCCCGAAGCCGCCAAAACAAATATTATTGCGGAAGTGAATGCCCGTCAGTTCGAGTGGCGAATGCGTTACCCGGCTCCCGGAAAAACACTGGAGCGGAAGCCGCAAATCGATGATATGTATCAGGTGAACGAATTGCATGTCCCTGCTGGTACTCCCGTCACAATTCAATTACGAACTCAGGATGTTCAGCACTCGTTCTTCCTGCCGACGATGCGAATCAAACAGGATGCAGTTCCCGGGATGATCATTCCGGTCTGGTTTGAGGCGAAAGAGCCTGGGGAATATCCTCTGGTCTGTGCAGAACTGTGCGGCTGGGGCCACTACAAAATGGGTGCGATAGTTATCGCACATCCTCCGGCTGAGTATGAAGCTTATATGAAATCGCTTCACGAAGAACAGTTTGAAGATGGCTATATTGAATAGTCAGCGTTGAGTTGAAATATGTAGGACAGGCTTCCAGCCTGTTTGGGATCATTGACAGGCAAGATGTCTGTCCTACGGCATTTTTGATAAATCGACAACAAGAACGGAAAGTAAATCTGTGACCAGCGAAGTCCAGACCACTGGAGAACACGGCGATACTGGTGATTCTCATTGCCACCACCATGTTGATAATCGCTGGTGGATCAGCAAATACGTATTTTCGACCGATCACAAAGTGATCGGTATTCAATTCCTGTTCTCGACATTGTTCTTGATGCTCGTGGGAGGAGCGTTCGCGCTCGCGATTCGCTGGCAACTGGCATTTCCCAATACGCAAATGCCCTTTGTGAACACGACATTTTTTGCAGAGACCGGCGGTCAGATCACGCCCGAGTTTTACACCATGCTCTTTACGATGCACGGCACCGTGATGATCTTCCTGGTCATTATCCCGATTCTAGCCGGGGCGTTTGGGAACTTTCTGATTCCACTGATGATCGGTGCGCCCGATATGGCGTTTCCGAAACTGAATATGATGAGCTACTGGTTCATGTGGCCAGCGGCATTCTGTTTCGGGTTGAGCCTATTTTATGAGGGAGGGCCTGCTGCAGGTTGGACTTCGTATCCAATTCTCGCAGCAATCTACGATGCGGCTCCCGGTTCGGGGTTTGCTCAAACGTTATGGCTGATGGGGATCACTTTTGTCGGGGTTTCCTCGATGATGGGATCGATCAATTACATGACGACGATCATCAATATGCGTGCTCCAGGAATGACGTTTTTCCGGATGCCGCTCACCATCTGGGCGATGTTTATCACTGCGATTTTGCAGGCTTTTGCTCTGCCTGTGCTGACCGCAGCCGGTTTGATGTTGATTGCCGACCGTGAATTCGGCACCTGCTTTTTCGTTCCTGCTGGAATCGTCGTCAATAATGCGGAATCTACCGTCGGCGGAGGACAACCGCTCCTTTGGCAGCATCTGTTCTGGTTTTATTCGCATCCAGCCGTGTACATCATGCTGCTCCCGGCAATGGGGATGATTTCCGATATGCTTTCTTGTATGTGCCGAAAACCTGTATTCGGATATCGCCCGATGGTTTATTCCATGTCTGCAATTGCCGGGCTCGGGTTTATCGTCTGGGGACATCACATGTTCATCTCTGGAATGAACCCGGCTCTCGGAATGACATTCATGGTGGCGACGATCATGATCGCTCTGCCCTCTGCGATTAAAGTGTTCAACTGGATCGGGACGATCTGGGGTGGTCATATCGAATTTAATACAGTCACGCTCAACGCCGTCGCTTTCGTTTCGATGTTCATTGTTGGTGGCCTGAGCGGGATTTTCATGGCTGCGGTGCCGGTCGATATTTATATTCATGATACTTACTTTATTGTCGCACATTTTCATTACATTCTGTTTGGTGCGACGTTATTTGGTATCTTTGCTGCAATTCAATTCTGGTACCCGAAGATGTTTGGTCGGATGATGAGCGAACGGCTGGGCAAGCTGCATTTTGTGCTGACATTCATCGGCATGAACGGCACCTTTTTCCCGATGCACATGTTGGGAATTGCGGGAATGCCTCGGCGATATGCGAATCCTTATCTGCACGAGTATCTGGAGCATTTGCTGCCGTTGAATCAGTTTATGACTTACTCGGCAATTCTGATGGGGGCTGCTCAGTTTCTGTTGTTAATCAATGTGTTTGGCAGTCTGATCTGGGGTAAGAAGGCTCCGAAGAATCCCTGGAATGCCAACGGACTGGAATGGCAGGCACCTTCGCCGCCGCCACATGGTAATTTTGAAACTCAGCCACTCGTTTATCGAGGGCCTTATGAATACAGTAGTCCAGACCATCTCGATAAAGATTACTGGCCTCAAACCGAGCGGGAAGTCTATGACCCGACACCGACTTCGACAGTGTGAATGTCGCTTAAAGAAACTGAATTGATCTAAGTCCCCTCTCCCTCTGGGAGAGGGTTAGGGTGAGGGGAGTTCGGCGTCCTTCTTTATAAGAACGTCGAAAAGTTCCCCTCATCCGGCCTTCGGCCACCTTCTCCCCAAGGAGAAGGAAAGAAATTTGTAGGTTGGGTTAGAGAAGCGTAACCCAACGATTCAAGCAGACAGGTTGGAAGCCTGTCCTACAGATAATGAAGTAAAAACTCCTAATCCTCACCCATGAATGAAACCTCCCACATCCCGAATCCTTGGATTTATCGAGCAGCCGTGCTGACGACAGCACTGGCAATTCTGCCGATTTTACTAGGGGCGATGACGACGACAGCCAATGCCGGGATGGCGTTTCCGAACTGGCCGAATTCGGATGAATACACCATGTTCAGTTACCCCTGGCTCGGTTTGATTCAAGATATGGGAACGAACAAAGAAAACTACGATAAGTTTCTCGAACATGGACATCGCCTGGCGGGAGTTGTGATTGGTATCGCTGCCATCGTTCTGGCAGGACTCTGCTGGACAAAACGAACGACAAGCACTTTAACCTGGCTGGGTACGGGAGTTTTGCTGGCGGTGATTGGTCAGGGAATGATCGGTGGATTTCGAGTGTTGGAGCGGATGCCGGAACTTGCCATGCTGCATGGTTTGTTTGCCTCGATCGTATTTTCCTTGATGGCCACCACGGCTACGGTTGCCTCGTCACGCTGGTCCAGTCAGGAAGCGATGATGTCGGCGAATTCCGTCAAGGGAGCAAAAATTGCTTCGACATTTTTGTTAATTTACCTCCTGGTGCAATATGCATTGGGGGGGATTATTCGGCATCCGATGACGGGCATGCGGGCTCCCATCCATGAACATCTCGGATTGGGAATACTCTCAATCGTTGTCGTTGGACTGGTCGCATTTTTTGAGTTTCGCTCGAACAGCAGCTGGTTGAAGCGGGGCATGGGAATGGTGCTCGGATTGATTGTTCTGCAGGTACTGATTGGGCTGATCACATATGCCATGAAATTTGGTGTGCCTTCGATGGGCATTGTGGCAGTTGCGGAATCGGCAGGCCAGGTGATCTCCCGTACGGCTCATATGATTACAGGTGTGCTGGTGATTGGTGCGACAGCGGTGCTGACGATTCGAACTTATCGAGTTGATTACGTGAAAAAACATTCTGAGCTGGCTGTTCTCAGTCAGTCAATTGATTGATGTGAAATAAATTTAAGCGGGGTGGCTGGGGTCGAACTGAAAGTGAGACCCAGAATCGAACGTCCAATCTGGGGCCTGCACTTCGTTTCGACCCCAGCCACCCGGATCGTTTTTTTCTGTTTATGAATCTGGCCAATTATGGGCCGTACTTAAGCTCGTTAGAGCGATAGAGGAGTAATTGTGAGTCAATACCCGACTCAGCCGGGAAGTTCCCCGGCTAAAGCGATTGCGATTCCAGCTGAAAATGTCTGGAGAGCAAAGCTGACTGATTATATTGAACTTGCTAAGCTGCGGATTTCCGTCATGGTTCTGGCGACGGTTGTCGTTGGCTACCTGCTGGGGTCGCGTGGCGAATTTAACATCATCGTATTACTGCAGGCCCTGTGGGGAGTAGGACTGGTGGCTGCTGCTTCCAGTATGCTGAATCAGGTATTGGAGCGCAGAACTGATGCATTGATGCCGCGGACGCAGAATCGACCGTTGCCGACAGGACGAGTGACCTCACTTGAAACAATTCTGTTTGCCTCGGTCTGTGGGATTTATGGCACGCTGCATTTAATGATGTTCGTGAATCCGCTGACGGCTTTTCTGACTTTGTCGACACTCATTATGTATGTGGCGATCTACACGCCATTGAAACGCTGCACATCATTTTGCACAACAGTTGGTGCGATACCGGGGGCCTTGCCGCCGGTTCTGGGATTTGCAGCAGCCGGGCATGGATTGACATTGGATTCGTTCTGGTTGTTTGCTGTGATGTTCCTCTGGCAGTTCCCTCATTTCCTGGCAATTGCCTGGATGTATCGTGAACAATATGCCAAAGCGGGTTTACACATGCTGCCAGGACAGTTGCCTAGAAAATATGTGACAGGCAGTATGGCTGTGCTATATGCGATTGCATTGCTGCCGGTCAGCTTGATGCCGGTTTATTTCGGCGTAGCAGGGCCTGTTTATGGTGTGATCGCAGCGGCCTTTGGAATAGCGTATCTGATTTACTCAATCCGATTTCTGAGAGATGAAACCCGGCAGACGGCTCGGAAGCTGTTATTCTGCTCGCTGTTTTACCTGCCTGTTATTCTAACGACTTTGACAATCAGTTATTTGAATACTTAAGTCACTGTCTCTATATTCCAGGTTGAAGATAATCAGACATTGCCTAACCAACAGAACTCGGTTCTGCAATAGTTATCTAAGTTCATCCGTGGTTCAAATTTTATCCGACCTCGAATTTGGTGCGTCAGGACGCACCCTACGGTTTGACAACAACGAAATCACCATCTCGAGAATTATTGTATGAATCAAGCTGTAGCCGAGCCGTCGACTCCTCCGAAGATGGGATTGCCGTTGCCTAATTCGAAACTGGCAATGTGGCTGTTTCTCGGTACGGAGATCATGTTCTTCACAGGGTTGATAGGCTCTTATATCGTACTCCGCTTTGGATCTCCTGGCTGGCCGACGGATCCGGAAGTGACTCACATCAATGTGATCGCCGGGGGTGTGAATACGTTTGTGCTCATCTGCTCCAGCTTTCTGGTTGTACTGGCTCATGCTTCAATTCATGCCGGCAAGATCGGGAGAACGCAACTCTGTCTGGCTGGGGCATTGATTCTGGGAGGTGTTTTTCTCGGCATAAAATCGGTCGAATATCGTGGAAAATTTGAACACGACATTATCCCGGGACACGTTGCTGAAGATGATGAGCAGGCGATGGATAAATCGGTCCGCGAACTCCAGCACGCTTTCGATGAGTGGACACACAAATTGATGCCGGGCGAGGAATCGGCACTGAAGAAAATGACGTTCGTTCAACAGAAGTTGACTGAAGCGGGTGAGAATCCCCCTGCAGAACTGGTGGCTTGGAAAGAATTTAACGATGCCCTGTCGACGATTCGAGATGGGGTCTCGGCAGGGACTGTTAAACTGGGAACTCATTCCGAACATTCTGAGGCGGTAGAGCACAGTGTTCCATTAACTCTTCCCGTTGCCATTAATGAAGGGGGCGTGAATGGAGCCCTGGAATGGTTAAGGCATGACAAACGATTCAACGAGCAGATGGCTCAGGTTCACGATCCTCACCCCATCAAATATGGCAACCTGTTTGCTTCGACCTATTTCTTCATTACGGGAACTCATGCTCTGCACGTGATTATCGGGATGTTCCTGTTTTTGACAGTCTTAATTTGGGGACCAGCCCTGAAAACCTCAGCATCCACATATGTTGAGAACATTGGACTGTACTGGCACTTTGTGGATCTAGTCTGGATCTTTCTGTTTCCCCTGATTTACATCATTTGAAACGGTGTAGGTCAGGCACTGCCTGACGAAATCGATAATGTTCACTGCAATAACGTAACACGAAAGCAATATCATGGCTGCGACTCTACTGGATGGCAAAGGATTAGCAGCCCGGCTTCGTGAAGAACTGCGTGGCGAAGTCGAAAGCTTTATCTGTCAAACGGGAGAGACGCCACATCTGGTTGTTGTTCTAGTCGGCGAAGATCCTGCCAGCCAGGTGTATGTCCGCAATAAAGAAAAAGCGTGCGTTGCGGCTGGGATGAAAAGCACACTGCATCGACTTTCAGCTGAGACTTCGCAGAATGAATTGCTGGATTTGATTGCAAAACTCAATGCTGACTCTGATATTCACGGCATCCTCGTGCAATTGCCATTGCCGAAACAGATTGAAGAACAGGCTGTGCTCGATTCGATTTCTCCACTCAAGGATGTTGACGCCTTTCATCCTGAAAATGTTGGCTTACTGGTACAGGGGCGTCCTCGCTTCCTTCCCTGCACTCCGGCTGGTTGTATGCAGTTGATCGCCGAAGTTTGTCCAAATACATCGGGTATGCACGCAGTTGTCCTGGGACGCAGTGAGATTGTCGGTAAACCGATGGGGCTGCTATTGATTCAGCGGGGAGCCGATGCGACGGTTACGACATGCCACAGTCGGACACGAAACCTGGAAGAGATCACCCGTCAGGCGGACATTCTGATTGCCGCGATCGGTAAAGCCAATTTTGTGACGGCTGAGATGGTTAAGCCCGGTGCAATCGTGATTGATGTCGGCATCAATCGACTCGATGGCAAGCTTGTTGGCGATGTTGAATTTGCACCGGTTTCAGAGATTGCTACGGCAATCACTCCAGTACCAGGTGGAGTGGGGCCAATGACGATTGCAAATCTGCTCAAGAATGCATTGACTGCCGCCCGATTGCAGGTAGCAGCTCGATAAACAGTAATTGCAGGGCAGGCTATGCCAATGGTCTACTGGAGTTGAATCCGTTCAAAGGTGTCACGCAAGGTTTGCATGACTTTATAATCCGGAATCGCGATTCGAGTTGGTAATGTTTCCTGTACTCCCCGTAATTGATACCGAGAAAACACAGGAATGTCGAAGAGCGAGAGACTTCCGGTGGCAGGCCTAAAACCTTCGTTGGCTAACTTTGACATCGATTCAGAATTGAGCAGATGATTTAAAAATGTAGCGGCCCCATCCGCTTTGTTAGATGGTGTTTGGGAGATAATACCCGCAGTTCGCTGACATTGAGGAGCCGGGTCGAGATAAACGACCTGTACGAATTGATTCCACTTCTTCTCCAGTTCCGGCAACGCTTTCAGGGCAGCCTGCTCAGTCAGAATGAGGATATCGGCATAATCGGGGCCGGATTGCACAGCCTGATTCACAATTTCCAGCATTGCATCTTCGTTGGAACGTGGAGTTATTGCCAGGCGGTCGAGTCGACGCAGATCTTCACGCAAATTCGCGTCACTGATCTGCAGTGTAGTTAACGGTTCTGAAGTATTGAGCGACTGATGAGTTGCTGTGAGCAGCATCAGATCTCCCCAGTGTGCATCGTTGAATGAGGGCATAGAGAAGCGAAATAATCCCCATTGTGGTTTACTGGCAATGGTATTCCAGTCGGCATCATTGACTGCCGCCTGGAGGATGGTCTTCATATTGACTGAGCCATATTTCTTCTGAAATTCGAAATAACGTGACTGCCACATCAGACAAACCAGTGGTGATGTGTAGAGAGACTCTTCACGGGAATACAGGGGAAGATCGGGAAATTTTTGTGACCACAAATGTTTGAGTTGTTGCGCTTCAATTGTATTACGTGTTGAAACGAGAGCAGGATAGTGTCCACTGTCATTTTCCAGGCTCTGCTTCATCAATTGGAACGATGTCTGATCTGAATCAGGAGTAAACGCAAAGTTTACTTTTGCATTCACTGAGTTAAGACTGCTGAATTCTGCAATCTGTCTGTCAATCCATCCCTGTTCTTCAGGCAGAAAACTGTAGGCGAGTTCCACTGGAACCTTAACGATTTCAGTTCTGACATTGTTCCCTTCACGACTGATTGTTCGCGTTTGTCTTCTTGTTTGCTGTTTGACGGTTTCACTATTCAATTGGAGTCCAAACCAGACCGCTCCAATCAATATTGAAATCAGCGTTCCGCCGATAAGGTAGATCGCTTGCCGTTCGGAAAGTGTTTTACCGAAGACTTCGGTTTTAAGTACTGTATTGACATGCTCACTGTCGTTGTTGCTGGAAGCATGAATTTGCGAATTGTAGTTCGGATTCAACTCCAGCAACATCAATGATTCCACATCATTTGCAATTTGCAATCGACCACCACAACCTGAGCAGGTGGCAATCAAGCCAGCGTGTTGAGAGCCAACGACCAGTTTTTTTTCACACTTTGGACAGGGGATTTTACCGGGGGAAACGGCCTTGGAGGTTTGTGTGGCTATGAATTTTGTTGGACGATTGACGACCGTCGAACCCTGTCCAGTAACAGAACTCTGGTCCGACTGCCGTGTTGGTATGCTGTGACTCGACTGTCCATTAAAAACCGTAGTCATCACGGCATCGGCAAACTGTTCGCAATTTGAATATCGCTTCAGGCTCGATTTAGAAAGTGCTTTCAGTACGACCGCATTCAATGGCAGCGGAATATTCGGAATAAATTTCGTCAATGGGGGTGGTTGTTTGGTTGTCTGATTGACCATTGTCGCCGAGGCGGTCGGACCCTCAAGCGGGGTTTGAGCCGTTAGAAATTCGTAGACTGTAATCGCCAACGAATACTGATCGGCACGTCCATCGTAAGTTTTTCCCAGAACAATTTCTGGAGCCACATAATTGGGCGTGCCAACAACTGCTCCCTTGGCAGTCATGCGGTTATCTTCGGGGGTCTCTTCCTCCAACAGCAGTTTGGATAAGCCGAAGTCGCTAAGAAATGCATTGTTGTGGTCATCAAACAGAATGTTTGCCGGTTTCACATCGCGGTGAATGCAGTCCTCACCGTGCATGAAGTCCAGAGCTTTTGCGACACTTGGGAGCCAGTGTTTCAGGTCTTTAATAGGTCGTGGGCTTAATTTTCCATTCGCATCCTGCATCCGATTAAGCAATGTACCGCCACCAATAAACTGCATGACGATGTAGGGTGTCTGATCTTCCACGCCGACATCAATAATATTGACGATCTGCGGGTGAGCCAGTTTGACGAGAAAGCGGGATTCCTGTTCGAAGCGTCGGACAAAATCAGGATCGGAGAGTCGAGCTATTGTAGGGATTTTGATACAGACGTGAGTTTCCAAACGGCTATCGAATGCGCGATAAACGTGGCCCATACTTCCTGTGCCGATATGAGAGTGGATTTCATATCGACCGCCGGCAATCGTCATTCCGATGCGATCAGCCGTTTTCAGAGACATTCGTTTTACTCCGGCCCGGCAAAATAATTGTGCCTGCGGGGATATCAGGGAGGTATTGAACTGAAGAGAGAACATCATTCCTCTCCAACGGAACCTGTCCGCCTTTCAGTCAAGTCATGAACTTATGCATGCATTGTCACGAAATTACCTCTGAGCAACAGTCCGCAATGCCTGAATTCATCAAAGCTTAACAGAGTTCCTGTCAATCTTGACGGATGAACATATCGTGTCATTTCAATCAATTCGACTTATAAAATAAAATTTTATCGATTTTGTCTTTTTAACACATAAATAATGCCTAATTGACAGTGAAAGATCAGGACATCCAGATGTGTAATTCCCGTGTAAAAAACGTTACACAGGCTACTCGAATCGCTTTCAGAATGCACAGGCATCGGTTAGGCTTAACTAAACTTGCAGTAATATAAGACCGATGCAGAAACGAACCAGCTTCCCGTTTCGTTTCAGGAGTACAACCATGAGCCAAGCCAACCCGTTTAACGCAGAACAAACCCTCGCAACGTCCTTCGGCGAATTTCGTTATTTCAATATCCAGACCATAACCGAACAGGGATTGGGCGACGTCTCTAAATTGCCCTTCTCCATCCGTGTTCTGCTTGAATCCTGTCTGCGAAACTGGGATGATTTCGTCGTTGGTTCCCATGATGTGAAGAATCTGGCCAGCTGGGATGCTCAGAACGTTCAACAGGTAGAAATTCCATTTCATCCCGGGCGTGTTGTCCTGCAGGACTTCACCGGTGTGCCAGCGATTGTCGACCTGGCTGCTCTTCGATCGGCGATGGTACGCATGGGGGGCGATCCCACAAAAATCAATCCGCTTGTACCTTGTGACCTCGTCATCGATCACTCGGTTCAGGTTGATGCCTTTGCCAACAATATGGCTCTCGACCAGAATGTAGAAATCGAATTCGAACGAAACATGGAACGTTATCAGTTCCTTCGCTGGGGGCAGCAGGCGTTCGATAACTTCCGCGTTATTCCACCGGCGACCGGTATTGTGCATCAGGTCAATCTGGAATATCTGGCCAAAGTTGTGCTGCAGAAAGATGGTGTGCTTTCTCCAGATTCACTGGTCGGAACCGACTCTCACACAACCATGATTAACGGTCTCGGCGTTCTCGGCTGGGGAGTTGGTGGCATTGAAGCCGAAGCGGTTATGCTCGGCCAGCCAATTTACATGCTGATGCCCGAAGTGGTCGGCTTCAAAGTGACGGGCGAATTGCCTGAAGGAGCGACCGCAACCGATCTTGTTTTGACAGTCACCCAAATGCTGCGGGCTCATGGCGTAGTCGGCAAGTTTGTGGAATATTTCGGACCAGGGCTGGAATCGATGCTGCTGCCTGATCGGGCGACTCTGGCCAACATGGCTCCTGAATACGGAGCAACCTGTGGTTTCTTCCCGGTCGATCAGGAAACGTTGCGATACATGGAACGGACCGGTCGGACGGCTGAAGAAGTCGAGCTGGTCGAAAAATATTATAAAGCTCAGGGGATGTTCCATGATGCGAGCACACCGGATCCAACCTTCACGTCCGTTCTGGAACTCGATCTCAGCACTGTTGAGCCTTCTCTGGCTGGACCTAAGCGTCCCCAGGATCGCATACTTCTCAACGACATGAAACCCGTCTGGGAGAAAGCTCTCAAAGAGACCTTCAAACGAACTGAAGATTCCCCCGAAGTCGAAGTCCAATTGAATGGTCAGAATCCGAAAATCACTGACGGAGCCGTTGTCATTGCAGCGATCACCAGTTGCACAAATACGAGTAACCCTTCCGTGCTGATGGCTGCTGGATTGCTGGCTCAGAAAGCGGCTGCAAAAGGTTTAACCCGTAAACCCTGGGTGAAAACCTCACTGGCTCCCGGGAGTCGTGTCGTGACCGATTATCTGGAACGAGCAGGATTGATGCCATCACTGGAAGCCCTCGGTTTTAATACCGTTGGATACGGTTGCACGACCTGCATTGGAAATAGTGGTCCCTTACAGCAGGAAGTTTCGCAGGCCGTTACTGAAGGCGATCTCGTTGTGAGTGCCGTGCTTTCGGGAAATCGAAACTTTGAAGGCCGCATCAATCAGCAGGTCAAAGCCAACTATCTGGCCAGTCCACCGCTGGTTGTTGCTTACGCTTTGGCAGGAACGGTGAATATCGATCTGGTCAATGACTCTTTGGGGACCGATCAAGATGGCAATCCCGTCTATCTGAGAGACCTCTGGCCAACCCGAGAAGAAATTTTGAACGCGATTGCCGGTAGTATGTCTCCGGAAATTTTCGTCGAAGAATATTCCAAAGCGACCGATGGTCCGGAACAATGGCAGCAAATTTCCGGAGCGGAAGGTCAGATTTTCGATTGGGATCCCAAAAGCACTTACGTGCAGGAGCCACCATTCTTTGTCAACATGCCGAAAGATCCCAAAGAGATTGAATCGATTGACGGAGCCCGCTGTCTGGTTCTGCTCGGCGATTCTGTCACGACCGATCACATCAGCCCAGCCGGGGCAATTAAAGCGACTGCTCCTGCAGGTCTTTATTTGCAGGAACAGGGGGTCGCGATTGACGATTTCAACAGCTACGGCTCACGTCGCGGTAACGATCGGGTGATGACTCGCGGAACCTTTGCCAATATCCGCCTGCAGAATCGACTTGCTCCGGGCACCGAAGGCAGCGTTTCAATCTACCTTCCGACTGGCGAGCAAACTTCGATTTACGAAGCAGCGATGAAGTACAAGGAAGACAACATTCCACTTGTTGTCTTAGCAGGAGCCGAATACGGCACCGGCTCTTCTCGCGACTGGGCTGCTAAAGGAACTTATCTGCTCGGGGTGAAAGCCGTCATCGCGAAATCGTATGAGCGGATTC
Source organism: Planctomycetaceae bacterium UBA2671 (assembly GCA_002359185.1). Classification (GTDB taxonomy): domain Bacteria; phylum Planctomycetota; class Planctomycetia; order Planctomycetales; family Planctomycetaceae; genus Rubinisphaera. Next base: position 23,775 of record DEML01000046.1, read on the forward strand.
ACCGATCCAACCTCGTCGGTATGGGGGTATTACCACTGCAGTTCCGTGAAGGAGAGGACTATCAGTCTCTCGACCTCGACGGAACAGAAACGTTCCACATTGCTTTAGACGATAGCTTGAAACCGGGACAAGCCGTTGAAGTTGCTGCGACCAAATCGAACGGAGACGAAGTTCACTTTGTGACGACGTGCCGTATTGATACACCAATTGAAGTGCAGTACTACCGCCACGGCGGCATCCTGCATAAAGTGTTGCGAGAGTTGGCGAAGAATTAAATCCTTCGATCTCTTTCATGAAATTCTACAAGCACGAAACGCAAGAGAGTCTGTCGTTTAAGAAGCGACTCCCTCAATTGCATTTTGTGCTTGTTATCGTTTACTCGCAACAATGCCAGCCATCATTCCAGTAATGGCAACCGAACAACTTCTCAAGAACAAGTTCATGAGTTACGGTTTTACTGGCGATATTGAAGTGCGTGATTTTCTTGGCAGGCAGGCTAGTACTTTTGAGTTCTGCATTAATCATCACCGTCGAGCATTCGCTGGCTTCGACTGGAACTCCCCGAAAAATGGGAATGCGATCTTTCAGGCCTCGCTCTTCATAAAGATTAAAACAGTAGCGGACATTGCCCGGGACTTCATTCTTGCAGAATGTTGTTTCAATCAGGATCAGACTGTCAACGCACATTCCTAACTCTTCCAGTTTATGGCAGAGTACAATTGCGGCATCGCATCCTAAACTGTAGCCGATAATGTTGACGGATTGAGTCGGGGTATTCTCTCGACAATAACAGGCAATCTGTTCCGCTTTTTTGATGGCTGTATAGGGATGAAGAATCGAAACAGTCATTCCCTGCTGCATGATCGCTTCGGCAAGATTGTCCACTTTCGGCCAATAACCTGCCACGCCTCGAACCATGATCACATGAGGTGTAACGCATTGCGTCTGATCATAAGGGCTGGATCGATTCCCGGCATAAACGGAATCATTCAAGGTGAAAATCAGTAGTATCATGGTAGTCGACAGGAATGTTATTTTCTGCATAACCCTCAAACTCTCTCGCAATAACCATAGACATGTTCAATCCCTCAAACTCAAAATCGACTTCAATGATGAACAGACTTAAGCTTCGATACACAATGAGTTTGATATGACCTATTGAACGCACGGATGTAACACGTTTGACGGTTCCCTTCTTATACCCGTACAGAATCCATGAGAGTCGCATGTCATCAGATAAGCCGCAATACGAATGCCCTCCACGAATTCAGCAGCTTTGCATGCGTATTTTTGCTTTGATCAGAACGAAACTCATTCCAACCTCAGTGCTAAAACGGAGAATGAAAACCAGTAAATCTCCACTCATGAGAGAGTTTTACCGGAACCCCGGCGGCTGGCAGGCGATGGAAATCATTTACGAGAATGCAAAGCCAAAGAACCTTTCCGATTGGTACGCACTCAAGAGACTTCCATTGAGTATGGAAGCTCGCAACCGCAGAAAATATGTGCTCAACGAATTGATCTGCTGGATGAATGAAAAATGTGGTCGGGAGAATCTCCGGATTCTAGCGTTAGGATCTGGACCAGCTTTGGAAATTCAGGAGGCAATCCAGAAGACTTCTGCAAACGTGGTTGTTGATGCTATTGATCTGGATACGTCAGCAATTGAACATGGCCAGCAGATCGCTCAGAAGCAGGGATTAGATCATCAGGTCAATTACCATTGTGGCGAAGTCTGTAACATGATTACGAAGTGGAATGATCGTCAATACGATCTGTTCTCTCTCATTGGAATCATTGAATATCTGCCTGATGAAGTGTTACTGGATCTTCTCAGGCAATTAAAAACCATGATGTCCCCCAATGCGGAATTATTTACGCATGGATATCAGAATCGATTCCGCTCGCAGGAATCTTTGGGAAAACTGTTTAATATTCAACTGATTGAACGGACTTCTGAGCAGGTGGCTGAACTACTGAATCAGGCCGGCTTTCGCGTTGTCAAATCTGAAGTGACCCCTCTGGGGATGTACCCGATGATCGTCTCGACCCTCAGCAAAGTAGCCGTTAAGGAAACCATTTCTGCAAATCGAATCGCGACTTTGGTTGAAGCAGACCGGAAGAAGAGTCGACTGGAATCGTGAATCAGTGTTGGATGACATTGAGTAAGCGTTCTGGAATTCTCTGCAGCAATTCGTCTGTTTCAAGAATGACCGTTTGCGATTCCATCCAACTGGGAATCGCCTCTCCATCGAGCCACCAGGTCGCAACCCAGCGAATGGATCGAGTTGATGTTTGAAGTTCTAACAGGGAAACAATTCTTCCACTCTCCGTCTGCAATTGGCCACAGTCCGTTTCTGAAAGATGAGAGTTCAACGGATAGAGTAATACTTTTCCTGCAGGAAGATCGTCCGGAAAAACAGAACCTTGTCGCGGTGAGGAACTTCGCTGCTCAAACAGCATCGCAACATCGACATGCTGTGACTTCAAGTATTCTCGGCGTTCCTCAACCATCTCGCCTATTTGAGTAACCGCTGACTGCTCAGTAGGGCTCTCAACTTCGAATGCAATTACAGGTGGATCTTCTAAAGCCAAAGTATGGAGATGAGATTGATCATGTGATACATATCCGGCACCTTTATATGATTGAGCGACAGTCGAATGTGGAATGACTTTTGTTTGAATTTTACCAGGCTGTGTCTTTGACTTTTGCGGCAGAAATGATTGACACGGAAACGACCTTTGCCCGGAATGCCTCAGGACATCATGAATCAACATCGTTTCCCAGAGACGCCGACTGAATTCCTGTAGATCAAAATGGACTCCATCTGTCGAGAGTGGAGCCAGTTTCCCCGTTCTCCAGAGTGGGCAAGTCTGATACTTTTCCAATGTTCGTCTGGAAAGCGTTGTTAATCGTGCATAAATGTAAGCTGAAAAACAGGAATATCGCTGATGAATTTTTCCGTCAGTTGAACAGACAATGACATTTTTGCCATCTTCATTGAAGTCCCTGGAGGTCTCTAAAATAATGAGTCGTTCTTCCAGAGAGGTCGCTGAGTTTGTAGTTTCCCAAGTCCCAAGTTCACTGGCCAGGACGACCCAGTTCTGAGGAAAAGCAGGTTGATAAGCTTTCGTCTTTGCAACAACCACAGGCAACGAGGCTACGCCCGTTCCTCTCCAGTAGCCGAAGTTGAGTAAAAGCCATTGCAAAGTGGCTGGAAGTTTTACGCCTAATTCGCCTTCGGAACGCAAAATCGCTTCCTGAGTTTCAGGTTGAGGCCCTCGAAACCAGGTTTGATTCGCACGCACAAATTGTTCGAACTCAGCTAACGACATGACATCCATTTCAAGATTCGTAAACTCAATTCAATTTCCACTACTGAATACAAGTACGAAGCGTATGCGAATGAGTTAAGATTTTTACTGACACAATCGCTTACGCTTCGTGCTTGTAAAACAGGTTTATTCCCTCAGTTCAGGGAGAAATAGCAATATCCACTCTTCGGAAGAGGAGTTTTTTTTTCGAGTCAGTGAAAGAAAACCTGAGCTTTTTTCTCCTTCAATGCGTACTTCCCAACTGTTTTCCGACTGACTCAACAGAATATACATACCTTGGTCAATCCGCTTCACGCAACCACGATTCCCACTGACAGGGCCTTCATAGTCCAGATACTGCATGCGGTGATCAGGCAACTGAAACACTGTAAGTTTGATTTCAGTTTCTGCAAATTGGTGCAATTCCTGTTCCAGATGTCCATTCATAGCTACAAACGGTTCCGGTAATCGCCACGTTTTGAGGGTACTGGCAGACTCCAGCATGAAATCCCAGTGTAAAGTCGGATGATCATGTTCGAGAAGGACAAAGCGTGGCATGTCAATTTACTGTCGAAAATCTATCTGTCACACATTTAATGAACAAAGTATTCTCTTGTACTACTGATTCTCTGCTCATCCTAAGAAAATATTCTCTCTGTGCCAATTGCGATTTATGCTCCAGGGTTTGTCTGAATTTCAGATTTTGACTATTTCTTTGCTTAAAATATGCGCACAATACTCAGACGGTATACTGTTTGCATAACAGTTATAGCATGAATAACAGCTTTGATGAAACCAACTGCCCGTCCCCACCCAAGATCGACTCACTACGAAACAGGCGCTCAATATGACTCCCAGGGAGATTTTAGCTCTTTGTCGAGAACATCAGGTTCGTGCAATCGATTTGCGATTCATGGACTTTCCCGGCACACTCAAGCACTTCACAATTCCGGTGCAAGTCCTTACAGAGAAATCATTTGAGGAAGGTTTCGACTTCGACGCCTCCTCCATGTATGGCTGGCAGGCGATCAATGAAAGTGACATGCTCGTCGTCCCTCAACCCGAGACGGCATTTGTCGATCCCTTCCTGCCCCATACTCTTTGCCTCACCTGCAATATTCAGGACCCCATTACACGGGTCGATTATGCTAAAGATCCGCGCAACGTTGCCCGAAAAGCAGACGCTTATCTGAAGTCGACCGGTATCGCCGACGAAATTCGTTTCGGCCTCGAACCAGAATTTTTCATTTTTGACAATGTCCGCTTCGATCAATCGATCAATCAGGGATATTATCATCTGGAAAGTGCCGAAGGAGAGTGGGCTCGCGGTCAATTTTCAGAGGGGCCTCAGAGCAACGCTGGCTATCAGATTCGTAAAGGAGAGGGTTATTTCCCGGTCCCACCAGGCGATATTTTGCACAGCTTGCGGAATGATATGATGATGGCTTTGACAGAATGCGGCATCGAAATTGAAGCTCATCATCATGAAGTCGCTACGGGTGGTCAGGCAGAAATCGATCTGGCTCATAAACCATTGCTTCAGGCTGCTGATTTACTCCTGCGATTCAAATACATCGTTAAGAACGTCGCCTCGAGAGCTGGCAAAACGGTTACATTCATGCCGAAACCTCTCTGGGGCGACAATGGGTCTGGTTTGCACATGCACCTGTCCCTCTGGAAAGATGGCGAAACCTTATTCGCCGACTCCGGCTATGGGGGACTGAGTGAACTGGCACTGCATGCGATGGGCGGAATTCTGCATCACGCCCCTGCGATCATGGCGTTTTGCTGTCCGACCACTAACAGCTATAAACGACTGGTGCCAGGCTTCGATGCTCCAATCAATTTGACGTACAGTTTCCGAAACCGGTCTGCTGCGATTCGAATTCCCGTCCACACCTCAAATCGAAACAGCAAGCGGTTTGAGCTTCGTTTCCCCGATTCCTCATCGAATCCCTATCTGGCGATGTCCGCAATCGTGATGGCGGCTTTGGATGGCATCCAGAACAAAATCGATCCTGGTCCTCCGCTCGATAAAGATATTTATGACCTTGAGCCGGGGGAGCTGGATAACTCACCGAAAACTCCAGTCAGCCTCGACAAAGCTCTCGAGGCCTTAAGAGCAGATCACGATTTTCTGCTGCGAGGAGATGTCTTCACCGAAGACGTGATCGATACCTGGATCTGGTATAAAACCGAACGGGATGTCAAAGCCCTCCGCGAACGCCCTCACCCCTGCGAATTTCTGATGTACTACGACATTTAATACCCTGTCAGGGTTTTCAATTTGGTGTCAAATAACTGTGTCGTACCTCGGCGCAAAAAAAACAAGGCGTAACCAACTACACCGTCGGTTACGCCATGTTTAGAATGCAAGAAGAGTGCGGGCCAACTCCCCTCTTGCGTCTCTAATATAATGCATTTGGCGTGCCATTAATTTCTCTCCGAGTGGAATTCTCATTACTCGTTGATATGATACGCGTTACGACATTTCAACGAAGATGGATCTGTCGGAACTGGTCAATTTTGCTACAGTAGTCGATGTGCGAAAATACTGCTGTGTTGCGTGCTTGAACATTCAATTGGGGGTAATGGCAATGCGTTTTCTGCTCAACATAATTTGTGTTTTGTTCTGTAGCACACTCAGCGCGGCTGAGCGTCCGAACCTGCTCTTCATCATTGCCGACGATTGCACCTATCGAGATCTCGGCTGTTACGGTGGAGAAGCTCATACGCCGAATATTGATGCCCTCTGCACGGAAGGGATGAAGTTCACGCACTGTTTTCAGGCGGCTCCGATGTGTTCTCCCACCCGGCACAACATTTATACGGGTTTGTATCCGGTGAAGTCGGGAGCGTATCCAAATCATACGTTTGCAAAAGCAGGGACAAAAAGCATTGTCCATTATCTCAAGCCCCTCGGCTATCGTGTGCATCTTTCCGGCAAAAAGCATATCGCTCCTGAAGAAGTCTTTCCGTTTGAATACTCCGGCAAGAATAACAATCCGGACATGCAGGTTATCAGTCAGTTCTTTAAAGAGTGCAAAGCAGACAATCAATCTTTCTGTCTGTTTGCCTGCTCGAACGAACCTCACACTCCCTGGAATAAGGGCGATGCCTCTCAGTACGATGCGGCTAATTTGGAGTTGCCACCCTACATTCCCGACACGCCTCATGTCCGCGAGCAGTTTACGAAGTATCTGGCTGAGATCACTTACTACGACAATCAGGTCGGTCAGCTTCTGAAGATGTTGGAAAAGAATCAGCTCGATGAGAATACTCTCGTGATGGTGGTCTCCGAGCAGGGAAACAGCCTGCCGTTTGCCAAGTGGACCTGCTACGAAGCAGGACTGGGTTCTGCGATGATCGTCCGCTGGCCCGGTCATGTTCAGCCGAATTCTGAGAGCGATGCTCTAGTCGAATATGTCGATGTCCTGCCGACATTCGTTGAAGTCGCTGGCGGAAATCCCTCTGCAGAACTCGATGGCCATAGTTTTCTACCTGTCTTGTTGGGAGAGAAAGACTCTCACAAAAGGTTTACCTTCGGTCTGATGACAACGCGTGGCATCATCAACGGTTCCGAGAGTTATCCGATTCGCTCAGTTCGCAATCAGCAATACCGACTCATCTGGAATCTGAATTCCGAAGCAACTTTCACCAACGCATGTACTCAAGGTTCAGAATTCCAATCGATGCTCGCAGCTGCGGAGAGAGGAGATCGACAGGCTCAAAAGTACACGGATAAATACCAGCATCGTCCCGAATTCGAACTCTATGACGTTGTGGAGGATCCCCACAACATCAACAATCTGAGTGGTGATCAAAAATACTCAGGAGTGATTGCGAAACTGAAATCAGAACTCGATCAATGGATGGCCGACCAGGGCGACAAAGGCATCGCCACAGAAATGGAAGCGATGGATCATCAGAAACGTGGCCGGAAAAAATCAAAAGAGTGAATACGTGACCAGAAATCAATGCCATTTGACCTCTTGCGGCGATGCCACGCCGGTAGCTGCTTCACTGTGTTATCTGCACCAACGATAAACATAATCGATAGCTCCCTGATCGTTGGGGATTTCCTGTACAAACATTAAAGGGCTTTTGTCGAGTATTTTTACGGAGGCAATGTTTCGAGTGTCTGCATAAGCAGTCAAATGGGAGAGTTTCAGGTCGTTTATACCATAATGAATTAAGCCATTGCAGATTTCCTGACCATAGCCTGCCCCGAAATATTTCCTCAGGAAACGATAGCCGATTTCGGGATATTGCTCGCCTGATACTATTGCACAAGTTCCGATAAATTGTTGATCCACTTTCCGAACAATGGCCCAAACCCTGAAGTCATTATGGGAATGGGAATAGCACTCTATACAGCTCTTCAATTGACGACGATTCTCGACTTCATCGAGACCTTTACCAGTTGTATATCGCATAACGATATCATCCGATTGCATTTCATGGAACGCTTCAAAATCATCATCCAAGAGTTGTCGAACGGTCAGGCGATCCGTTTCAAATATGAGTTTAGAATGTGTCATTGACTTGATGGATTATGTGATCTTTATTTCAAATTCAGGGCTGCGAGTAACCCAGGCTCGCTCCGCGCACCGAAAAGACGCAGCTAAAGCGACTGGAGGTCGATGCACAGAGGAAACGGATTAAGGTATCGATGAAACAAGCTTGAGGAAAGGTTCCCATCTAGAATTTCAAATTGACTCTGTCCTTGATGCCATCGATGGAATGATAAAGCCTCTTGTGACTTCGTCACCCGGTAGCGGCTTTGCATCAACCGGTGTGACCCGCTTTGAACGGATGGCAAAGCAAAAAGATGGAGAAGACAAGCGGCTTCCATTTAAAAATTCTGATTTGATCACAATATGGCCCGTACGATGACGGCATCTTGTCGATTTCATCGACCCAGCCGCGGTAGCTACTTTACATGATATCGTTGATAAATTCGTCAGGAGTAATCCCGCCTTTTATGGCCACCATTTCAGTATACGACATCGTTTTTTTCAGACCACATCGTTGGAGAATGTCGGCTCGTTGTTTTGAGAATCGTAAATCGTGGAACAGGCGGCTCATCGCCACGGGATCTTCATTGCTTGCGTCCTGTATCCAGTCTGGAACCAGACTGAAGGTGCATCCAACCTTAGGAGCTTCATCGTATTCGGTGCTACTCATCGAAAGTGGAGCGGTCATCCCCCCCTTATAAAAATAGTACTCTGTTGTGCCATCGCCGGGTTGCCAGCTGATTACACCTTCTGGAAAATCAAGGTCTGTTATTGAAACAGGCCAATTTCCGATGATCTGAAATCGTCCGCGATAAATATCGTCATGCATCATGAGCATCGTGCCGAGAGTTGGTAATCTGGCAATGTCTTCCGCAGTTATACTGGAACCTGCATACTTATACAGAACGACAAGCAGACCGCTTCCGAGAATCGATCCGCCAAGACCGCAATGCGGATTCTGTGAGAAAATTCCGGTGCGCCGAAGACGAAAAATGTCGAGGAGGATGCGGCCGTAGCCGACAGAACTATCGGAAAAGGGGATCTCGAAGATATCGCCAGGTTGGTAGCGGATCCTGACGGGCTTCTTTTCACGCAACTCGTCGATTTGCTCGAGATAATCGGATGGACATGATTCAATATACTCTTCAACCCACGAATTGAATCGCTCGAAGGAATTAATTCCGTGGTCGTGTAATGCAATCACGGATTCATCTGTGGTGTTGTTTGTCACGTATAAATGCTGATAGTTGAAAGACTTTCCCTTCCAGCCAAAGTAGCATATCAACGAAAAACCAAGAGGCTTCCTTTTGAGTATGTTGCTGGGCGTGAGGGGTTGTGGTTTCCCGCGTGCACTCGCAGGCAATAATTTTTGACGTTCCTGCGTTCCCAAATCGTAATCAAATTCCGAGTAGCCGTACTGTTTGCCATGTTCGTAGCAGATGACCTTGCGTATCACGTCGCCATCGAAGAAGAGAAGAAGATCCTTGAGTCGGACTTGTTCCCAACGAACATCTATTGGATGGAGCCCGAAATATTCGCGTTCATGGTTGGTAAGCAGATACTCGATCATCACTTTTTCCGCATAACGAATTGAAGGTTCCCTAAGAAGCTGAGTTGTAGCGTGTGCTCGACACACCTTTCAGCCGTGTATGTGTCTAACCTCTTGTGGCGATGGCACACCGGTAGCTGCTTCGCATCAACCGGTGCTACCCGCTGACCTTCGCACAATAAAATTTGTCACTCCACATAATTTATTCACAAAGCAGATAGTGCAAGTATGTCAATCAACATAGCACTGAGAAGAACTTATGACTGCAAGTCCGATGAAAATACCCCTTGTGGATTCTTTATACCGGTGGATGTTTCATATCTAGAGGCGACAAACACGATTGAACGCATTCTACTCGACCTTACGCGTCTTTCGTTTTTCACGAATCTGCTTGCGCTGAAGTTCATCCAAGACAGGAAACAATTCGTCGCAAAAATCATAGCTTTGTTCGAGTAAGGACCGCGCGAATGCAAATGCGTCTTTTTGCCTGTAGCGGAACTTCTTAAGTGAGCGAGCAGATGGGTTATATGGCAGCCACACTTGTGCGTGAATCACACCCTTGGACCAAAGTAATGTCGGTGACATATGAGCACCGGGAGGTGCGTAGTGGATAGAGTTGTCACGGTATTCTGTGAGATCATTGATGGACATATCCAAATAGTTTCTTATTACTTGCGATAATTCCTCAGGCAAATTCGCAGAAACAAGTGTCCGCAAATTTCGAGGTATACTCTTCCCTCGCCCAAGTGCGCGCCAAATTATGAATCGTGACGAATCAGCGAAAGATCTCAATGCGAATATGCAAGCATCGAAATGTGCATAGGCTTCAGGATACTGTAGTGAGATGACAGGGCTATGTTCAAACTTAATCTGTGGTCCAATTGTGGACGTCAACCGTGCGTATGTATATAGGAGGACTCGAAGGTGAGCATGGGCAGCTGCAAAATTGAAAAAAAGTACACCGATATCAGCGGACAGTGATTTGCGTCGACGAGCAATTCTTCTTGCAAATTCAAAGAATGCAGGTTCCGAGTCCTTCTCACCTTCTAGAACCTGCTGTCCAGCAATGTTTAGACAGAGACGGATTTCACGGTACGCGTTATTCTGGTGCCACTCTCCCCATATTTTCTTGAAAGCAGATAGCTTGGTGTCACCTATTACGATTTCGTCACCGCTACGACATGAGAGGATTCTGGCATCAACATTGCGGCCAGTGGAAACGACTCCATCAGCAAATATGATTCGAGGCTCGTCCATCACTGTCTTCGGGGTAATTAAAGAATTGAAAAATAGAAGTTGACTTATTCAAGTAAAAAATGTCATACGTAATTGACTACCTGATCACTATCGGCTTGATTAAGTTGCCTGTCAAGCCGTGATAGGATAGCCAGTTACTCCCTGACAGTGAGTTCTAAGATGTAACATCGTTCGATCATTATTCCTAAGTTACATGAATAAGTTGAATACAAATCCAATCATGATTTCTATGCTAACTTGTTTTAGGATCATTTGAAAACTAGACAAAGAGAAACTTATAAAGTTCATCTGAAATAATCTTGATTTAAATTATTTGAACAATCCGCGGCAGGTCCGACTGAGTTGTGAACTTACTCGCTTGCGCTTCGTGCTTGTATTACGTATTCGTGGAGGTTTCGTTTTCTATTGTGAACGAATTCGTCTTCAAAAAGTTTTCGATGGCTGTTATCGCTCTTTTGTCGCGCATCAGGTACAGGTGCAGGCAGGGGAAGGAGTAGAAGTCGGTCATGCCTTCGAGGTTGGTGCTGGCGACGGTGACCGTGCCGTCGTCGTCGCCGGGGATCATGGGGTTGTAACCGTTGGAATCGGAGCCGCGGGCTCCGGCGATGACGCCGAAGGGGACCGTCGGAATGGGCAGTTTGTCGATGGTTTCATCCATTGTTCGCAGCTGGCTGCCGGCTTTGCCCATCAGCCAGTGGAAGGGGGGAAACTTGTCGAAGAAGTCGGCCATTTCGGCTCCGTGATTCGGGGTGCCAAGCATGACGACTTTGCCGATCAGTTCCTGTGCAATCGCTTCACTTCCCGGCAGGCCGAACCATGCGCGGATGACGAGTCCGCCCATGCTGTGGCCGACGAGGTGAATGGTTTCGACCCCATCGAGAGAATCGATGATTTTCTGTAAGTCGGCCGCGGCTTGCTCAATCGTGATTTTCGTACTGGGATAGTTAGCCGCGAAGACAAGATAGCCTTCATCTTCCAGCGATTTTTTGAGCGGCGTGAACGAACTGGCCGAGCGGAGAATGCCGTGCAGGAGGATGACGGCTTCGCCGGACATCGGCTTGAGGTTTTGTTCTTCACGAATCTCTTCCAGTTTTGCAACACAGACATCGAATTCTCCATATTCATAGCGGATGTTGCGGTTGTCGAGCAGGCGGCAGTGTTTTGTGAAGACATTTTGTTGGATGCGGTAGTCGCGGAAGAAGTGGATATCGCTCCAGAATTGGGAGCCGCCGAAGGTTTTCATGTCGATGTTTTCCGGCTCTTCAATGGTGAGGGGGGAATCGGGTTTGTCTGCTGGATTTTCGATCTGGCACAAGTCTTCGCTATCCGATTCATCAAGCGATGTCACATCCTGCCCAGAAAATTGAATCGGTTTCAAGGAGACACCCTCTATTTTTTGCACTTGTTTGCAAAAATCCAGAACACTTGCCTCTTTGCTATCGAGTTCAATCGGCGTATTTTGAGCGGCAAGTGCCAGGGCTTGTGGGATATCCAGAATTCTAAGCACGTTCAAATACGTCGGCCCCTGCATGTGAGACGTGGGAATATCCTGCAGGTTCAGATGATCGACAGGATGATCGAGCATGAGATTGGCGTACAAGGCATTGATTGCCTGATTGCCGGAGGCATCGACGATCAGTTCGAAATCATGATCCTGAAAAGTCTGTCGAACAAGGCGGATGGCAGCCATGATGTCCCAGACACGCATACTGTCGAGCGATTGTCCGATGAGAGCAAAGCGACGACGAATGTGATTTTGTTCTTTCTCATCGCCCGACCATTGATTCGCTCCAAGACCACGCGGGGTGAAAACGATGGAGATTTCCTGGGGAGAAGCAGGTAAGAACTGTTCGCGGTTTTCCTCGTTTGGTTCTTCTTCAACGATATGCAACGTGACTGTGACAGGCTCTGCAGGATTGCTTAGTGTCGGTTCGAGAACAGTGAGTGTGAGAGGAACGTGCGTTTGGGAGTCGAAACCATATTTCGTCTCTTTTACAGCACTGGAATCTGTGATTTCCAACTGAACAAGCAGAGGTTTATTCGGAGCTACAGGCCAATGTGCAAATGAGTTTGTACTGAGTTGTTCGCGGGTTTTGCGGGCATATTTCTGCCACTCTTTTGCTGTGTTCAACTCTGGTGGAGTTGCCATAGGAACGAAAGTGTCGTGAATTTTTGATGTGATTTCATCGGCTGGTAATTCGTGGAAGACGCGGAGTTGTTCCGGTTCGTAGAGTTTTTCAGTGGGTTCGGCCTGGCGGTCGCTGTTTTTGAGATGTCGGTCGAACCATTCGAATTCGTTGACCTGCAGGCGTTGGGTATCTTTATGTGGGCCTTCTGAAATCGCGATGCCGAGATTCTTTTCGGCTCCAAAATGCTCATAGACCAGTTTGGTTTTCCAGTAGACATCCATCACGCCATCGAGCGGGAAGATGGAGTCTTTGTCGGTATTGGTGATGAGGAGTGCTCGCGGGGCGACTAAAGCGGAGATCATGGGAAAGTCCCAGGCTTCGGAGTTGACCTGGAACATGCAGTCGCAATGGCCTTCGATGCAGTCGTCGACGATATGATTTCGCATCGAGGTGATACCCGCGACCGGGACGGCTGCTTTGATCCGTTTATCGAGAGCGGCAATCCACCAGGAGTAGGCTCCGCCTCCACTACGTCCGGTAACGCCGATGCGTTCGGGATCGACTTCGGGGAGAGACTGCAGGTAATCGATACTGCGGATTCCATTCCAGGCTTCAACGCCAGCCGGGGTGTAGCCGCGGGCGTTCCACCACCACATCCCTTTGCTGTAGGTGCCGTGATGAACCCCCTGGAATTCACCGAGCTGAATGGTATCGATCGTCAGGCAGACATAGCCGTTCTGGGCATACCAGATGCCATGATGCTGATAGCCGACTTTGTTGCCATAAGAGATGCCATCCTTTTTGTTGTTGGAGTGTCCACAAACGTAAAGAATGGCCGGTGCTGGCTTTTCAATGTTTTTGGGCAGGTAGAGATTAGCCGTGACATAGAGGCCGGGCGAGGCCTGGAAGTGGAGATTTTTGACGGTGAAGGTCTCTTCTTCAATCTCCCCTGTGATGACCGGCTTGAGAGGCGTTCGTTCGGGCATCGGGGAGAGGCCGAGCATGCTGGCGAGTTGTTCACGGTAGGTTTCCTGCTGATCTTTATACTGAACGTCTGATTTCAGGCGAACGTCCGTTTCGAGTTCGATTTGCGATGTCTGAGCATCGAAGTAGGCTTCGAGGGCGGCATCGTGATCGATCGGTTCTGCGGCAAAGAGGTTTGATGACAGGCAGAGAGCGATCATCAAAGCGAAGAAGCGGGGGATCGTGATCATTGTGGTTCATGGCTCCGTTTAATTGAGGGAAAGCATGAGGCGAGAATGATCTTTATCATGACCAAAAAAGAGTGGAATGTCTTCCGATTGAGTCAATATATAGGAAATTTCGTGTCAATCCCGTCGTTCACGGAACCTGGAAAACGAGTCGGTGATTGAAAAAGGTGGTAGCAGATGAAGGGAATGAGTCGTATAATTTTGAGACGCGAATGATCTCAGTGGTAGGTAAGTCGAAGCAGTAGGGTGCGTCCTGACGCACCGGAGTGGAGTGTCGATTTTAACATATTCGTGATGATTGAGCGGGGTGGTTTCGTGTATGGAGAGAAACTCTATGAGGAAACCTTGTCGGGAGCATGGTGCGTCAGGACGCACCCTACGAATACTGTGTTCAAGAGAGCATGGGGACGAGTAAACAGAATACAAACTGCAAACCTGCAGAGGATTTTATAATGGATTTGAAGTATCGCAGAGATTTCCGTTCGAGCGTTCTGTTTCGTGGAATGCTCGTGGTTTGTTTCTGTAGTGTTTTGATGACGGGCACGGTGACCGCTCAGGAAGAGCAGCCGGTTGCGAATCCGTTGCAGAATTTTCTAAAGAAGTTTCTGAATCCAAACAATCCTGCGCCCGCGCAGAATGGAGGGGATCCGGTTGAGGATGTGGAACCGGGCGAGCCTGTGGATTCGAGTATTCCATTTGTCCGTGAACATAAGATGATTCTGGACAATGCCAAAACGCGAGTCCAACTGGGACAGTGGCCGGAGGCGATTCAGATTTATCAAACGATGCTCGACTCGTCAGCGAATTCGATCGTGCAGGGTTCCGATGGAGAATACCGTTCGGTTCGCTGGGAGATTCAGCGTCAGCTTGCCCTGCTGCCGGAAGCTGCTCGGGAAATGTATCTGCAGACTTACGAGGGACTGGCCCGGCGCATGCTGGATGATGCCTATACTGCTTCGGATATCGGCCAGATTCGTGAGGTCGCCGAGAAGTATTTTCTGACGGAATCCGGTCAGGCGGCCGCGAATCGAATTGCTTCGGTGCATGTCGACCGAGGTGAATTTGCCATTGCGGCTCTCTGGTATGAACGTCTAGTGAAGGCAGAGAGCGAGTTGACAAAGGATCCCTTGTGGCGGTTCAAAGTGGAGGCGGTTTATCAGCAGGCTGGTTTGCTGCAAGGGGAAGAACGTCCGTGGGAGGGGATTACTAAAGTTGAAGAGCAGGGGTTGAATCGCCGCTTGCCCGGGAATTCGCTGGATGCGGTTCGCAAAGCCTGGAATACAGTGGGTGAGTTTTTCAATCCGCCGCTAGAAGACTGGCTCTATCCGGGAGGAGCTGCTCATCGTCTGGGGCAGTCTGCAGGCTCGCTTCCACTGCTGTTGAGTGTGTGGTCGCAGCCGACAACCGAACATCCGCAAATTCTGGACCAGATGGATCAGCTGATGGATGATCTGGAAGTGAGTCAAACACCCGTCATCCCAGCGATGCAGCCGATCAGCGTGAATGGAAAAATCATCTTTCGCACATTTGAGGGATTGTGTGTGGTCGATGGCGACTCTGGTGAAATTCTCTGGGAAACCCGGGACGATATCTCGCCGGCAATGCTGCTCACCAACACCGCCAAAGGAGTGAAGGAGATTATGCAGCAGCGGGGCGTCGTGGTGCGTGTCAATGGGATGGCAGTCAGCCCCTATTTTGGACATCAGGCCGAGCAACATCCGCTGACGAATTTCCTGTTCCGCAACGCCGTTCATGGTACCGTCAGCAGTGATGGACATGCTGTTTATGTAATTGAAGATAACGCACTCCTGTCGAATCAATCGGCTTACAATTACTATTCGAATCGTTCGCTGGCCGATAACGATCAGTATCATCGGGACTGGGGAACGAATCGACTCTCGAGTTACGACATCGAAACGGGACGTCAGATGTGGAGCATAGGGGGGTCCCGGGTGTCGGAAACAATAGATTCCCCTTTAGCAGGGACCTTCTTTCTGGGAACACCTCTGGTGGAGAGTGGAGAGATGTTCGTACTGGGCGAGCAGGAAGGGGCCATTCGGATGCACTGCCTGCGGGCAGAAGATGGTCAACTGCAGTGGTCTCAGGTGATTGCCTATACCGAGGTGCCGATGGATCGGGATGCGAGCCGTCGCTGGTGGCCTGCACAGGTGGCTCTCTCGGGCGGCGTGCTGGTCTGCCCAACGAACATCGGTTTGCTGGTGGGAGTCGATCGAGCCTCCCATGAAGTGCTGTGGGTCAGTCGATATGCCGATAAGTCCAAAGACGATCAGAATTCGATTCAGATGCGTCGCGGTGGGTATGTGATGACGAATCCCGGAACGATTAAGGATCGCTGGTTCCCGACGCCGCCGATGGTCATTAATCAGACTATTATTCTGGCTCCTCCCGAAGAGCGAATGCTGGCCGCTTATCGTTTGAGTGATGGGAAAGAGCTCTGGAAGATTACCAGTGAAGAGGGTGGATTGTATCCGGCTGGCAGTTTCAATGGTGAGTTCATAGCCGTCAATCGGCTCGGAATGATGGGCTACGAAATCGCCACCGGGAATAAACTCTGGGAGCGAAGATTTCAGGATTTCACTGACGCAAACTACGGCGACACTCTCCTGCCAAGTGGCCGGGGATTGATCTCGGGTGAGAATTATCTGCTGCCCATGGGAGGGAACGAAATCTGGTATTTCAATCTGAAGGAGCGAAAATTTACGGGACGAGCCGGGCTGGGAGACGAGGATTTGAAGCTGGGGAATTTGATCATGTCGCGTGGACGGCTGATCTCGGCTGCTCCTGATCGCGTGATTCAGTTTGATCCGAAAGACGACGTAGAAGCGGAGATTAAAACGCGTCTGGCTCTTGATGAAAATGACTATCGGGCTCTTTCCCGCCAGGCTCAGATTCTTTCCCTGGAGAAGAATTACGATCAGGCCTTGGCTTCATTAAATAAGGTGGATGCCTCGAAGCTGACAGGTCAGGATCAACAGTTCTACCGTAAGCAGATGCAGGACGTCTTGTTCGGATTAGTCGAACGGGGGGGAGAGAAAAAGGAAGAATATCTCAACCAACTGGCCGGATATGTTAAGACCGATCGCGATCAACAACGCTACTTACGATTGCTCGCCCAATTTCAGATTGAAACGAAACAGTTTGCGGGAGCCTTTGAGAGTTACACCCGGCTCAGTCAGTTTGGAGGCCGGGAACTGGTGCGGGATTACAGTCATCCGTCGCTCCTGGTTCGGCAGGATGTCTGGCTGAATGCACGCCTGCAGGAGTTGTGGTCGGAATCGACCGGAGAAGTCTCCTCGCAGATTTCGCAGTTTGTCAGTGAAATGAGTTGGAATGCGATTCAGTCGAATGACCGGGAGCAGTTGCTCAATGTCATCCGCTTGTATGGCTTTCATCCGGATGTGATTGACGTCTACATCAAGCTGGTGGAACTGGGGACCGAAGAAGAGAATTTCGCGTTGGCAGAGTATGCGTTGAAGTCTCTGCAACAATTTGAAGACCCAGCCGTTAAGGCCAGTGCGTTGGCAGGGCGGGCTGATTTATTGTTGCAATTCGGATTGAAAGACGATGCTCGTTTTGAAGGAACAAAACTTAAGGAGTTTGATCCGACACTCGTTTTGCTTGATGGCTTAACGGTTCAGGAATGGTTGGAAGAACACAAGATAACAGCAGAAGAGCCGACGGCTTCGCGGCACCAATCCAACTGGAGCGATACAGAGTACGAAGTCTCCCACATGGGAATTTCTCAATGGAATCAGGAGCGGGGGACGGTCAATCTGGATGCTGGCAAGGCTCCTTATTTCCGTCAGCATCGCTTCCAGTACGATCAGCAGCAATCTCGGCTGACTGTCTTTGACAATCAGAACGATCAAGTGGCCTGGTCAATTCCTTTACAGCAGATGGATCAGGCTCCTGCCGGGACCGTTCTGCCTGTTCGCATTCAGGGCCATCTGATGACCTTATATTCGCGGGGACTGGTGCAATGTTATTCATTACCGGACCGCCGACTGTTGTGGGCTCATCCCGTTTCCCGTCAGTCAGGAGCAGTCGGCGTGACCAATGCGGGGAAAGAGCCTCTTTCAACTTTGCAGAAAGCCAAATCGGCTCAGTCGCGATTCCGTCTGAACCAGAATCGGAATGTCTATGGTCCACTGGTGTTGAATACGGATACCACAGTGTATTATCTGGGACGAAATGAATTGATCGCCGCAGATGCCATTGATGGAGAAATTCGCTGGATTCGTCGAGGCATTCCCCGTGGTGCCATGATTTATGGGGATGAATCTCAACTGTGCATTGCCCCGCCGTCGTTTTCTCAGGCCAGTGTTGTCGATGCCCGAGATGGGCGTACGCTGGAGTCACAGGACTTGGAAGATCTGCTGAATAAGGGAATTGCCATCACAGGTGAGAGGGTGATTACGGTCAACAGAAATGATGGGGCTTCCGGGATCTCGCTGCAGTTTGGGGATAAAAAGTCTTCTTCAATTCCCGTTCAAAAGACACATGTGATTGAAGGCCGCAGTCTTAAAACTCAAGGGGCCAAGTGGAGCCTGCCGATTGATGAGGATGAATATGTCGGCCAGATCGACGAGCATCGCTTTGTGATCATCGAATTAAACGGTCTGGTGCATGTTCACGACTGCCTGACGGGAGAATTACGGCAGACTATTCGAATTGCCGAATTGAATGGCGAGCTTGCCAAGTTGAAAGAATTGTTTGTGTTTCTGGATGGTCCACGGTTGTATTTGCTCGCCAACGATTCCACGAATCATGCGACCTATTTGAACATCTTCAGTCAACGGGTCAACGGCACGATTTACTGTGTGAATCTCGATGAGGGAGAACTGGCCTGGTCTTATGAAACCGAGAAGTTGAATCTCGTGCTTGAGGATCTGGATCAATTGCCGGTTCTGGTTCTGGCCGGGACGAAGCACGAGCAGAAACACATGCTCTACGTCGGCTCCTTCCAGGTTGTTATTCTCGATAAAGTGACCGGCAAAGTCATCATCGAGGAAGAACTGCTTAATCAGAATCAGGTTCAACGAATCAGCTGGTCGGAACATGATAAACAAATCAGCCTGCATGCTTATAATTCGGTGATTACTTTGCAGCCGAAACGGAATGTTGCGAAGAGTGAAGTGAAGATTGAATAGTGGCACGTCCCAGAACGAAGTGATGGGCGTGGTGGCGAAGTCCGTAGGTTGGGTAAGCGGATCAAGTAGCCCAACGCCATGTCATTCAATCTCAACCATAAAAAAATGTTGGGTTATGCTTCGCTAACAGAACCTACGACATTGTAATCAGGAATTTTTCACAAACATTACATTTTTTGCCCCACGACGATCCCCACTGGCATTGTCCAAATGGTTTGTCGTTCGGAATGGATAATACTGAAGCCGCCCTGTTCTAGAATGTCATCGGGGTCAATCGGCTGGCAGTCGACGATGTGCGGGAAGTGATGATGCATCCAGATGTAAGTCGATTCCAGAATAGAAGCGTGATCTCCTTTTTGAACCATCGCCATCGAAACGACGCCGAATCGGCCTCCCGATTTGAGAACACGTTTCACATCTGCTATCAGTTTCGGAATCACATTTTCGGGAAAGAGTTCGAGGGTCATACTCATAAAGACCGCATCGAGAGAGGCGTCGTCGAACGGAAGCGGAGGGGCAGGTTTAACCTGCAGTTCCACTTGTTCTTGAACACCGGCTTTGGCGACCCGTCTCGAGGCGACATCGAACATACCCTGAGAAACATCAATCCCGTAAGCGTGACCATTTTCTCCGACAGCTTGAGCAATTGCGACAATCGAATGACCAGTGCCGAAGCCCACTTCGAGGACGGATTCGCCTGGCTGGACATTCAGAGCCTTCAAGCCGGCTTCACGAACTTCATGTTCGCTGCTATCCGAAATAGTATCGTAAGCCGAACTGATGCGATCATAAAAATGGCGCGCCTGAGCCGCCTGAGTTCCGTTCTGATACATGACTACATCCTTTGATGAGCAGAGATGAGAATTTGAGGCGACTGCGACATCCGTCTGCAGATACATATCGGTGTTTCATGCCGAAGATTCTTTCCGTCTGCAAAAGGGATAAAACCAGATGCCATAAGGTAAAAATCGAACCGGTTGGGGTTTCGAAAATCGGATTGGATTTTTCATGATCCATGCATATCGATTCTCCAACTCCAAGGGCGATAAACAACTCTTAACTGTATCCTGGGGAGTTGTCAGGCGACATTCAGCAATTTCTACAGAACCGACAATTAATCCCAGAGGGAATTTGCAGTTGTCGAGCTCGTGGTCTTGAATGGCTTTGACAGCATACGTTTCAGTCGCAGTTTTTTTTGATGTGTAGAGATAGATGGTTCCACGAACATTCGTAGATCGAGATCGAACTTCAATGGTCTTTTTGCCACGCAGAATCAATTCCGCCCAGGGTTGTTTGATGCCGAGGGCGATGCGGTTTTTATCGAGTTCCAACAGGCTTTACTCCCCGGGCTGACGAACGCCGATTGAGAGCAGCAGGTTTGCCCATAATGCCTGATCGCCAGTCTGAATCGTGAGCACGAGATCTCGGGAGGCGACTGCTTCGTAGAAATCCCACTTTTGAATCGGTTCGAGTTCGACTTTGGAATTTGCGTTTTTCAGGATCCGACGATAGTCCTCCCAGACGGGCGGATCGCCCTTGCTGGCGTAGGGATCGTCTGCGGGGATGCCCATTGTATTGACGATATCGATAGGTATCGCGGTCAACAATACTTCCAGGACCTGAGAGACGGTCAGTATTCCAGGCGAGAGATTGAGGGAAACCAGCTGAGCATTTGGTCCTAATGTCGAAGAAGCCGGGTAGTTGCCATCGGCAATCAGAATTTTACTGTGATGTCCGGCCCGACCAATAATGGCGTTGATTTCCGGGTGAATCAGTTGGTGCTTGAGCATGGAAATGAAACTCCACTCGTGGTGTTCGATTTGTCGGTTTTGTTGGAGACCATCTTCTCCAATCCCTATTGGATCAGAAGAGAAATTCCATTGAAAATAGCCTTGGAAGTAAGGATCGTGCAAGCGGGTCACCCCAATTCAAATTTTCTTCAGGAAGATTTCCTCTGAGCAGGTCAATGAAAAGTAAGAAACCTATTCCCCGAAATTCGCATGCAAAATAAGTGTTGAAATTCCTGAACTCCGACAGTCTTTCAGGCTTTGTTTTCATAAAGCGGTACTGTTACACTATTCAGGTGTTGCGTTCCTGCATAAATGAGGATTTATTGATTTCAAACGGCATTACTTTAACCGTTACCATTTCCTCATTTTGTGAATTAGATAATACTTTCCGGCTCTTGCCGGAATGACTTGATAAGCGACTGCTATGAATTTTCAACTGATATGCTCACTTCTATTGTTTTTCGCAGTGGTCTGCGGAAATACGGCATTGGCTCAGGATAATGGAGCGGCTCCACCGGAAGGTGCTCCTGCAACTGCCGAAACTGCCCCTGCTACTGCCACTGGGGTAACAACATCTGTACGTGGTGCAGGCGATTATCCCCCGAATCCGTTTCGATTTTATCGCGGCAATGTTCATCTGGATAACCAGCGAATTCTCATCGGCGATCAAAGTGTTTCTGCTCCGCAGGATGGATTCTATTTCAGTCTGTGGAAAATGATTCCCGTCCTGGGGATCTTCTTTCTGTGGATCCTGTCTTCCCGCTGGGCTCAATCGGACAGCACCAGCTTGAAAGTTCGCCCAATTTTCTGGATGACAAATCTGTTGCTGGGAGGATTGGCGGCTTTCATTCTTTGCTTCATCTCACCAAGTTATCTGCTCGGTTTCTTTTTATTGCTGATTGGCTATGGCGGACCGATTGGAGCTTATATCTACGAGAGAAATCAGCGAGTCCCCGACTCTGCCAAAGTGATGACCCCCCGGCATATTCGCAGTGTCGTTCTCAGAACACTGGCTCAATACGGAATTCGTATCGGTTCGACGGAAGTTCACGAACAAGCCGTTGGCCCTCCGATTACTTTCATTGGAAAATCGAAAGAAGGGGGACGGTCGAAGGCTGTTGAAAGTTCCCGCGGATATATGTCGGCCAAAGAACTGATCTACGATGCGATTCTGCGACGCGCGACCGATGTTCACTTAGAGCCGAAAGAAGAAGAGACTTCGGTTCGACTGCGTATCGATGGGGTGATGTATCCGACCGAGCCATTCGATTCAGCCGTGGGTCAGAATGTTGTGAACATCATTAAAGTCCTCTCGGCAATGGATATTACGGAAAAACGTAAGCCACAGGACGGTAGTTTCCGAGCAGAGATGGATTTCCGGGAAATCGATTTTCGTGTTGCGACGCAGGGAACTCGCTTCGGAGAAAAAATGGTCATGCGTATTCTGGATCAGTCGAACTCAGTCAGTTCGCTGGCTCAATTGGGAATGCGTAAACAATTGCAGGATGGCCTGCTGGCAGTCATCAATCAGCCACACGGTTTGTTCCTGACATGTGGTCCGACCGGAGCCGGTAAGTCGACAACTCTTTATGCGGCTCTTGGAGAAATCGATTCGTATCAGCGAAACATCATCACGATTGAAGACCCGATCGAATATAAGATGGAAAGCGTGACGCAGATCGAGATCAACAATAAAGCCGGCCAGACGTTTGCTGGCTCGCTGCGAAGTGTGCTGCGTCAGGACCCCGATGTGTTGATGGTTGGGGAAATTCGAGATGAAGAAACCGCGATTATCGCCTGCCAGGCGGCGAATACAGGTCATATGGTTTTCTCGACGGTTCACGCTAACGAAACCTTCACCGCGTTGTATCGTATGATGGACCTGGGAGTGGAACCGTTCATGCTGTCAAGTTCACTATCTGCAATTTTAGGGCAGCGACTCGCTCGACGGCTTTGCAATGAATGTAAAGTGGCTTACAAGCCTAAGCCCGAGTTCCTCAAGAAAGCGAATCTGCCCGCCAATAAGATTGAGAACTTCTACAAGCAGCCCACAAATCCCGAAGGACAATGCCCCGCCTGCGGCGGATTGGGTTACAAAGGTCGCGTCGGGATTTATGAGTTGCTCGCCTTGAATGAACGGATGCGAGACATGATTCGAGACAGTGCCGCCATCACACAAATCAAAGCAGAAGCACGCAAGAACGGCATGCTTTATATGCGTGAAGAAGGCTTACGACTTGTGGTCAAGGGGATCACTTCGGTCGACGAGATGTTGCGGGTTGTGAAGTAAAGCGGTTTGATTTTTCTGGGTATACAGCCGTTTTCACGAAAGTGAAGCGGGAGTTTGCCTGAAAAATAGGCTTCAAACCTTCAAAAGCCGCTATAGTAAACTGCAAACTGCAGTTGAGTTTGATAGTATCCGACGATGATATCGGGATTGAGTAAATATGATTGATATTGCATTACTGATCATTCTGGGGCTGGTCGCCTGGTGTGTCGCCTCAGAAGGGGCCTGGGGAGCGGCTTTGATTTTCCTGAGCACGTTATTCGCAGGAATCATTGCCATCAATTACTTTGAGCCTCTGGCTGTGTTACTCGATAAGACATTGAACCTGGGATATGCCTGGGCAAATCGGTGGGATTTCCTTGCCTACATGCTGTTGTTTATTGCAGCAGTCTTTGCAATTCGACTGGGGGCAGAACGGATTATGCCGACATTTATCGAAGTTCATCCTCTGGCTCACGACGGGATCCGCTGGGTGATGGGAGTCATGACTGGTTATTTAACAGTTGCAATCGTTTTGACGTCGATGCACCTGACACCGTTACCCAGAACATTCCTCGGATTTCAGCCGGAACGAGATAATTTTCTGGGATTGTCAGCTCCTGATCGTCAATGGCTGGGCTATGTTCAATACATGACGGAAAAAGCATTCTCCCGAAAAGGGGATCACATGTTCGATGGTTCCACAGTGAAGCTTTCAGATGGGACTGAGGTTGTTATCCCTTCCTTCACCGTTCGATATGCGTCCCGCAGAGCCGCAGGAGGTGGTGGTGCGAATGCACCAGTGATCGAAGCACCGCCACCCGTCGTTGCTCCTTCCTCCGGTGGTGGTGCGATGCCGTTCTAGAGCATTTTCAATAATGAACTGCAACGTACGGCAGGAGCAAACCAAACGTTTAATGGTAATTTGCTGCTCATGCGACTGCAGAAACCATTTGAAAATGGTCTAAATGTATGTAGCACTCCAGGATGAGAGTCAATTTACAAGCACGTAGCGCAAGCGAGTGTGTCGAGATTACGATTGGTGACACATCTTTGCGTTACGTGCTCGTTTTTTTGAGTTACTGATTCGGTATTATTAACGAGACACCAATGGCTGCTAAAGATGGAACTTATTCTGCTGATCTGCTTCAGGTCGTCCGCGGATTTTTGATGGGTGGGGCAGATATTATTCCGGGAGTTTCCGGAGGAACCGTCGCTCTCATCCTGGGAATTTACGAACGACTCGTGCGGGCGATCAGCCGGGTCGATGGAACCTTGTTCGGCTTGATCCGTCATGGCGAATGGAAGCAGGCGGTTCACTATCTTGATTTGCGTTTTCTGGTGACACTGGGGATCGGCATCGGTCTGGGAATCATCAGCCTGGCAGGGTTGATGCATTATCTTCTGCTCGAGCAGAGAACGTTCACCCTGGCCGCATTTTACGGCTTGATTGCAGCATCTTCCTGGCTGGTGGCATTAATGGTCGACCGCTGGAGATTTCTGGAATGGTTTTTTCTGATTGCCGGGGGAGCGTTCGCGTTCTGGCTGGTCGGCTTACCGCTCTTGCATACTCCACCCGACAATTCCGGTTATCTCTTTTTCTGTGGAGCGGTCGCCATTTGTGCGATGATTCTGCCCGGCATCAGTGGAGCGTTCATTCTTCTTCTGTTAGGCAAGTACGTCGAAATTACTGGCTTAATTAAAGGTGTCCTGCATGGCGAAGTCAGCACGAGCATCCTGATGACGATTGGCATCTTTGCGCTTGGTTGTCTGACAGGCCTGTTGACATTCAGCAAGCTCCTCAAATGGCTGTTGACTCATTATTCCAGCGTGACCATGGCAACACTTTGTGGGTTCATGATTGGTTCCCTCCGCAAGCTGTTCCCGTTTCAAAAAGATCTGACACCTGAAATCACAGAGTTGAAACACAAGATTTACATCAACCAGAATTTTGCAGAGATTAATGTTCAAACGGAACTGATTCCCGCCATATTCATCGCGATTCTGGCTGCCGCTTTCGTAATAATGTTAAGCTGGTTGTCAAAAACAAAGGTGGACCCGGAGATCATTGAAGAGAGCCCGTCGTGATTGGAAGATTTATCCCTCTGCAGAAACGATCTTCACCCGAACTTCAGCAGTTGGGTGGCAGAGGTCGTAGCGCAGCGAAGCCCCCAGATGCTTCGAGTTATGATGTTTTCTCTCCCTACAAAATTGACGATTTCCTGACTTAGACGAATTTCATGAAACCGAATCGACTTCCCAAGTCTGTCGTTCTGACGGTCCTGATCCTGACGCTGATTATTGCAATTCTGTCGTTTGGAAATTGGGGAATCAGCTACACGGAGGAATGGACGAATTCAAAATCCCGAGTCGATCAGAAGACATCGACTGCAATTCTGTCCTATTATGAGATGGCAGGCCCGTTCTATCATACGATACTGGAGTGGACTTCTGTTTATCTGGCGATTTTTACGGGCATCTTGTCGATTGTGCATTTTCGACTCAAGCGGGATGTCACTACCCCTATCATCGGCACAGCTCTGTTTTTTTCCGGGATGCTCGATGCGTTCAATATTCTTGCTGCCGATCGCCTGGTATTTACGGTCAAAAATCTGCAAAACTTTATCCCGTTCACCTGGGCGATCTCACGTACTTTTAATGTTGCCATTCTCACCGCTGGTACGCTTCCATTTATCGTTCGTAAAAATCCACCAACCCGCAAAGCGACCATCAACGAAGCAAGATCATTAATCCTCGTGGGCTTACTGTTTGGTCTGATTGCTTACGTCATCATCCATTTTTTTGCAGTCGTCAGTGTTCCGGATTCCCTGTACCCGGAACTCTGGATTTCTCGCCCCTGGGAACTTATTCCGTTTGTATTCTGGATGTTTCTGGGAACAACGATTTTCCCGAAATTCTGGAAGAAATACCCCAGTCTGTTTTCACACAGCCTGATGTTATGCGCCATCCCGGCTGCTCTGCTGAATGTGGTAGCCGGGCTGGGATCGAGAGAGTTGTTCGATGCGAACTTTTTCAATGCGTATTATTTAAAAATACTCGCCTACGGCACACCTTTGATCGGACTCCTGCTTGATTATAAAAATGCCTACCGGGCAGAAATGGAACTGGAGAAAACGGCTTCAAAACTGGAAGCCGCCAAGGAAATTCAGCAAAGCTTACTGCCTGATGATCATCCGGAAGTTCCCGGAATTGATGCGGCTGGTTTTTCCTATGCCTCGGAAGCTGTCGGCGGAGACTATTACGATTATCTGCGTCTGGCCGATGATCGTTTTGCATTTGTTGTGGGAGATGTCAGCGGTCATGATCTGGCTGCCTCGTTGTTGGCTGCTCAAACTCGAGCTTATCTGAGAGCGTATGCCAATTCTCACAACGATCTGACGGAAGTCATGACGAGACTTAATCAAGCTCTCGTTATCGACACGCAGCACCGTCGATTTGTGACGATGTTCCTGGCAGCGATTGACAAGGATCTCCGCAGCTTCGAATATGTCGCAGCCGGTCATCAGGGGTATCTCATTCGTTACGATGGACAGATTGAAACGCTGGATTCGAACGTCTTGCCAATCGGTATGACCAACGATAACACAATGCAGGTCAATAAAATTTCACGACTGCATCGGGGAGATACCGTGCTCGTCGTGACCGATGGAATCACCGAAGCTGTTTCTCCTGCTGGAGAACAATACGGCCTGCAACGTCTACTCGATTTTGTCAGTGTGGAACACGAACGCAATGTCACCGAATTAGCCGAGCTTCTACAAGCCGATGTGAATCGCTTCTGCGCAGGCAAACGCCCCACAGATGATGTCACCGTGTTGCTCGTTCGCTGGTTGAGAGACCTCCTGTAACTTCAGTTGATACAACAGCAGTCGGGTGCGTCTCGACGCACCTTTCACTCTTTTTTCAATTTGACACGAATTGTTTATGTTCGTGTATGAACACTGATAGAAAGGTGCGATTCAACGCATCCTACTGTTACTTCTTACTGGTAAGATTTACGACTGAAAACGTCCTGCAGGAGCAACCTCCAGCCTTTCAGTCTGTGTACGAACATGCGACTGCCCCGGTTAAGCGGAACGCTTATTGCCAGTGGAGTCGTTTTTCGTCGATGTGGATCGAGATGGGTTCGAGTCGTTTTCCGGCGTGAGGGTTGGGAAAGATCAAGGCTGCGATTTCGGGATGTTGTTCGCAGCAGGCGATCGATTCATCCAGAGGCAGCACATAAAATGCAGTAGAGAGGGCATCGGCGATAGCAGCTGTCGGAGCGAGCACGACGGCATTGAGGATATGATCGACGGGCCAGCCTGTGCGGGGATCGAAAATATGACCGTAACGTTTTCCCTGATGACGAAAGAACTGCACTCCGCTTCCGCTGGCAGAGAAGGCCTGATCCTGCAGGAGAATGGTCGCGATTCGTTTCTGGGGAGCCTGCGGATGCCGAATTCCGACTGGCCAGCCTAACGGCGTGTTGTGTGTACCTCGAGCCAGAATGCTGCTGTGTCCGCCGTGTAGAAGAAAGTTCTCGATCTGTTCCTGCTGAAGAAAATCTGCAACCCGATCGAGTGCATAACCCTTGCCGATTCCACTCAAGTCGAGTCCCAGCAACTCGTTTTGAAAACTGACGATCTTGTTTTCAGAATCAAGCAGCAGATTCCGAAAATCGCTCGCTTTCACAGCGACTTCGATCTCATCCGCTTCAGGCACTTTCCCCAAGGATCGATTTGTTCTCCAGAGAAGATTGAGCGCCCGAGCTGTCGGAGTGAAGGCTCCCTTTGTTTGTTGAGCGAGTTGATCGGAAAGTTCGATCAATTTGAAGATGTTTTCGTTGACAGTGGCTCCGCCTTGACTGGCTACTTCATTGATGGCGAGCAGATCGCTGGTTTCTCGATAAACGGTCAACTGCGATTCCACTTCGTGAACGATGTCAAGTGCATCAGAGGCAGTGATGACTTGCCGGCGATTCTCTGACGGATTGAGAATCAGAGAGAATTCACACGCCATCGCTTTCGTCGATAAGCGGACGGTATCTCCGGAACCGCGAGCCGTTTTCTCCTGAGATTCGAGCAGCTCATCGGCAATTTCCTGACCGCGACGTTCGAGAGAATGTTTGATTGCTTTGCCGGTTAACAGATCGCGTCTGCTCGAACCAGGAATCGGTTTGTCGTCGGACATGAAAGTATCACTTCATAGTAGGACAGGCTTCCAGCCTGTCTGTGATAAATATTCGATCACTACATTCCATGACGAGATGGACTCGCGAAACAGACAGGCAGGATGCCTGTCCTACGGATTGATGGGCAGTGTAATTCGAAATCGGGTTCCTTTATCGATCTCGCTGGCACATTGGATCTCTCCATTATGGGCCTCGACAATCTTACGTACGGTCGGCAATCCCAGCCCGGAACCTCCCGTTTTTGTCGAGAAGAACGCGTCAAAGATTTTTTCCCGCACATTCTCGGGAATCCCCTTGCCAGTATCGATAATTTCGAGAATCACCCGATCGTCTGCCAGATAGGTCTGAAATTCCAGAACGCCACCATCAGGCATTGCCTGCTGTGCATTCCGCGTCAGGTTGAGCAAGCCGCGACGAAAAAACGCTTCATCGAGTTTTACGGTTGGCAAATTGGTTCCCAGATGCGGGGAGATTTCGATATTTTGTCGGGAGAACTCCGGCTTGATGAATTCAATCAACTCCGCAACAAATTCCGACAGATCGACCGACTGGCAATTCAATTCCATGACGCGGGTAAATTGCAGAAAGTCGTTCAGAAACTTTTCAAGACGATCGCATTCGGTTTGAATTGCGGTCAGACGTTTGAGCATCCGTTGATCGCGAGGGGTGTCTGCTCCATCGAGTTCTTCACGTAACACACCGAGGTTGAGCGAAATGGTCGAAAGTGGATTGCGAATCTCATGAGCCAGCCCGCCAGCCATTTCTGCGATTTCGAGATATCTCGCCCGCAATTCCTGCTCAGTGTTATTTGTGAGTGCGTTGTCGGAAGTGGTGTTTGTTGTCATGGTAGACATTCTGAGGAACCTGATTCTCTGCGAGCGATCATTACAAATCGCAGTTTATCATGGCGATGGATGAAATCCCAACTCAAGTGTGATTCGGACCTGAGTTCCTGCTTGAGAAAATGGATTGCTCCTTTCACGTGGAGATTGTGGATTGGATGGCCCAAACGTGTGCAACTGATGCATCTGTGAGAGTCTTCCGGGGGCTTCGCTCCGTTTCGCCCCCTGCCACCCCGGCACTCGACACCCGGCGGGTGGCAGGGTCAGAAGCGCCAGCGGATGGCCCTGGTTACGACCAGCAAAACTTCTACTCTTCTGCGTTGTTGCTGCCTTTGCGAATATGCCGGAGAACTCCTGTGAGGAGTGTGATGATTGTGAGCGGGATTACGAGGCCGAACATCACAAATGCGAACGTATCGGTCAATTCGGGATTGGTCGCCGCGATAATGATTGAGGCGGTGTAGGCACAATAATAGGTCATGAATAACGCACCTTCCCAGCGGGCAATCAGGTGGCCGGTGAAGAAGATCGGCAGGCAGGCAACGGCGACGGCTATCATCACGGGAAGGTCGAGTTGAAATGCCGCTTCGGAAACCTGGACTCCCTCGGCGGAAACAAGGCTCGAAATCCCGAGTACTCCCATGATGTTAAAAATGTTACTGCCGACCACATTCCCCACGGCTATGTCCCGTTCTCCTCGAATGGCAGCCATGATCGAAGTAGCCACTTCGGGAAGCGAGGTTCCTGCCGCTACAATTGTTAACCCGATGACCAGTTTCGAGACGCCGAAATACTCGGCAATCGTCACCGCAGAGCCCACAAACCAGCGTGAGCCGAGAACCAGCAGGCCAAGTCCGACTACGAGAAGAATGACGTTCAGCAGAGTACTAGCGAGACTGGACTTCTTCTCTGCAACTCCAAACTCGGCTACATACTCAGCCTTGATGGCCGCCTGCTCTTTACGACTTTTCACAATCGCCCATAACGTATAGGAGATCAGTCCGACTGTGAGCAGCAGGCCATCGAGTCTGCCAATTCGTCCATCATAGGCAAAGATCAGCACGAGAATTGAAAGCGCCACCATTAGCGGCACATCAAACCGAATCAACTGCTGGGAAACCCGCAGCGGCACGATCAGTGCCGAAATACCTAGAATGAACAGAACATTGAAGATATTGCTGCCCACGACATTGCCAAGGGCGACATCCGGCTGTCCCGACATCGTCGATTGAATACTAACCACCAACTCCGGCGCGCTGGTTCCAAAGGCTACAACCGTCAGGCCGACAACCAACGGCGAGATTCCCACCGCAATCGCCAACCGGGACGCACCACGAACCAGAAGTTCCGCCCCAGCGGTCAAAACGACCAGACCCAGGATCAGCATGAAAATGACCAGTGGAGACTCCTAAATCATTGTAATCATTGTAAATGGAATTGTGTGGGTGGCAGGGTCCGGAGCGGGATTGTCAGGGCCATTCGCTTCGCTACTGACCCTGCCACCCCGGTACCCCAACCTGCTGATCTGAATAGTGGACTGTGATTTCTTTATCGTGACCCCGGCTGGCATCTACGATTCGTGTTCTCTCTGGGAGTACAATTTCTTTCCATTGAAATTCTTCTGCGGAGATCGGTTCGTTGAGAGAATGCCATTCGACTTCGATAATTGTTCGATCATCATGCTTGTGTTTAATCAGTTCACTCCGTACCGGAACCATAACTTCATTCAAGTTTTTCCAATCTGTTAACATCGACCAGGCGGGCTGTGGGTTTACTTCGGGTTGATAATAGAGAAGTGTTTTTTCCGAGACATAGCCCTGTGCAGAGTTCAAAACGATTTCTCGTTCAAAATGGAATTTCTCAGATATTATTCGGAGTACTTCCTGCCCTTTATTTGTTGTGTTCGTTTTGAATTGAAAACTCCCATCGAGTAATTTGTTAAACCCCATTTTAAGTTCCGGATAGGTTTTTTGAGTCAGTTCCACACGTGAGGCAATCCCCAATGAACGAGGATCGATAAATTCACGCGGGCGAATGTTTTCACGGGCGTCGGTTGGAGGTCTAAGTCCCATGGATTTATGATGGGGAACATATTGAACAACCAGATCTGGGGTTTCGATCCAAATGTTGGAAAGGGTAGGGTCTGTTGAATTATTCGCTTTTGCTTTTAGTGAGCCATGGTCCGCATCAATGACCAGTTCAATCGTTTGCAGGAGTTGTTGCTGACCATCGGTTAGCACGTCGTACTCTGTGACAGTGCAGCGAGCTTGCCGAATTTTATCCCGCTCGACCCAGATCGAAGAAAACAATAACTGTGCAGACTCATCGATCTCAAAAACTCCCTTTTTATCCTCCACTTCTTGTGCGGAAACCGTTCTGAAATCTAATGAATTCATCAGTAAAAAGACGGTGACCACAGAACGACATATGCCCAAAATATTAAAACCGGAAACTTGCATGTGACGCCTGCTTATCTATCCACGACATAGAAAATGGGACTAATTGGTCGTCCCTGCATAACCCTGTAA